>JBFESP010000042.1:0-2239 GCA_041548485.1 Thermoplasmata archaeon | reverse complement strand
TGGCCTCTCAAGTATGCAGGACTCTACAGGCACATGAACGCCGTCCCGCCGAAGGGAGTGCTCCTCTACGGCCCTCCGGGGACCGGCAAGACGCTCCTAGCAAAGGCTGTTGCCACGGAGAGTCAGGCGAATTTCATAAGCGTCAAGGGGCCGGAATTCCTGTCCAAGTGGGTGGGCGAGTCGGAGAAGGCGGTCAGGGAGACTTTCAGGAAGGCCCGTCAGGCAGCTCCTTGCGTGATATTCCTCGACGAGATAGACGCGATCGCCCCGGTCAGAGGCACCTCATCGGACTCGGGCGTCACTGAGCGGGTCATCAGCCAGCTTCTGACCGAGATGGACGGGCTGGAGGTGCTGCACAACGTGGTCGTGATAGCCGCCACCAACCGGCCGGACATAATCGACACGGCACTGCTGCGCCCAGGGAGGTTCGACCGACTGGTGTTCATCGCACCTCCGGACCTCGAGGCGAGGAAGGAGATACTGAGGATACACACCAGGGACAAGCCCCTTGCGGATGATGTCGACCTCGACAAGCTTGCCACCTCGATGACGAACTTCACAGGGGCGGAGATTGGTGCCGTCGCCAACGAGGCGGTCATGCTCGCCATACGCGACTACGTCCTCAGCGGAGGGGACGCCGACAGAGACGGCATGGACGATGTCAAAGTCGAAATGAAATACTTTGAGAAAGCTATGGAGAACGTACAGCCTATGAACGAAAGCGAACTGAGGAAGTACGAGCGACTCGGCCCCGACTCGATGTACAGGTAGCACGATGTGCCTCGGACTTACTGACGATCATGCAGAAACCAAGGGCTAGGAAGCGGGCCATTACGGCGACCAGGGAGCAGCTTATCCTCAGGGTCAGAGACGACCTGGCCAAGTGCGGATTCTTCCTGACGGAGCCGCACAACATACGCAGCGTGAGCTTCGATGTCATCGCCCGGAGAGACAGCCAGCTCATCGTGCTGAAGATACTGTCCAACATAGATTCTCTGTCGCAGGGCGATGCAGACGACCTGCGGGTGCTCGCCTCTGCGCTCGGAGCCAGCCCGATCATCATAGGCCTGCACTCGAGCGCGGCGGAGCTGGACGATGGCATACTCTATACGCGCTTCGGGCTGCCGATACTGTCCGAACGCTCGTTCGAGACGCTGATGATGGAGGGTGTACCGCCACTCGTCTACGCCGCCCCTGGCGGGCTGTACGTCCGTATCGACGGCGAGACGCTCAGGAGCGTCCGCGAGGCCAAGAGCATATCTTTGGGAACTCTCGCGGAGGCGGCGGGTGTCTCCAGGAAGGCCATACAGATGTACGAGACGGGAATGGGCGCCATGGTCGAGATAGCCGCCAGGATAGAGGAGTTCCTTGACGAGCCCATCGTCATCCCGCTGGACCCGTTCGAGTTCACAACCGAGATGGCGGCCAACATCAGAGAGTTGGAGGTCATCAGCGACGCCAACAAGGAGATATTCGACATGCTCCGCGAGATAGGCTACCTCGTGATGCCCACCAGACGCTGCCCGTTCGACGCGTTCGTTCGTGAGGAGGAACTGCTCCTTACGGGCATAGGCGGCGACGAGCGCATGGTTGAGAGGAAGGCGAGGGTCGTGGGCAACCTCTCCAGGGTGACGGAGAAGAAGTCCGTCATCATAGTCCAAAGGGACAGTCGCTTGAAGGCCATTGAGGGCACGCCGCTCGTGTCGAAGGACGAGCTGAGGAGAGCTGACCATTCCGAGGATCTCATGAGGTTGATAGTTCGACGCGAGAGGAGGCCCAAGGCTTGAGGGAGATCACGACCTTCTCGAACGACGATTCGAAGATCCATATACTGCCGGTCATCAAGGGGCTCGTATCAGAGATAGACGAAGTCCAAAGAGCGTTCTCAGAGGTGAAGCCCGATGCGGTTGCGATCTCGCTCTCCAAGGAAGAGGTGGACGGGATAAGGAACCTTCCCGAGGACTACGAGCCGGAGCTGTCCAGATATGATGAGATATACATCCTCGGATTGAGCAGGTATGGAGAGGTCGCCGCTCCTCCTCCATGTTATGTCGCGGCCATCGAGACCGCGGACTCCGAAGGCATACCTGTCATCCCCATAGACATCGACGAGGCGAGCTATACCGAGCTGTACTGCGCCTCTGTGTCGGGAACCGCCCTGTTCAGGAACTCGACTAGAACTTGGTACCTTCGCAGGAAGCAGTTCGCAGCTGACACACCAGAGGAATATGTCCTCAGA
>JBFESP010000041.1:0-2403 GCA_041548485.1 Thermoplasmata archaeon | reverse complement strand
GTGTCAAGAAGCAGCTTATGGATGCCGCGTACGGACAGGACTTCGTCGAGACAGCGCCCGTGGTGGTGGTCTTCTGCGCCAACCTTGAGCGAGTGTCTCACTACGGAGATCGTGGGCGGACGCTCTACTGCCTTCAGGATGTCGCAGCAGCCGTCCAGACAATGACCCTGTACCTACACAGCAAAGGCCTAGGGAGTGTCTGGGTGGGGGCGTTCGACGAGAAGAAGGTCGCGGAGGCACTGGGCGTCCCAGCACACATAAGGCCTGTTGCCATGCTCCCCATCGGATATCCGGCGGAGAAGGGGGTCCACAGGCGAAGGCTCCCGCTGTCCGAGCAGGTGCACAGAGAGAGATGGTAGAGCATGGCCAAGTGGAAGGTCGACAGACGCATGGCCGTCTGGGGAGTGGCGTTCGGGGTGATTGCCACCCTCACGGGCGCCTTTCTGCTCAAGGCCGTCGGAGGCGGGTTCCTCGCGGAGGGCTTCTTCCTGATAGTGCTGTCCTGGGTGATCCTATTCCTCCTGGTGGCGAAGTTCGTCAACTGGTTGATGGGTAAGAAAGAGGAGTAGCCCCGGGAGGATTCGAACCTCCGTCACAGGCTCCAAAGGCCCGTATGATTGACCGCTACACCACGGGGCTATGGCGAAGCATGCAGCGGAGACATGGAGCGACTCCGATATTAACGGTTTCCTGCGAGGCGGCCGATCAGGTATGTCGGTGTGGCAGAATCTATCACGACGTCGTAGAACCTCCTCAGAGGAAGGTCGTCGGCAACAACGACCTGCCTGTAGTCGTCCGCACGTAGAATTGTACTGTCGTTTTTCCCGCGCTCGGTCGCGAGAGCGGGCTTCTCGGACCCGACCAGTCGCTCGTTCCTGGCAAGGGATACCTCGAACCTCGCCTCTGTGAGTTCCCTGGAACGGTCCTTCGCCTTCCACCCGACGATTCCGCGTCCGGATTCGAACGCCTTCGTTCCAGGACGCGGTGAGTATCTCGTCACGTTGACGATATCTGGCTGAACGCGCCTCACAAATGCGAGATTCGCCTCGTGATCCTCGTCGGTCTCCTCCGGATACCCGACTATCAGATCCGTCGAGAGTGTCAGCTCGGGGACGGTGGAGCGGAACGCGAAGACCACCTTCTCGAAATCTGCGAGCGTGTAGCATCGCCCCATCTCGGAGAGTAGACCGTCGCTCGCGCTCTGCACCGGAAGATGAAGGAACTTGAAGACGCGGGGTTCCGAGAACGCGTCCGGAAGACGGTCCAGGAGCGGCAGGACGCTGTTCGGGTTCATCATTCCGACCCTCATCCTGAAATCGCCCTCTACCTCGCCGATGGATCCCAGCAGCTGCACGAGGTCCGACCCGATGTCGAGCCCGTACGCAGCGGAGTCCTGTGCTGTGAGGCGGATCTCCAGGGGTCCTTCGCGGGCTCCGTCAGCGATCTTGGTGATGATTTCCTTCGGCGGTCTGCTCCTGAGGTCTCCTCTCGCAAGACGGGTTATGCAATACGAGCACTCGCCTCTGCAACCCGTGGCGATCGGCACGATCGAGAAGCCCGACGCATCGCCGCCCGCCCCATCGGCCGACGGTGAGCCCACACGTCCGACCAGCTTCGCGATAGACTCGAGGTCACCGGGAGGGACGAACTCCGCGGTAGGCAGGATCGCCTTGGCGGCCTCCCTCCGAGCGGTCGCCATACAACCGGTCACGACGACCTTCCTGGACGAAGAGAGAGCCCTCAACCGCCTTAGCATCCTGTTCTCAGTCGCCTCGATCACGACGCATGTGACGAGGACTGAGAGGTCCGCATCAGCGGGGTCGGAGGTCATGCTCCAGCCGAGGGACAGCAGGAGGTCCTTGATCTCGCAGGCTTCTCCCTGATTCAAAGTGCACCCGTAGGACTCGATGTAAGCGCGCATCCGAGCCTCCAACGCGGCGGACCGTAATACTGTTTTCCGCCGCGAGAAGGTCGACGATCCAGCCTTAGGCAGCCCGATACCGTGGTGGATAGTTTCATATTCGCGCACGTCGGTCTATGTGCCTGAGAAACATGTCTTCCATGAAGGAGGCGAAGAGGTACTCCTCTCAGGTCAACAGCTACGAACATTCGACCAGGAGACGCGCCAAGGCGGCGAAGCTCAGGGCGAAGGCCGCGAAGCTGCGGGAGCAGGTCGCCAAGCACGACGCCAAGATCAGGAAGCTGCAGCGGAAGATCGCGGATCTCGAGAGGCGCGCTGCGCAGATGGCAGGAGACTCGGCCTGAGCCAGAGTCGGCGCGGACGCGAACATATATATACGTTGTACAAGATATTGTCAGACAATCGTCATACGACGGGATGGGGTGCTACAATGAGGAGAAGATCGGCTGTTCCCCTCGCGATAAACAGCGTGGGCCACTCGG
>JBFESP010000040.1:0-3302 GCA_041548485.1 Thermoplasmata archaeon | reverse complement strand
TCAAGCTCGGCGACTCCGAGAACACTGGCTTGATATCCCTCGGGAGGAGCGTGGGGTCGGACATCGTGACGACCAGCGTGGACGCTACCGTCGAGGCGCTGAACAGGCTCTGGGTCTGCAAGTTGAGTGCGGACAGCAGGAACAACAGCAGAAGGGCTTACTGATCACGGAGACAACATAGGACTGAAGCACAGAGGGTGAGTTCAGATGGGCAGGACCATTGCGGAGAAGATACTCTCGGTTAGATCCGGGAAGGACCTCGAGGCCGGAGACATCGCTGAGGCAGAGGTCGACTACGTCATGGTCAACGACATAACTGGGCCTGCGGCCTTCGACGAGTTCGACAAGCTCTGCACGCCGTTGTTGAGGGACAAGGTTGTCCTGATACCGGATCACTACGTGCCCAACAAGGACATCGCGTCGGCCAAGCAGGCTAAGAAGATGAGGGATTTCGCCAGGAAACACGACGTGGCGGACTACTTCGAGGTCGGCTCTGGAGGAGTGTGCCACCAGGTCATGATCGAGCAGGGGTTCGCTGCGCCTGGAAGGCTGATTGTCGGCGCGGACTCGCACACGTGCTCATACGGTGCGCTAGGCGCGTTCTCCACGGGCATAGGCAGCACCGAGGCTGCTACGGTGTTCGCGAGGGGGGTCCTCTGGTTCAAAGTGCCGGATTCGATGAAGCTCTCGGTCCACGGCGACCTCAACCCGTTCGTAATGGGCAAAGACATCATCCTCACGATGATCGGAGACATCGGTGTGGAGGGTGCTCTGTACAGGTCCGTGGAAGTGACCGGTGAAACGATCTCAGGCCTTTCGCTATCGGACAGGATAACCATAGCCAACATGGGCATCGAGGCAGGAGCGAAGGCGTGCATCATACCGCCTGACAAGACGGTGGAAGACTATCTCGCGGGAAGGGTCCGTGGGGAGTACGAGCCCGTGCTGGCGGATGACGACGCGACCTACGTTGATTCCAGGGAGTACGACGCCTCGGATATCGTACCTGTCGTCGCCAAGCCCCACCTGCCCAGCAATGTGGCGCCGGCAGGCGAGGTAGGCGTTGAGATAGACCAGGCGTACCTCGGGTCGTGCACCAACGGAAGGATAGAGGACCTGAGGACCGCCGCACGGGTCATGAAAGGCAGGAAGGTGCGCAGAGGAGTCCGGATGATAGTGGTCCCTGCGACGAACAGTGTGCTGGAACAGGCCATCGACGAAGGGCTGGTCAAGATCTTCATGGATGCCGGGGCGTTCATTTCCGGGCCGACCTGCGGGGCGTGCCTGGGAGGATACATGGGCGTCCTCGCACCAGGTGAGAGATGCGTCAGCAGCACGAACCGCAACTTCGTTGGCCGCATGGGTGACAAGGACTCAGAGGTCTACCTGGCCAATCCAGCAGTGGTCGCGGCGAGCGCGGTGGCTGGAAGGATAGTCGACCCGTCGGAGGTGGTGGAATGACCGGGATCATGAAGGGTCGGGTCTGGCGCTTCGGAGACAACGTGGACACCGACCAGATAATCCCGGCGGAATACCTCGTCACGATGGACAGCTCCGAGCTGGCTAAGCATGCGTTCGCGAAGGTGCGTCCAGGGATGTCCGAGAAGATGATGCAGGGCGACGTCGTTGTCGCCGGCAGGAATTTCGGCTGCGGTTCCAGCAGGGAACACGCCCCCAGGGCGCTGCTAGGAGCAGGTGTGTCCTGCGTCGTCGCGGAGTCCTTCGCCCGCATATTCTTCCGAAATGCGATAAACATCGGACTCCCAGTGATAGAGGCGGCCGTCGAGGCGGTCGAGGGCGTGACGATAGAGGTCGATCTCGAATCTGGTAGGATCGCCGTCGGGTCCAGCGGGAAGGAGTACCGGTTCAAGAGCTATCCACCGTTCATCACGATGCTCGTCGAGAAGGGTGGACTGATACCATACACGAGGGAGATGCTGCAGTGTCAAGAATAGCGGTGATACCAGGGGACGGGATCGGCCCTGAGGTCACGAGAGAAGCGCTGCGGGTCCTCGATGCGGCCGCTCTGAGTGAGTCCATCTCGCTCGAGTACGAGGAGTTCCCGCTCGGCGCAGCACACTACCTGGAGACCGGGGAGGTGCTGGCGGACGAGACGTTGGAGCGGCTGGAGGAGAAGGACGCGGTGCTGCTGGGGGCGTTCGGAGACCCGCGTGTCAGACCTGGAGTGCTCGAGAAGGGCATCCTGCTGCGCCTCAGGTTCCACTTCGACCAGTTCGTGAACCTAAGACCGGTCCTCCTGTATGACGGCATACCGTCCGCGCTGTCCGGGGACAGACGCGGCGTCGACATGAGGTTCGTCAGGGAGAACACGGAGGATTTCTATGTCGGCCTGGGGGGAAGGGTCACTCGGGGCGCATCCAGGAGCGACCTCGTCCTCAAGAGGAAGGCATACGAGGCCAGGTTCGACATCGGGATAGACCTCAAGGACGAAGAGGAGATGGCATATCAGATCGGGGTCATCACGAGAGGCGGCGCAAGACGGGTGCTGGACTACGCGTTCGGCCTCGCGAAGGCGAAGGAGCTGAACCTGGTCACATCCGTCGACAAGGCGAATGTGCTGACGGAGATGTACGGCCTATGGAGAGAGGAGGTCGTCGACGCTTCAGCGCGTTACGGCGTTCCGAGCGAGTTCCAGTACGTCGATGCCGTAGCGCTTCACATGGTGAGGAGCCCGGAGAGATTCAGGCTCCTCGTGACCCCAAACCTGTTCGGAGACATCCTGACGGACCTGGGAGCGGCCCTTCAGGGCGGGCTCGGGTTCGCGCCTTCGGGCAACATCAACCCTGATGGAGTGAGCATGTTCGAACCCGTCCACGGATCCGCACCGGACATAACTGGCCTCGGACTCGCCAACCCGGTGGGTGCCATCTTGTCGTCGGCACTGATGCTCGATACGCTCGGGCACAGCGAGGCGGCGGCAAGGATCGAGCGTGCCGTGCAGGACGTGTTGGCCGGTGGAGAGCATAGGACGCCGGACATCGGCGGAACCACATCCACATCGAAGATGGGGGATGCGGTCGTTGAGAGGCTGGCAAGAGCGAGTCGTTGAAATATGAGGAAGGAAATCCGGGAGTGGGGATAAGATGAAAGCGTTAGTTGTGGGAGCATCTGGACAGATTGGTGCAATGACCGTCAGGGATCTCGTCGACCGCTACAAGGCCGACGTAGTCGCCGCCGACCTGAACCTAGCTGGAGTGAAGAATGTCGCCAGGTCTACGAACCCGAACAAGGTGACGCCGGTCCGATTGGACGTCACCGACGAGAAGGCGTTGTCAAGGGCT
>JBFESP010000039.1:0-3373 GCA_041548485.1 Thermoplasmata archaeon | reverse complement strand
GCCTACCTTCTGGGCGCCGAGGTCGAAGTTCACGAAGGTCAAGTCATATTCGTAGCACGCATATATCGCCAGCCTGTCGTTGCCCGCCTCGTCGTTGAGCCACGTCTCCCAGTCGCCCTTCACATCGGCTCCGTTGGCAGCCCACCAGGTGTCGAAGTCGTCGAAACCAGCGTCCGTGATGCCGAGCACGGCCTTGGCGGCCTGACGGTCAAGGGTCGTGTCGCCCTCCCATTCGATGAGCCAACCATCGTGCCAGGCGATAGCACCCGCACCCAGCTTCTCCTGCGCCTCCTCCCAGGTGATGTAGTCCATGTACCAGTCGAGGGTGGCGGTTCCGCCACGGGCGGTTCCGAAGTACGGTAGGAACTCGGGGTTCTCGTTCATGTTGAGCTCGGACATGTTCTTACCGTCCATGTTGAGTCGGGCCATCGTGTATATCCAGATGTTACCCGGCGGCGCGCCCTCCCATATGTAGAGCCACGGATAGGCATCGGTTATCGCGTACTCGTCACCGTAGTTGAAGAGCCGGTCTTCGTACCACTGACCGAGCGGATGGTTGAAGAAGTCATCCCAGTAGTAGTCTATCGACCTCACTGCGATGTCCGCGGTAACGTTTACGGTGGCAGAGCCAGACGCGGTCTCATCACCGTCTGTTGCGGTAGCGGTCAAAGTCACGATAGCCTCCACCGTGGACGAGAACGTCACAGTGCTGCCGGTCACTGCACTCAAGGTGTAGTCTCCGACGGCCACGCCAGAGACGGTCCATGAGAACGTCGCGGCTGTGACTTCATCACCCACGGAGTCGTAGGCGGTCGCGTTGAACTCCCATTCCGCGTCTAAGGCCAGCTCCTTGTACGACGGCAGTACGTCGACGGTCTCAAGGAATGGCGGATCTATCGTCACGGCCCTTTCGACGGTCTTAGACTTGCCGTCGTGGGTGACTACGCAGCTCATCGTACCCTCGCCCGTTTCCGTGCCTGCTGTGAACTCCACACTAGCTCTCGCAACTCGGTCGAAATCTCCGAGCGTGGATGGGCTCACAGACCAGAGATAGACGACGCCGTCATCCGCTGTGACGGGATCATCGCCGTACGTCACGTCTACGGACACGTCCACGCTTGATCCCGCAGGGACCACTAGTGGATCGTCGTCCGGGGTCATTGTCGCATCAAGTTTCTTCCCCGCGAACACGAACATGTACGCGGCGCTACCTATGAGGGCAGCGACCACGATGACCGCGACCACTACGACCCACATCTTCTTCTTGTCGCCCTTCTTCGGGGTAGAAATGGGTTCGGGCTGCGCCGTATCGGCCGGCGCCGTGTCGGGTGGCGGGGCAGAAGCAGTCTCCTCTACAGCTGACTCGCTAGAATTCAGGTTCTCTGACACTATTGTTTCCCCCTACATCAAGAGGCTCGATTGGCAAACAGGCCCAGTAGCGCACTTCCTCTATAAATATGCTACCATTTTTAGCTCGGAAAAGCCCGATGATTTGCGAATTATTTTCAACCAATCCGGAGTTATGATGACGCAATTCCGAACATCGACCGTGTGTATCGAGCAATCGCATCATGAGAAGAGGGGTGGAGGACATGCATCACGGGAATTTCATGAGGCCTCGCGAGATTGTCACCCCACTAGTGCTCAATCGTTCCGGGATTCCGAGAATGCCTCCTGAAACAACTCGACCCGAGCGTACAACGCCGCCACCCGCTGCTCCTCCCGCGTGAGCTGTATCAGTGGGGATGACTGAGCGGTTGACGCTAGGGGGCGAATCTAAGTCGATATGATCGATTTCATTCGTTACGTGCACTGCTAGACCGTCATTCTACTTCGCTTCCCTCGACATCCTGTCGTGGGGCCTGTGATTCGGGCGGAGAGACTGCCGTTCCGGACGATTTTGTGGTTCTCCGGAGGGCTCCAATCGGCCTATCGACGTCTGGGCCCGGAAGGGCTTCGACCGATGCCAATCCAGGGACTGCGTGAAACGGAGAAAGTGAAGGATATTCAAAATTCGTTTCACAGCACAGCCGATTCTTTGAACGATATACCACTGTGAGGCTGATTGTCGCAATGTTCTTATACCATAGATAGTATTCAAGGGGCTGGCCATCCAAAAGGGGATGAACTTTCTGCGGCGGCAGAAGGCCGCGGGAGGTTTTATGGACGGGGTGGCTGGCCGGGAGATCCGGTCGGAGGCCGGCCTCGAGGAGAACCCGGGGTCAGAAAGGAAAGTGAGTGCGGGGGTAAAGACTTGCAAATCAGAAGGTTTGGTGTCTTCAGAGCCTGTGTTGCGATTGTCGTTGCGATTGTCATCGCTGTGCCGATCGGTGGTTTGATGAATTCACTGACTGGCAGCGCTGAGGCCGCGGACGACGGTGGAACGCTCAGGCTTGGATACATGCAGAAAGTGGACAGCATGAACCCATGCGTCGGTCTGGTCGATGCGGCGTACGTGTTCTACGGGCTCGTCTTCGACACCCTTCAGTGTGTGGACGAGGACCTCAACATCGAGGGGAACATAGCCACGAACGCAGAGGTAGACGACTCATACGAGCCGTACGGGTCGGTTTGGGAGTTGGACATCACGCCCAACGCCAAATGGCATGACGGAGAACCAGTGACGACGGATGACGTCGTGTTCACGATTAACCTGCAGGCGCTGTACTTCTCCCAGATGTGGGCCTACCAGCCATACGCGTACTTCATGGATTATGCCGAGAAGGTGCCGAATGAACCGAACAAGGTTCGGATCCACTTCGCCGACAGAGCCACAGGGGAACCCATTCCGGCAGCATACGCCGAGATCTTGTGCATACCGATGTTCCCGGAGCACCTGCTGGGAGATTGGTCGGCCGCGGATATCGGGTTCAACTGGGAGGGAGTGTTCGAGGATTCCGACCCACCGCTCGTGGGGACCGGCCCATTCATGGCCACGGAGAACATATACGAGGAGTATCTGCAGGGCGATGTGCTGACGCTCGTCAGGAACCCCGATTACCATTGGACGATCGACAAGGGGATGGAGATACAGTTCGAGCGGCTGGAGATGCACTTCTTCGATGACGCGACCGCGATGGCGTTCGCCCTCGAGAACGGCGATCTCGACATCGCACAGTTCCCTCCCCAGGAATACCTGACCATCAAGGGCAAGGTGCAGAGCGGAGCTATCTCGGATGTCGTGACCTATGACGGACCGAAGTGCACCCAGTACTGGACCGAGATAGCGATTAACATGAACAACGCGGGCCCGAACCCGTCGAGGCTCGACCCGATCATCAGGCAGGCGATGGCGATGGCGACGGACAAGACCTACATCGTCAACAACTACTATCTCGGCCTCGCCGAGGAGGGCTCGACGCTCATACCGCCG
>JBFESP010000038.1:0-4169 GCA_041548485.1 Thermoplasmata archaeon | reverse complement strand
TTGCCGTCAACCTTCAGAGTAGGCCGCTCATTCTCTCCATGGTCCTCGGCCCTCTCTCGTTCATCATATTCGCCTTCCTGCGTTCTCAGGACGCGACATCGCACATGATCATCTACAGGACCTTCGACTTCCTGATGATAGGGTTCGCGATACTCGTCGGTCTCGGTTTCGTTCATGTCATCAAGGGAAGACCGAAGGCTGGCGTGGTAGTCGGAGTATGTCTTGTCATAGTATGCGCCTGCACACTACCTATCGCCTACAACAGCCAGGAGCTGTTCGGCGTCCAGAACCACACATTCGACTTCGAGTACGACGCCGTCGAATGGTTCTCCGAGCACGATATCGAGAGCTACACCTCCGACCAACGCCTCGGAGAGACTGGCTGGAGATTGTTCGATATCGAGTACGGTCGGGGCCTACCGTACGACCTCAGGGAAGGGCTCTTGCTGAACGAATCGTCCTTCTACGTGCTCGAGGAGCAGTGGTCGACGAACGGCGCTCAGGAGTTCCCGTTCGGGGTCGTGATTGTTGACCGAGAGACGATCGATGAAGTGCTCTCGGGAACCAGCGTCGTCTACGTCGGAGGCCCGACCGATAACAACATAATCGCCTTCAGAACTCTGTGACTGTGTTCTCTTATGGTCAATCCGACCTAGGTGAAACACCTTCTATCGACGATGACGTCGAGCGGGCGCTCGTTCCGTTCCAGATCAGAGGACGTCTCCTCGACGGTCTCAAGCTTCATCATACGCGCTGCTTACTGACGTCCCTTGCGAGGGCATCGTTAATATAGTGTGGCGGGCGATTCTGTTTTAGCCATCGAACGGGGTTCACTGACTCATGAGAGCGTACTGGAGGAGATATCGAGAGAGCATACCGGCGATTATCATATGCACAGTCTTGCTGACGACGTCAATGTTGTTATTCCCGATGGGGTCCACCGGGGCGGATTATGAATCTACTACTCTGAGGATAGGCGTCCTGTCGGATACGCCTGACTTCAACATGTTCAATCTCGCCTCCAACAGCATCTGGAAGCACACGATCCTCGACTGGCCGTTCGAGAGCATCGCAATGGTCGACTACGATTCCAGACCGATTCCGTATCTGGCCGAGGGCTGGGACTTCGATCATATCACCCTCACGGTCAATGTCTACCTGAGAGAAGGCGTATTGTTCCACGACGGCGAGGAGATGCATGCGGACGACGTCCACTTCTCATATCTCATGGCGAGGGATGGCACCACCTACTCCTACAACATCATCCCTGCATTCGATGCTGATCACGACGGCGTCGTGAGTGAGACTGAACTCAACAACGGCGTTCAGATAATCTCCGATTACCAAGTGAGGATGGTCATGGCGCAACCCTACGGCCAGTTCTTCGCGAACACTTTGACCGTCCCCATCATGCCGAAGCACATCTGGGAGGATCATGTCGATTACGCTAACAGGGTCGACGTCACGTGGGGCACCGACCCCGATGCCACCATCGGCACGGGGCCGTTCTTCTACGCGGCTGGCTCGTCCAACGATTTCAGGATACTAGACAAGTTCACGGAGTATTGGGGGCAGGACCATCTCACACCCTGTGGCTACAGGACATATCCTCCCAACGTGGGCAGGCTGCATTTCGTGGTAAAATCCGATATCGACTCGGCGATATCCGCCCTTGGGAGCGGCGAACTGGACCATATCGCATCCCACATACCGGTGGACAGGCTCCCGCTCATAGACTCGGATCCGGGCATAGCCGTGAACTACCTCCTCGAACCCGGATACTACTATCTCGCCTTCAACGAGAAGAAGGAGCCGATGAACAACATCTCCTTCAGGAAGGCCGTGTCTCATCTCATAGACAAGGCCCAAGTGGTCGACGAATACATGGGCGGCTTCGGGGCCAAGGGCACGGCGGCAGTATCGCCGTACTTCGGCGCCTGGTTCAATCCCGCCGTGACGAACTACATGTTCGACCTCGGTGAGGCCATCGCTCTCCTGGACGCAGCCGGCTATATCGATGTAGACTCGGACGGATGGCGGAACCTACCGGATGGGACGCCGATGGAGAAGCTCACCATACTCGCTCCACCCGCAGACTACGACTCCGTGAGGATACAGACGGCGGAGATGATCGCCAGCAACCTCGTCGAGGCCGGCATCGACGCCGAGGCGCTCGAAGTGGACTTCGACACGCTCGTGGCGAGGTTGTGTTCCTTCGATTATCAGATGCTCGTCATGGGCTGGGCCCTCGTGGGCTACACGGAGTGCGTGAGCGTCCTCTACGACATATACGGAGCGTCCTCACCAGTCAACTCATGGGCGTTCTGGTCCGATGCGAATCCGAACCCGTACTATTACGACCTGGGAGGCGTGAACACGCTCGCTGACGAGAGGACCATGGAGCTGGTCGACGAGTTCTCAGCCCTCGAGGATGCTGCGAGATCGACCTTCGACGTGATGGAGCAGATCGACTACGTGAAGCAGGGCCAGGAGATCATCGCGGATGCCGTCCCGTGCAACATACTGTACTACAGGGTGAACGTCATGGCCACCAGCACCGCGTGGACCGGCTGGATGCCCTACATGGGCACGTTGCTGAACATGTTCTCGCTCTCGGAGCTCGTAGGTGGAAGTGCGGACGCGTCGGACCCCACGGTGACGATAACCGCGCCTCTCGAGGACGACCTCGTGGACACATCCGACGTGGAGGTATTCTACACCGCCGACGGCACTGGAAGCCTCATAGCCTCCGTCGAGGTGAACGTGGACGGCTTTGGTTGGGAGGCCGCTGGCGCTTCACCCATCACGGTGGGACCTCTGACGGACGGCGAGCACACCGTCGAGATACGCGTGACCGATGAGGCTGACAACCAGGCAAGCGCGATAGTGAACTTCACCGTGGACACGATGCCTCCGACTGTGAGCATAACGGCTCCAGAGGAGGATGCCGTCGTGGGCTCTTCCTCGGTGGTTGTCACATGGACCGCGACCGACGCGGTGACGACAGAGCGGAGCGTCGACGGAGGCGGATGGGTGACCGTCACTGGGACTTCGGCGACAGTCTCTTCCCTTGCGGATGGCGAACACACGGTATCCGTGCGGGTGACGGACGGCGCCGGCCATACGGCGACGGACAGTGTTGGCTTCATGGTCGATACGACCCCCCCGACCGTGTCGATAACGGCCCCGACGAACGGGTCGAGCCTCAACGCGTCCTCGGTGACCGTTACCTGGACCTCCTCTGATAGCGCGGGGAGCGGGATAGACACTACCGAGGTCAAGCTGGACACAGGCGCGTGGGCGACGGTGTTCGGCAGCTCGCGCGAATTCACCTCACTTGTGGAGGGAACACATCTGGTATCCGTGCGGGTGACGGACAACGCTGGCAACGACGCCACAGCCACGGTGACCTTCATGGTGGACACCGTGGGTCCGTCGCTGAGCATAACCTCTCCGGAGGCTGCGGAGGAGACTGAGAACAAGTCGGTGACTGTCACATGGACCTGCACCGACACTGGATGCGGCATAGACCGCATCGAGGTGCGCATCGACGGCGGAGACTACGTCTCGGTCGGTACGGCTTCTGAGCACACGTTCAGCGACCTCGTTGCCGGAGAGCATACCGTTGATGTGCGGGCATACGACAAGGCGGGCAACATGGTGGAGACGAGCGTCGTGTTCACCATCTCTGAGGGCGGAGGGATGAGCGCCCTGCTCATCGGCGGGATCGTACTCGCGGTCATCGCGCTCGCAGCGGCGGCCGTGGCGGCCTTGACCATCATGCGCAGGAGGGCGCGGCCGTAACGGCTTGCCTGTATGTTGCATCGGCCCGGGCTCTGCACATATCGGCTGCTGAATTGTCCTCCGGGGCTGTCGCGTCTATCTCGATAATGCCCTACTGACTCACCCCGTTTGCTAGGACATCGTTATATAGGGGCAGTGGATTCTATTCCTGCTATCGAATGGGGGTTCGAGAATCCATGAGAGCGTTCTGGAGGAGAGGCCGAGAGAGCGTGCCTGTGACCATCATATGCGCAGCATTGCTGACGACATCCATGCTGTTCTTCCCGACGGGATCCACAGCAGCAGATGATGAATCGAGCACTTTGAGGATAGGGGTCCTATCGGATACGCCTGACTTCAACATCTTCAATCTCGCCTCTAACAGC
>JBFESP010000037.1:0-5380 GCA_041548485.1 Thermoplasmata archaeon | reverse complement strand
CAGATGGAGGGATACTCCATGAACTGGACCGAAGCCAACCTCGCCCCAGGCGAGGTTCTGTGGCATGAGTTCGGCCTTTGGCCGGTTTCTTCATGGATTGAGGGGCTGGTAACCGACGGTATCTCCGGCGATCCGATTGAGGGCGCGTGGGTCCGGGCCTCTTCGACGGAATATGACGATGGCGACACCACCGACGCGACTGGGCGCTACAACATCTCAGTGGTGTGGGGAGACTACACAGTGAGTGTTGACGCCCCTGATTATAGGAGTAATGAATCCGACGTCAACGTGCCCGACGAGACAACAGTCGTCCACGACGTCGAGCTCCTACCGTGGGATCTTCCGGAGACGCACAGGCTGTACGGCTGGGTGAACGACACCGATTCCGGAACCGGGATCGACAGCGCTGAGGTGAAGGTGCAGCTCGATGATCAGTCCTACTACAACTGGACGGAAACGGATTCGGACGGATACTACGAGATCTTCGTTCCGCCGGTGGTACTGATGTATGGCGTGACCGCGTCTCTACACTATCCGGACTTCGGCGTGATCGATGCTTCAACCGGGTCTGAGTCGAGGATGGACATTCTGCTAGACCCGGACGTGTACGGTCCCAACGTCACCTACACTCAGAATCCGGTCGAGAACATCACGTGGTTCAATCCGACCGTGATCGACGTCGAGATCGAGGAACCGAACCTCCGGGAGCTGCTGCTCATGCAGTTCATGTTCTGGAAGGTTGAGGGAACCTGGGAGTACTACTATGTCATCGACATGGACTCGATGTCTCTGGACCCGTTCAACCCGTCTGAGGGCATTCCTTACACGATGGTCGACGACAACTACACGATTCACGAGGAATGGAACGCGACTGCTCAGGCCGGATGGCTTGGCGACGGGGTCGGCAGCATTTACCTGATGGCGTACGAGCAGTGGTGGGGTCCTGAGCCATACTACGCTCTGAGAGGCCTGTACACGAACAGCACGGACACGGATATCGGCTGCACGGCTATCTTCGACCCCGACGATGGTGAGGTCGAGATACTCTGGTTGGACACGAGTGGGGAGGCTGACTTGGATGCCGACCCAACGGCCACTTTCGAACCCATCGTGATGGCCTTCGCGTTCGACGTGGACGACTGGACTACGACGGATATGACCTCTTGGGGTGTCGGCGCTGGCCAGCAGTTGAACCTTGTCGACCTCTCACTGCAGCTTGATAGCAGGGTTCCGAGCGGAGACTACAAGACTTGGTTCATCGGGAGCGATTTCGGCGAACAGGGTATCCCCGTGGACTTCGTCAACCTCACCGTCGACAACGACCCGCCGGTCGCCGATGCTGGAGGGGACCGGTCCTCTCCCGTGAACACGACCGTGGAGCTCAACGGGACAGGATCGGACGACAACGTTGGAATTGTCAGCTATGTGTGGGACTTCGTCTATAATGGAAC
Source organism: Thermoplasmata archaeon (assembly GCA_041548485.1). Taxonomy (GTDB): domain Archaea; phylum Thermoplasmatota; class Thermoplasmata; order UBA10834; family UBA10834; genus UBA10834. The sequence goes on along the minus strand of JBFESP010000037.1, from coordinate 3,929 downwards.
GCCCGTTCAATACACGACTGAGGTCGCCGAGCACGAGTTCACCGAGCTGGGGGTCTATGTTCTGACGCTCACCGTGACCGATGGCGCGGGCCATGTCAGCACGGACACGGTGAACCTGACGATCGCCCCGGATGCGCCCCCTGTGGCCGACCCGGGACCCGATATGATCGTCGATGAGGACACTGTCGTTGTGTTCAACGGCACTGCCTCGTCGGACGACGTCGATATCGTCAACTACACCTGGACGATAGTCGAGCTGTCGGTGGAGATGTACGGAGCCTTCCCGGAGTTCACATTCGACACCCCTGATGTGTACACAGTGGAACTCGTCGTGAACGATACGATAGGTCAGCTGTCGTCCCCTGGGTCCATGACCGTCACCGTTGAGGATGTGACCGCTCCGACCGCCATCGCCGGGCTTGACATGACAGTACCCTCCGACTCGACGGTGATCCTGAACGGATCACTGTCCTCGGACAACGTCGGTGTCGTCGTCTACACGTGGACGTTCACAGATGACGGCCCGCAGGTTCTCAGCGGTGAGTCCGTGGACTATGTATTCAGCAATGTCGGCGACATCGTCGTGACCCTCACGGTCGAGGACGCGGCAGGCAACAATGACACAGACGAGCTGACGGTGACTGTGCTTGATGCGACCGACCCAGTGGCCGATGCGGGACCAGATCAAGCAGTGGAAGCGGGCGAAGAGGTGACATTTGACGGGACCGGCTCGTCTGACAACGTGGACATCGTCAGCTGGACCTGGACGTTCGAGGACGATGGCGACGATGTCACCCGCACGGGCGAAACCGCGACATACACCTTCGACAACTCAGGGGAGTTCGTCGTCACGCTGACGGTCGAGGACGCAGCGGGCAACTCTGACACCGACGAGTTGACGGTAAGGGTCAACTCGCCACCAGTTGCTGATGCGGGTGATGCTATGTCGGCCACGGCGGGCGAAGAGGTGACCTTCGACGGCTCCGGCTCCAGCGACGACGTCGGGATCGAGAACTACACTTGGACGTTCGCATACGATGGCGAGGTCGAGATGCTGTATGGGGTTGGTCCGTCATTCACCTTCGAGATCGCGGGCAACTACACGGTTACTCTGACCGTGGAGGACGCATCCGGCCTCACGGACACGGATACCGTCGTGGTCAGTATCGAAGAGGACGATGGCACCGCCGAGGACAAGAGTTTCCTCGAGGAGTACTGGTGGCTGCTCGTGGTGATTGGGGCGATCGTCGCCGCGCTGGCTGCCGCCGCAGCCCTGATGAAGTCCAAGAAGGGCGTGGGTGGCGCGCCTGAGGCGCCTCCGGAGGAGCTTGAAGACCTCCCACCGCCGCCGGACGACGGGGAACTGTAGAGTTTCCAGGTCGGCCAGCAAACCCGGACAAACCCCTTATCTCGTTTTCATCACATCGGCTCAGGCCTCTCGCTGTGCTCACTACCCACGCATGATCCGTGTAAGATCGTCGATCGTCAACGGCCGCTCCTCAGTGGACGCTTCCAGACCCATGCTCTTGAAGATCCTCGCCACGGTCGGCAGCCCCAGACCCGCCGATGTCAGGAGCGCCTCGTTGTATAACACATCCTCCGGTGTGCCCTCGGCGATTATCCCGCCGTCTTTCACGATGCATACCCTGTCTGCGAGGCGAGCCGCCATGTCGATGTCGTGAAGCGCTATCACCACGCTGATGCCGTGCTCTGCCCTGAGTGATTTGAGCAGCAGCTCTATCTTACGCGCGTTCGATGGGTCCAGGTCTCCCGTGGGTTCGTCCACGACAAGTATCTTCGGATCCATGGCCAGGACTCCGGCGATGGCCACCAACCGTTTCTGTCCGCCGCTGAGGTTGTGCGGTATCTTACCTGTGTCGGAGATGCCTACCACCCCGAGCGCCCACTCAGCGCGCTCCTTCGCCGCTTCGACACTGAGCCCGAGGTTGAGTGGCCCGAACATGACGTCGTCCATGACCGTCGGCGAGAACAGCTGAGCATCCGCATCCTGGAAGACCAGGCCGACCACCCTTCTCACCGAGGTCAGGTTGTGTTTGTCGACATCCTTGCCGAAGACCTTGATCCTCCCGACATCGGGGACCATCAGGCCGTTCAGGTGTTCGAGGAGGGTGGACTTGCCTGAGCCGTTTGGTCCGCACAAGGCGACGATCTCCCTGGGATACACGCTGAAGCACATGTTGTGGATACCTTTGGTCCCGTCGGGGTAAGTGTGCGTGGCGCAGTCTACGTGGATGATTGCGTTCTCATCGTCGTGACATGTCCCGCAACGGTCGTTCGCCGCCATCTGATCACCACCCCGCCGTCCCGGAATACCGTGAGACAAGGGCCAATGCGAGGAAGACGGCGAAAGCGCCGACGATCGCAACCTCCCGCGCTCGCGGGACGGAGACCCGTTCAACGATAGGGAAATCTCCAGTGAAGCCACGCGCCTCCATCGCCTTCGATACGCGGTCCGCTCTGTCGAACGCGTGTATGAACGCGTGGGCGAAGATGCCGGCGAACATCCTCGTCTGCTTGAGCACACCCCTCACCATATTGCCGTTCTTGGAATGGACCGCGTCGAGCAGGTCCGTTATCTCGTCGCTAGTAACGTAGAGGAACCTGTAGGTGAGCAGGAACATGGTGGCAAGCGGACCGGGCATCGACCGACGGGCCATGTACACGACGTGTCTGTAGCTGATCGTCATGAACACCGCCAGCGAGAAGGTCACGACGGCGAGGGCTCGAACGACCAGTTTGACCATCAGAATGAGGCCGTTGTCTGTCACCGCGATGACCAGGGGGCCAAGCGCCACGCGCGCGATGTCCGTGCCGGGCTCGGTGAACACGAACATGATGACGAGCGTGAGCACGAAGACCAGCGGGAGGAAGTACCACCCGACGAGGAGCTTCAACGGGAGCCTGGCAACCGCGTAGAACCCTAGCGCGAACACATAGATGACGGTCAGGACTAGGAGGTCCATGACCACGGTCACAAGCGCGACGATGAAGAATAGCATGGCGGCCTTCATCCACGGGTTCGCTCTGTGGACGACGCTGTCCATCCCCTCAGCGTAATGAGTAATCAACCGGATGTCAGGGACGTGCTTAGTGTACGACCTCCTAGACAAGTCCATCAACTCCCTTTCTCATGTGCTCCCTCGTCCGGCGGCCGTTTCTCTCGGCTGCGTTCAATCGCTTCGAGCAGGTCGGGCTTGATTCGCCCTATGAACGATACCGCATACCCTGTCAAGCCCCCCTCTATCAACCCGACCCCGATGTTCATGGCGGCTATGAGCCACAGGTTGTGTGCGGTCTCCTCCTCGTCGAGATGCGAATCCTGTATTCCGGCGACGGCGATGATAGCGACGACGATGAGTGCGCTCAGCGTGAGCGCGATGGCGGAGGCGGAGAACCCCGAGACGAAGCGGTTCCTGTCGATCCGGGTTCTGAAGATCCTGTAGGCGTAATACCCGACGAGCACCTCTGATAGATTGACCACCGTGTTGACACCTATGACGCCCCAACCGCCATGGCCCACAGCCGCACTGAACAGGTTGATTATCAAGACCGCCAGTGATCCGAGGGCGGGCCCCGCGAGAATCCCTATGAGCGGTGTGAGGTTCAGATGCAGCCCGCCGAACACTGGGATGGTCACCATGAAGGCGGCTATACCGACGGAGGCGCACATGGCGGCGACGGTCATATTCCTGGTTGACACGCGTTCCCGTCTGAGGGACAACATCGCGACACCTATCATGGCCGCAGCTACGGTCCACCAGAAGACGACCCAGATCGGTGAGAGCGCACCATCCTCCAGATGTATGTGTGCCATCTATCCCGGGCATTCACCGATGCCACATTTAATAAGAATATCGAGAGGATTAATAACACCCGGGCCGTCAGCGGGCGTGGTTAATAACGCTCGT
>JBFESP010000036.1:0-5748 GCA_041548485.1 Thermoplasmata archaeon | reverse complement strand
TGGAGGACAGGGTGCCTGGCAAGAGCGAACTGGGCGCCTCGTTCTTCGTGGAGATACCGACCATGAAGAAGCAGCCGGAGTGAGGCGAAAGGCTCTTCCGCGCGTACACCTCTTTGATTCATCGATGGGGCCTGGATATGAAAGAGGAGACCGTCCCTCGGTTTCGCTCGTGAGGTGTGCCACGTATGATTCGTCGACGGTCGATGCTTCCGTCCGGAAAGCCGTGGATCTCCTCGGAGGGATCTCGGAGCATGTGACGACTGGGGAGAAGATCCTCATCAAGCCGAACATGCTGGCAGCGCGCCGTCCGGAACAGGCCGTCACGACTCATCCCGAGGTCGTGCGCGCGACAATCAGACTGGTGAAGGAGGCGGGCGGGATCCCTGTCGTCGGTGACTCGCCCGCGGGTCCTTCGACCGAGAGGATCCTGAGACACCTCGCCGACAGGACTGGAATCTCCGAGGTATGCGCCCAGGAGGGAGTGCCGTTCGCCCTGTTCACCGAGCATGAGACGGTCGCCTGCGACGACGGCAGGGTGGCCAAGACCTTCGATCTGACCAAGACCCTGCTGGAGGCCGATGCGGTGTTCTCCTTGGCCAAGCTCAAGACGCACTCGTTCACCCGTTACACTGGAGCCGTGAAGAATCTCTTCGGCCTCGTGCATGGCCTGAAGAAGGCTGAGTATCACATGAGGATGAGGTCCCCTGAGGCGTTCTCCGAGATGCTGGTCGACCTCGCGGAACACGTGAGACCGAGGCTGACGATAATGGATGGCATCGTCGGGATGGACGGCGACGGGCCGTCCGGCGGCAGGCAGAGGAATACGGGGGTCATGCTCGCGTCGACGGATCCGCACGCCCTGGACGCCGTCGCTCTGCAGCTCGTCGGCGCGGAACCCGAGAGCGTGTGGACAGTGAAGGCAGCCATGAACCGAGGGCTCCTCCCGAGCGATTGCCGGGCGGGGATCGAGGTTCGAGGTGAAGCGGTGGGCGAATTACGAATCCATGATTTCAAGATGCCTCCCAAGCTCAGGGTGTTCGGCGGCATCCCGAGCGTGCTGGGGGGCTTCGCCGCCGAAGGCGTCGCCCGCAAGCCCGTGTTCTCGAAGAGACTCTGCTCGGGGTGTGGCAGATGCGTGGAGATATGCCCTGCCGAGGCGCTCTCCCTTAGGAGCGAAGAACTACCGAAGGTCGGAATTCGACGGAACCTGTGCATACGTTGCTACTGCTGCCACGAGGTCTGTCCTGAGAACGCGGTCGACCTGAAGCGGATGCCCATGAGGTCGTGGGGCAGGTCAATAGCTGGCCGGGTCGGTAAAGGGATCACGAGAGAGAAGGCTGACACTTGCGGGAAAGCGGAATAGAATAAGAATGGAAGGGTTTTATTGGGGTTTTCCTGTCGGTCCCGAATCAATACAGGTCCTGTCTGCGCACTCCACCTACAGCCAGCGCTGCGATGGCCAGCAGGACGGCGCACATCACTCCGACGAGGGAGACTATCTCGCCCGCAGCCGACACTGCGGCTGCAGCGACGGGCTCCTCTGCCACGACGCCCATGGACGGAGCGCACTCGACCGGGGACACTGCGGACGACGCCGCCTTCGGGGGCGCCTCTACCACATTGAACTCGAGCCAAGGCGCACCATGGTACAACGTACCGTCACCGCGCGGGTTGTCGAAGTCGAACGGACCGGGAATCGTCATTACCCTGGTGGTAGGATTGTACGTGATCCCCGGGCATCCGTTGGTTATGTTGAAGCCCGGCTCCATCGACCCGCGATACCGTAGATCATCGTAGATGGAGGTGTCGCCTCCCCACACGTCCTTGATAGCGCTGGTGCCCACTGGCTCAGCGTGGTATCCCGGAAGAGCATCCCCCTCAGGGAGCTCTATCATGAGCGTCCCGTACTCGGGAAGGCTGAACGCCCAAGGAGTTCCCTCGTAGGTGATCTCCTCTGAATACAGCGTGTCACCGCAGTTCCAGCTCTCGTACGTTCTGACGTAGTAGGGGTCGTACTGCGATATCGGCTTGGAAGACGTCGACGGGACATAGTCGAGTCCCAGAGGCTCCCACGCCCAAGCGCATGGCGCGTTATCGCCCTCCGCGGTCAGGTTCTGCTTCACGGCGTGCAGGCTCCACTGGCACACGGCATCCATGTAGAAGTCGCACACCGAGTCCCTGTAGTCGATCTGCAGGGTGATGTCCTCGAAGTACGGCTGGTGCACGGACACCTGCGTGTGGTTCAACCATCTCGTGAGGAGTGCCTCCCAGCCCCAGCTCAGGTGGGCGATGTCCAGCACGACCTCCGTTCCGTCGCCGGTCAGCGACATGAACGTTCCGAGGTCGTAGTACGGCCACTCGTATCCGTTGAAGATGTTGAACGCGTCGTTGCTGTTGCCTTGGTAGTCGATCCACGTCTCCCAGTCGGCTTCGTATGTGTCTCCGTTGTCGGCCCACCACGTCGAAGGCGTGTCTCCCGGGAGCATGCCCAGCCATTCCTCGGCAGCCTCTCGGTTCATCGTGACCTCGTACACAGTGCCCATGTAGTATCCATCAGTGAAATCGGCGAAGGTATCGCCGACCCAATCGGACCTACCATTCCAAGTGGCGATCCAGTAATCCTCCCACCAAGTACCAACTCCAGGATAGATGTACTGCGCATAGACGTTAACGGTCGCCTCGGCGCCAACGACCGCACTGCTGGGCTCGGGCATGAGCATCGGTGTGTGCACGTCCATGTTAGGTATCGACGTCGCATCGATGTTCCACCTGTACGGCGCGTAGATCAGACCTTGGTCGTTGTTGCCGTTGGGATTGTGGTCAATCGAGTGCAGGTATGTCACATCGCCGGCGTCCTCGGTGAGTATCCGCTCCGTGTCCCATGTGGAGCTCGCGACTCTGTAGTCCCAGAACGGATGCCATACCTCTTCGAACATGTCGTATATCTTGTAGGTGATCGAAGAGGCGATGTATGGCGTCACCTCGACATCGAGCACGTCCGATAGGACCGTGTCCGTCACTGTGACCGTCTGCGACCCCACCTCTGCGAGCTTGAGGTCGTCGAAGTCGTGGGTACCAGCGTCCGTCGCCGGCACGAACTCATAGTCCAGAGGCATTTCCGCGTAGCCACTTGCGTCTGATGTCGAGAACTCCACGGTCCCATCGTACTCCGCAAACGGCTCTCCGTACTGGTGATACACGGTCACCGTCACCGAGAACGTCGCGTTCTCCATCGCGGTGTCAGGCCCGACTATCTCCATCGAATCTGCCACGAGGTCCTCGATGACGATATTCTCCTGGCTGCCGTTCAGAGTCGAATCGCTCTTGTCCTCAACAGTGACGTTGACGGTATCTGGCTCGTCGAACATCACCGAGGCGGGGAAATCGCGCACGCCGCTGTCGGCCGGGACGAAGGTGTAGTCCGCCGGAAGCTCGTAGGTACCAGAGGCGTTCGTCGAGAACGTGACCTCGCCCTCATACGGCTCGAACACGGTGTCGTACTGGTCGTAAGCGGTCACAGTGACCGAGGAGTAGTTGTTCTCCCACATGTCCTCGATTCCGGTCACGGTGAAGTACGACAGCTCTGGCGGAACGCCGACGACCCAGACGCTCAGGGTTCCAGCGATTGCCGGCTCGGACGTATCGTTCACGTAGATGGTGTAGTACATGTCCTGGACCGTGAACGTCAGCTCCACGCTGATGTTCTCGTCACCCAGTGTGAAGGTCTGATACCCCGGTAGGGTGACGCCAACGGTCTCGTTGGACTCGATGCTCACAGTTCCCTCATACCCCTTGAATACCCGGTCGTACTGGTCGTACACCGTTATGACCATCGTCTCCGGCTGCGCGGTCGTGGACGATGGATCGTTCACTCCGGTCAGCAGGAAGTATTCTGCCTCAGGCGCATCGAGAACGGTCACGGACTCCTCGCCATAGGCCTCCGGCACATCGACATCGCTCACATTCACCACATGCAGGCCAGGTGAGCTAAACGTCACGTTGAACACCTGCACGCCCTCCATCGCAGGAGTGAATGCAGTGTCCACGGGCAGGTCGGCGTCGACATCGTCCGAGGTGAAGTTCACCGTACCATCGTAGTCCGTCATAACCTCGTCCCACTGGTTGTAGGCGGTCACCGTGATGTCCTCGGGCTCGGTGGCGATGACGTCCGCTCCGGAGTACACGACACCGAACGAGCCTATCCTCGGGCTCTCCTGGACGAGTATCCCGCTCTGCGTCCCTGCCAGCGTGGCATCGTCCACATCGGAGACTGTCACGTAGCAGCTCGCCACGTGTGTCACCGGGTCGACCGTATTGAACGTGACGGTGAACTCGTGCGTGCCCTGGTCGGCTGGGACGAAGGTGTAGTCATCGGGTAGGATCGCCGCGGGGTCGTTCGATTCGAACGTGACCGTGCCAGTATAGGTGCTGTAAGGATCGCCTGTCATCTCGTTGACGATGGTCACGTTGAAGCTGCTTGCCTCACCGATCTCCAACGGGCTTCTGATGTCCTCCACCCTAAGGTCCAGTGATACAGTGCTGCCAGGCCGGAACTCTATGTAAGGGGCACCGTACGGCAATATGCCCATCCGGTCCCACTCGTCCGCCAGCCACTCATGAGCCGTCTGCGTGCTGGACCACTCCAGCATGTCGAACGGGCCGGTGTACGATATTGTCCTGCTGTCGAGGTCGACCTCCACGATATCCGGTGCGTCGGACTCCATCGGCTCAGCGTACACGCAGGTCATCGTATCCATGAAGTTGATCGTGTCGGGAACGGGGAGCACGCCGATGTCGGCGATCTCACCGTCGCTACCAGGCGAATGCGCGAAGAACATGACCTCGTCTTCGGGCCACTCGAACGTGAGCGTCTCGCCCTCTAAAAGGTCCCAGGTCCCGGGCGTGTAGTCCCACGGCATGTCCTCTTCATACCATTCGCTCCCAGGCGCGTAGTTGAGATACGTGAAATCCGCATAGACATCGAAGTCCGATATCGGGTATTCCGGGGACGACTCGACGTAGTCCTGCTTCAGCGCCTCCCAGGCCCAGCAAGGATCGGCTTCATCCGTCGTCTCGTAGCAGTACATCGCGTATCCCACAGCCGTGTCGAGCGTGACGTCGGCCCTCTCAGGACCGATCACGGCGTCGAAGTTCATATCCTCCATGTACCACTCGGTCGGCATCCACGCTTCGTACATCCAGCGAAGCATCAACGCTTCCATGCCCCAGCTGATCGTGTCAAAGGTTATGACAACCGTGTCGCCTACCTTCTGGGCGTCGAGGTCGAAGTTCACGAAGGTCAAGTCATATTCGTAGCACGCATATATCGCCAGCCTGTCGTTGCCCGCCTCGTCGTTGAGCCACGTCTCCCAGTCGCCCTTCACATCGCCTCCGTTGGCGGCCCACCAGGTGTCGAAATCGTCGAAACCCGCGTCAGTGATGCCGAGAACGGCCTTGGCGGCCTGACGGTCGAGGGTCGTGTCGCCCTCCCATTCGATGAGCCAACCATCGTGCCAGGCGATAGCACCCGCACCCAGCTTCTCCTGCGCCTCATCCCAGGTGATGTAGTCCATGTACCAGTCGAGGGTGGCGGTTCCGCCACGGGCGGTTCCGAAGTACGGTAGGAACTCGGGGTTCTCGTTCATGTTGAGCTCGGACATGTTCTTACCGTCCATGTTGAGTCGGGCCATCGAGTATATCCAGATGTTACCCGGCGGCGCTCCCTCCCATATGTAGAGCCACGGATAG
>JBFESP010000035.1:0-5778 GCA_041548485.1 Thermoplasmata archaeon | reverse complement strand
TCCTGCTGTCCGCACTCAACTTGCAGACCCAGAGCCTGTTCAGCGCCTCGACGGTAGCGTCCACGCTGGTCGTCACGATGTCCGACCCCACGCTCCTCCCGAGGGATATCAAGCCAGTGTTCTCGGAGTCGCCGAGCTTGACGGTGACCTCGCAGAGCGCGTTCGACCCGCCCGATATGGCCTCGAGCCTGTATTGCCTGAGCACGATGCTCTTCGAGACCGCGCTCCTCATCGCGCATAGGCTGGCATCGATCGGTCCCACGCCGGTCTCGGACGCCCGCCTTACATCTCCGTCGATGTTCAGCACGACTGTCGCGGTCGGCGTGAAGTTGAGGCCAGTGAAGACCGTGAACTCCTCCAGCTTGATGACCGGCTCGGTGTCCTGGCCGAAGATGTCGTACGCCACGGCCAAGAGCTCGGCATCGTCCAGCTTCTTGCCCGACTCCGCGTACTTCTTGACCTTCTTGACGAGCTCCTTGATCTGGTCGCTGTCCAGCGAGAGGCCGTACTCCTTCAGCCTGCTCTCGACCGCATGGGCGCCCGAGTGTTTACCCATGACTATGCTCCGCTCCTTCCCGACTATCTCCGGTCGCATGGGCTCGTACGTGGAGGATTCGCTGAGTATGCCGTGGACGTGGATCCCCGCCTCGTGCGAGAACGCGTTCTCTCCGACGATGGCCTTGTTAGGCTGTAATCGGATGCCGGTGAGCTGCGAGACCAGCCTCGACACGAAGGCGAGCTTCCGGGTGTTGACCGACGTGGAGATGCCGTAGAACGCCTGGAGCGCCATCACGACCTCCTCGAGGGCGGCGTTGCCCGCTCTCTCGCCGAGGCCGTTCATGGTAACATGGACTTCCTCCGCGCCCCCTCTGACTCCGGCCAGCGAGTTCGCCACGGACATGCCGAAGTCGTCGTGGCAGTGGACCGCGAGGGGTACCTTGGTCTTCTTCTTTATCTCGGAGACGAACTGCATCATGGCCGGAGGAGTCATGACCCCGACGGTGTCTGGGATGTCGATTCTGTCGACGCCGACGCTCTCGATGTTGCTGTGCACTTCGTGCAGGAACTCCAGCTCCGTACGCGTCGCGTCCTCGCAGCTGAACTCGGCGATGAGCCCATGCTCCTTGGCGTACTGGACGGCCGTCACCGCCTTCTCGACCGCCTCCTCCTTTGATATCTTCAGCTTCTTCTCGAGATGGGCCTTGGACGTCGCGAGGAATATGTGCACGGAATCGACATCGCAGCCTATGGCGGCGTCTATGTCGGACTTGCTCGCCCGGCACAGCGCGCAGATCTCGGTCCCGAGTCCCGCGCCTGCGATCTTCCTGACCGCCTCCCCCTCCCCCTCGGAGTTGATAGGGAAGCCAGCCTCTATTATGTCCACTCCGAGCTCGTCCAGCGCCTGCGCGATCTTCAGCTTGTCGTCGGTTGACAGCGCCACACCGGGCGTCTGCTCGCCGTCCCTCAGGGTCGTATCGAGTATCTTGACCCGTTCGGGCATCCTCGTGGCCTCGAAGATCTTCTTGTTGTATTCACTAACGAAGACCCCCGTGTCGGGGATCTTGAAGCCGCCGTCACCTGTTTGTCCAGCACTCCCACTCGGAGATTGTGTCGACATCGGAACACTCCCCAGAATTCAGCAATGCACAGCACTCAGGCTAGGAGAATAAGCCCCGAGGGCAGCAGAAGCAGCGGACCTCTGGATTCGTTCACCATCTCTTCGCCTCTCCAATGCGGTGCGGTCAACCCTTCAGAGATGACCTAATCGGGGATGGCCTGAACCAGTATAAATCTTTGCGGATGAATATTCAAAGGCCACCCCGGTTCGCCGGACAGTTCTGTACATCGCCTCGTGCCTCAGGCCCCAATGCCTCTTGGGAAGGATAGAAATACGTACGTAGGTGTACGCCGGGCGATCACATTGGAGAGAGAGAATCTGGTGGTGGCCTTCCAGGGAGAGAGAGGGGCGTATTCCGAGGACGCATGCTTCAGATACTTCGGGAACGGCGTGCGGACGGAACCTCATCCGGACTTCAAGACGACGTTCGAGGCCGTGGAGCAGGATACCGCCACGCATGCCATCGTTCCCGTCGAGAACTCGTTGGAGGGCAGCGTGACCCAGGTGAACGACCTTCTCCTCGACCACGACCTGACCGTTTCCGGGGAGGTGATCGTGCCGGTGAAGCACTGCCTCATGGTGAACTCGGGCGCAGGTCTGGCGTCGGTCAAGGAGGTGCTGAGCCATCCCCAGGCGCTCGGACAGTGCCGCAAGTTCCTCCAGAACCATCCAGACTGGCATGTTATCCCGACCTACGACACGGCCGGCAGCGCCAGGTCGGTCTCCGAGTCCAAGCGCCTTGACCAGGCGGCGATCGCCAGCAGGCGCGCGGCAAGCGTGTACGGCCTGGAGATCCTTAAGGAAGACATCCAGAGCGAGGCTTTCAACTACACGCGCTTCTTCGTGCTCGAGAAGAACCCCGTGCCTGTCCCGGACGCGGACAAGACGTCGATAGTGTTCGCCACCAAGAACGTCCCCGGGGCCTTGCACAGGGCGATGGGCGAGCTGGCTTCGAGAGGCATCAACCTGACCAAACTGGAGTCCAGACCTCGCAGGAACAAGGCCTGGGTCTACGTATTCTACGCGGACTTCGACGGGAGCATGGATGACCCGGACTGCCACGCGGCTGTCGGCGGCTTGCTGAAGTCGGGTGCGTTCGTGAAGGTCCTCGGCTCATACAAGAAGGCAAGCGGATGGATGGAGAACAACGGGTAGGTCTGACACTTCTCGTCACTCCTGCCGAGCGAGCTTCTTCGACGACCTCTTCAGCTCCTCGAGCCCCTCGCTCCCCTTGATGACTATCCGGTCCCGCTCAAGCATGGCGATCTGTTTGGAGTCGAAGGCCTCGGGGTCGATTGCGATTATCAGTCTGGACCGGGTTATCCAGGTCGTCTCGTTGAGCGAGTCCAGCGACCTGAGCACCCTGCTGAATTCGTTGAACGTGAGCAGGTACTCCACACCGTCGACGAGGACTATGCTGTTCGGGTTGCCTTCCATGAACCTGATCAGTGCATCCGTCATGAGCGCTACGCTAGTAGGAGGTATCCTCCTGTCGCCCGTGGACTCCGTCAGCCATATGATAGGAGTCACCTGGAGGTGATACTCCTCCCTGATGCGCTCCGGGAAGACCCTCGTTATCATCAGCCCTCTCGGTATGAGGAACGCAAGGGTGTCCGATGTGGCGCTCTCCTTCTCCGGTATCGCGACATCGGGCCGTAGGGGGAGGGTGACCAGCTCGACGAACAGGTCGGTCGCTGGCTTGTTGCTTCTATCCTCGAAAAGGTACACCCCTCTGGGTATGTCGTACGACCTGAACCCGCCCTGTTCCGTCATCTCGACTTCGGCGTCGATGACGAGCGCGGCGAACCTCCCGCTCGTGACTGACTTCAGGAGGAAGACGAACATAGCGAAGATCATCCACGAGTAAGCGTAATCGTAGCTCGCGTCCGTGGCGTGCGTGTGATAGACGTGGAAGAAGTACTCTACTGAAGGAATTCCGACCCACGAGCCCGCCAGCAGAGCCATGCCCAGCTTCTCCTTGGGGTTCAGTCTCCTGAGATCCCCTCTCCTTCTGGCGGAAATCGGCATGACCACACCGATGGCGACGGATGCAAGGAGATATCCGAGGACGATTGCCAGGAGCCAGCTGTTGCTCCCGGAGTCTCTCTCCCCCACGCTGTATGCGGCCATCGCCACGACAAGGACCATGATTCCCGTCGCCCCCCAGACGGTAATCGGGTTGACGGGCCTGCCCGAAATCCATTCCCTGAAAGCCGATGTGGTGAAGTAATCCCGATATCTCGTCGTGATAGCCACGGTCCAGACTGACAGCCATGAGGCGGCGACCACGAAGCATATCCCGACGAATGGGTGATGGGCATGGCCTTCGCCGCTGGCCAGGAAGAAGACCGTCTCGTATATCCAGAGGAGCATGACAGTCGTGACGAAGGATACCACCACCAATCCTCTTATGACGGCGAAGAACCGCACTCTGACTCGGTAGACGAGAAAGAATGAGTAGGCGATGAGTGCCAGTCCGATAAGCCTCGGGACGACGACCCCGACCAAGTACTCAAGATCGCTCACGCATCAACGCTCCTGAATCACCCTCAGGGGTGCAACGAATCGCTCGACCAAGTACTTTTTCTCGTTGCAGTATCGACGCTCTCTTCGAACGGTTCTTGCGTGATTCCCCACTAAGTGCGGGTCATCTGCTGCTGGTCTGCAGGACTGCTCCGAGGCTGGCTGACGACACCTGGTCCCTGTATCTCCGGAGGTACCCACCGACCTTCTCCCCGGGCGGCCTTCGCTCCTTCAGCCTCGCCTTGACCTCCCTCTCGGATATCAGAACATCGATGTCCCTGGCGTCGAGGTCTATCCTTATGATGTCCCCGTCCCGCAGGGCAGCCAGCGCCCCACCGACATACGCCTCGGGGGAGACATGGCCGACGCAGAGCCCTCTCGTGCCACCTGAGAAACGTCCGTCCGTGACGAGCGCGACAGACTCGCCAAGGCCGAGACCAGTGAGGATGGACGTCGGTCCGAGCATCTCCGGCATCCCAGGGGCGCCCTTCGGACCCTGATACCTTACGACCACTGCGTCGCCCTTCTTTATCTCTCCTGCCAGCATCGCCTTCGTCGCATCGTCCTCGGAGTCGAACACTCTCGCAGGTCCCTCGAAGCGTCGCATGGATGCGACCACTGCCGACTGCTTGACGACGCACCCTTCCTCTGCGAGGCTTCCTCTGAGCGCTGCGATGCCCCCCTCCTCGTGGTACGCGTCGTCCAGACTCCTTATCACGCTGCTGTCCGCGACCTTCGCCTCTCCGGCGATCTGCAGCACGTTCTTGCCAGACACGGTCTTAGCGTCGTGGAGCGCTGGCATCAGCACGTGCAGGACGCCAGGTATGCCTCCCGCTCCGTCAAGGTCTATCATGAAATGCTCTCCGCCCGGTCGCAGAGCCACTATATGCTTCGTCACCCTCGAGACCTTGTCGAACACGTCCAGGTCGAGGGCGACCCCGAACTCCTTGGCTATCGCGATGAGGTGAAGGCATGTGTTGGTCGAGCCGCCGATCGCGTTGTCGACCCTCACGGCGTTCTCGAAGCTCTTCTCGTCGACGATGTCCCTCGGTCGGGTACCCTTGCGGACCAGCTCGACCGCCAGCTTCCCGGTCTCGTAGGCCATCTCCCTCTTCGTCTCCGTCAGGGCGTGACTGGTCGCGCAACCAGGAACGCTCAGCCCAAGCGCCTCTGTCATGCATGCCATCGTGTTCGCGGTGAACAGTCCGACACATGAGCCCGCACCCGGACACGCCCGCCTCTCTATCTCTCCGAAATCGTCATCGTCTATGCGTCCCGCGGCGAGCTCGCCGACCGCCTCGAATATCGATATGACGTCGAGCCTTCGCCCCTTGTACTCGCCCGGCATCATGGGGCCTGCCGTTAGCATGACCGACGGGATGTCCATCCTCCCGCATGCCATCAGCATGCCCGGGGTTATCTTGTCGCAGTTCGTGACGCCGACCCAGCCGTCCGCGGCATGTGCCTCCACCATCGCCTCCGTGGCGTCGGCCACGATCTCGCGTGACGGCAACGAGTACCTCATGCCGGGAAGTCCCATGGCGATTCCGTCGCATATCCCGGGGATTCCGAACTCGTACGCCTTTCCGCCCGCATCCTCTATCCCGCGCTTCACCTCCGCGACGAGCTGGCCCATG
>JBFESP010000034.1:0-7299 GCA_041548485.1 Thermoplasmata archaeon | reverse complement strand
TCCACTATCCCCCTGCAGATGGCATCGCCGTCGATATCCTCGACCTCGAGTGCGCCATCACGGACCTTCCCGACGAACGATCCGACAGCCCGTGCGCCATCCAGCACGGCGTATCGACCGCCTGACGGCATCAGGTCTCGGAACGATGCTTTTAGAAACTGATACAGGTTGTCCTCGGGAGATAGGACGACGCGATCCTCGAACCGCTCCCCCCGAATGAGCCGCTCGTGAGCTGAAACCGTGGCCCAGTAGACCGTGCTCGACCCTTCGAGCAGGTGCCCCTTGACGAGCGCCCCGTCCCGTTCGAGCCCCTTGAGCGCGGTCCTGAGCTCCCTCATCCTCAGATCCCTCCCGAGCATCGTACCCAGGGATTCTGCGCTGGCCAGCCCGTAGATGTCGAACATCCCAATCAGTATTGACCTCCACGCCGCCTCCCTCGAGAGGCGCTTCCGCTTCGAGGGCACATAGCAGAGGGTCGAGTCGAGGTACAGGTGGGATGAGTGATAGAGGCCCTTGGCTGCCTCCACCGTCTCCTCCGGCCCGAGCGGGGAGAGTGTCAGGAGCCTGTTCCTCTTGAGCTGTCTTCTGTCGGCGACTATCCGCAGGATGAGTTTCTCCGCGTCCGTGAGTGGCTTCGAGCGAGCCGCACGGTAGAGGGATGCCTCCGAATGTGTGCAATAGCCCACACGGTCGGGCACGACATATCCTCTGACGACGACTCCGGCTTTGTGGAGCTCCGTCAACGGCGTAAGGTTTCTCACCCTGATCAGTGTCTCGGCGTCAGACCGCAGGGACCCGAATCTGCCGAGTGCTTCGACGCTGGATATCAGTTTGGAGGGCGCGGCCAGGTTCTGTAGCGACATCGTAACGGCGAGGAGGTCGGACATCTCGAAGCACTCAGTCACGAGGTTCCCTTTGACGAGCATGCCGTTGGACTCGACGAAGCCCCGAGTCAGAAATTCGTCCCTGACATTCTCATCGAGTGCCGGTATCTCGACGCCGAGGACGCTCCTCACTCGCAGTATGTCGATTCCCAGCATGTTGTAGAACGCCATCGAGCGGTCGAGGGCATCAACAAGATCGCCGAGCAGAGCCTCGTCCTTGAGCCGGATATCTCTCACCTCGACGGCGCTGGCCATCAGCCAGCTCTCGATCATGCCGACCATGTCGCCTCCGCGTACGACCGGGAACATCCAGCCCTCGCCGTACGTCGCGGATATCTCCGCCCAGCGATCGCTCAGGAACGGGTCGAAGAGTGAGAGGATGCGTACCTGCGGCTCCTCATGCCCGCGCGCAGCTGCCGACTCCAGCTCGGGCAACTCGTCCTTCATGAGGAACATCTCAGAACGCTCCAAACCGACACGGATGGCGACCGCCCCCACGTCGATCAGGAGGGCACGCGCCCGATGCGCCTCGACCCTAAGGTACGACGCGACCTGGGCGAGTGATACCGGGCCATGCCCTCTCAGGAGGCGTTCGAGTACCGTTCTCGGCCCGTGCTCCGCCTCTGGCGGGATGTCGCAGACCGAGTAGGTGTTTCGCGTGCTCCAGTACTCCGCCTCGTCGAACTCCCTGAGAAGGAAGCCTTTGCGGTCCAAGGAGTCGAACGATTCGCGCATGATGGAGGGGGGGATGCCGGCGCTCTCGGCAATCTCCTGGTAGGAACCTCTGCCGATTCTCTCGACAGCGGAGAGGATCGCGTCCTCGTACTTGTTCACCCTGCCATCACGAAAGACTGACAGGTAGGATGGTGCGTCCTCCAGGAGGACATACCTGACCCGGCCGCGAACCATCCTGCCCAGCAGGAGCCTTCCGCTCCGCCGGAGGTCGTACAGGTCCTGGATGTCGAAGTCCTTCACCCGGTGGAACAGGTCGTAAGCCATTCCGGCAGAGCCGAACTTCCTGAAGTAGTCCTCCACCGAGCTGACGGGGGTGAACTGCTTCCTCTCGATGTATGCCCTGACGTCCTCTCGGTCGAAGACTTCCTCACCATCGGATGTGAGATGGAGGTAATCCTTCGCGAGCATGTACTGGATCTTGTCCCCGACGACGAACTGCCCCACGACCGCCACACCCCTTGTGACAAGCTCGTCGACATGCGCCCGAGCCTCCTCCTCGGAGACCCCGACCTCATATGCCAGGTCTTCGGGTGATATCGGTGCGTGATACGCCATGTGCCGCGTTATCGCCTCTGAGACGTACCCGGACCTGGCCGTTTCCTCGACGGCACTCGCCCGGTAGACGGCGGCACCGGAGACGATATCGCACCTGTGGACCAGGTTGGCGGTCTCCAAGCGTCTCAGCCTCGCGCGAACGACCTGGCCATCCACGCGAAGCTCCTTGCCCAGCCCTCCGGCCCTCGACGCCTTCCTGCTCAGGGATCGCAGGATACGCCTGTCGGTCGGATTGAGTTCGACATCCCTTCTGTGGATGGACGAGTACAGCTCGTGGTCGTCGGCATGGACATAGACATCCTCCCCTATCCAAACGGACCTGGCCGTCCCCTCGCGCAATGATTCCATCGCCCATCCGCGCACCGTCTCGAACGGATGCTCGAGGTTACGATAGACGCTCTCGCCTTTCTCTCTGAACAGATTCATCGGCCCGATGGCCCGCAAGGCGAACTCGATATCCTCTTTGGAGTCTATGCGTGGTCGCTTCTCTTCGAAATACACCTCAACCCTCTCGGGATCGAACTGATATGCGGCGACCGCGTCCTCGCCGAGGACGCGCTCCACCACGCGTCTGTGGAGATTCCGCAGTAGCAGGCTCCTGTCCTCCATGAGGACGATGTCAGAGATGCCGATCATGACGATGCTGTGGGCGAACGGGGACGGAACCGACGAGAAAGGGAGGTACTCCACGGACCTCTCACCACGCTCCATGCTGACGAGGACCTCGCGTGCGTGGTCCAGGTCCATCACCCCGTCGAGTATCTCGTTGAACGTCTCAGTCATAACCGGGAAATCAGGGATTTCGTGCAGGGCGTCGAGCAGGCGCTGGGAACGCAGCTGCTGACGTCCGACCGACAGCGCCTTCCCCCTGTAGTTCCTGAGAACCATGAAGCTACGGGTGGCCACATGTCTGAACCGCTGCATGAACAGCTCGGAATCCTTCACCGAGTCACGCAGTCTCCGCTCGAGGGACCCGGAAGACACGGCCGATGCGAGCCCATCCAGATTGAACGGCTTCGGAGACGTCAACATGAAACTGTCGTCGGATATGGATATCGTGACGTTCGCCTTCACGCGCTCCGACAGTGCGCTCGCGTACGCTCGGCTCAATGCGTCGTTGACCCGCCTCCCGAAAGGGAAATGGAATATCGCGTTCCTGTTTCCGGACTGGTCGATGTAGCCTTCGACGACGAGTCTGGAGTCGGTCGATATGGTCCCGACGGCCTTCTGCTCACGGAAGTAGTTGATGATCGTGTTGGCAGATCCTTCGTCCACGCGGAAGTCCTCCATCAACCACCGCAGAGTCTCATCGTCACTCTCGGTCTCGAGCCGGGAGGCCACCTCGCCCCTGAACTCCCCCACCATGACCGAGAGGTCGAAGCTGCGGGGAAGCATCTCACCGGTCCATGACGGCACAGTCGGCTTCCGGCCAGTAGCGCTCTTGACCATCGCCTTCATGCCCTTGGACCCGAGGAATTCGTAGCTCCTCCCGCCGAGCACGAATATGTCTCCCTTGGACAGACGCTCGACGAACTTCTCGGAGAGCGAGCCGACAAGGGCACCCCTCTCCGAGAACACCTTGTAGTCGGCCTCCTCTGGGATTGTGCCTTGGTTCAGATAGAATATCATACGCGATCCGCGCTTCTTTCCGAAGACGCCTTCGGCCTCGTCGTACCACACCTTGGAGTATACGCCTTCGAAATCGTCCTTTCCTCCGAGGTACCTCAGAACGCCGACCAGCTCCGCCCTCGTGAGGTGTCTGTAGCAGTGCGAGCGCGTGATGAGGGAGTGTGCCTCGTCGACGCCCCACGGACGTTCCAGAGAGAGCCCTACGATCACCTGTGAGAGCACATCCAGGGGTTTGTCAGGTATCGTCACGCGGTCGATGGCCTTTCTGTGGGCGGCCCGGGAGAGTACCGCGCACTCTATGAGGTCGTCGTTCTCGAACACGACCATGCGGCCCTTCGATGTACCCCCGTACTGATGACCTGCACGGCCTATCCTCTGAAGCCCCTTCGAAACCGACTTGGGTGACCCGATCTGGACGACCAAGTCTATCGACCCGATATCTATGCCGAGCTCGAGAGAGGTCGATGACACGACCGCCCTGAGATCGCCGGCCCTGAGATCCCCCTCCACATCCAGCCGCGTCTCCCTGCTGAGGCTCCCATGATGGACGCCGACATCCTCCAGTCCACGCTCCTTCAGCTTGTACACGACGCTCTCCGTACCGCTCCGGGTGTTCGTGAAGACCAGGGTCGTCCTGTGCCGCTCGATCATCTCCTTCAGAAGGTCGTACATCTTCGAATTGACGACCTCGAAGGACAGGGAGGTCATGTCGTCAGCAGGGCAGATGACGGATAGGTCAAGGTCACGTTGACCGAACACTTCCACGATCTTCATTGGACGAGGGACGGCGCCACTACGGCCAGCCAGGAATCTTGCGACTTCTTCGATGGGCGCGACCGTCGCCGACAAGCCTATGCGGACCAGCGTGTCCCCACAGAACCCCTGGAGCCGCTCCAGGGCGACCGATAGGGCGACCCCGCGCTTGGAGTCGCATATCTCGTGGACCTCGTCCACGATGACGTAATGCACATCCTCGAAGCGCTTCCTGAACACCGGTGTGGACAGGACGAGCGATAGGGATTCCGGTGTGGTGATGAATATATGCGGAGGGGTCCTTGCATGCTTCTGCCTCTCGCTGGGGAGCGTGTCCCCCGTCCTCACGGCGACCCGGATCCCCGGCGCCTCCATTCCGTGCGATTCGAACCTGTCCGAAATCTCCTTCAGCGGTGTTATGAGGTTCTCGTTGATGTCGTTCGCGAGCGCCTTCAGCGGAGACACGTACACCGCGTAGATCCTGTCCTCCAACTCACCACGGTCGGCCAGCAGGGTCAGCTCGTTGATGATGGACAGGAAGGCGGTGAGCGTCTTGCCTGAGCCTGTGGGCGAGGAGACCAGCACGCTCTCCCTGTGATGAATGACTGGTACGGCCATCGACTGTGCCTCGGTCACGCCCCCGTACTTGCCTCTGAACCACTCGGAGACGATGGGATGGAGAAGGGAGAGAACCTCTTCGGTGTTCGACTTATCTGTAGTTCCCGACATCATGTCAGTATCCGTCAATCCGACTCCGTTATCAGCCATGCATATTAATACGTTTTCAAACCCAAATTCGGTTGTCAAAAGCCGTTAGCCAGTATCTCGCCGTTGTCTGTCCTCAACCCCTTCTTGGCTTCTCTCGTGAAGTTCGGAGCTTGAAGTTGAGCGTGCAGCCCTGAGGGAGGTCCTCGGGGGAGATGAAGGATGCGAGGTCAATCAGACGCGTATCGGCCTCGAACCGCGTTTATTGGTTGTTCGGCGTCTGATCATTTCCAGAACTCGCTCAGCCAGGCATCATCCTGAAGTCAACAGGTTGTTGTACTGTGTTAGGAACTCTGCCCAGGATGTATCGACCGCGAACGAGGCAAAGACGGGGTACTTCTCCACGCTGTTATCCCAAACATCGTTGACTCCCCAGTATATCGAGAGGCCTGCGCTGTCGACCTTCATGTCGGGATTATAAACGTACAGGACTGCTTGGTCTACGCATTCCACAACCTGCTCGGTTGCATCTGCCAGCCCTGCATCTCCAGCAATTGAATCGGAAGCCAGTAGGTGCCTGCCAAGGTCGATTACGTCAACCTGGTAATGACCAACGCACGATACTCTGCTGCTGTCCCTGAGCGCGAACTTGTAATCCATCAGGCGCTCTGGGAGGCCTTCCAGCATCTGCTCGGTCCAATTGTCGAATATCTCGATTCCGTCGCGGATCATTCTGACGTCAATCACCCCGAGGGTTGCGTACCATGCCGACCCTAGCTCGTTGTAGTACTCCGCCCATCCGTCGACCATATCGAAGGCCACATCAACTGCGGTCTTCTTTGGGTCCGACGCCAGTGGCATGAACATCAGGTCGTACGGAAATCCGTCGAAGGCGACCAGCTCTTCCGATGCGACCATCAGATCCACCAATTCCGACACTGCCACCTCATAGGCTATCTCGATGCACGCACACATGCACGCGTCAAAGGCGAGGATGTCGATGTCTACACCAGCGCCTACTATGGCCTCGCGCATCTCGATTGGCCTTATCTGGTCGCCGCTAGTGGAATCATGGCAGAATCCCCTCCAAGCCCCTCCATGGTCCCATGCAATCACCGCAAGATTCTCCGCGCCACACCGTACGCTAACGTCCTCAAGGAACCACTTGAAGGTAGCTCCGTCTCCGAAGTTCTTCTCTTCAATAGTGTTGTCGACGACCTCGACAGTGCCACCTGATATCTTGACTACTTCCGTCCCTTCGGTGCTCAGGCGGTCCACATATGCGATGAACTCGACACTTTCGCTTTGCGGTATGTTCAGGAGCATCGCGAGACTGCCGTCATCCCAGTAGGGTTCAAGATCATTGTCGGCACAGACGTATATCGCGACGGTCCACGCATTCTCCTCGAAAGGTTTTCCATTCTGCTTTCCGGACGAAACACCGGAGAAGGCCAGAAGGCACGCCACAGTTATAGCCATGATAGAACTGATTGCCCGCTTCGCTCTCATTCGTATCCCCCGCATTCAGCGCTCCAATGAGCGACTGACTAGACGGAATCAACAGTCCGTTAAAAAGGATTGTGCCCATCAGATGCCCCATTTTGGACGACCAGAACGATTTACCGAGCGACGCAACCTCGCTTCGAAGATGGAAGCCATAAGGCTCAAAGTAGCCTCCAAGGCCATACCGACACCTGAGCGGCTAGTCTCTTAACATCGCAATGCTAGCTATAAGAATATTCAAGAGGCGGATTTCGCATTCGGGTTATTGTCACGATACTCAGGAATCGTGGCTCTAGGGGGATTGACATGAAAAGGGAACCACATAGGGCATTAGCCTGTGCAGGAGTTCTCTTCTGTCTGATTCTGCCCGCAGTTCTGGCTGTGGGTGGGCCGACCGGAGGAGCTTCAGCTGAGACCAATGCCTCTTGGACGATAGGATTGTACATAGACGCAGACAACGACTTCGACACGTATTGGGAAGGGCTCAGCTTGCTGTACTTGAAGAACATACCAGCAAGCGCTGACGTCAACGTCG
>JBFESP010000033.1:0-8451 GCA_041548485.1 Thermoplasmata archaeon | reverse complement strand
TGCGCTTCAGAGATCAGCGCCCGCAGATAGGCTGGGTACACTGTGGGCTCCTCTGGTTCCTCATGGAATCCATCAAGAACGCGGCGCCGATGTTCGCCGTTCGCAGACTCATGATGGGAAAGCTATGGTCCTTCGGCGTGAGGTCCCCCCGAGACTACAAGAGGGGGAAGATGGTGGGCGCAACCACGACCACATTCGCGATCAGGAGGAGATGCTTCGAGGAGGTCGGTCCCATGGACGAGCGGTTCCACGTGTCGTTCTCTGACCAGGACTACTGTTACAGGATACTGACCTCTGACGACTGGTATCTGACATCCTGCCCGAGGGCGGTTGTGTTCCACGACGAGCACAAGACCAGGAAGACGCCGAGGGAGAAACGCGAGTTCGATGATCTCCGCATATATCTGGAGAAATGGCCCAGGAAGGATATCGAGAGGGTGTTGCAGGCGGCGAGGAAGGAGAAGTTCATCGTCCCGGGTAACGACTTGGGTTGACCCTGCCATCGCACATCGGACCGCATCACAGATGATCTCTCAGAGCGCTGCTGATCCTTACGGCTGCATCGCCCTTGCCGTACGGGCAGGCCCTGAACTCGTCCTTTGGAGTCCTGGTGTATCTACCGATTGCCCTCAGCACCCTGCGTGGGTCGGTGCCGACGACAGTCGAGTACCCGGCCTTGACGGACTCCGGTCGTTCGGTGCTCTCGCGCATCACGAAGACCCGCTTCCTGATCACGGGGGAAGTAGCTTCCTCCTGGATGCCGCCTGAATCCGTCAGGATGAAACTCGCACCATCCATCAGAGCAAGCATGTCGAAGTAGCCTGCCGGGGGCAACAGCGCGATGTTGTTCGAACGCTCCACGACGCTCTTCAGGTCCGCCTCCTTCAGGCGAGCGTCAGTCCTCGGGTGAAGCGGGAGCACGATAGGCGTCGGCGAGTCGAGCAGGACTTTCACCATCTGCTTCAACGTGGCCTTGTCGTCGACGTTTTCGGCCCTGTGAAGGGTGGCGAGGCCGAACTTTTCCCATTCTATGTCGTTCAGAACGGATGACCGCTTCAAAGCCTTCGGAAGGTACATCACGGTGGCATCGATGGCGGTGTTGCCCGTCCTGAATATCCTGCCCCAGACACTCTCCCCTCTCAGTATCCGCACGGAGTCCGTCGTCGGAGCGAAGAGGTAGTCGGATGCGTGGTCGGTCAGCCTGCGGTTCAGCTCCTCGGGCATGCGAAGGTCGTAGCTGCGCAGGCCAGCCTCGACGTGCCCTAGCTTGATGCGGAGCTTCATCGCCGCGATGGCCCCCGCGAGCACGGTGTTCGTGTCGCCTTCGACCAGTACACAGTCAGGGCGAGATTCCGCGAACTCCTGCTCGAACTTGATGATGGCGTCCCCGGTCTGCTTTCCCGGGGTGCCTGATCCTATCCCGAGGAACACCTCGGGCTTCGGCAGGCCCAGCTCGTCGAAGAAGACCTGCGACATCTGATAGTCGTAGTGCTGACCCGAGTGTACCAGGGTGGGCCTCAGCCTCGCCTTCTTGAGGGCGAAGTACACAGGCGCCATCTTGATGATCTCCGGCCGCGTGCCAACGACGACGGATACCGCCATGTCAGGGGGATTATGGTACCCCGACATAACAGTATTGGGTGCTCGGGAGAGGATGAATCTTTCAGCAACCTTTTTACAGTGGTATCTGCAATGCAAGGTCCGTTCTTTGACAGGGTGTGCAGATAGAGATGAGCTACTTCGTGACTGGAGGGGCAGGGTTCATAGGAAGCGCCATAGTGGACCGGCTCGTCAGCGACGGGCACAGGGTGACGGTGTACGACGACCTCAGCACTGGCAAGGAAGCGTTCATATCACAGAACTTCGGGGAGTTCAACTTCAAGTTCGTCAAGGCGGACGTGCTCGACTTCGAGAAGCTCATGAAGGAGATGGAAGGGCACGAGTCAGTATGGCACTTGGCGGCCAACCCGGACATAAGGAAGGGCACGGAGTCTACGAAGGTGGACCTCGAACAGAACACGATGGCGACGTACAACGTCCTCGAGGCCGCGCGTAGGAGCGATGTCAAGAACGTCGTCTTCTCCTCGACCTCCACCATATACGGCAGGGCGAAGGTCCTCCCGACGCCGGAGGACTACGGGCCGTGCCTTCCGATATCGCTTTATGGCGCCTCCAAGCTGGCGTGCGAGGGGCTCATGTCGGCGTATGCGGAGCTGTACGGTCTGAACGGGTGGATATACCGCTTCGCGAACATCATAGGCCGTAGGAGCACGCACGGGATACTGTACGACCTCGTGGAGAAGCTCAACAGAAACCCACACGAGTTGGAGGTTCTCGGAGACGGCAACCAGCGGAAGTCCTACCTGCTCGTCGACGAGTGCGTCGATGCCATGATGTTCGGCTTCGAGAACGCGAAGGACCGTTTGAACTACCTCAACCTGGGCGCCGAGGACCAGATCACCGTGAGAAGGATCGTCGAGGTGCTTGTCGAGGAGACTGAGCTCAAGGACGTCGAGCTGAGATACACGGGCGGGGAGAGCGGCTGGGCGGGAGACGTCCCCATCTTCCTGCTCGCGACGAAGAAGATGGCGGACCTCGGATGGAAGCCGAAGCACAGCAGCGAAGAGGCGATCCGCGAGGCGGCCAAGATAGTCGTTCGCGAGCACCTAGAGGCCGGGCCGGGATAGTCATTTCTTGATCCAAACAGGGTCCGCTCAGCGGGATCCGACGAGTTCGTTTATCTTACCGACGAGGGCAGTCTCCCTTCTACCGACAGTGAACTGTGTCCGCGCTCGTTCCTTCGCCTTGGTCCCCGCGGCGGACGATGCCGCCTTCCTGATGGCGACGACCGCAGCGTCTACATCGTTTGTGGCGACGACGAACCCTGTGTCGCCGACGAGTGACGGCAGGTTACCCGCGTCGCTCACGACGGGAACGCAACCGAGAGCCATAGCCTCGGCGACCGCCACCCCGAAGGACTCGCGTACCGACAGCTGACAGTAGACTCTGGCCCTGTTCATGTAGGCCATCAAATCTTCGTACTGCAGCCAACCGGTGAACTCCACGGAAGGCGATACCGCACCGAGCCTTGTCCGCACTGACTCGTCGAACGGTCCTACGACCACGAAGCGCATGTCGGGGAGTCTCCTCGACACTCTGACGAGCGTGTCTATGCCCTTCAGGGTCACGCGGTCTTCGGTAGCAGGTCCGACCGTCAACACAAGATCCTCCTTCTCGGTAGGCGGCGGTAGCATGTCCGGGTCTATCCCGAGATGTACTACGGAGACCCGGCTGTCGGGCGATAGAACGGAGACCTCCTGACTGACGAACTCGGAGACCGCGAGGACGAGGTCCGCCTTGGACAGTATCTTCCGGACCATCTTCTCGCCCTTCTTGGTGGTCAACAGGCCGTAGTCCAACTCATCGATCCGCGCCGTCTCGTACCCTCCGACGACAACGATGGACTTCTTGAGCAAGAGTCTCGAGAGTCTTACGGCCCAGAGTGCGTAGACGTCTGCAAACCAGGAGAATGTGGCATCGGCCCAGATGATTCCTCGGATGAGTCGTAACAGGACCTTCAGATGACGACCTACGGACCGACCCGAGTTCGAGAGGTCCACCGTTCGAACATCGAACTGCTTCTGCAATATCTCGGAGTCCTGCTCGACAAAGGAGGCTCTGCTAGGCTTGATAACCAGGACTCGTACCCGTCTTCGCATCTAACCGCCAGCGTTATGACCGTCGGGTTGTATGATTCTTTTGTTTGCTAGGATTGTAAGATTTCCCATAGCTTTTTGTGCAACCTCCACTTACCCCGACCCAGTGTGAGGGCGTCCGGCCCAAAACACCGCCGTGTTTTGGACGGGATTGAAGAGGCGATATCCATGCTACAGGGAGAGATGTGCAAGTACAGGCTGAAGGTGCTCACCGACGAGCAGGTCGATGCCATACACGAGGCGTCACTCAAGATCCTCGAGAAGACGGGAGTCAGGTACGACAGTAATGACGCCTATGAACGCCTGCTCAAGAACGGTGCTGCTAAGCATCCGACGAGGAAGAACGTGCTGACCTTCCCGAGAGGGGTGGTCGAGGACGCGATCAAGAGGATACCTCCCTACGGCAGCTTCGCCGCCCGGGACCCGAAGAACGATATCGCGTTCGACGGGGAGCACCTGTTCGCCCACTGCCTCGGCGGCAACCCGCTCATGTTCGACCTCGAGACGGGCGAGAGCAGGAGATCAACTTTGAAGGACGTCGAGGACACGACCAAGATCATGGATGCGCTCCCGACATGCCATTCCATCAGCAACTTCGTGGTGGCGACCGATGTGCCTCCTCAGCTCCTGGTCATCAAGACGATGGAAGCCATGATGAAGAACACCTCGAAGTGCATCTCCGGGTATGCGCTCAAGGTCGAAGAGGTCGACACGCTTCTCAAGATGTGGTCGGCCGTGGCCGGCGACGCTGAGGAGATCAGGAAGCGGCCGCTCTTCACCGTCTACGGCTCCCCCAGCAGCCCACTCACGTACGACGAGCACGCGGCGGATGTCATGCTACGCGGGGCGGAGTACGGAGTCCCTGTCGACATCGTGCCGTGCCCCATCACTGGAGGAACGGCACCGATAACCCTCTCGGGCGGACTCGCGCAGCAGAACGCCGAGCTGCTCGGGGGCGTGATGCTCGTGCAGACAGTCAACGACAAGCTGCCCATGCAGTACTCCGGAAGGTTGAGCATGCTCGACCTCAGGAGCGGGAACAACATATGGGGCGTTCCCGAGATGGCCCTTGCATCTGCAGCAACCGTGCAGATCGCCCACAAGTACAACATGATAGCCGATGTCTACGGCGTCACGACGGACGCGAACATCTGGGACACGCAGATAGGTTTGGAGAGGATGATGGCAGCGCTCGTGCCCGCCATGGCCGGCGCGGACAACCTGTCGGGCATAGGCGGTGGATGGGACAACGCCGGAAGCTACGAGATGCTCGTGATAGACGACGAGATCTACGAGAACGTGTTCAGGATCGTCAGAGGGATAGAGGTGGACGAAGGTCGGCTAGCGACCGACCTGATAGACAAGGTCGGCCCGATGGGCAACTACCTCGCCCAGACGCACACGATGGAGTACTTCAGGAAGGGGGAGATGAGAGTCTCGCCGTTGTTCGACAAGCGCACTTCCGAGAGGGTGAGGAAGGAGGGCGTACGCCCGTTGCATGTCGCCGCGAAGGATGTCGTGAAGAGGATACTCAAGGAGCACGAGGTCACCCCGCTCGACAGCGAAGTCGAGCAGGAGATATCGCGCATCGTCAAGGACGCCGAGAAGGACATCTTCGGAAAGGCGTGAGGCGCGTCGTCGATCGACTGCAGACATAAAGGTTCAAGTAATCTGGCGACGTTCAACGCAACGGGTGCGAGTTTGCATTGTCCGAACTGCGGAGGAATGAGCCAGAGCGAAGGAAGCTTCTGCATATACTGCGGCGCGAGGATGCCTCTTCCGACTACATCCCTCAGGGAGGATGACGTCAAGAGACTCCGCGAGCAGCTCGTGCCCATAGTCAACCACAAGGACCAGACCGATGTACGGATATCCACGCTCTGGGTGATTGTCCCCTTCATCGGTCTGATGATAGTGGGCATCGCGATTCTCGTTGTGCTCCTGGCAGCCGCATTCGCCAGCATCGAGAGCGGCGATTATGACCCCGATGACCCGTTCGGGTACTCGACGGACACCGCGCAGTACTCGATCATCCTCTACGCGATGAGCGCAGGACTCTACGCAGCTCTGGCGTTGCTGACCTACAACCTCGTCAAGAGACACAACGAGCATTTCACCAGGGAGCGTAGGTTCCGGGACGCTATCATGTCATTCTCCGAGAGATCGGCTGGAGCAAGGTTTCAGTACTCGACCCCAGCAAGCGCGGAGACGATGCGCTCCCCGATACTATGGGCCGGCGTCATAGTGTTCCCTAGCGTTGTGAATTTCGTCGGGATGGTTGCGATGATGGTCATCGCTTCGGGGGACGATCCCAACTATGGAGCCTATATCCTGTATGCGCTAGTCCTATCCCTTGTGACCATAGTGTTGCTCGTCGCTGAGTTCTACCTGTTCTATTTCCTGACGGTCGAGATGTCGAACCATCACAAGAGATGGATGGGATTCGTCAGGGAAGCAAAGGCGCTCTTGGGTAGAGGAGGGCTCACCGCAGGAGGACTCCTGGAGCCCATGAGGCTGCCCGACCGATCGATCGCAGTCTATGTCATCGTCTCGATCTTCACGGGCGGGCTGTTCTTCTTCTACTGGTGGTATTCGATAGTGAAGGACGGCAACGAACACTTCAGGCATCACCGCCACTTCGAGGACCAGCTCATCGCGCTTCTCTCCGCCCGCCCTCGCAGAACGGAGGGACAGGACGCATCCATCAGCTGGGTTTGACCGCTGTGACCTTCGCGCTCGC
Source organism: Thermoplasmata archaeon (assembly GCA_041548485.1). Classification (GTDB taxonomy): domain Archaea; phylum Thermoplasmatota; class Thermoplasmata; order UBA10834; family UBA10834; genus UBA10834. The sequence continues at coordinate 1,995 of JBFESP010000033.1, read as the reverse complement.
AACCAGCGAGGACAGGTCGGACTTCGTGTCGCTCCGTGGGATGTAACCTTCCAGCAGCTCCTCGGAATAAACGTCCTTTCCGACGACTCGGACTTCGACGAACCCCGCGCGAGATATCGAGGCGAGGTATTCCTCTTCCAGCATCGCTCCGGATACGCACGCGGACCACGCAGACATATCGCCCCGAAGTTCCTCGGGCAGTTCTCTCAGAAGGACTATATCGGACACGGCTAGCCTCCCACCTGGTTTGAGTATCCTGAACGCCTCCCTGAAAACACGGTCCTTGTCGGGTGACAGGTTGATCACGCAATTGCTGATGACGACATCGGCCGTATCCGACTCAAGGGGTATGTGCTCGATCTCGCCCAGCCTGAACTCGACGTTGGTGAAGCCGTTGTCCTTGGCGGTTTTTCGAGCGCGGAATATCATTTCCGGTGTGGCATCGATCCCGAATACCTTGCCATCAGGACCGACCCTCTCTGACGCTAGGAACACATCGATCCCGCCGCCGCTGCCTAAGTCGACTACGACCATCCCGGGTCTGAGCTCTGCGATAGCCATCGGGTTGCCGCATCCCGCACTTGCGGTTTGAGCTTCCGACGGGACTGAAACCAAGTCCGCAGATGGGTAGATGCCGCCGCACCTGCACATGGCCTCCGAATCAGGTCCGCAGCACGAGCTGTCCCTGAGGGCGACGCGAGTATACCTCTCCCTAACGGCCTTCCTCACATCATCCTCGGAGGGGGTGCCGCAGGAGCAGCGATTCTCAATCTTGTCATTAGTCATGTGAACCTCTTTGCGATTGTACTATTGGCCGATACCCCATATGAACTTTGGCGGTAACCTGTCCGGCGCTGAGAAGGACGACCGCGAACGACTCACCATTCCAAGAGGGAGAGCGTGAACACCACAGTGTCTTCCCTGTTGTCAACCTCGTCTATCTTGACTATCTTGCCCGTCGCTCGCGCCAATGCGGTGAGGAGACATGAACAGCCGACGCACGACATCTGCCTGCAGGTGTTCGGCCATTCTTTTCTTATCAACCTGCAAGGTTCCGAGAAATCCGAGTATTCGACTCTCAGTATCGTCTTCCCATCCCTCTCCTTGAAGTGAAAGTCCCGCATGATGCTCAAGCCGTGCTTGAGTATCTGAAGACCGCCCTCCACGAACTCCGCGTCCGTGTCAGCGACCTTCAGCCCCAGCTGCGATTCCAGGTCGTTCAGAAGACGCATCCCCGTGGGCTCAATCAGCAGCCCTGGGGCGGAGCCGTCCTTTCCCGGCGATAATGTCAGGTCATCGGACAGCACCGTCGGAGGGGACGTGGACCCGTTGGCCGCAGGTATGAATACCTTCTCCCTAGTCAGGCCGTGCTTCGCAGGGAGAAAGACAGCGTTACCGGCAAGCGACAGACCGGAGAGTATGTCCTTCGCTCCCTTGGCCGATGCGATCATCTGAGACTCCGGAACGACCGACGCAATCTTCTTCTCGGTTAATATGAATGACATGAAGAGCCCGACGAATATCGTCCCTGCCGCAGTAAGGATGAACAGGTCCCTCTCGCTCTCCAGCTGCGACACGCGCTCCTGCAATGCGAGGTCGGTCGTGGCGCCTATCGAGTCGATGTCGAGCTGAGCCGACAAACCTAGAACCAGCAGGAAGATACCGAGGCCGACGAGCACGAGCCCCATGACCAATGGCGGTGTTATCGCGATGGTCGCCTCCATCAACCTCAACCTGGGCCGCATGGTCTTCACCGCAGACAAGAACGTACTACGATTTGTATGTATTCCCAGGTGGGGTGAGGGCGGGTGTCACGCCTGACCTCCTCCCCCCGATTCTGCGAGAGGTCATTCGATGACATCGGAGTGCACGGAGGCTTCCTCGGACTGGGTTTGTGTGACGACCTTCCTGATGTAACCGCTGTGTCGCTCGCGCTCTGATATCACGTGCCTGAGAAGGCCGAGCCTCCATTCAGGATGCCTGTCCGATACTTCC
>JBFESP010000032.1:0-8578 GCA_041548485.1 Thermoplasmata archaeon | reverse complement strand
GTGGCCGTCTCATGTGGTTAGCAGGAGTCCCGATAGAGACGATTGCGTCGATATACGGGCACGAATCTACCGAGATGACCCTGCGCTATATCGGGGTCAATCTAGGCGACCAATGCAAGGCGTTCGAGGCAGTCCGAAATCAACGTATCCAGATGCAGAAAACGGCAGAAATTGTACCTTTTGCGACGGTGCCAGACATTTGAGTGGACCCTGTGGGATTTGAACCCACGACCTCTTCCTTGCGAAGGAAGCGATCTTCCGCTGATCTAAGGGCCCTTGGACAGTCTGGGAGCCTCCGCCCCGTATTTCTAGCTTTGCCTACGCGACGATCTTAAGGATGTTGTCCACAGTTGCCAGAGTGCTTCCGAGATACGATTTCGGATCGAGGGCCGAGTCGAGTTCCGCCTCGCTCATGAGGGCGGCGACGCTACTGTCCGCCATCAGGTGGCTCTTGAAATCCTCGCAGGCTTTCTGAGAATCCATGCTGCACTTCCTTATCAGCTCGTGAGCGTCCTGCCTCCCCATTCCCTTGGAGACGAGCGCCATCATCACGGACTCGGCCATGATGACGCTGCCAGCCCTCTGAAGGTTGGACCACATCCTTTCCTTGTTGACGACGAGGTTCCTGAACATCTTCTCGGTCTTCGCGAGTATGTCGTCCAGTAGAATGAATGAGTGCGGAACGAAGAATCTCTCAGCGGAGGAGTTCGTGAGGTCCCTCTCATGCCAAAGGACCGCACTCTCCATCGCAGGGGTCATGAACCCCCTCGCGATCCGCGCAAGACCACAGACGTTCTCTGCGGTGACCGGGTTCCTCTTGTGCGCCATCGTCGAACTGCCGACTTGGACTGCATCGTCGAACGGCTCGGATACCTCCCCTATCTCCCCACGCTGGAGGTTTCTAATCTCCGTCGCGAACTTCTCCACCGAGGTGGCAATGTTGGCGAGTATGGACATCATCTCGACATATCGGTCCCTCGCGACAATCTGGGTGGGTCCCTCCTCAACGCCCAGTCCCAGGTTCTCCATCACTGCTTGCTGGATCTGCATCGCCTTGGGACCAAAACCAGCACCAGTGCCCACTGCGCCGCTCATCTTTCCGACCAGGATCCTCTTCTTCGCCTCAACGATTCGCTGTTGATGTCTATGGACCTCAAGGGCGTAGTTCGCGACCTTGAGCCCGAATGTGATGGGGAGCGCGTACTGACCGTGCGTCCTGCCGATCATGATTGTGTCCCTGTGCTCTCTGCTCTTCGAGGCGAGGGTCTTCTTGAATGTGTCCAGGACCTCTTCGAGCGCGTTTATGGCGTCCTTGATCTGCAACGCAGCCGCAGTGTCCAGGATGTCGTTGGATGTGGCTCCAAGATGGATGTACTTCCCGCTCTCCCCACACTGCTCGCTCAACGCTCTCACGATGGCCGTGATCTCGTGGTTGATCTTCGAGTCGATCTCCTGCACTCGCTCCAGTTTGACATACCGGAGTGCGGCGGTCTTCTTGATGATTGCCGCGTGGTCGTCCTTGATGTTGCCGACCCGGGACTGGGCAATGGCGAGGGCGGCTTCGACATCCAGGATCCTCTCGAGGCGTCTCTCCTCATCGAATATGGCCTTCATCTCCGGCCGGCCGTATCTGAAATCCAGCGGACATACCGGCATTTGCACCACTCTCAGGAGGAGATATGTCGACGGGACATAATGCTTTCGCGATTGTGAGAGTACGGGCCATCGCGCCCCCTCCTTCGTGGGTTATCACGCATGATAACCTGATGGGAACTGCCTTAAGTCCTGGCATGCCTCAATCCTAATGAGCTCCATGGACGTTGAACAGAGGAAAAGGGCCGTGTCCAGACTTCTCGCTGACGATTACTCTCAGAAGATACTTGTCAGGACCTACAACATCCCGATGTCGGCCCAGAAGCTGAGTAGGGTCTGCAGGATACCGATCGCCGCATGTTACAGACGCATACACGAGCTCGAGACGGTAGGCCTGATAGGCATAGAGGACGAGATGGAGGTCTACAAGGGCAGGAGGGTCCGCATGTACAAGTGCAGACTCCGCTCGGCCATGATCAAGTTCACGAACGGTCGCTTCGCAGTCAGGTATGATACCGAAGAGAACGGCGGTCGGGACAGCCCCGCCCCTGAGGATGCGGTGGCCAAAGTGGAGGCCGGTTAGGCTACCCGTCTCGGCTGAAGCTCCCGCCTATCCAGTTCGTTGTTTACCACTGTGAGACAATGGTCAGCGTGGTAGCTTATCGGGCCTAGGGAGATCCTCTTGGGCTCGTACGACATCAAGATCTTCTCCTCTTCTTCGTTGAGGTCCTGGTCGTCCCCAAGCACGAACGTGTTGTCTTCTCCGAACGAGCAGTCCCTGACATCCTCCCCATCCTCCTTGAGGTAGTGCATCTGCGACTCCTTCGATATGTTCGACAACACCTCGGAGTAGCTCCTCTCGGACACATAGATGCCAGGGGAGGTCTTCTTCTCGCCGCCTCGCTTCTGCAGGAGGGCGTTCCTTATCAGCGCCGCCGTGCTCCTCTCGTCAGGGTTGAGGTACTTCACCTCCGACCCTACTATCCTCACCGTCTTCGGGGGGTTCGGGTCGCCCAGAAGCAGCAGTGTGATCTCTACATCCCTCCGGATGTCATGCGATATGAAGAACGCGGAATTGACGCACCGCAGCAGAATGTCGAGCCTGCCAGTTGACCCGCAGAGGTCATCCAGCTTGAAGTCCGCAGATGTGATGGCCCTGTGCCCTAGGACGACGAAACGCCTCACGCGCTCATCCTCCCTTCGCCATGTCGACGTCCTTGAACTGTTTCATGAGTTGTCGCCTCATCTTCCTGTTGCCCATGAATCCCTTCATCGCCTTCACCGACGCATCGTACTGCTTGAGCAACTCGCGCACCTGTTTTGTGGAGGTCCCACTGCCACGCGCGATCCTTGTCACCCTCGACGACTTGATCATCTTCGGGTTTCCAAGCTCCTCCTCGGTCATGGAGTCCATTATCACCTTGAATCTCGCAAGCCGTTCCTGGGTCATCTCCACATCCTGGTCAGTCATCTTGTCCGCCAGACCAGGGAGCATCGACGCCAACTTCTTGAACGGTCCCATGCCCTGGAGCATCTCCATCTGATCGTACATGTCCCTGAGCGTGAACTTGCCGGACATCATCTTCCTGGCGGTCTCCTCCGCCTTCCTCTCATCGATGACCTCGCTTGCAGCCTCGATCAACGATTTGATGTCACCCATGCCCAGGAGGCGGCTGATGAACCTGTCTGGGTCGAACTTCTCCAGGTCCTCCAGGTGCTCCCCGACTCCGATGTAACAGATCGATGCGCCAGTCTCGGCCACCGCGCTGAGGGCGCCTCCCCCCTTCGCGGTCCCATCCATCTTGGTCAGGATGACTCCTGTCAGGTCCACGGCCTCGTGGAACGCCTTCGCCTGGGGGCCTGCCTGCTGTCCCGTCTGCGCGTCCAGGACGAGGAGTTTGTGCTCGGCTTCGACGACCTTCGCGATGCTCTTGATCTCATCGATCAAGTCCTTCTCGAGGGCGTGTCTGCCTGATGTGTCGAATATGATCACGTCGTATGCCTTGAACTCCTTCATGGCCGCCTTGGCTATCGACACGGCATCCTTGGCGTCAGGGTCGCCGAACACTGGCACGTTCACCTTCTTCCCTATCTGTTTCAGTTGGTCGTACGCCGCCGGTCGATGAACGTCACCTGCAACCAAGCCAACCTTCATGCCTCTCTTGTGTAGGTCCTTAGCCAGCTTTCCGGAGGTCGTGGTCTTCCCCTGTCCGTACAGGCCGACCATGAGAATGCGCTGGGGCTTCGCGGGTATCTCCTTAGGAGCACCGAGGATGCCCACGAGCTCCTCGTAGATGATCTTGATGACATGTTCCCTCGAGCTCATTCCCGGTGCTGGCTTGTCCGTGAGAGCTCTCTGCTCCAGGTTCTGCGTCACGGAAAGGACGAGCTTCACGTTGACATCCGCCTGAAGAAGGGCTCGTTGGACGTCCTTGACGACCTCCTTCACCAGACCCTGGTCCACGTGCGACGCATTCGCTATCTTCTTCACCGCGTCCTTGAGTGACTTCCCTAGGCTCTCCAGCACCATGGATTCAATCTCGGACCGTCTAAGCAGAGGCGTTGGATAAATAGGTTATGCACCTAGATCGCATCGACAAAAAAAGGGAAGGGAAGGGCTAGCCTTGTCAGAAGGGATGGGATGCACTCTAACAACTAGCCCAAAATTTCCCGGGTGATATATTGGCGGTGCACTATTTAAAACTGTCGAAAATCCATTATAAATAACTTCCACAGGAAGCCTACCTTTCACGCCGCTATCCAGCATGTCACATTGAGGGGCAGTCAGTGCCGGTCGGCCATACCTATGTTTCATCTGTTGCAGCTGCAACTCACAAATAGCCTGATTTCTGCAGCACCATCAAGTCCTCGGTGCTGAGCTTCTCGCCGCTCTTGAAACGGTCGAAGATGTCCTCCGCCTCCTTCTTGGCAACGCTATCGTCCTTCTCGCGCTTCGCACGCCTGGACTTGTCCCGGATGCCAGAGATCAACTTGTCAAAATCGTGAACCTGTCTTATGTGCTCTATGTGCTCGCGGTGCTCTTCGTCGGCTGCGAGCTTGGCCTCGATGAACTTCTCCTGAGCCTGGTCCGCCTCATTCCTGAGAGTGTCCGCCTCGTCGTAGAGTTTCAGCATCGCGTCGTGCTCGGCCTGTGCCTTCTCCGCCAGCTCAGCAACCTGTCCGTGGAAGTGCTCCGCCTGGTTCTTCGCGTCGCGTGCTTCCTGCTCAGCCACGCGAACCTCCGCGAACTGCTCGATCTCTTTCTCCATCGCCTGGAGCTGGCCTGAAAGATGAGACATCTGCTCGACGAGGCTCCGCTCCTTGTCTGGGCTCAGAACGGTGGTCATGTGCTTCTTCTCAAGCATCCTCAACTCGGCCCTTATGCGTCGGACAGGGACGCCGTCCTTCGGCATCTTCTCCCTTCTCAGCCCTTGTACCTTCTCGCTGAGGTCGTTGTACTTCCCGTTCCACTCGTCCCTCTTTGCCTTGACCTGGCGCACCTCGGAGTTGAGCTTGTCACGGCTCTCACGTCTCGAGTTGGCCTCATCTATGAGCTTCCTGACTTGAGAGTTGAGCTCGTCCCTCTTGTCCGCCCACTGGCGAGTCTTTTCGTTGAGCTCGTCTCTCTGACGCCTGTGCCTCTCAGCTTCGGCATTCTGGCGAGAACGTTTCTCTTCGAGCTCTTCAACCATCTCAGTCATGGCACCAACGCCCTCAGAACAGGAAGTCTGGACGCGACAGGGACAATACTGGGTCGTATTTATATCATTTTCTGTGGCGAAATGTCCGCAGGGGGCACGAGACGCGTCAACGGTGTGATGCGTCGTACCGATGATCGGTGGGCGTCTGGCCGGTCCGTGTTATCACTGGTGATTTCCGAATCGACACGGCCTTTAACTACTCACGCCAATAGTGCGTTACTGTAGCACTAACCAGTTTGTTAACGGTGAGTGCAGAGGCCTCCCAGCGATGACCGAAAAGAAGACCAGCAGTAGACTGTCGATATTCGACATACTCCGCTCGAAGTCGGCGGACCCACCTGATGTGGTCACCGTCCGTGAGGAGAAGAAGTCGTTCGTGCGGATTCTGAGGGCGAAGCCCAAGGCGATCAATCACATGTCTGAGGTGCTCGGAGGCGATTCGGTAAGCGAGGATGAGTTGAAGATAACCGAGGCCGTGGTCGCGAGCGTGGTCTCGGCCCCGGAGCGCACAGAGGCTTCTGACGCCCCAAGGCCTGACCGTGCCCCGAGGCCAGCCAGGGCGTTCTCGTGTCTTGCGTGCGGAGCCCGGATGCCAGCGGACAGCAACTCATGTCCACGATGTCATGCTAAGTACATCCGCGATCTGGTTCCCGAGGCAGTCGCGGAGCTCGAGAGGGCAGAGTCGACCGTTGTAGGGAGCTGCGGTTATGGGGATGATGATGGGGATGACCTTGGCTTCGACGAGTTCCCCATAATCCATTTCGGGGCAGCGGACGGTGTCATAAACTACCTCGAGCACACGAGTGGCGAATCCGATTCTGTCCTCGAATGCGGTAATTGCGGCACGCTTATCCAGCTGGATATCGATCGATGCCCCCTGTGCGGCTACCGGCTCGAGGTCTCCGATGTCGGTCTTCTGAGTCTCATACAAGGTAGCGATTTCGACGAGGAGTGTCTCACAGAGCTCGAGTGCCCTCATTGCGGTGAGCACGTCACGCTTGGCGACGGCTGTTGCCCTGCATGTGATTCCGTCATAGTAGACCTTGCTCCAGAGAGCCCTGGAAGGAAGGTGGTACCACTGATAAGCTCGGAGAACGTGGTTTTTGTCCACATCGACCTTGAAACAGGGGATCTGAACTACCTCCAGAGACACCTGAACAAAGTCGCGATCGAGCACACCACCATCAGTTTGGACGGAATTGGGAACGACGGGTTCAATGAGGATTGGCAGAGCCTATCCAGAATCTGAGAGGGGGTGGAGATGGACCCGTTCGACATGTTCAACCTGGTGCTGGACAAGCACACGTCCAGGATCCTCGACCTCACAAGTGATAGGCCATTCAACGCTGGTGAGTTGAGCGAGCTCGTAGGGATTCCCCTCGCGGCATGCTACAGACGGATACGCGTGCTGAAGGGGGCGGGCCTCCTGAAGGAGGATTCGAAGGTCCAGTCCGAAGGGGGGAAGTCAGTATCTGCCTACAGGTCCACGGTGGACAGCGCAGAGGTCGTCCTTCAAGATGGCCGCCTGAGAATCCAGATGAGCGTGGAAGGGAAGAACGCTGAGGACGAGATAGATTTCTCGACCGAGGCGTCCATGCTATGGTGGCAGCAGTCGACGAAGAAGACCGAATGAACCTTGTGGTCTCCCTACGTTCCGGCCTTCTCGAGGTTGTCCGCCCTCCGTTTGAACATCCTCGCCTCACTCTCGTGAAGGCGGCTCTTCTCGAGGAACCTGGCGGCCCGTGACCGGAACTTGGCAGCATTCTCAGTCTGAAGTGACGCTCCGCGCTCCTTCTTCCTGGCGAGCTCCTCCTGCTTCGCCGCCTTGCGCTCGTAGGACGCAATCTTGTTCTGGATGGCCTCCGGGCTGAGGTTCGATTTATCTTCCGAAACGTTGGCCAGCTCGCCCTCGTACTCCTTTATGCTGGTCCTGTGGATCTTGGCCTTCGCCAGTCTCTCCTCTGATTTCTCTCTCAGCGTCACGGCTCTGGAGAAGTGCTTCTGCGCCTTGGCCTGGTTGGCTTTGTACTTGTGATAGAGCTTCGCCGCCTTGTGGCTGTGCTCGTGAGCCTTCTTCCTGAGGACGGCGATATCCTGATATGCCTCCGCCTGGGCCCTGCTTGTTCTAGCAGCCTTTATCTGTTCCTCCTTCTCGTCGTCGGTCTCTTCCTTCGGAGGTTCCTCCTTGGCTATCGGCAGCTTCTTGGTGTCGGGCTCCTCGGCCTTCTGGGGGGCTGCGTCATCGCTCTTACGCTTAGTCACGGGCTGCGACCTCTTCGTCAGGAAGTCATCCATATCGTCACTGCTCTTCTGGAAATCCTTATTCATGAGAGACCATTCCTCCTACGAGGCTGACCGAACACGCCATCGAATCCTAGGGCTAGACTCAAAGCATCTAATCACCACCGTTCATCATAAGGTTTTTCATCCGGGGAACGAGGAAGAACGTAGAACACAAGGGCCGCAAGCGTCCTGTGCCCCCCTCGAAGCTAGCCTGGTTGTTGGATGGGATAAGATATATAACCGCTCATGTGATGAGCGTCCATCGGGAGGGGTTCCCACGGTTAAGGCATGCATATTGGTCAACTGCAAGTTGCTGAAGATGAGGAAGGTACTGGCCGTCGCGAAGCGAGAGCCAGGGGTGAAGGACGCGTTTCCTGTTCACGGAAGATGGGACATTGCGGTCGAAACGGAGGATCTCAAGTTGAGTGACATCGCCGACATTGGCATGCACATCTACAAGACCGAGGGTGTCGAGATCGTTGAGACTCTGATAGAGTTCCCAGAGATTCGGGGGAGTGATTGAGAATGGTCAAAGCGCTCGTCCTAATCATGTTGGAGCCGAAGACATTCGAGAGTGCGAACAAGATACTCCGCATCCCGGGAGTGAAGGATGGTTTCCTGGTGTTCGGACACTACGACTACACCGCGTTCGTGGACGTGCCCAGCCTCGACAAGGTCACCGAGATATCCGAGAAGATCCAGAGGCTCAAGTTCGTCAGGTTCGTGGAGACCTTGATCGAGAGGTAAGCTGGATCGTCGGCCGCAAAACCCCTTACATCCCTGGTGACAACAAGGTGGCTCATGGAGGGCGTCGACCCCGCGTTCCCGGCCCGCGTGAGGGGCTCGTCTCGTGACCGGAGGACGTGGCGCCTCTAGTCATTCATAAGCTTCGTTGGTTAATCATTTATATCCGAAGCCTAATCCAGGGCGGAACTGAGTCGGGGAGAGCATCATGGTAGACATAACGTTGGTTGTGCCGATAGCCGGGATAGTCGGATTGG
>JBFESP010000031.1:0-9366 GCA_041548485.1 Thermoplasmata archaeon | reverse complement strand
CCATCTCTCTCTGTGCACCTGCTCGGACAGCGGGAGCCTTCGCCTGTGGACCCCCTTCTCCGCCGGATATCCGATGGGGAGCATGGCAACAGGCCTTATGTGTGCTGGGACGCTCAGTGCCTCCGCGACCTTCTTCTCGTCGAACGCCCCCACCCAGACACTCCCTAGGCCTTTGCTGTGTAGGTACAGGGTCATGTTCTGGACGGCTGCTGCGGCATCCTGGAGGCAGTAGAGCGTCCGCCCACGATCTCCGTAGTGAGACACTCGCTCAAGGTTGGCGCAGAAGACCACCACCACGGGCGCTGTCTCGACGAAGTCCTGTCCGTACGCGGCATCCATAAGCTGCTTCTTGACACCGTGGTTCCTGACGATGATGAAATCCCTCGCCTGGAGGTTGCCAGCGGAAGGCGCGAGGTTAGCCATCCTGAGCCCCTCCTCTACGACCTCGTTCGTCACAGGGTCCGGCTTGAACACCCTTATGCTCGTCCTTCCTTCGATGCATTCCTTGACATCCATCCGGCCACCTCCGACGTCGAGATAGCACGTAGCGACACCCAAGTATTTTGATTGCACCCGGACATACGGCCTCGGAATGACTGTCGAGGAGAACAGGGTGACCTGCGAGATAGTGCTGCGCTTCCCCTCATCGGACAGCGCGGGCAAGGTCTTCCATGCGGTGGAGCAGGATAACAGCGGGTATGTTGATGCGAGGCAGGAGGACGACTCCATCGTCGCGGTCATCAACGCGTCCACGCTCAAGAGCCTCCTGCACACGCTGGATGATTTCCTTTCGTGCGTGTCCGTCGCCGAGAAGATAGTCTCGAAGGAATGAACGGTGTCACTCATCGGGCGTGCTCTTCACGCGGACCGCGATGCCGCGCCTGAAAGCCAGCATCTCCTCCCTGTTCATCAGCGCTCTTCCGACCGCTGCGAGCTCCCCCTTGGTGTCCACGACCATGACGCCGTCGCCAGGTCTGATGTCCTCATCGCAGTCGACCACGAACTTAGCGAACACGTTCGCCCCCTTCCTGGAGAACTCTGCGGGCTCGTCCTCAACGACCACCCTCATCTTGGGTGGGGGAAGGACTTTCATGAGCAGTCTCGCGCCATCCGGCTTGAGGGTGAACATGCCGTCGTGTGCCCTCAGGGAGAGCGCATGCGCGCCGTCTATCACGACGTTGCGTATCCTCCCGGTGTTCCTCGATTTCACGAACTCGATCTTCCTACCTGCAAGGATGTCGCCGGCACCCCTGCCGAACTGCATGTCGAGGACCGCCCTGCACATCATCATGTCCGGATCCAGCTCCCTGCTCCTGGGGGCGACGTCCCCGATGAAGCTCAGCGTCTTCTCGCCGTCCCACATCACCGCGAGAGGATAGCCGTGTTCGTGGGCATGCCTTTCCATGACTTCCCCCATCCTGCGCTTGACCTCGGGGTCGAGGTTCTTCGGAATGACGGACTGCGCAATGGGGAACATGTGGTCCAGCTCCATCGGGACTGGGCCGAAGAAGGATGCGACGAGGAAGCTGGCGTCCACCTTCTTCGAGATGTCGGATATCTCCTTCGAGTAAGTCCGCGAGTAGGGCTTCTCCGCATCCTCGAACCCGACAAGGACCTTCGTGTCCGGCCTGCGATACCTCGAGAAGAACCTCTCGCGGTACCTCGTGACTGTCGGCCGCTCGTAGCTCTCCGGGCCGCAGTAGAAGAACGCCCCTCTCCTGCTGACCGGTTCGAACCTCTCGAGATGGTCCTTGTGTGCGACCAGCGTCTTGAGGGCGTCGAGCAGTGCCGGGTGCCCCCTCGCCCTCATCTCCACCATCTCCCAGATCGAACCTTCGTGGATGGCGTTCTTGATTTTCTTGAGTTCATTCAGGCTCACATGCAGGTTGTGCTCTGCGATCCGTCGCGTCCGCTCACCCTTCTCCATGTCCTTGAGGTCGTCCACCGACGTCTTCGCGCAGGCGGGACATGAGCATGCCAAGCCGTGGAGGTCCCTCAGAAACTTCGTGCCTGTGGGATACATGACCCTCTCCTCCCTGGCGTACTTCGCGTAGGCCGCGGAGTCGAACATGTCGCATCCCATGACGACTGCGAGCGGGAACATCATCGGGTGTCCCGCCCCGAAGAGATGCACGGGTCGGGACGGGTCTAGTCCCCTCTTCGAGGCCATGACGACATCGACGAGCGTGCTGTACCTGTAGCCCTCCATGATGGGCACCACTCCACCTATCGGGTGGAGGTCGAAGTCCATGGCCGACAGTTCCTTGGCGCAGCGTTCCCTGAGATGAGGGAATACCCCTCCCTGGACGGTCCCCGCGAGGAGCATCTCCCCTTTCTGGTCGATGGAGTCCTTCCCCCTCGCAAGCGTGTCGTTCATCGCATCCGCCGCCTGCGTCTCGCTGAAACCGGGCTCCGAGAACACGTCGAGGATGGTTCCGATATCCGAGCCGATCTGGCTCTGGAATGCGACGATCTCTTTGTGGTCGACCTCTACGTCGCCGTACACGTAGTTCTGGAAAGCCCCGCTGTCCGTCATTATGGGCCCGTCGAAGTCCAGGAGTGAGTGAACGTCCGAGCTCTGGACCCGCTCCCTCAGCCTCGAATCGTTCCAAATGATGTACGAGTTCGTGATGAGTATCTCGACTCCGAACCTCTCGCGCATCTCCGCGGGTTCGATGGTGATCTGGTTCGGGTTGACGACCGGCAGCAGCGCTGGTGTTCTCACGGTTCCGTGCCTCGTCTTCAGCTCGCACATCCTGGCAAGGCCGTCGCGCTCCTTCAGCTCGAACATACAGCCGGATGTAACGTCCGGGTTGTTATTAGGCCTATTGGAGCGAGCAGCCGCCCTCATCGTCCCCGTCGGCCCTCTGAAAACAATTATATACGGTCTCACTTCTGCTTGTGGCCAGAGCCTTCATGAGCAGCATGATTCAGATACTTGCGGGCACGGCGATCATCTTCCTCGTACCAGGGTACACCCTCGTCTCCCTCCTGTTCCCTAGGAAGGGTGAGCTCGACCCCGAATACGACATCGTGTACCGGGTCGCCCTCGGCATGGGGCTGAGCATAGTGATCGCCATCATCGTCGGATTCGCTCTCGACGCCATCAGCACCGAGGAGCAGGGCTACGTGACCAGTGCATGGCTGTGGCTGTCCTTGGGGTCCGTCACCGCCGTCTTCTTCGTCGGCGGTTGGGTGAGAGGGGCGTATCCTTGGATGGGCTTTCTGCATCCCTCCCTCTACCGCAACCCCCCTCCGAGGACCGTCGGTGGGATACGCCTCCCCGGTCACTCGAACGAGCATAGGGCTTCCAGGCTGGCGCTCGAGAGGGAGCGCTGGCTCACCGAGATGGAGCGTTGCTCCAAGAGAATCGAGAGTGCCAGTGACAGCAGGAAGGATTACTACCGCAAGAGGATAGCCGAGGCGAAGGAGTTCGTCGCCAAGGTCAACTCCGAGCTGGAGGCCCTGCGTGAGGAGGATGATGCCGATGACTCGAGCTAAGGGTCCGATGGAGTACAAGCTCGTGGTGGTCATCAGGGACGACCTCCCCATGACCCCAGGCAAGCTGGCTGTCCAGGTCGCGCACGCCGCTGTCTCCTGTGCCATCGATGCAAGGTCCAGGAAGGCCGATTGGTTCGCCAAGTGGTACAGAGAGGGTCAGCGTAAGGTGGTCCTCAGGGCCGAGGACCTGGAGGAGCTTAGGGTTTTGGAGGCGAAGGCCGCTCGGGCGGGCCTGCCCAGAGCGTTGATAACGGACGCCGGCCTGACGGAGCTGCCGCCGGAGACGACCACGTGCCTCGGCATCGGCCCCGCACCCGCAGGGAGCATCGACCCGGTGACCGGGTCCTTGCCGCTGATGTGAGACTTCCATGAAGCCACAGGTCCGAATACTGGGCATCGACGACTCCCCGTTCAGCTTCGGGGACAAGGAGTCGCTCGTAGTCGGGGCGCTCGTGAGGGCTCCGAACTACCTCGAGGCCGTGATGAAGACCACGGTGGAGGTGGACGGCACGGATGCGACGGACCGCATCGTACAGATGACGTCTGGTTCGAGGTACAGGGAGCAGATCAAGGCCATCATGATCGACGGCATCGCCCTCGCCGGATTCAACGTCATTGACATCGAGAGGGTACACGAAGAAACCGGACTTCCCGTGCTCACACTCACACGAGATAGACCGAACATGGACGAGATCGGTGCCGCGCTCAGGAAGCATTTCGACGACTGGCAATGGCGGTACGACCTCATGGCCAAGCTGGACCTCCGGCAGATAGAGACCGCCCACAAACCCCTCTATGCCTGCGGCGTAGGCCTCGATTGGCGAGGCTTCCAGGAGCTCGTCCTCATGTCAACGGTGAGAGGGGCCGTGCCGGAGCCCGTAAGGATAGCCCACATCGTATCGGCGGCGATGGCCCGGGGCGAATCCCGCGGGCGGTCCTGACGCGCGGCTCATAACCGGCCTGGGAAGGGTCTTATCGCAGGATGCCTATGTCTCCGTGCTGGAGGCCCGCGGACGCATGATAAAGAACCTGTTCACCAAGCACGACCACAGACCCATGAGCGGAGTGACCAAGGAGCAGGCCGTTCAGGCGGCAGCATGGTTCTGGCGGTCCCGGCAGTTCGGAGTGGATTTCTCTTCCCCGTTCAGCCTGCAGGGTGTCCAGTTCCATTCCAAGCTCGGCCTCAGGCAGTCCGTGAGCGTCTATGTGGTGGACGAGGGCGGGCAGACCGGCGTGGATCTGACCTTCTCGGCCGAGCTTACGGACGAGGGGACCGTTGCGGGAGCGGTCGGTGCCGTGCTCATCCTCCCCGTGGCCGCCGTCGTCGGTGCAGTGTCGTACGTCGAATACGAGAACGACGCGCAGAGGCTTATGAACGAGTTCTGGTCGTACCTGTACGCCTTTCCCAAGAATCCCGTGCCTCCCGCTGGTCCGGTTCCGCCATCTACCTCAGGCGAGGCGGTGCCGTCCTCGAACGCCTCGGGAGGTGCTGACGAGACCAGCGGGGTCTGCCCTGGCTGCGGTGCCTTACATGACAACGACGCCAAGTTCTGCAAGTACTGCGGCAAGAAGCTCTAACCACATGCTCGGACAGTCTGGCAGTCCCTTTCGTAAAACCGCAAGTTTTAATAATCGGACGAGTTTGTAGGGCTTACGCCAGGGTAAAAGGTGAAGCGTTTGCCGAGAGGATTGAACACAGCTAGAAAGCTCAGGCTCAACAGACAGAAGACCCGCTGGAGCGACCGCTACTACAAGCGCAGGACGCTCTCGCTCAAGGAGAAGTCCGACCCGTTGGAGGGATCCGCTCAGGCCAAGGGCGTCGTCCTTGAGAAGGTCGGGATCGAGGCCAAGCAGCCCAACTCAGCCATCAGGAAGTGCGTCAAGATCCAGCTGATTAAGAACGGCAGGCAGATAACCGCGTTTGCCGTGGGAGATGGGGCCATCAACTTCATCGACGAGCACGACGAGGTCTTGGTCGAGGGCATCGGCGGCAGGATGGGGAGGTCGTACGGTGACATCCCCGGCGTGAGATTCAAGGTGATCAAGGTCAACAATGTCTCTCTCGACGAGCTCGTGAGGGGCAGGAAGGAGAAGCCTGTGAGGTGAGCTGGATGGGGGAAGAGAAACCACAAGCAGCACCGTCACAGGAGAAGCCCGCTGAAGAGCCTAAGCCCGCCGAGGCGGCCGCTGCTCCAACAGCTCCTCCGAAGCCTCCCAAAGCTAAGGAGGAAGCGCCGAAGAAGCCGCAGGCCGCTGACCCGCCCAAGGAGGAGAAGCCGGAACCGACTCCCTCCGCGCTGGGCAATGTGCTCCTGTTCGGCAGGTTCGAAGTATCCGAGATACACATCGACGACCCTGGCATAGCGAGATATGTCGATGTATCCCCGATAGCCGTCCCGCACACCGGTGGCAAACATACCAGCAAGGCCTTCGGGAAGGCCAAGATGAGCGTCGTCGAGAGGCTCATCAACGGCATGATGAGGACCGAGGACTTCACCGGCAAGAAGATGAAGAGCTACAAGGCGGTCGAGGACGCCTTCATCGTCATACACGACAAGACCAAGAGGAACCCGCTCCAGATACTCGTCGACGCGCTGCAGAACGCCGCCCCTCGCGAGGAGGTCACGCGCCTTCAGTACGGCGGCATATCCGTCCCGAAGGCGGTCGATGTGGCACCGGCCAGGAGAGTGGACCTCTCGCTGAGGCATATCTGCAAGGGGGCGCTCGAGTCGTCGCACAAGAGCAGGAAACCCATAGGCGAGTGTCTAGCGGACGAGATAATCGCCGCCTCGAAGGGCGATGTCAACTGTTACTCTGTCAGGAAGAAGGAAGAGGTCGAGAGGGTCTCGGCCTCGGCGAGATGATCGTGAGACCGCTCTCGCAGGCAGACGCCGATCAGATATTCCGTTCGAAGTGATGGCTGGATAGCAACCCACGGTGATGACATGGGAAGGAAGGAAGACAACATTCGGAAGGCCCAGGCTCTGATGAGGGAGACGGATTCCATCCGCAACATAGGCACAGCCGCTCACATAGATCACGGGAAGACCACCTTGTCGGACAACCTCATAGCGGGCGCTGGGATGATGTCCGAGGAGCTCGCGGGCAAGCAACTACTCCTCGACTTCGACGAGCAGGAGCAGGCAAGAGGCATCACGATCAACGCTGCGAGCGCGTCGATGGTCTACAAGTTCCGCGAGAAGGATTATCTGATCAACCTGATAGACACGCCTGGTCACGTCGACTTCGGAGGGGACGTCACCAGGGCTATGAGGGCCATCGATGGTGTGCTCATCCTCGTCTGTGCGGTCGAGGGTGTCATGCCGCAGACGGAGACGGTCATCAGACAGGCAATACGGGAGAAGGTACACCCCATACTTTTCATCAATAAGGTCGACAGACTCATCAACGAGCTGAAGGTCACGCCCGAGCAGATGCAGCAGCGGTTGACGACGATCATCAACGATGTGAACGAGAAGATAACGAAGCTTCTGCCGCCCGAGCTGAAGCAGGCATGGTCACTGAGGGTCGAGAGCGGCAACGTGCTCTTCGGCTCTGCCTACAACAACTGGGCCATCAGCGTGCCGTACATGAAGACGACCAACATCACGTTCAAGGAGATATACGATTACTGCCACAAGGAGGACCAGAAGACCCTTGCGAAGAGGGCCCCTCTCCACGAGGTCACTCTGGACGCGGTCATAACGCACCTGCCCAACCCGGTCGACGCGCAGAAGCTCAGGGTCCCCACCATCTGGCGCGGAGACATGGAGTCCGCCTTCGGAAAGGGTATGATGAACTGCGACCCTGAAGGCCCGGTCGCGCTCATGATCACGAAGATCATCGTCGACCCACATGCGGGCGAGGTCGCCGTGGGGCGGCTGTTCAGCGGGAAGATCGCTAAGGGGCTGGAGCTGTACATCAGCGGCATGCCCGACCCGAACAGGGCGCAGCTGGTATCTCTGACCGTGGGAGCAGATAGGATACCGGTCGCGGAGATCGATGCCGGGAACGTCGTGGCTGTATCGGGCCTCAAGGACGCCATAGCAGGGTCCACGGCCTCCAGCGACCCTGAGATGGCGCCGTTCGAGAAGATGGTCCACTACAGCGAACCGGTCGTCACGGTCGCGATCGAGGCCAAGCACACCAAGGATCTCCCGAAGCTGGTCGAGGTCCTGAGGACGGTCGCCAAGGCCGACCCGTCCATCCAGGTGGAGATCAACCAGGAGACGGGAGAGCACCTGATGTCCGGCATGGGCGAGCTGCACCTGGAGGTCACGCAGTACCGCATCGTCAACGAGCACAAGGTGGACATCAACACATCCCCGCCGATAGTCGTCTATAGGGAGTGCGTCTCCGGCAAGGGCGGCCCGTTCGAGGGCAAATCGCCCAACAAGCACAACAGGTTCTACATCGAGGTCGAGGCTCTCGAGCCAGCCATCGTCGAGGCGATCCGCTCAGGCGACATCGCGACCGAGGGGAAGGTGAAGGACGCCAAGGCCATGGCCAGGAAGCTCCAGGACCTCGGTATGGAGAAGAGCGAGGCGAGGGGCATACACGCGATCGAGGGAACGAACGTCCTGCTGGACATGACGAAGGGAATCCAGTACCTGCACGAGACGATGGAGCTCGTGAGGGACGCATACATCGAGGCCATGAACCGGGCACCGCTCGCTAACGAGAAGTGCATGGGTATGAAGGTCATGCTCGTCGACGCGAAGTTGCACGAGGACAGCATCCACAGGGGGCCGGCGCAGGTCATCCCTGCCGCGAGGTCGGCGATCTACGGCGCCATGTGCCAGGCCGGCAGAGTACTCTACGAGCCTGTGCAGAAGGTGTTCATCAACGTGCCTGAGGATCTGATGGGCAATGCGATCCGCGAGGTGCAGCAGCGGAGGGGCGTCGTCGAGGATATGAACCAGGAGGGCGACATCACGACCATCCATGCGAAGTGTCCTGTGGGCGAGATGTTCGGGTTCGCGGCATCCATCAGGAGCGCCACGAGCGGACGTGCGCTCTGGTCGACCGAGAATTCCGGCTTCGTCATGATGCCGCGTGAAGTGCAGGAGAAGGTCGTGCCTCAGATAAGGCAGAGGAAGGGGCTCAAGGCAGAGCCGTACGACGCCACTTACTACGCGGGCTGAGAGCGACGGCCAGCTTGGACCGGGCGTTACCCGAAGTCGAGGCCGCCTCGACGCAGACGGGTTACCAACTCCTTCGGTGAACATCGGGGCGCTATCTAACGACCGGGCGTGTTGTGTTCCAAGAATGCCTGGAACGCCCGATTTGTCGCCGAGCCGCCAGGCAAAAAGACTAATATACCAAGAGCATGATGCTCGAATCGTAGGTAATGGAGGCCATGATATGGCAGAAAAACCACACATGAACTTGGTGTTCATCGGACACGTCGATCACGGCAAGTCGACCTCAGTCGGCCGACTGCTACTCGATACCGGACATATCGAAGCGCACATAATCGAGAAGTACAGGAAGGAGGCCGATCAGAAGGGCAAGGCCACCTTCGAGTTCGCGTGGGTCATGGATGGACTGAAGGAAGAGAGGGAGAGGGGTCTCACCATCGATGTGGCCCACAAGAGGTTCAACTCGCAGAAGTACTACTTCACCATAATCGACGCTCCGGGCCACAGGGACTTCGTCAAGAACATGATCACAGGCACGAGCCAGGCCGACGCCGCGGTCATCGTCGTGTCGGCTGTCGAGGGCCCGCAGGCGCAGACGAAGGAGCACATATTCCTCGCGAGGACCCTGGGCGTGAAGCAGATCATCATCGACGTCAACAAGATGGACGCCGTCAAGTACGAGCAGGCGAAGTACGACGAGACCAAGAAGGCCGTCTCGGAGCTG
>JBFESP010000030.1:0-10799 GCA_041548485.1 Thermoplasmata archaeon | reverse complement strand
GCGTATGTCTACAGATGGCTCAACGCTACAGCCGGTGACGAGTACGGCGTCCCGATTCCCGACGCGACGATAAGCGCGGTGTACACTGGCGCAACGGACCTCGAGGGCCAGGAGGCGTTCTACTTCACTCCAAGCGGAGTCTCGACCGCCCCCGCTCCGGAGGTTCTGGCGTACATGGATGAGACTGCCGTGACGTTCAAGACGACCAAGGACGACGGAAGGGCCGTCATTCCGTATCTAACGGACATCATCGCAAGCGACGGGTCAATGAACTCGCTGTTCGTCGGCTCGTACGCGATTACAGCCAGCGCAGTGATTGACACTGTCGAATACAGCTCGACGGAGAGTTTCTCGTTCCCTGCATACCCCGCCATGAAACAGGGTGACCAGCGCTCATCCCTCACGGTTGACGTCATGGGGGTCTCGGTCCCGAGTCCCGACGAGTCGAAGTGGCTCGTGGTGCCTCTCGAGACCGGCGAAGAGACCGTGGTGATTGAGGATATGCTGTTCTACTATTCAGGCGATATTATCGTCGCCTCCACAGGACAGCTGACCTTCCTCAACTCGGAGCTGCAGATTGTCCAGGCGTTCGCGAACGAGAGAACGATATATGTCGACGGAGACGGCGTGCTGAGATTCGAGGACGCTGTCGTGAAGAGCCAACTGCCGATTGACATCATCGTCCAAGGCTTCGGCACACTCGAGGTCGTCAACTCGGACCTCTCGGGCGTGAGTATCGTGGCCAAGGAGGACGCCGTGGTAGTGCTCGACGGTTCGACGATGACGAGCGGCGGGATTACCACGTCATGGGACTCGGAGGCCGAAATCAGCATATACGATTGCGTGCTGAGCACCACACCAGTTCTATCTGGATTCGCAGTCGGTAGCTTCACGAACACCAGCGTGCCGTCCATAGATGTGCAAGGCGACGCCCAGGCGTTGATATACAGATGGATACACGTGACCGTGCTCGACGGTAACATGAAGCCTCTGCCTGACGTCCTCGTCTCCGCGTGGATCGGTCTTCTCCAGGAGCACTGGACTTCCCAGAATTCGGACTCGACCGGAGTCGCCAAGTTGAATTGCCTCAGCACGATCATCACCGAGGATGAATCCAGTTTCGTCGGCTCCCTATACTCGGTGAATGCGACCTACACCGCCTGGACCGGAGCGACCTACGAGTCCGACCAGGAGGTTAGTGTCGGGGTCGCGCCGTATACCGAACCCCTCGGCATGAATGTGACTTACGCCACACTGACCATCGTGGCCGCGCTCCCGAACCTGATCATAGCCAGCACGGGGTCGGTCACCAGCGATCCCGTAGAACCGCTGAACGGTCAGTTGACGACCATCAGCGCTGAGGTCATGAACACTGGCATCGCTGTGGCGTACGACGTCCAGGTCGACTTCACCGACAGTTACATGGATGGCAGCATCGAGTATACTCACGAATTCGCGTCGGTCATCTACCCGAGCATCGCGCCGCACCCAACTAATTCAGTACTGGTCAACGCGACTTGGACAGCTGAGCCGCCTCTCATGCCTGTCGGTCACACGATGATCGCGGAGGTCGATCCGTTCAATACGATAGCCGAGACGGACGAAGCCCCTGCTGTTGGCATTGGCACGGTCTTCGTCCAGAACCTGCCTGATGTCAGGATTGTGCCGGAGTCCTCGATATACATCACACCGTACGCCTCGGTCGTGCACACCGAATGCACGCTCAACGTGGACTTGGTGAACGACGGTGACAACTATGCCGTCAACTTCGTCGTGGCGTTCTACAACGCGTCCTTGGGGGACGTGGCGCCAGAGAACCTGATAGGCGAGGTGGTCGTGCCGAACATTGACCCGGGCAGCGGGGCTGCAGCATCTCTTGCGTGGACCCCGACCGTTGTGGGCATGCATACGATATCTGCTATCGTCAACGAGGACATGTCGTTCCCTGAGATATCCTATGAGAACAACAACATCTCCGCGGCCATCGAGGTCTACGACTACCCCGACATGGAGCTGACGTCGATTAGCTTCGTCTCCAGTCCATCGACGGTCGCGGGAGGTGATTCGGTAGTCGTGCGCGTCGAGATGGTGAACAACGAACCCTCTCCGGTCGTGGACCCGAAGGTTGCGCTGTACGTCGACTCCACGGAGAACGAACGGTACGCTGATTACACCTATGTCGGCATACTGACCAGTAGCTCAGACAAAGTGTTCGTGGACATCGTGTACACCGCCCCGATCGTCACTGACACGGTCGTGTACGAGATCATCATGGTGGTCAATCCGTACGACGACTTCCCTGAGCAGACCCGCGACAACAACAATATCAGCAGCATGCTCACCGTGACCGATGTCCGCGCGGACCTCGTCATAACCTCGTCTCGTATCAATGTCACCTATGAGGGCGCAGAGGTCACGGGCCAGATGTTCGGAAGGACAGTCAACATAACTGCCGACGTGGAGAATCTGGGCGCGCGTCCCGCTGCCGGTTTGGAGATACTGTTCAGCGTCCGAGGCGAGGATGAATCATTGAACTACACGATTGGGACGCTCACGGACGAGACGGTCCCGGTCGAATCGGTCGAACCATTCTACATGCTCTGGACGATCAACTTCAGCTCTCCAGGAACGTACTGGATTTGCGTCTATGTGGATTCGGCGGAGATCGTCACTGAACCGAACGAGGCCGACAACTATGCTGAGACGGAGTTCGAAGTCCTACCGCTCGCGATAGACGTCAACGTCTTCTTGACTCAGGAGACGAGCGAGTATACGACGGGATCCGCCATCGTGGTGACTGTGACGGTGGACTACCAAGGCACTGACGATCCCGTGGTCGGTGTAAATGTGAGATTGGCGATGTTCGACAGTCAATACGAGATATTCACCGCGACAGTCACGCCGGATCTGGATTCAGACCCGCTTATGACTAACGATCAGGGCTCCCTGACCGAATCGATATTCATTCCGACGGATCTGCCAGGTGGCAACTACCACATCGGCGCGATGATTCAGGACGAGTCGTATTACACCACATCGACCTTCACGGTCTCCGGCGAGGTGTCCAGCGAAGGAATACCCTTCATCATCTGGTTGATCGTGATACTCGCTATCGTCGGCGTGGTCATCGGGTTCACCGTCTACACGTACGTCTACGGCCTGGGTAAGCTGGTGGAGTGCGGCGAATGTGGAGCGTTCATACCTACCGCGAGCAAGCGCTGCCCGAAGTGCGGCGTCGAGTTCGAGGCGGGCACCATGAAGTGTTCCGAGTGTGGGGCTTGGGTCCCATCGGATGCTGGCGACTGCCCGAACTGCGGCGTCAAGTTCGTGGGCGAGCCGGAAGGCGAGGATCTCGACTACCTCGAGCGGATGAAGGCAGAGTACGAGGCGATGGTATCGGAATACCGTGAGCTCGCCAAGCCCGAGCTGGGCAAGAGGTTCAGCGACAAGAAGTTCGACGAGTGGTGGAAGAGTCAGGCGAGTTACGTCAGCTTCGACGACTGGCTTGCCAAAGAGGAGGACAAGCGCAAGGCTGGCCCGATGGCCTGCCCGGTATGCGGGACTCTTAACCCGACGGAGGCGACCGTGTGTCACAAGTGCGGCACCGTGTTCGCCGCAGCAGAGGACGGGCAGACGCCTCCTGATGACGAGGGAGGCCCGGGAATGCCGGCGGAACCCTCAACGGAAGGGGCCGAACCGCCTGAGCCACCACCGGTTGCGAAGAGGCCTCCAGAGGGAGGGGTTGGCGGAGCTGCCGAGACGCCGAAGATGGTCATTCGGAGGCCGATCGACCGTAAGGTCGTGCCGAAGAAGATCATCCGGACGCCTGTCGTGAAGAAGGACGACGACTCCGACTCTGACGCGAAGTGATCGAACACACCGAGAGAAACCCTTTACCTTCCTGTTTTTCATCGTTTCACCGGGAGCGAGCAAGCCCTTCTGCCGGTCCGGGATTGACGACTAGACACAGTGCGGTCGTGCGGCGCTGACGCTCGACACCGTCATTGTGTGTGTATATGTGGGAAGAGGCATGCCACCGGTCTATTATGCTGACGGCCTGCCCTCAGCCAGCTTCGCCTTGGCCTCCTTCATGACCTTGTCAGGGTCCTTGCCGTAGGCGGAGATGATCGTCGCGACCTTCCTGTGGTCGTCCATGCCGACCTTCTTCATGTACTCGAGGACGTCCACGCGCCTCTTGATCTCCCGCTCCATCTCCCTGGGGGCCCAGTTCCTCGCCATCCTGACCTTCTCGTAGATGTAGCTGTGACCGCTGTAGTTGAAAGTGTCGTCGGCCGGATTCCACGTGTAGACCGAGTTCGTGATGAGTTCGTCTGTCTCGGGGTCGAGTCCGACTATCTCCGTCAGCGACTTCACACGCCTGGTCATCTTGGTGCCCACCTTGACCTGCGCCTGCATGAGGACGATGTTGAGGGCCGTGACGAGTGCCCTCGGCAGATTGATGGGGTCGTTCTCCATCCTGTGTACCATCGCCTGAACGTCCTCTGCGTGGAACGTCGAGTAACAGGTCTTGCCCGTCGCCATCGCCTGGAACACGACATACGCCTCCTTCCCTCTGACCTCTCCGACCATCAGGTACTGCGGTCTCTGCCTCATCGCGGCCGTTAGGAGGTCGAACATGTCTATCTCGCCGGAGGCCCTGCCCGTGACGGCACTCTTCCCGCCGAACCCTTCCCGGGTCAGACCCGGGACCCAGTTCTCGTGGGGGAGGTTGAGTTCGCGCGTGTCCTCTATCGAGACGATCTTCATCTGTGGCGGTATGAACAGCAGGACCGCATTGAGGGTGGTCGTCTTGCCGCTCGCAGTGCCACCGCACACCAGCATCGACTGGCCGTGCTCTATGCTGATCCACAGATAGGCCATCATCTCGGTGCTCATGGTCTTGAACTTCAGCAGGTCGAGAGGCGTGAACGGGTTCTCCTTGAATCGTCTGATCGTGAAGGACGACCCCCTCTTGGTCACATGCTTCCCGAGGGTCGCCTGCAACCTGGACCCGTCGGGGATCGTGGCGTCGAGGAGCGGGCTCGCGACCGATATGTGCTTGCCGCACCTCTGCGCCAGCCATACGACGAACCCGTCGAGTTCCTGCTCATCATCGAATCTGAGAGTCGACCTTATCGAGCCGTACTTCCTGTGATAGACGTACAGCGGGACCCCGACGCCGTCGCACGACACATCCTCGACGTTGGGCTCTATCATCATCACATCGATAGCCCTGTACCCCATGAAATCCCTGAGGATGTAGTACATCACCCTCTCCTTGGATATCGGGTGGAGCGTGATGTCCAGCCTCGCCATCAGATCTTCAGTTATCCCGCGGAGGTACTTCTCCTTGCCCTTCTCGTCCTCCTCGGTCATGCGATCGACGGATGCCACGAGCGTCTCCTTCAACAGTTCGAGGACGTCGCTCTCGTCGGGTGTGAGCTTCGGCTCAATGACCTCGTAGATGTACTCGTTCGCGATGTTGTCGTACCTTATGCGCACGAACGAGTAGTTCTTCTTGACAGGGACAATCTCGACCTCGTCGATGTTCGTCTCCGCGATCTTCGGAATCTCCACGATCTGGCTCATATCGGTCTTGCCCTCGCTCGAGGACACGGTCTTCTTGGCGGGTCTGGGCTTCATCCTGTAGAGCAGTCCGTAGTAGGCGGCGAGAATCCCAGATTTGCCCTTGACCTCTCCCTCCTCCGGCTGCTCGGGCGCCTCGCCCTCCTCCTCGGTCGTTGGCTGATCAGTTTCGGTCATTTCAATCACGCAAACAGTATTCTGAGTGTTATGAATCCGGCCACCAGCATGATGAAGCTGTGCCTCATGCCTATCGGGAGGCTCCCTTTCTGGATGACCCCTGCCAGGAGGCCGTCTCCTATGGCGTGGACGACCACAGACAGGAGGAAGATGAACCCTATCTCGGGTATGATGGACACCTGGATGTTGACCCCTGGGATCTCGGCCAGGCCCTGTGCCTCAGCCTGCTCGCTGACGGTTCTTCCCGCCTCCTCCATCTTCGGCAGGAACTGCCCCTGCAGGATGAGGATAGTCGCTATGAACACGAAGAACGAGATGTACACGACCATCACATACGTCGACATGGTGACGCTCCTCTCCTCCTCGGTCAGCATCGTCTCCTTGGCGTCCCGGGACACCATGCTCAGCACGTCTGCGACGTTGCCTCCTGCGTCGTTGGCCTTCCTGATGATCGAAACCATCCTGGTCACGAGCGGGGTCTTCACCCTTTCTGAGAAGAGCAGCACCGCCTCGGACGCCGGCACCCCCCACTCGATCTGTGCCGCCATCTTCTTGATCTCCGGGGTGAGCCTTCCGTACCTGCCGGACGACGCGACCACGATCGCGTCCGCGAGGGTCATACCGAACCTACCTGCCTCGGCGACGTCCCTGAGGAAGTCCGGTAGCCGCGTCTCGATTTCCCTGATGTGCTTCTCCTTGGCGCTCGTGTAGAACCCGTACGGGCCGAGGAACGACAGCATGGCGAATATGACATAGTCGATCGGGTCCAGCGGGAGATTCAGGCTCTCGATGGCGTCGAGTATCGCCATGAACGCGAAGACGCCGACCAGGGAGAGCGATATCGCGAGCACCAACCTGCCCCGGTCCGTACTCTCACTCCCCACCTTGCCCTCCTCGACGCCCCTGGGCCTGCCGCCACCCTTCTTGGAACTCGACTCGGCAGCCATCTACATCGCACTCTCCTTGGACATGTTCCATATGACGAATATGAATCCGAACTGGGAGATAGGGATCATCATCAACACCACCAGGTAGAGCATCATGACCATGAACGCAGGATCTCCCCCTCCCACGATGGCCATGATCGCCATGATGAGGACCAGGAAGAGCGGGAAGGCGACGACGACGGTGACGAACGACTCCGCGAGCATCCCGAGCGTCTCCATCTGGGCCTTCATCGCGAGCTTGTTCTCCTTCTGGTATTCCTCAGCCTTGAGCAGGAAATACGGCTTCAGCTGCCCGCCAGAGGTGGATGTCGTGATGACTCCCTGGAGGAAATCCTGGAACTTCGCGGATGGCGACCTTCTCGCCGCCACTCTGATGGCCGAGAGGATGTCCGAGCCGAGCAACTCGGTATCCCTGGTGATCCACGCGGCCTCAGCCGAGATCTCCCCGTACACCTTCTGCCTCGACAGCTCCTTGAATATGACGTCGATGTTCACATCGGCCGACGCCATCGCGGATATGAAGCTCATCGACGCCGCCAACCTCTTGTCGATGTCCCTGCCACGTCTCTTGGCCTTTGAGGCGGGCGAGCCCAGGAGTATGAAGTAAGTCATCATGGGCAGCAGGCCGATCGCGAGCAGGGCTATCATGATCCTCACGACCATGGAAACGCCCATCAGCCCCATCATGACCACGCCCACGCCTATACCGATGCCAATCCCGACGACCGCCATGATGACGGTGGACATCACGACGTATGCGAGATACTCCTCCGCACGGATCTTCATGTGCGCCTTGAGCAGCGACTCCTCCAGTGCTTGGTTGTCGTCCGCCTTCGACGACGCGTACCCGCCCATTATCTTCCATGAGAAGTCCTGGAACGGTGTGAGTTTGATGTAGTCTGGCAGAGCGCCCTTCGCCATCCTGACGAGGTGGGGCCCCATCTGCTCGCGCTGTTGGGCGAGCCTCGTCTTGAGGTACTGTTCCTTCTTGACCTCGACGCTCTTGAAAGGATCAGTGACTTCAACCAGCTGTAACACCCCCGGCCGGTTCCTCCGAGGTCAGAACGATTCCCATATCGCGCCTGACCCTGTCGACGGTGTCCTTTGGACTCTTGTAATATTCACGAATCAGGTTCCAGATGCCCATGTGGTCCGTCATATCCTTTGCCAGCATGTATTTGACGATGTCAACTCGTCTCTGGAATTCATCCATCAGCTCCTCATGGGTGAGGTTCTTCATCTCCATGATCTTGTCGAAAAGGAAACTGTGACCCTTGAACACGAACTTATCGCTCGCCTGGTCCCACTCGTACACTGTGTTGCTGATCAGCTCGTTGGTCTCCGGTTCGAAGCCGACGATCTCTATGACCTGTTTGATCCTCCTCACCATGTCCATGCCTACTCTGGCGTGCGTCTGGATCAGCACGTTCCTGAGCGCGGTCAGGAGAATCCTGGGGCAGTTGATCGGCGGGTTCTCAAGCCTGTTCACCATGCCCTTCACGGAGTCCGCATGCATCGTAGAGTAAGTCGTATGTCCAGTGGCCATCGCTTGAAACATCGTGTAGGTCTCTTTGCCCCTGACCTCTCCCACTATGATGTAGTTCGGTCTCTGCCTCAGGGCCGCGCGTACGAGATCATACATATCGATCTCTCCGGCAGCCTTCCCGTCCGGTCCTCGCTCGCCCGTGCCTGACCTCGTCGTGCCAGGTATCCAGTTCTCGTGGGGAAGGTTGATCTCACGCGTATCTTCCATCGTCACTACCTTCGCTCCTGGGGGAATGAACAACGCCATGGCGTTCAGAGTCGCCGTCTTCCCACTGGCCGTACCGCCGCAGATGATGGCCGACTCGCCATGCTCAACGGAGAGCCACAGGTATGCCACTATCTCAGGAGACGCCGTGCCGTACTTGATCATCTCGACGGGCGTGAACGGCTTCTCCTTGAACCGCCTGATCGTGAATGACGAACCCCTAGTGGTCACTTCTCTCGCATAAGTTGCCTGGACTCTGTGCCCCTCCGGTGTCGTTCCGTCCAGGATCGGATTCGACACGGAGAGCTGCTTGCCGCATCGCTGCCCGAGGCTGATCACGAAAGAGTTGAGCTCGTCCTCATCCTCGAAGACAACGTTCGACTTGATGGACTCGTACTTGTTGTGGAATACGAACAGCGGGACCCCGACGCCGTCGCACGAGACGTCCTCGACGTGCGTGTCGTTCATCAATCCGTCTATCGGACCATAACCGACGAAGTCGCGGGTGATGAAGTGCTTGATCTTGTCCTCTGAGATCGGTTCGAGGGCGATACCACGTGTCCTGATGAAGCTGTCAACGCTCCTCTCCAGATAAGTCCTCTTGTCCATGACGCCGAGCTTATCCCATTCGTAGTCCAGAGTCTTCGTGAAAGTGTCCTTGATCATGTCGAGCGTCTCCTGCTCGAATTCGTCGAGCACTGGCTCGATGACGCTCAAGAGGTAATCGCTGTTTGTTTGGTTGTAGGTCACTCTGGTATAGGTGAAGGGTTGGGTGACTTCGTAGAAGCCTATCTCCTGAATCGCCGGGTCCGTGATCGGAGGTATCTCGGTGTACGCCGAGCCTCTCCCGCGCTTCCACTGCTTCCTTCTTGCCTCCGCGCCCTTCGCCTCCCTGACCGGGACAGGTTTAGATTTGAACTTGACCAGCATGTTCACGTACCCGCGGTAGACCTTCGTGAAGAACGGCTGGCTCGCCTTCGCGATCGGGATGTCCGCTCTCATCTTTGGTTCGGAAGCCTCACTCAACTCGAGTCACCTCATCACGGCGCGAACTCTCCAACGCTCAACTGGACGCTTGCCCTAGTGTGGTGGAACATGCTCACATCAAGTATCGTAACGGTGACGACATAGTAGTCGTCGATTATGCCCGGGAAGTCGTACTTGACGGGATTCGAAACGGCGAAATCGTCTCCATGCGTGAGGTCTGCGCCTGTCGCGTTCAACGCCTTACGGAAGTAACTGGCCCACGCATTGCCATGCTTCGTCGTGATTGTGATCGCGATGTTTTCACCCGTGGCGCTCTCGTATTCCATCGTTGACGCATAAAGGAGATTGGCGTTGACCACTTTCGCTCCCGTTCCACCGACGGTTTTGTTCAGCCCAACCAGGGAGACCTGAGTCATCTGCACCACTCTGCTCCCGCTGAACTCGACGACCGAGAGGCCTATCCCCGATATTATGAACTCGCCATCTGATTGGTTCATGATCAGCGCGCCAGCCTCGTAGATCAAAGACTGTTCGACGTAGTATCGGTTGGGACAGTATAGCCTCAACTCTCCACCTGTATGGCCGTCGTTGTCTTGGAGGTCGTTCGTGTAGCTCGTGTTGAGTGAAGGCCTCCCAGATATGGTTTCGGGCGTGAATGACAATATGCCCGCGGTCGGGCCAGCGAAGACCGGGATTCCAGGCGCGCTTAGAGTGACCGGGACGACGATCGGGGTGCTCGCCACCAAGCTGTTGGCGAAGTCAGCGATGAGCCCATCGATGTCCGATTTCAACGATACCATCTGTTGGATTGCCTCGGTCATGTGAGCGCTCTCGTTGTCGCTCATCCAAGCGGGGACAATCTGACTCGTGAACACTCCCATGAAAGTGAGGAAGACGAGGAGCGTCATGATCGTACCGACGGTGGCAGCGACACCGTCCTCGTTGTCCCAACGCGGCGATCTCTTGATCCTCATTGATGTGTAGTCTTCACAGTGTGCAGAGTGCGAGGGAGACAAGTCCATGCTACCACCGAAACTAGGGTGCCGAAGCAACCTAATCAGCGCCTGGAAGATATTTAAAAGTGTCGTCACTGGTATCGGACGAAATACACCTCGAATCTAGAGCCGTGGCTAACCGGTTTCGGAGCTAGGATTTCGCATCGTCGGCGGTCTCCTCCGCAAGCACGTTTTTCGTATCTCAACAATGCCCGCAGCTAGCCTGTCACGAAGGTTTAATATGGTGTTTTGCCTAACAGCTCACCGCTTCGCCCAAGCCGTGGTAACTCAGTTGGGAGAGTGCAAGACTGAAGATCTTGAAGTCGCCGGTTCAAGTCCGGCCCACGGCACTCCGTT
>JBFESP010000029.1:0-10927 GCA_041548485.1 Thermoplasmata archaeon | reverse complement strand
TCGCCGTCCTCCGAGCCATATTCGTCGTAGACGGACACGGTCACATCGTACGTGTCGGGGACGCTCCATGAGTGCGTCTGCGTACTGGTCACCTCCGTACCATCCGGGACTGTGGCAGTTGTCTCCACGTCATATGTGCCGTCTCCCCAGTCCCACGTGAACTTCAGACCCGTCCCCATCGTGCCGGAATCCGGGTCGGCAGCGGTGGCCGTCCAGGTCACCACCTGGTCGACGTACGCTGGCGACGGAGGATCCCTCGTCACGGAGGAGGTTATCTCGGCTGGCTCGTTCAGCTCGCCCAGCACCTCGACCGCGGCCTCGCGGTATATGTTCCGCACGGCGTCGTCCTCTACGAACCCGTCCGTCAGGGACACATTCAAGGTGTACTCGCCTGCAGTGGTGTACGTGTAAGTCACGTTGGCCCACTGCGCCACCGTAGTGTCTCCCGTGAGGTACACACTGTCCTCTCCGCCGTCGCCGAAGGTGAAGTTCACGTACAGGGGCGAGCCCTCGTCGTCAGACACCGCAACCGAGAACGCTTCCTCGATACCTTCGTACGCCGTGTACGTGAGCGCTGGCGGCATGACGAAGACGGGTTTCCTGTCCACGACCGGCTCAAGCATGAACCAGAGCCAAGGCAGGCCCTGCACCACACTTAATCCGTTGTGCGCCCCCCAATCTCCCCAGTTATCGAACCGGTAGTCGGTGTATCCATAGAGGCCGAGGTCGTAGTATGGCGTGAGCTCGGTGTGAGAGTCATAAACCCACTGTTGGAGCTTGTCTATGATGATCTTGCGCTCGCCGACGTCGAGGATGGCCTTGGCGTCCGTTATGTTCTGGTCGAACGCCGAGAACCTGCCGTCCCACGTGCCCGGGTTCATGATGTCGTACTTGTCTATCATGTCCTGGTCGACATAGGGACATTCGGTGATGTTGTCCTCGTGACACCACCATGGACCGATCGGCATCTGGCAGTTGTCTCCTGCCTTCTCGATCTCGGAGGTCAGCCATACGCTGAGAGCGCCACCGATCGGCTCAGGGCCCCAGCCCCAGTGCCAGACCCAGATGTCGTAGTCCGCGGCGTACCACGCCTTGTTCACCATCGTCGTCTCCGTCTCTATGGTTCCTATGAGTTGTATCCCCGCGTAGCTAGCCCAGCCCGGCCACGCAATAGCTATCTTGCCGTAGTTGGGGTCGGTGTCGACCGCCTGACATCTGATGCCCGAGAGTTCGGTCCCAGCATCGAACCATCCCATCTGAACGCCATAAGCAGTCGCGGTCGCCTCCAGCCAACCGTCTCCGTCAAGGTCCTCCCAGCCGTTCGCCAGGAGCATCGCCTTGGCTCCGGCGGGATCAAAGGGCACAATGTTCTGGATATCCGCCTGCCAGAACCCGGGCTGGATGACTGAGTGGCCCATGATCGGCAGGCCGCCCATGATCGTGTTCACTATGTAGTCCTTGTTGAGAGTCATGAAGATGGCTTCCCGGACGAATGGATCTAGCAAAGCTGGGTGGCGATTTAGGTAGCCTGCCCCCTCATCGAAACAATCCGGCAACGCATTGATCGCAATGTCCGTGATCCCGTTCTCCGCTACGGCTGCCTTGTAGACATTGACGGTTGCGCCCATGCCAAGGACATTGTTGAAGGCGTTGAGGTCGCCGGTCAGGACGGCACAGTCCAGAACTCCGTTGTTCACCTCGATGCACATCGCCTGGGTGTCGCTGACAACCTGGTACAGCACGCCCGGTATGCTGACGGTCCTCGTAGCTCCGTAGTCCGCTTCACCATGATAGTTGGGGGCCGTCTTGAACATGTACCAGCTGTCCCTCAGCCAGTCCTCGAAGACGAACGGGCCGCTCCCGACCTGTTCACTGGGATCCATTTCGCCAAGTGCCCTAGCCTCGTAGTTCTCCCCATCCGGTCCCCACAGGTACATTGGCAGGATGGGCACTGCACTGATATCGTCTATCAGGGTCGCTTTCGTATATGGACACCAAGTGCTCACTCTATCCCAAACACCCGAGCCCGGGACGGACTCAATCGCCGTGAAGTAGCTGAGCTCCTCGAGGTACCAGTCGAAGGTGCCACCTGAGTTGTTCTTGACGAGGTTGTAAGTGTACGATACGTCCCTCGCAGTGAGTGGATGGCTGGCGTCGTCGATGTCGTTTATGGTTCTGAAGTACGCGTTAGTGGTGACGTTGATGTAGGTCGTCATGCTGCCGTTCAGATGGACCTCTTGCCAGTATCCCGTGGCGAGGTCGTTCACCGGACCTCCCCAGTCCTGGTCGTATGTGAAGAGCGAGCTGTACACGAGATACGTGGCGACATAGTCCTCGACCATCTGCATGTTCAATGGGTTCCAGTACACGACCGAGCCGAGCATGCCCACTTGAACGTAGGGCCCCTCGATCGTCGTGCTCGTTGTCGCCTTCTCCTGGATAACGCTGTTCGACGAAGACGAGATCGCCACTGCGGCTGACACCAGCACGAGCATGGTGACGACGGCCAGTGAAATCGAGACCTTTCTCATTCTCCTGCCCGGGGACCCCGTATGCGCTGCGGTGATCCTCTCGGATGCGATATCCCCGTCGTCAACAACCACTCTACGATCCGACTCATGAACAATGCTCACTGATGTTCCCTCCTCATTCGACCGAACCCACGCCGCTGAACTACTGACTCGCCTCTTACTATATGAATATTCGGCTGGTTTACCGCTCCATCCTGTTCAGTTATAGTCAGCGAGCGAGTAGCCCTTCAACGGCCCCGTTCCCGTACGAACGTGGCCTTTTCCTGTGGCGTTTCGACCGATTCTGTCAGGGGCGGATCATCCATTGCCACCGGTCACGGGTCAGTAACCAAGAAATAGTGTTTAGCGGGATACCTCTGAGCGTCTAGCCTTGGGGGGACTCCGTAACCATGGTCAGTAGGAAACTCATCTCGGGACTGTCTCTTGTCGTGGTGATTGCGATGATTGGCCCTTCCTTCTGCTGCGGCACAGCTCTCGCAGTCGAAGCGGAAGAGGCCGAACCTGAGTACAATCTGTACTTCGGGGATCTGCACTCTCACACATCCTACTCGGATGGCACTGGCACGCCGGATGAAGCGTTCGAAGCGGCGCAGTTGGCTGGCGCAGACTTCCTGGCGGTGACCGACCACCAGCATGAGCTTAATGACCGGGAGTGGGCTGACATACTCCGCTCGGCCGAGGATCACACGTCCTCGACTTTCGTCGCAATGGCAGGATACGAGTACTATCTGCGCGGAATAAACGAGCTGAACATATACTGCACGCCCAACATGCCGCCCAACCCGGGATTGGCACCACCATCGTACTATCAAGGGGAGCGCATGACCGGCGGGTCGTTCTTCCCATGGATATACGATTGGATCGCTGAAGAGCCCGGGGCGATCGGCCAGTGGAACCATCCGTTGTCATATGGATGCCCAGTCGCCTGGGACTACTTCCAGTTCGATTTCTGGACGGAGGAACGTGATTCGGCCATGGGTATGCTCGAGTGCTACAACTGGGGCTATCGCGACTCGAGCTACATCAAAGCACTGGACGAGGGCTGGCAGATGATGCCCACAGCGACGGAGGACGATCATTACGGCGACTGGATATCTCCGCTGGGGATCCGAACGGTCCTGCTCGCCCCCAGCCTGACCAGTGACAACCTGTACGAAGCCATGAGGGAGGGCAGAGGGTATGCGACCCTCGACGAGAACCTCGAGATACGTTTCACCGTGAACGGCGAAGTGATGGGGTCGTGCCTGTCAAACCCGGGCGCTACCAGCTACACCGCCTCGATCGTGATAGACGATCCTGACGGACTGTGCGATGCGATCACGCTGGTCGAGATAGTCTCCGACGGGAATGAGACTGCCTGGAGCTTCGAACCCACGGGCAGTAGTTCCGTCGATGAGACCGTAGTACTGAGCGGGGATGGCGCGCCACGGTACTTCTTCGTGCGCGTGACCACGGTCTCGCCGCTGAATGGGGAGGAGCCGGGGGTGACAGCGTGGACAGCTCCTGTGTGGACTGGGAACTGAGTCCGCTCTGATGATGGCCCCTTCTGACGACCGAAGAATGTCGTACTCTACGAGGAGCCTCGTCGACAGCCCTGTCCGTTCCCGATGCAGCGACCAAAAGGAATATCCTTCGTGAGTGCGGTGTCACATGAATAGGAAGCGTCGATAGGGGAGAGGAGAGCTTGCTTTCGCGAAAGCGCATCACAGTGGCTTCTGTAGTCGTGACAGTCTGCCTGGTTATGCTTGCATTTCAGCCGATGCTCAACAACCTCAGCGAGAAGGAGGTGACTTCTCAGCAGACCCCGCACGAGATCCCCGCAGCCTTCCGGGATCTCAGCAGGTTCGTTGGGGAGCTGATGAACAACACGGACGATACGAACCACTCGGACAGCGACGGCCTCCCCGACTCGGTTGAGCTCGTCATCGGCACCGACCCCTTCAACCCGGACAGCGATTTCGACGGACTGAGCGATTACGACGAAGCGTTCATGGGCATGGATCCCAACAAGGCCGATTCCAACGATGATCGATTTCCCGATTACGCGGAAGTGACGAATGTCACGTTCGACCTAGACGGCGATGGCCTGCCCAATGCGTGGGATCCCGACAACGACGACGATGGAGTGCCTGACTATCTGGATATGTCGCCCTTCGCCAAAACTACGCTCAGGAGCGATATCGAGGTCACGGTGCAGACTTCGGGAAGCCCGACCTATGTGTCGTTTCAGCTCAGGACAGACAATCCCAACCATATGAGGCTCATACAACAGAGCTGGGACTGGCCCACCGATTCAAGGGGGTCGTTCAGGGACTTGGACGGTTCCGTGGACGACGTCGTCATCATACCCACACTGATAATCGACTGCGAGGACCTCCCGGATCAGGACGAGATCGAGGATTACGGGATCATAGTAGACGACACATCGGCGTATGTTCCGCTGTTTCCCGTATGGGAATATGGCAACATGGTCGCCCTTAAGGGCAGGATGTTCTTCCCCGAGACCGCATCGCCTCTTAGCGTGTCTCTCGACCTCAGCCTCATGTGGAGGGTCAGCGGTCTTAATGACAACGAGATCAGGGCGTTCGCATCGGAGAGTGGCGATTACCTGCGTCTGCAGGCCGACGGTTCGATTCTGGCCAACGGAGACGACATTGGAGCGAATGAGACGTTCGTCTGGACGTCGTTGGGGCAAGACCGCGGCTCCCTCGTGGCCTCTAACGGCCTCTATGTTACGCTCAACCCCGACGGGTCAATATCCGCGTCATCGGATGAGGTAACGACCGACACCGAGTTCGTGTTCAACAGAGATGATGATGGTTCCGTTGTGATCGTTGCAGGTAATGGTAACAACCTGACGGCCACATCAGATGGCACATTGACCGCGGATGATGCGGAGTCCGAAGGCAGTAGCCTGTTCACTGAGATTGACCTTGGGGTGGCGTCATCCCCGATGATTCTCGCCACCTACTACGAGGATTTCGCGCTGACGGGGCTCGAGGTCAGCGAGAACCTAGGCTCCAGCGTTGGCGTTTTCCACGGAGCCGAACTCGACGAACTGATCGCGGCCAATCTGCTCCTCGCGTATGAGTATCTGAGGAACTCATCGAACAGCCTGGATGATGTCCCCGCGTTGCTCGGAGACTACAACCTCACGGCAATCGTGTCGGATGTCCGGGGCTTCTCGCACCAGGACTTGGCCATGCAGGAAGCCATGTCGACAATGATCCCCTCCGCAATGGAATCCATGGCGGTGGGAGAGACCTTGCCTGTGATCGTGGGCGTGGAGGATGAGGCCGTCTGCATCGAGCTGGGACAGCTCTCGGAGTCGTACATCCACGACGGTCCGCTGTCGGCCGACCTTACGAGTGAGCCCGCGATCGTTTCGAAGGTTCTCCGCTCCAGCTGGTACACGGGAGGGGACGAAACCCCCCTCGAGCTGTTTGAGGTCATCGAAGAGGTCAGGGCCTGGGACCTGAACGAGAGCGCTCTGGTAACCACGGTCAGCCTCGTGTCGGCGTGGTACTGTGGCGAATTCACGATCGCATCTGTCGGAGGGGTGGCCGTAGACCACGACTATCCGGAAGTCGTGTTTCTGGACGAGACCGTCGAGGCCATCATAGAAGTGACCATGATGTCGATAGACATCATATTCACGGCCATCGAGATACTCGATACCGCCTATGCTTTCTGTGAGGCCTTCGCGCGACTCGGCACCATTGCCAAGACCGCCGGTCAGAGCACCTGGGATCTGTTCAAGACCACGTTCAACTCGGTCAAACAGACCCTGACAAGCTCGACCACTGTTGTTCAGCGTATCAGCACGGCCATGAACGTCATCGGCGTAATCCTCGCTGTCGGCATCTCATTATACGCGCTCTTCGCGATAGGCGAAGAGCTCGGCTGGGGATCTGTCGGCACGGGCATCGCTGTCACCTACTCCGTAGTCATGCTCGCGTACTCTCTCACGCTGTTGGCCATAGCAGCATTCGGTGGCCCTGTCGGCGTGGTCATCGCCTTGCTGATCGCCTTGGTGGATACGGTGCTGCAGATATTCGGGATTGATTTCATGGGTTTGTTCATCGGGTGGCTTATCGACTGCTTCACGGATACCAGGACCCGGAGCAATGTCGACTTGGAATATGTCGACTCCGATATGTCCTTCGTGGACGTGGACGGGAACGGGATAGATGTCGGTGACAACATATCCTACAGCAGCCGCCTGTACGGGAACGTCACGATAACCGGCGACGGCACCTACGGAGACTTGGTCGACAGCTACATCATTCCTCACCAGGTCATATCCGTCCCGTGGGGCTCTCAGTCGGTGAGAGGGGGATCGACGGTAGAGAACTCCACGGTCTACACGTCGACTTCCAAGTCGGTCCTGTACGAGACCGAAGCATGGGTCCGGCCGGGGATAGGCATGGTGAACTTCCCGGTGGCCGTCGGCCTGTATTCCGACTACAGGATATACTACGACGATTGCTGGTGGTTCTTCGGATGGTGGTGCGACAGGGAGTCGCAGACCAATGACCCGTCCGATACTCAGGTCTCGCACTGGACCACGATATACTTCGACGTCATGCCTGGCAGCATCGACGAGTTCGGCGAATGGCGAGGCATGGTCTCTAGCGACTCCGATGGAGATGGCTTGAATGCATCTGAGGAGGCATCGGCGAACACGGACCCGTGGAGGTGGGATACGGACGGCGACGGCCTCGGCGACGCCTACGAACTCCAGATCGGCTCCAACCCCAGCCGATGGTCCGGCCACGACACCGACCAGGACGGGCTGGACGACAGGTTCGAGCACGCTAGGGGATACAACTTCACCAATCCGGACTCGGACGGCGATGGCCTCACAGACTACTTCGAGTATCACGGATGGGCGGTCAATTTCACCTACAGGAACAACACCTACTATTGGATGGTCAACTCCGACCCGCATCTGAACGACACTGACGGAGACGGCATCAACGACTTCCAGGAGTACTACTGTCTACTCAACCCGAGGAGCGCCGACACCGATGGGGACGGCACTCAGGACGAGATCACGGACTACTATCTTACGCAAATCGATTTCAGTGCTTCCTTCGCGCCCGAGGCCGGGGATTACTATCCGTACGTCGTCGCTGTGGATGAGGACGGGTTCGTGTATACTGACAACTACAGCACCATCGCTGTCTACGACCATAACGGAACAGAGATTCGAGTGATATCTACTCCGACCCGACCCTCGGAGCTCGAGTGCATGTCGGCGAACGTGTCCGGCGAGCGCCAACCCGTCCTGTTCGCTTGCACGGGTTCGAACCTGTTCTTCTACGCACAGAATGGCACGATCCTGGACCAGTTGCCCTACAGCGAGCTCGTGGGAGTGGACGTCGGAGTGCTCGGATTGGCGTTGGATCCCAACGGCCCGACCGCCGACACGTACTACATGTATCTCTTGGACTCCTACGACCATGTTCTCAAATTCGTGATGAACGGAACTGAAGTGGTGTCGCTGGAGACCTCTTGGGGAGGTTATGGCACGGGACCTGGGCAATTCAACCTGGATTCCTTCGAGGCAGACATCGATATCGATGAGGATGGATATGTCTACGTCTCCGACATGGGCAACGACAGGATCCAGAAATTCGAATCAGATGGCACGTTCGTGACGATGTGGGGCGAGACAGGCACTCAGGACGGTTTTATCAGCAGAGTCAGGAGCATGGCGGTCGACGCCAGCGGCGATATACTCACGCTCGACGCGGGCGGTGATTTCGCGGAGCGTATACAGAAGTGGACTCCTGAAGGCAGGTGGATGTGCAGTTTCGAGGAAGACTACATTGCAGGCAGCGGCATCGCGGTGGATGACGAGAACAACATCTACCTGGCCAACTGGCAGAACGTGACGAAAACCTCCCACTATATGGAACTGATACCGGCAGACCCCGACTACATCTTCTTGGACGCGGACAGTGACGGCCTGACGGATATCGAGGAGAACGACGGATGGTTCATAACAGTCACGACGGAAGATGAGACTCTCACCTACCTCATCACAAGCGATCCGATGGCGCCCGACACGGACGCCGATGACATTCCCGACCCCGACGAGGCCGCCCTCCTGTCCGACCCGCGCTCGCTCGACCCAGACGAAGACGGGCTTCCGGATTCGGAAGAGTGGGAACTCGGGACAAACCTGACGCATTGGGACACCGACGGTGATGGGCTCGGGGACGGAGTCGAAATCAATTTCGGCAGCGATCCGAAGCTCCCGGACACTGATGGCGAAGGCCTGTCAGACTACGAGGAGTTCCTGCTCGGCTCGGACCCCAACAACAACGACACAGACCAGGACGGCCTGGACGACCTGAAGGAGATCGGCTTCGGTTCCGACCCGAAGAATCCTGACTCCGACGGAGACTTCATGTTCGACGGGCAGGAGTACCGGCTCGGAACGGATCCGAACTCCCCAGATACTGACTCCGACGGGGTCGACGACGGTTACGAAGTCCTCTACGACACGAACGCCACTTCGGGCGATTCCGACGGTGACGGGCTCTCAGATGGGTTCGAGATATCCTCCCTGATTAGCCCCCTGTCCAACGATACCGACGGCGACGGACTCAGCGACTCGAGAGAGCTCGAACTCGGACTCAACCCGAAGAGCACCGATTCCGACGGCGATGGAATACCCGACTCCCTCGACCTCGACTACCTGCTCGAGCTCGACGGCGAGATCGTGCTCGCGTACGATGATATCGGAACTTGTGCAGGTTTCGTCTACAATCTGTCCGAACACGCAACGGTCAGGGTCGTCGATGCGGATACATTGCAGTCCAACTACAGTAGCGCCCGGTACATCGTTCTCGTGGGGACTCCGGATTCAGACGCAGGCGGCGCAGGCGGCTTGATCCATGACCTGCTTGAGGACTCAGGGGACGTTGTCGATAGGATGACCAGCACAGTCTATGAGCGGATTGCTGTGAGATACGGGCTGTGGAACGAGACGCAGACGATAGTGATGATCTCCCAGGTCTACGACACTGACTGGATCAGGGTTCTGGGCATCCTGAAGAGCATGCGGATGACCGTCTCGGACGGAAGCGTGCTCGTGGACTACCTCAACCCGAGGGAATGTTTCATGCTCGACCAGATCGACACCATGAGGGCAACCGACACATTCGTATGGACGAAGTTGAGCAACATGACGACATTCAGCATCGCAGTCGAGAAGCTACATGATGACGAGGTCGAGGACAGCCTTTCGGGTTCGGATGCACTTGCGCCTGACGAGGTCATCATGGACAAGTACGTGCGGATAGAGTTCCAGTCACACGACCCCAACATGTCTGATGTGGTATCCGGGTCGCTCATCAAGATATACTACACCGCGGCAGACCTCGACATGAACGGGGACGGGGACGGAGACGACCCAGAGGACCTCAACGAAAGCTCTCTTCAGTTGTACCTCATGTCCGCAGATGGATCGTGGGTCAGGCTTTCGGACATCGTTGATACGACAGGCGTGAACACCACAGACGTCGAGATGTTCGGAATGACGTACGAGGGTTATCTGTGGGCCAATGTGTCGGGCCTCTCCCTCTTCGGCATCGCGGGCCTGATGGACGAAGGGCCGGGTGGTCAAGGGATGCCGTGGCTCATGGTCTTGATCGCCGCGACTGCTGCAATCCTGCTCATTGCCGCCGTGGTCGTCTTGCGCAGACGACGTGCCCCGCCCGATCAGGACGACGTGGAGTAGTGGAAGGGTTGCCGTGTCGGCTCTAAGCCTGTGTGGGATCCGCGGTGTGCATGGTGCGACATGCAAACCGAATTGACTGGTTAGTTTCTGTCAGAGAGAACCTGCGTCGAGCTAGATACCTTCGTGTTTCTCTGTCAATCGGAGAGAATATTCTCCTACGGGGAATGAACCGTGGTGTGCTCGCTATGATGTCACTAGTAGCATCAGATGCCTCAATCGAACGAGCGTAACATGCAACTCCAGATCCGACTATTCCATCAGAGACGACCGCTTCATATGCGGATCGGCTGACAGTCCCAGCTCTCAAGAAGGGAGTTCAGTAGACTGCGGACACGAAAACTCCTTTCTCAGACTCTTCTCGGATTGCATGATTTCCATCACTGACGACGGGCTTGCTTATAAATGCCTATTTGAATACCGTCAGGCCGGTGGAGATCCTATGGCAGTGATTAAGATAGAGAACGTTGTCGCCTCAGCATCCCTCGGGGCGGAGTTAGACCTTCAGTCGATCGCGCTTGCACTTGATGGTGCGGAATACGAGCCCGAGCAGTTTCCGGGTCTGATATACAGGTTGAAAGAACCGAAGACGGCGACGCTGCTTTTCAGGAGCGGGAAGGTCGTGTGTACGGGTGCGAAGAGCCTC
>JBFESP010000028.1:0-10972 GCA_041548485.1 Thermoplasmata archaeon | reverse complement strand
GGGCTCGAGAGCGCGAAAGAGACCCTCAGCTACTACTCCAAGAGCGGAAAGGACGAGCGGCGGCTGGTCGGCGCCTCCTTCTTCATGGGCGTCGTCATGGCCATCTACTGGTACATCATCATCCTCTACCTTGACGCGCTGGAGTTCGGCTCCGTCGAGATAGGGCTCATATTCGGGATAGGGACCATAGCAGGCGTCGCCTCGCTGATGCTCACGGGATTCCTGGCGGACAAGTTCGGCAGGAAACGACTGCTCCTCCTAGGCCTCGTGGGAGACATGATCGGCCTGACGCTCTTCCTGTCGGAGAAGAACCTGATAGTGTTCATAGCCGCCTCCGCGATTGCGAACTTCGGCGGATCGATAATCCAGCCTTCTCTGATGGCCCTGCTGGCCAGCAAGACGAGCACATCGAAGGTCAAGGTCCTGTACGGCCTCCAGGGCTTCTCGAACCAGATAGGCCTCACTTTCGCAGCCCTTGCCGGGATGTATCTCCCAGGACAGCTTCCGATAGACGAGACGAATGCGTACTGGTTCGTCATCGCTGCAGGTGCAGCGGTCGCCGTCGTCCCGATACTCCTGGTGCTCCGCACATCCGACTCCAAAGGAGGAGGAACCGAAAACACTTTCAGAGGGATCCTGCGAGGGTTCGACTCGAGGATAAGGAGGGTGCTCCTGATGTTCTCGCTCCAGAACGCCCTGATAGGGTTGGGGGCAGGTCTACTCGTGCCGTGGTTCCCGCTGATATTCCAGGACGGCATGGGAGCGTCGAACACGCAGCTCGCGCTGATGTTCGCCTTGTCGAACTTCGCAGTCGCCTTCGGATGGTTCGTCGTGCCGAAGTTCGCCGAGTTCAGAGGGAGCGTGATACTGGTGACCGTGTGCCAGCTGGCATCGATAGCGTTCATGGTGGCCATCCCGTACTCCCCCTTCCTCGCAGGGGCTGCGGTGCTGTACACCATCAGGAACGTGCTGATGCTCATACCGATCCCGGTCCTGAACGCGTACGTGATCAACATCGCCCCTGAGAACATCCGTGCCAGCTTCTTCGCACTCAGCCAGGTATCGTGGATGGTGCCCTTCGCCCTCGCGGAGAGCATGTCAGGGTTCCTCTGGGCGGACGACTACTCGAAGGTGGGGCCGTTCTTCGCGTGTGCAGGGCTGTACATAGTGGCGACACTGATATTCTACTTCTACTTCAGAGGCATACAAGAACCGTCTGACCTGACGACGCCCCCACGGCTATCGAAGAAGATGGCGTAGCGACGCACGATACGCACAGCCCACGCTGAAAACGCTCTGAATCACAACGGCTAGGTCGCGGCCAGGAGCCAGGAACTCTTCATTCGCTGGTCGCAGCCATGCGAGCGCCCGACAGCTCGATGGGGGTCGGTGTCGGTCGCTCGGGATCGGGGGATTCGCCCTTCAGTCTCAGGGCCTCCTCGAGAAGCTGCGACAGCCATTCCTCCTCCCAGTATCGGATCCTAGCGTCGAAGCACATCGATTCCCCTGGCATAATTTCCGCCTCCCTAACGACATATACTATAGTTTCCGGCATTATATCAATCTTCTTCGGGGGAAGTTGGGCAATCGACCACATCGGACGGCCCAATGTCTACATTTGACCATTGCACGGGTGAGGACATGCAAGATAAATATCGGGATGGGTGTACGCTACCCCCTGATGAGGGCCGGAGCCAAGAAGAACGAACCGATCGAGCTCGACGATCTCGACCTCGACATACTCAGGAGCCTGAACGACAACGCGAGGAAGAGCTTCAGGGACATCGCGAAGGAGCTGCACATATCCCTCACCACCGTATCCAACAGGGTCAGGGCGATGGAGCGTGCGGGAGTCATCCAGGGTTACATACCGGTCCTGGACGCCACGAAGCTCGGATACGACTTCATGGCCATCATCGGAGTCAAGGTCATACACGGCAGGATACTGGAGACGGAGAAGGACCTGGCCAAGGACCCCGCGGTCTACGCCGTCTTCGACTCAACCGGCGACTGGGACGCCATCATCATGGCCAGGTTCAAGAACAGGGTCGAGCTCAACGACTTCGTCAAGAGGGCATTGGACCACGACAACGTCGACCGGACGTTCACGCAGATCGTCCTCAACATCACGAAGGACGACAAGAGCGTGAGGGTCTGACGCTGGCACATATCTGGCCTTCCACGAACGGCTGCCCAGGCTAGGGCAGTGCAATTTATGTAGCGATGTGGACATGGGGTACTGACCTGCCTCAGACACGGGGGGTCAGGGAAGGGTCATGAGGACGATTCGCAAGGCGGCCCTTGCTGGGGTCTGCCTCACGCTGGTTTCACTCTCCGTGATGCTCGGAGCGTCCAATGCGGACGCTGCCGACGACACGGTCAACGTCATCCTGTCATTCGACCCGCCGAAGGCGGCGTACTGCCCGGACGAGAACTTCTCCATCCAGATAACCGTGGTCAACATGCTCCTGTCAGGGGACTACGTCTACGACGACCTCGCCTACAAGCAGAAGGTGACGAACGTGTCCGTCCACTTCTCGTGGATGGCGCCCAACGAGTACACCTGGAAGGACGTGTCGAACGAGTCGTCCTGGCTCGAGCCGGACGGGCTCGGCTCCGAGACCTACGGGCTCAACATGTCCGTGCCGACGGACGCCTCCCCGGCGACTTACAGCTACTACTTCAGGGTGGAGTACCTGACCCACACGCCCTGGGGGGACATCACGAACGTATGGGGGACCGGAGACACATACAGGGATTTCGTGGTGGAGGCCGAATCCGACGCGGACGTGGAGACGACCGGCACGGTCAACCTCACGCCCTACATAGCGTTCGCCGCGATAGTGCTCTCACTCGGGTCCTTCGCCGCGGTAATGTACCACAGACAGGCCAGGGGAGGGCCGGGCCATCCCACCCAGAACAGCGGCGCGATGAGGACGGGGCAGCAGGACCCGTTCCCCGTGATACGCCCCCTTCCTGGGGAGCATTTCCCGGTGGAGCGCGGGTTCATCTACCTGGTGAAGGAGAAGAGGCCCCGGGTGTCATTCGACATGTTCAACGAGGCGGTGAAGCACGACGCGAAGGGAATGCTCGTGGTGCGGGAGCACCCGAACCGCCTGAGGCATTCGCACGACTTCGACGCGGAGAAACTGCTGTGGCTCACGCGCAGGGCGGGCGTGGACCACATCGACCCGACCGAGCTCAGCCTGCTGAACCTCAAGATAACCAAGTTCGTCGAGGGCATGGACAAGGCCGTCGTGCTCATAGAGGGGATCGAGTACCTGATAACCCAGAACGACTTCGAGAGCGTGCTCAGGTTCGTC
Source organism: Thermoplasmata archaeon (assembly GCA_041548485.1). GTDB lineage: Archaea > Thermoplasmatota > Thermoplasmata > UBA10834 > UBA10834 > UBA10834. The sequence goes on along the minus strand of JBFESP010000028.1, from coordinate 7,649 downwards.
AACCACATGCACGACTTCGTCCTCATCCACGATTGCGCCGTGATACTCGTCATAGACGAGCGGGTGCTCAGCACGAGGGAGCTCGCGCTCCTGGAGAGATCGACGAAGATAGTCGAGCCGTTCGATGACCAGGAATCGACATCGGAGAACGGGTCCATCGAGACCGTGGCGTGAGACCCTCCATCCGCGGCAGTCAGTATACGGAAAGTTCTAAATCGGGTAAGGCCTTCACGAAGCCTGCGGGGGTCCGTCGCACAGGCCTCCGCGCGTCCCGTCGGTGGGTAGGGCTCGGATGGATGCAAGGTCTGATCCGGCAGCGCCCGCCTTGGCGGGACGGTGCACGGCGTAGGCCGTGCGGGGGAGGAGAAGCCAGTGGATGCGCTCATAGCTACGGCTGATAACGGACCGAACCACGCAGTGGGCATCATCCTCGTCACCATGCTGCTCGGGCTCAGCGGCGCCGGGAGCGCGCTCGCGTACATCGCGGTGCACGCCGACGCTGAGAGCGCTGACTGGTCCTCCTTCCCCTCCATGGCCTATCCCCGGGCGTGGCCCGAGGTGGTCACGCTCCCGGACGGAGACATCGTCGCCGTGGGCGGCCTGTCGGTGAGCGGCCCGACCGCCTCGACCGAGGTCTTCGACCCTGACGGGGCGTCCTGGAGCCAAGGACCAACAATGACTAACGCCCGGCTGGGCCACACCGCGACGCTGCTCGACGACGGGACGATCCTCGTTGCGGGCGGGGAGACGGGAGTCGGGACCACTTCGTCGGCGGAGATCGTCGACCTGACGACGGGGGCGGCATACGCCCTCCCGGACATGAATTTCGCACGGACGGGGCACGCGGCGGTAAGACTTCCCGACGGCAAGGTCCTGGTCAGCGGGGGCACGGACTGGATGACCGGGACGCGCGTCGAGGCGGAGATATACGATCCTGAATCACACACATGGCTCTACGGTGGGTCGATGCTGAGCCCGAGGGTATTCTTCTCCATGTGGGCGCTCGACGACGGCTCGGTGCTGGCGGTCGCAGGCGACGCCTCAGGAACGAGCGAGGTCTACGACCCACGGACGAACTCGTGGGGAGACGAAGCCACGATGGTGAACAAGAGGTACGACTTCGCGTCCGTCGTCACCGTCTCAGGGGATGTGATGGTCGCCGGCGGCCTGTCGGGCGGCGTCATGCTCAGGTCGTCCGAGATGTTCGACCCCGAGACGAACTCGTGGTACGACTCGGGCGACATGATCGCACCGAGGGCGCACTTCACGCTCTCCCTGCTCGCCGACGGCGAGGTGCTCGCCGCTGGTTCCTGGAGCAGCTCCACGGGGGCGACGGCCACCGCCGAGGTGTTCTGCCAGTGCAGGATGGCCTGGAGCTCCGCCGACTCGATGCTGCAGGCGCGCGGCGCTCACGGCGCCGCGACCCTGACCGACGGGAAGGTGTTGCTCATAGGTGGCAGGTCTAGCACCGCCTTGACGGCATCGACCGAGCTGTACACACCACCGACCTCGGAGCCGGAACCGCCGCCCCCTCCGCCTCCACCGCCGTCATACTGCGAACCGATCGACATACTACCGCTCATGATACAGGTCGCGCCCGAGATGCCCGGGCACTCAGTGCACGGACTCATCGCCAAGATACTCGTCGCGCAGAGGTACTTCGAGGCGGACAACATCGAGGACTGCCTGCACATACTCACCGCGTTCTACAACGAGGTGAGGGCGTTCCTCGGAAGCGACCACATGACCGAGGAGGGAGCGGAGATGCTCTACGACGCTTACGCCGCCGTCGTTGAATGCCTAGGAGGGACGCCGCAACCCGAGATACCGTGATATATCCGATATATCACGCCGATCGAGCGACGGTCGCGGGTCCGTCCCGAAACACGGTCAATCACACCTCTGTCTGACACTAAATGAGGTATGCCAGCAATTCAGTGTCTGACGCAAATCATTAAAATACTTAGAAGTCGCATAGGGGTAAACACTCGCAACGTTAGTCGAGTGAGAGGAGGTGAGCGGATCAGGCTTAGCAAGCGTAGGTTAGCCACGGTTGCTGCGACTGCTGTGCTCCTATTGAGCATAGTGTTGGTATTGGCCATGATTGGCGGCGATGACAAGCCAGATATCACGACCGACATACCGGAGCAGCCGGACTCAACTCCTGATGATGGAGCCGACGGCGGTGACTCGGGCGACGATGGCACCGGTGACGGCGACCAATCCACCGACGGCGACGACCAATCGGACGGCTCTGGAGACGATGACACCACCGGTGACGACGAGACCGGAGATGATGACCAGGGCGACGATGAGACCGGAGACGAGGGCGACGCGGATGATGAGGACGAGGACCCGGCCGACGAGGAGGACCCCGAAGACCCGGCCGACGACGAAGACGAGTCAGCGCCTTACCAGCACAGACACCGCCACCGCGAGGGTGAGCGGAACGGAGCCCCCGAGGACCAGAACCTCAACTGCATGGAGGACGAGGAGCAGAAGGAGGCCGTGAAGATGATGCAGCCCGAAGCCAAGTACGAGAGCGAGGACAAGGGCGAGAAGTGCGGCCAGAATGATGCTACCCCCGACCCCGAACCTGCAGAGGAGGAGCCGGTGATGGACGCCGACGTGGGAGAGGAGCAGAATCAGGAGCAGAAGTCCGATGGACAAGCCAGTGGCAACTCGCAACGGAACTGCCCGTGAATGAGCGTATGTTGAGAGAAGGAACAAGCGGATGAGATAGGGACCGTCGCAGAAGGATCGCGCTCGCCCCCGGAGTGGTCGCGAACGATCATTCTTCGAGACCGTCAAGATGCTTCGGGCCCGACGGCGTCTGCGTACCCGGCTCTCCTGCGCTCGCTTGGCAAACCTTTTCCCGTCTTCTGTATTTCTGTTGGATCAGCACAGGCGATGATGACCCTCATGTCACGGGCGGCCCGGCCTGCTGCTGTCCCTCTGGCTGAGACGGAGCTGGCTTCTGACCGGCGTATCGCTCGACCACGACCTTCGCCATCTTCCAGACACCCGTCAGGTAGTAGTCGTACGTCCCCGCCCTGTGGAAGGTGACGCTCCAGTAGTCTCCCGGCGCGACCAGCAGGCCGGACCCGAACAGGCTGTCCGGACGCTCCCCCGTTTCGTCCACCCTCCCACTCCTGATGGCCACTCCCGGTGGCGGGGCCCAGGTCCTGTTCACCCACACGACCTTCGTTCCCTCGACTATCTTCAGCACGGGCGGGACCGCTCGGTCGCCGACGATGTCCACATAGCTCTCGAACCGCGGGGGCGGGGGCGGAGGTGGCGGCATATAGGCGCTCCCCTGCGTCGGAGCGTATTGGCTCAGGCTCGAATGTGCCTGCGCGGGCCTGGCGGCGGCAGGAGGAGGCGACGCCACCGTCCTCACACGCCTCCGCTTGGGCCGCGCGACCGCTATGATGACGGGGATCGCGACGAGTATCGCTAGTATCAGAAGGAAGTTGATGAGCCCCAGGTCGTTGAATATGTAGTCCTGCACGTCCCTCAGGAACTGCATGAACAGGTTGTCCGAGGTCGCCTCGTGCACGGGCATCTCCAGGACCTCGGATGCGTAGTCCGCGCCGTCGACAGTGGCGACCGCCTGCAGGTAGAGCGTGCCGTTGCCCGGCAGCGACGGTAGGTCGCTGACGCTGAACACCGCCCATGTCGTCCCGGAGAACACGGTCGTCGGGTTGTCTATTGCGGTCGGGGAGGTGCCCCAGAAGAGCGTGGTGCTCTCGATCACCCCGGGGTCTCCCCCGCTGACCATCCAAGATATCGAGTAGGTCGCGTTCGGCTCGACGAATTCCGGATGATCGGTTATCGTCACCCTCGGGGCGGAGACCGACTCGACCGCGCGGAACGCGTTGACTATCCCCCAGCCCGTCGTCGGGTCGTAGGCAAGCTGAGAGATGTCGGTCGCCGTCTGGTTGATTATGCTGGATATCTCCTCCGGCTCCAGCGCCGGAGAGACCGTGAGCATCAGAGCAGCCACGCCCGCGACGTGCGGGGCGGCAGCGGACGTGCCTGAGAGGTATTGGTAGCCCGACCCGCCCTGGGTCGAGTATATGGTCACGCCCGGCGCGACGACGTCCAGGCCGGTGCCGTAGTTGCTGAAGGACGCCCTCCTGTCGGTGTCGTCGGTCGCGCCGACGGCTATCACCTGTGGATACGCCGCCGGATAGCTGACCACGCTCGTGCCGTCGTTCCCCGCCGCTGCGACCATGACGACATCGTTGTTGCGCGCGTAGTTCACGGCGTTCACCATGGAGGTGGAAGTGCCCTCCACGCCAAGGCTCATCGTGACTATGTCCGCGCCGTTGTCGACCGCCCATCTGATGCCGCTCGCGACCATGCCGTCCGTACCCTCGCCGCTCTCGTTCATGACCTTGACGGCCATGAGGCGCGCCTGAGCCAGACCGGCCATGCCCAACGCGTTGTCGATCACCGCGCCGATTATGCCTGCCACGTGCGTGCCGTGGTAGGTGTAGAGGTTGGCGACCCAGTCGCCACTGGGATCGTACCCGTGGATGTTGTCGTCCATGGGGAACCAGTTGTCGTCTACGATGTTGTATCCGTGGTACCCGTCCTCGTTGGTCCACATGTTCGCCGCCAGGTCAGGATGGTTCCAGTCGATGCCGGTGTCCAGGACGGCGACGACCACGTCGTGCGTGCCAGTCGCCATGTCCCACGCCTCGAACGCGTCGACCGTGTCGAGCGCCCATTGATTGGATGTCCCAGGGTCGTTCGGCGTGAGCAACGCACGAACCCTGCTCTCGGACGACACGCTCACGACGCCGTCGACAGATGATATCTCCAGTGCCAGCTGCTCCGCCGCGCCTCCAGAGTCGACTGAGAGGATGCCAGTCGCCTCACAGGAGAACGACACCCCCAGCCCCTTACGATCTACGAGGTCCAGCACCGACCAGAACGCGACGGGGTCGGAGGTCTCGACGACGAGCGCGGCGTGCGGGTCGGTTATGAAGACGCGCTCGGGGTCGGGCGAGGCGGCCACGTCCGGGCTGAGATGAACTAACGGCATGAGCAACGCTAGCGAGATAATCGGTATGATGAACCGTGAGATGCTACGTGTACTCAAGCTACCACCTTGCGCAATCGGCCTGGGAAAGACACCAGGACGGACGTCTCGGCCGTCCGGCCCATCCTGGATGCAATCAAACCGTTCCAGTTGATAAATACGTTTCCTCATCATTATCTGTTTCGATATTATTCGATTTAGCCGAATGACGCCTCACAAGGTTCATTATAGGCAAAGCATCTCAGGCATCCAATGGAGATCCTGGAAGCCCTCGTGTTAGGCATCATCCAAGGCCTGACCGAGTGGCTCCCCGTGTCCAGCTCTGGCCACCTGGTGTTCGCGCAGGAGCTGTTCGGCCTTCCAGCAGGGGAGAACCTGCTGTTCGACCTCATGGTACACCTAGGGACGGTGCTGGCGGTATGCGTCTACTTCCGCAAGGAGCTGTGGAGCATACTTGCGGCCGTGGTCTCCAGGGGCGGCAGGTCCGAGCAGGAGAGGCAGCTCAGGCGCCTCGGGGGCATGATCGTCGTCGGGACCGTGCCGATCGCGGTACTCGGACTCGTCATCTCCGACGGCGTAGAGGACCTCTTCGACCTCAGGCTGGTCGGCATCGCGCTCCTCGTGAACGCGGCGGTGCTCGTGTTCGCGGAGAGGCTGTCCTCGGGGAAGAAGAAGGACGTCCGCCTGGTGGACGCGGTTGTGATAGGCATGTTCCAGGCCTTGGCCATCATCCCGGGCATCTCGAGGAGCGGGTTCAGCATATCAGGAGGGATGGTCAGGGGTCTGCAGAGGGAGATGGCGGCCACGTTCGCGTTCCTGCTGTCGGTCCCCGCGCTGCTGGGCGCGTTCGCCTACGGCGTGACGACGCTGGAGCGGTACGAAGCCGATGCGATCATGCTCCTGGTTGGGGCCGTGACCGCCTTCGCGGTCGGCCTGGTGTCGATAGATTACCTCCTCAAGGCGATCCGCGCCGGCAAGTTCTGGATATTCGGCGCGTACTGCGTGGCGGTCGGTATGGCGGCGATAATCTACACCCTGTGAGCGTCGACCCGCCGTCTGGCGGCGTGGGGGAGGGTCACTCCTCGTCGAGAGCCTTGTCGATCTCGATCGCCAGCTCCGTCTTCTTCCGCTGGGCCTCCGTCCTCTTCTTCTTCAGGAACTGAGATACGATTATCACCGCTATGACCGCGGCTGTTCCGCCGAAGAGGAACCATCTCCAATTCTGCTCGATGAGACCCTCCACGGGGTCGGCGACGAGCGGGTCAGTGCCCTGGGCGAACTCCTCGATGTTCGAGTAACTGTCACCGTCCGGATCGCTGGACGCCGTCCACGACAGGCCGTTCAAGAACTTCATCTCCCACCAATCAGGGAGGGCATCCAGGTCGGAGTCCAGGACGGCATAGACGGCGGTGAAGTCCACCCCCTCGCTGCCGTTGTCATCTGTCACCGTCAGCGTGATCATGTACAGCCCGATCGTCATGAACCTGTATCGGGGTGTCTCACCGAACAAGAGCTCGACCTCGCCGTGGTGCTCCACCCCCCAGGCGTATCCCGTGATGTTCCCGTCGTCGTCATAGGACTCGGACGCGATGAACTGCAATTGGCTGCCGTTCCAGACGACCTCAGGCATCGGCGATATGATGGCGACAGGGGCGCCCTCGACCTGCAGGATGGATGCGCGTGACTCTGACGAGTCCGACCCGGGACCGCACGAACACAGCCCACCGACGAGCAGCACTGAGAACACGGTAACCGATAAGACACAAACACCTAGCGAACAGCTTCCTCTCGCGGACCCGATCATAATGTACACCTCACAGTCACACGGCATGCCCAACCAATCATGGCCATCGTCAGCCCCTGCGTCGGGCCGGTCCTCTACCAGCCTGCGCCAAACGGACGGGGAATATAATCCGCATGACGAAGATATATTACTTCCCCTGGAGAGCACGCTGGGCGAAGTTGGCTTAGCGACGTCGTCCTGAGTCCGTTCCACCCGTCGTGTCGATGTGGCGCGATTTCATCCAATACAGAAAGAAATAAGTCCGGGGGAGTCCCTAGCAAAGGCCGCGGTCTAGGCCCTTGAGCGAGGACCTCATCTGCATCGGACGGTTCTCCGACATGACGGATGATGATAAGAAGCTATTCGGATGCCTCACCTGCGGTTTCAGAGTTTCTGGCAAGATCGACATCTGCCCCAGATGTGGCGCTCGATTCGGCAATGAAGCGAAGTTCGAGTGTCCGTTCTGTGGCGAGTCAGTCGAGCGTGACACCACTGTGTGTCCCTCGTGCAGGATCAGATACGTCGACTTCGTCACGGAGGCAGAGACGAAGGTCGACGACGAGAGCATAGACGGCCTCCTGACCGAGATAATCGAGATAGAGGCGAAGAAGGTCAAGGAAGAGGCGAAGAAGCTCTCGTGCCCGAAGTGCTCGTGGATGGTTGGCGAGTCGGACGAGAACTGCCCGAAGTGCGGCAACGTCTTCGCCGAGAACGTGACATACATGTGTCCCGTCTGTGCAGGCCTCGTGCACTTCGAAGCCACCAAGTGCGAAGAGTGCGGGTCCATGTTCGCCGAGCGGAAGGAGGAACTTGAGG
>JBFESP010000027.1:0-11904 GCA_041548485.1 Thermoplasmata archaeon | reverse complement strand
TTGCCCTTTGCCGCGTTCGATCGCCTTTAATAACGGCATCTCGGTTGATTTCTTTTCCTCAGGGTACTAAGATGCTTCAATTCCCCCGGTTCCCTATCCTCACGGATTGCTCCGAAGAGCAGGAAGTCCCATTCGGTAATCGTCGGATCAAAAGCTCCTTGCGCTTACCCGACGCATATCGCAGCTTGGCACGACCTTCTTCGGCGCCCGAACCGAGCCATTCCCCAAGTGGTTTACTTAGCCGCTAGCATGTCGACTCAGCACACGTCCGGATTGCACATGATCGGCACTCACAGGAGCCCGCAGGTCCTTCCCGCCCGCTGCCCCTCAACCATCTTCCCCGAGCAGAATCTGCACGGGTGCATGACCAACCCTTAATCTAGCAAGCCAACGTTATTTAGGCGTTGCCCTCTAGGCGGGCTGGGATTCCCGCTATGTATCGACCCGTATAAAAGCGTTGCTCTGGCCATGCGGGCCGTCGACTTTTCGCGTGGGACCCGCCGACCGTCTCCGCGTCCCGGTGATTGCGTCGGCGGGGAGACCGGGTTCGAGGGGTCGGCGGAGGTCGATATGGGGGTTCGAGGCCCCGAACTCCACTGAATGTCTTTAATCCATGAGCGTTCATGCCCTGTCGGCGAGATCGATGAAGCTCCAGGCCTTTGACATGGTTCGGATGCAGTGTGCGCACGAGGGCAAAGTGGACTACGACCTATCTGGAAGCGGAGTACCTTCCGTCGCTCTCAGTGAAGTCCTGGACGGCGATGATGCGGTCAGGACCCTGCTCGATGCCGAACAGGGCTACCCTCCGACGAACGGGTCGCTCGGACTGCGGACGGCGATCGCCGCCATGTACGAACTGGCGTCGGCGGACCACATCCTCGTCACAAACGGCGCATCGGAGGCGAACTTCATGGCGGCGTGGCGCCTCCTGGAGAGGGGTGACGAAGTCGTGATAATCGTCCCGAGCTATCTGCAGACCTGGAACCTGGCGGAGTCGTGGGGCGTGAAGGTCAGGCCGCTGCCGCTCAAGGAGGAGATCGGATGGCAGTTCGACCCCGAGGACCTCAAGGCCGTGGTCACTGGGAGAACGAAGGCCGTCCACGTCTGCAACCCGAACAACCCCACCGGTGCCATCATGGCTTCAGAGCAGCGCAAAGCACTGATAGACGCCGTGAAGGACTCTGGTGCATGGCTCCTTGCGGATGAAGTGTACGTGGGCGCGGAGTTGGGGAGTTCGAGGACGCAGTCGCTGTGGGGGTATCATGAGAGGTCACTCATCACCAACGGCCTCTGCAAAGCGTACGGGATGCCTGGCCTGAGGATCGGATGGCTCGTCGGCACGCCGGAGACGCTCAAGGAGGTGACCTGCTACCACGACTACCTGACACTGACGCATTCCCTGCTGTCGGACCACATCGCCAGGAAGGTTCTCGAGCCTGAGAGGAGAGAGGGAATACTCGCGAAGAACCAAGAGGTCGCAAGGAGGAGCTGTAGCGTCTTTGTCGACTGGAACGAAGCTCATAGCTCGGCCCTCGCGCACAGATCGCCCGAGGCCGGGGCGATGTGTTTCGTCCGTCACCCTCCAGGATTGAATTCATCGGACATCTCCGAGCGCCTTCGAAGGGAGAGGTCCGTCCTGGTCGTGCCTGGAGACCAGCTGGGGATGGACGGTTACATGCGGATAGGGACGGCGTTGCCGAAGGAGTACCTGATGAGCGGCTTGGACAGGATCAACGATCTCATGCGGACGTTGAGGACGGATGGTCCTGAGGGTACGGATTGAAACCGCCTGTAACACGGCCCGCCTTCGCGCTAGCGTAACTGGGCGAAAGATTGATTGCGATTGTAGTCGATGACGCCATCAGGATGGATGAGTTGATTGGCTTCTGAAAAGGACGATGGACTGGTAGGATCGAGCGAGGGTGCCGTGGCCGCCCCGGAACCGCCACCGCCTGAACCGCCCCCTCCTCCCGAGCCCCTGCCCGGGGAGGACGCCTCCGCTGAGTTCGACGGCGATCCCCAGGAGATGTGGATAGAGGAATACGAGCGCGAGGGACGCCCTGGCAAGCCGAAGAAGGAGCGGAAGGAGCCCAGGCGCATCGGACGTTGGATCGCGCTCGCAGTCGTCATAGTCATCCTCGTGGTGTGGACGCTTATCAGCCCGCCTGTGATGTCCTCGGTGGGCAGCCTGTATCTCAACCCTGACACTCACGCCAACCTCGGCAGCATGACGGCCGTGCAGGATGTGCAGATCCTGGCCAGCTTGCTCAGCGTGGGCACGACCACGTGGGGCGTCTCCATCCACGGTGACGGGAACGCGACCGTGGACGAAGATACCGTTTTTGAGGTCATGGTGACGAAGGTCTCTGAGGAACCCCGCAGTTTTTGGTTCAAGGGAACAGAGATATCCCTCCGTAACGTATCGCTCTACCTCGAGGACGACACCCTAATCGGCTGGATGACCGAGAAGGACGAACTCCGGAACATGTCCCTTGGTTATGTTCACGCCACATTCACCGAGACGGGCATCCACGACTGCTACGTGGTGCTAAGGTTCTCGGTGTACGAGGTGATGAGGATCGGCTTCCTCCCGGCGGACAAGGCGACAGTGACGATCTGGCTCTCCGACTCAATCATAGTGTCCGAGCAGGCCGGGCCCGGTCCGTGAGGTCTAGTCTTGGAAGATGGCAGCCTTTGGCTGGGTATGTTCTCAGGTAGCTCATGGAACCGTGTCCAAGGATACCCCGCTCTTCAGGGTGTGGTAGTTGACAAATAGCATGAGTAGCATGCGAAGAGACTGAATATGTCCGAGATGGAGCTCATTCTCATACGCCACGGCGAGACGAGCTGGAACCGCCTCAAGGTGTTCCGCGGATGCAGGGAGGTCAAGCTGAACGCCGAGGGTATCGCCCAGGCGGACGCGACCGCCGAGGCGTTGAAGGACAAGGTCTTCGACGCGTTGTACACGAGCCCTCTGAAACGAGCCCTGGTCACGGCCAGGCGGATAGCCGCCCCACACGGCATGACCGTCCGGGAGAACTATGGTTTCTTGGACATCAGCTACGGCGCCTGGGAGGGGATGGCGGAGGACAAGGTCGCCAGTGAATTCCCAAAGCAGTACAACCGGTGGATGGAGAGCCCCTCGAAGGTGAGACCTCCGGGCGGGGAGAGCATGAAGAAGGCCTGGAAGCGCGTCAACTCCGCCCTCAGGGAGATCCTGTGGACGCACGGCACCGGCACGGTCGTGATCGTGAGCCATCGTGTGCCGATCAAGCTGATGACCGCCTACCTCATGGGCGAGAAGCGGCATGCGATGGGCAGGTACAAGCACGACCCGTGCGCGATGTCGGTCTTCAAGGTTCGGCACAGAGACTACGAGCCCGTGGTACTCAACGATTCCAGCCATCTTGCGGGGCTGAAACTCCCTGAGTACCAGGATTTCTAGCCGTCACACGTAAGTCCTGAGAGCTGACAGGTCGGATATCCTGACGCACGACGCGTCGGGATACACGTTCCCCCTGTCTACCAGTATGGTGTTCATACCCGCCCCGTTTGCTCCTTTGATGTCCACTGCGAACTTGTCGCCGATGTAGAGCGTCCGTGACGGTGCGGCCCCCGCTTCGTTCAACGCGATGTCGAATATCTCCTTCTCCGGTTTGCGATGGCCTATCTCCGAGGAGATGATGATCGGGTCGAAGTACTTCTCCATGTCCAGCCTGCGGAGCACTCTTCTGGCCAGGTCCGTCGCGTTCGAGATGAGGCCTACCCCGATGTCCCTTCCGGCGAGGCTTTCGAGGGTAGGCTTCGCATCTGGGTAGTCCTTCCATAAGCTCTCGTCCGGTATGATCCGGTCGAACGACGCCGAGAGGTCGGCCTCGACGTCCTCCAGGTCGATGCTGAGTCCAAGGTTGCCAACCACCTCCGCGTCGTATCTCTTCCAGAAGGGCCCCTCGTCCGCTCCCTGGATGTCTGCGAACGCCTCGTCGAGGGCCCTGTCCGTCTTTCTGAGGGCGCTGGTGAGCGTTCCGGCCTCGACGTCCACTCCGTGTCTGGACAGTACCTCAGCCCACACGCTATCCCTCGACACGCTCATGTCGACCAAGGTCCCGCCAAGGTCGAAGAAGATGACATCCAGCTCTTCGGTCATTGCGGTTCTCATCCATGGGACGCTACTATGTAATGTTATGGTCGAACTATCACGGGTACCGCACGCCCTCAGGTGCGTACCAGGCCGGGCACGTCCGTGGGCAACGGGGCGACCCTCACACCTGCCGCCTCGAGAGCCTTGATCTTGCTCTCGGCAGTTCCCCTTCCTCTTGCGATGATAGCCCCTGCGTGGCCCATGCGCTTTCCCGGCGGGGCCGTCCTGCCAGCTATGTATGCGACGACGGGTTTCGTCACGTTCTCGGTGATGAACTCGGCCGCCTCCTCCTCCGCTGTCCCACCGATCTCCCCCACCAGGACGATCCTGTTCGTCTCGTCGTCCTCCTCGAACAGCCTCAAGGCGTCCACGAACCCCATCCCCGGCACCCGGTCCCCTCCGATGCCGACGCAGGTCGACTGCCCGAGCCCGCTCTCGGTGATCGCGTCCACTATCTCATAGGTGAGCGTCCCTGACCTGGACACCACGCCCACATCGCCCTTCCTGAAGATCTTGTTGGGCAGGATGCCTATCTTCGCGAGCCCCGGGGACGCCAGTCCCGGGCAGTTGGGCCCTATGAGGACGACGCCCCTAGCCCTGGCAACCGAAACGAAATGGATCGCGTCGTGGACGGGTACGTGTTCAGTGACGGCGACGACCGTTCTGATGCCTGCGTCTATCGCCTCGAGCACCGCACTCTTCGTGAACGGGGCGGGGACGAACACGCACGAGGCGTTCGCTCCGGTGCGTTCGACGGCTTCTTCGACGGTGTCGAACACCGGCACCCCGTGCACCTCCTGCCCACCCTTACCCGGGGTCACGCCAGCGACGACACGCGTCCCGAAGTCCATCATCGCCTTCGAATGGTACGTCCCTTGATACCCGGTGATGCCCTGGACCAACAGCCGCGTATCCTCGTTCACTATGACCGCCATCCATGTCACCTCAGGGATTCCTTGGCTGCGAGTTCCGCAGCCTCGCTCAGTCCGGAGGCCGGGATGATGCCCGCGTTCTTCAGCATGTCACGGGCGTGCCCCTCGTTCACTCCCTTTATCCTCGCGACTATGGGCGCCTCTATCCTCTTCTCGTCCATCGCCTCCAGGAGTCCGGCTGCCACGGTGTCGCACTTCGTTATTCCACCGAATATGTTGACTAGGATCACCTTCGGGTCGGCCTCCTCCATGAGCAGCATGGCCTGCTTGACCTTCTCCGGGTCGTCGGTGCCTCCAAGGTCTAGGAACACGCCGGCCCTGCCGTCGAACACGTTGAGGCTGTCCAGGGTGGCCATCGTGAGCCCTGCCCCGTTGGCGATCACCCCGATGTTCCCGTCGAGCTGTACGAACGCGATGTCGAGCTTCCTGGCCTTCTCCTCCAGCGGCGTGAGGTCTTCCTCGAGCCCTTGGTACTCCTTGTGTCTGAACAGTGCGTCGGAGTCTATCGTGACCTTCCCGTCCCCCGCGACGATTTCGCCATCCTCGGTCACCACTAGAGGATTTATCTCGGCCAGCTCGGCATCCTCCTTCGTCACGAGTTCGTACAGCCGGTGGCATATGGATTCCATCTGGGCGGCCTGAGGCCCGGTTAGTCCAACCGCCTTCGCCACCCTGCGACCTACGTATGGCTGATAACCTATGAGCGGGTCCAGATGCGCCATGAGGACGTTGTCTTCCGGGACCGATTCGATGTCTATTCCACCGGCCGCTGACGCCATTATGAGCACGGATTTGCGACCCCTGTCGACGGTCACCCCCAGATAGATCTCCTTGTCCACAGCGATCCTCCTCTCGACCAGTACCTCCTTCGTCGTGTACCCGCGAATGTCCATGCCGAGTATCGCAGAGGCGGCCTCCCTCGCCTCGTGGACGTTGTCCGCCGGCTTTATCCCGCCGGCCTTTCCCCTGCCGCCGATGAGGACTTGGGCCTTGACCATGACCGGGCCCGGCAAACGGTCGATCTGGTCCGGCGACGTCACGACGAACCCCTCAGGGACTGGAATGCCGTATCTCCTCATCAGCTCCTTGGCCTTGTACTCAAACAGCTTCATGCGCCACACGCCTTCTTCGATGCAATGTCGGGTTAGAAGCGGGCACCTACGTATTTATTCGTTGTCCATATCGCCTGCGACCGCCTCCCTAGCGCAAACCACGCGATGTGATAGAAAGGATTATTGTGGCCCCCTCCAATCATCCGACTCGATGGAGAAGGAAATCAAGGTCGGGACTCTAGCCGTGATGTCCGTGTCCATATTCGTCGTCCTGTTGATAACTGCGTACATCGTTCCATTCGAGGACGATGTCACGCGTCTGTTCTTCGTCGGCCTCGCCGCGGCTCTTGCATGCATCAACATCGCTGGGTTCTTCACGATATGGCGGTCGTCAACCACGATAATAGATGAGGTGTTCCTGATGACTCCCACGGGGATGCTCATGAAACACTACACCCGTCGCCTCAGACCCGACCAGGATGAGCACATCATGGCCGGAATGCTGACCGCCGTGCAGAGCTTCATCAAGGAGAGTTTCGACGAGCATGGTGGAAAGCTCAAGGAGATACGGTTCGAGAACTACGACATACTCATATCGCACTCCAAGACCGTGGTGATCGCGGCGATCATATCGACGAAGACGCCGGAGAAACTGCGGCTGCAGCTCAAGGAGGTCACCGAGGAGATCGAGGAGCGGTTCGGTGACAGGCTGACCAAGTGGTCCGGAGACACGGCCGAGATTGCAGATGTGGACCACCTCTTGAAACGACTGATCAGCGGCAAGACCTGACGCTGAACTCCTGGCAGGGCTCCTCCCCCGATAGAAGGTTTATAATCCATCTGGCACCTATTTCGCCCCGGATGGAGCTCCGCGAGATACTCAAGAAGGTCGTGCTGCTGGGCGACGGCGGCGTTGGCAAGACTTCTCTCATCGCCCGCTATGTCGTGGATAAGTTCGACGACAAGTACATCGCCACCATAGGCACCAAGGTTTCCAGGAAGGACATCCAGGTGATCAAGCCCAATCTCATCGTCAACCTGAGGCTGATGATATGGGACGTCCTGGGACAGAAGGAGTACTCCAAGATACGCGCGGCGAGCCTGAGCGGTGCCCAGGGACTGATACTCGTCGGCGACCTGACCCGTCCGGAGACCGTCGACAGCCTTCTGGAGTTCTGGCTCAAGGAGGCTGAGCTCGTCGTAGGGAAGGTTCCGACGGTCCTTGTGGGCAACAAGGCCGACCTCGCGGACAAGGAGCAGATGACCGCGACGGTGCTGGAGTCCCAGGGGCAGAAGCTCGATCTTCCGACCTGTCTGGCGAGCGCGAAGACCGGGGAGAATGTGGAGGGCATGTTCCACACGCTCGGCGAGATGATGGTGGCCGACGTTGCGGCTCCGCCGTCGGCAGGGTCCGACGACCCGACGACTCTGGCGGAGGTGGTGGACCACGTCGTTCAGGATTTCTGCGCCCAATACGGGGATCTTGAGAAGGCTATGCTGATCATCCAGCACCAGTTCCAGGAGGCAGGGGTCGACATCCGTAGACCTCACAGAGACGCGGTGCTCCAGGCACTCGACGGCCTCGCACGTGCCGAGGAACTCTCCCTGTCGAAGACCGTGTCCCAGGTCAATCTCGAGGAGCGGAGGAAGCTGGTCGTTTTGGCGAGGGACTAGTCGTTGCCAGACTGGTTCGGAGCCTGATCAGGATATGTGCGACGAGCAAGCGTCATATGCCAAAGTTTTATTAGGCTAGCGTTATCCCCTCCATGGAATGAAGGTACACTACATCGCGGGTGTGGCCTACGATAGCAACGTGTATCTGCTGGAGGACGACGATCCGATAGTGGTGGACACGGGCGCGGGCATGCACGTGGACTCGACCTTGAAGACGATCGCGAAGATCGTCCCCCTCAAGAGCATCGAGCGTGTCGTGTTAACGCACTCCCACTACGACCACATAGGCGGCGCGGAGGCTGTCTGCAGGGCCACAGGCGCGAGGATATACCTTCACGAGGCGGAGGCTGAGCCTCTGCGGGCAGGAGACATGTCGTTGACTGTGAGCCAGATGTTCGGCAGGGGCATAGACGAGATCGACGTAGAGCCTCTAAGGGAAGGACAGATCCTTCGATGCGGATCATCCGAGCTGGAAATCGTGCACACGCCTGGCCACTCGCCAGGGAGCATCGCCCTTCTGGACAGGAAGGGCAAGGCGGCGGTCGTCGGCGACACCGTGTTCTGCGACGGGGGTGTCGGAAGGTGGGACCTTCCGGGCGGAGATCTCGGGCAGTTGAAATCGTCGCTGAGGCGCTTGAGAACGCTGGGACTGAAGGACATGTATCCGGGCCACGGGTCGTATGCGGAAGGAGACGCGGAGCATCACCTGGGGCTGTCGGCTGAGTACATCGAAGGGGCGTACTGATGAAAGTGATCAAGTGTGCGAACCGCAAGGGTATGTGCAAGGATTGTGACCTGTCCGAGGCGGAGGTCGACGAGATAGTGGCTGTGCTGAAGGAGGGGGAGATGATCGTCTATCCCACCGACACTCTGTACGGCATCGGCGCGGACCCGTTCAACGAGGGCTCGGTGAAGAAGGTCTTCCTCGCAAAGAACAGGCCGTTCGATATGCCGTTGTCCATCGCTGTCAGCAACGAGAAGATGATCGAGAGCGTCGCCGTGCTCAACGACAACGCAAGGAAGCTGGTCCGCAGGTTCCTCCCGGGGGCGCTGACAGTCCTTCTCACGAGGAAACCTACGATCCCTGACATCATGACTTCGGGTTCGAACCTGGTCGGGATAAGGATACCAGACCATCCTCTGGCTATCAGGGTGATAGACAGGTTCGGACCTGTGACTTCCACGAGTGCGAACCTGCACTCTCACAAGGATCCCACGGATGCTAAGATACCAACGAAGGATCTGAAGGACACAGTCAAGATATGCATCGACTGCGGAAAGACTGCCAAGGCCGAGCCGTCCACCATCGTCGACGTGTCGGACGGCACGGTCGAGGTCATCCGAAAGGGCGCGATATCACAGGAGGAGATCGAGAACGCCCTCCGTGAATGAGGATGTGCTGGAGAAGTACATCCGAGCCGGTAGCATTACGAAGGATGCAAGAGAGTACGCCGCGGCGAACGTGCGGGCAGGAGGTAGCGCGCTCGAGCTCGTGGACGCGGTCGAGAACCTCATCAGGTCTAAGGGCGCGGAGTGTGCTTTTCCAGTCAACATCGGCGTGAACGAGGTCGCCGCACACTACACGCCGTCTAAATCCACCGACATACGTTTCTCGGCAGGCGACGTCGTCAAGATCGACATCGGCGCACACGTCGACGGCTATCCCGGAGACACCGCGGTGACCGTCGAGGTCGGAACCAAGAACCATGCCCCACTGATTCGCGCCGCGGAGACCGCACTCGAGATGTGCATGCAGATGATGTCTCCGGGGACAACGGTTTCCGCCATGGGCGAGGCGATCGAGCGCGCGATTACTTCGGAAGGCTTCAAACCGATTCAGAATCTCACGGGGCACAGCATGGAGCGGTACAACCTGCATGCAGGGATGAGCGTACCCAACGTCAAGAACCGGGACCGCTCAGCACTCAAGGAGGGTATGGTCGTCGCAATCGAACCATTTTCCACGACGGGGAAAGGCAAAGTCAGCGGCGGCAGCCGAGGCGGGATATTCCGGATCATGAGGGACAGGAGGGCGCCTCCTGAGATCACCACCTTCTTCTCCAGGCTGCAATCGTCCTTCGGCGGGTTCCCGTTCGCAGCTAGATGGTGCGAGGAGCTTCACCCCGACGCAACGTCCTTGCTGCCCAGAATGGTGAGGATGGGGATGATCATGAGCTACCCGATACTCGTTGAGGCCGGCAAGGGACTCGTGGCCCAGGCGGAGCATTCAGTGATTGTCACACAGGAAGGATGCACCGTCCTCACCCGTTGAGGCCCTTCCGTCATGAGCGCATTTCACGGCCTCCGCAATCACTGTTCGGATGTTCCAGGATGTGCCATCCAGGTGCTCTACACCAGAAGAAGTAAGACCAAGGGTGGAGAGGCATGACGAACACCTCTTTTGTCAAAAGTTGTGGGTGGTTCGAAATTCTGGAGGAAATGGCGAGGTGTGTTGGTGATGCCTCTCCATGTTGGAGATTGGCAGGCTCTGCCCGGGCCCGCCAGGTGATACAACATTACCTTTCTATTTAATCCTTTTCGGTGCGACGGTTTTCAGCTCCTTTCAACCGTAACGGTGTTAGATTCTCAGGAAACCCCGAACGAAATCCACTGCGCTTTCTAGTGCAGTCTTAGAAGCATCGGATTGCGGAGATCATTTCGATTCCGTGTCGTGACGTTTGTTCAAGAATCACCTGGGAATGTTTATTATGTTTCCAAGCTTAACTACGGCCCGAGCGAGGGTAGCCAAGCTCGGTCAAAGGCGACAGACTCAAGATCTGTTCTCGTAGGGGTTCCCCGGTTCAAATCCGGGCCCTCGCACATTTTAATTCCGTGTATTGGATTTATGTTCAAACGGGAACTCTCAGAGAAAAGGCCATAGGGGCGGAGCAGCATCAGATTCTACGGGAATCGAGAAGCTCGGTGCAACTCGATCCAATGAATGGAACAGTACAGAAATGAGAGGTTTGAGAAGGTTTCGTTCCGGTGAATTCTAGACTTCAGGAACCGGCCAAATAGGCAGAATGTCGGTGCTGGGGTCGTAGCCAATGTCTGTCATGTCGCTTGCCCACCAACCTCGCGTCGTCAATTCCTCGAAGCCTTCGCTGTGGACGTACTGAGTCTCGAAGAACCAGTAGTTGCATGTCAGAATCAAGTCAAGAATCCCGCGATCGCTCGTTGTCGCCACGATGTTCATTCGTTCGATGCCATCCTCGTCCACGAAGGTCTCCATCTGCACGGAAGCCTCGAAGTCCATCGGGACCAGTGGGACGTCGGAGTTCCATTCCTTGTCGGTGGATGCGTAATCAGCAAGGTAGACTGCGAATTCCTCGCCGTTCCAATCGATGTAGATGTAGTAATCTCCGTGGAACTCGGGCAGCTCCTGGTAGAAGAACCAGACCCACCTGACCATCTTCACGCCTACTGGCAAATTTGCCACCTCCGGGTATAGAGGCGCCGCCAGCGTCATCCCCATCTCAATTGATTTCACTTTGCTCGGAGAGCACTCGAACGTTACCCAGGCCCCGAGCATGTCGAGATAGCTTGCGATACCGATAGGAGAAGAATCTGACCAGAACACCCACGGATCCCATGCCCAGTCACCGTTCTCATCCTGGTAGCAGACGTAGCCGACGCCGCCAAGGTCTCCCTCTCGATCGGCAACGGACACCGTTACTTCAGTAGTTGCAGATACTGGTTGGACAAGAGCCATTAGAGCAGCCACTAGAGTGCTAACGGCTGCTACAGCTATCCTTTTCATCGTTCACCCCCTCCTCGAACCACCTCGAGGAATGAAGATAACGGCGTTATCGTACATTAAGACTTTCTGAGTCAGCTGGGTTCTAGGAGCGCTCGTGCCGGTATGAGTCCGCAGGTGTGATGCGGTCAGGCTGGGAATTCCATACCGTCAAAGAATTCCGCATTGAATCTTCAAGCTCCGACCTTTAAATACCAGTAGATTCCAGGTCAATATCCGGGCCCTCGCACATTTTAATTCTGAGGAATGTATTTATGTTCAAACGGGAACCTCAGAGAAAAGGCCATGGGGGCAAAGCCTTGACTATTCACGCATACGAACGCATCAAAATCGTGTGAAGGACAATAT
>JBFESP010000026.1:0-15210 GCA_041548485.1 Thermoplasmata archaeon | reverse complement strand
GGGAGCGCGGGCTCGCCTTCGTCCCACTCGCCATCGCCGTCGAGGTCGTTCCACTTCCAGCCGAATATCATGCCCATCTTGAAGTTCGCGAACCACAGCTCGATGGTGCCCATGCCGCTGTGTACCTCGACTTCATGGAAGCCTGTCGGAGGCAGTATCGCATACCATCCGTCGCGCTGCTCCTCCACGACCATGTACTCTCCGGCCTTCGTGACCACGAAAGACGCATACCCTGTGGCGTTCGTCTCGGTCGTGGCTACGAGCACCCACTCGTCTCCGTCGAGGATGTAGAGCCAGAACGTCCAACCTGCGATTGGGACGTCTCCATCTCCTGGGTAGTACCGTCCGTCGGCGTAGATGTCATCGAACTTGAAGATCAGTATGATGACATCATGGAAGTTGCCGAACATCAGAGGTTCCAGACAATAGCCCGATCCGACGTACACGTCGAGGTCTCCGTCCGCCGGGTTCACGTGCGTCCAGCCGACCTTGTCCTCCTCGGTGACCGTGTAGGTGCCTGATCTGTTCACGACGAAGTAGGCGAGTCCATCTCCGCCGGTCGTGGCGATCGGATTCGTCACTCCCGGCCCGCTTATCGTGAAGTTCCAGCCCGGTATCGGCCCGTCGCCTTCGTCGTAGACGCCGTTGCTGTTGACATCCTCGTACTTGAACACCGGGATCCACACGTCTCTGAAGTTGCCGAACATCAGAGGGTCTGTTACGAGCCCGGACCACACGTCGATAGTCATCATGCCCGTCGCCGGGTTGATGTGCGTCCAGCCCTGCCGGTCCTCCTCGATGATGGTGAAAGTTCCCGCGCAGAGCGGATAGAACGTCAGGAGTCCGTCGACGCCCGTGTAGCCCCAGTCGATCAAGGCTCCGGTGCAGTCCCTGAGTTCGAAGTACCATCTGTCTACGGGCACATCGCCGTCGTCGTACACACCGTTGCTGTTCACGTCCTCGTACTTGAAGACCGTGACCTCAGGTATGTGGAAGTTGCCGAACATGAATGTCTCGAACACTGCTCCGGATTGCACGAAGAACACGTAGTATCCGTCGTATGGCTGTGTCCAGACCCACCCGGGATAGTACTCCTCGACCAGGTACCACCAGCCGGCCTCGCAGGCCGTGAAGTTGGCGTATCCGTTCTCGTCGGTGTACACGACATCGAAGAAGCTCTCTGGAGGCCAGACCTCGATCGGCCAGTCCTCGATGGCTACATCGCCGTCGTCGTAGATGCCGTTGCAGTTCATGTCCTCGTACTTGAAGATCGAGATGTCGACGCAGTCGAAGTTGCCGAACATCACGGGCTGCGGTTCTGCGTAGCCCGACACGATCCGTACGTAGACCGGGTTGAACATCGTCGTAAGGCACCAGCCGTCGCGTACCTCCTCCGTCACGACATACTCGCCCGCGCTGTTGACGGTCACGTTCGCGTATCCGTCCGCGTCGGTCAGGACTTCCACTCCGTCGCCCAGCCCCGGACCTGTGACGTTCATCATCCAACCAGGCAGGGGTCTGTCGATCCTCTCGTCGTAGATGCCATCGCCGTTGACGTCCTCGAACTTGAAGATCACGATATCGACATCCTCGAAGTTGCCGAACATCTGGACCGGTATCACGATTCCGGAGAACACGTTGACCAGCCTCATGCCTGTCGCCGGGTTGATGTGCGTCCAGCCTTCGCGGTCTTCCTCGGTCAACGTGTACACGCCCGAACGGTTCACGGTTAGATTCAGGTAACCGTCCGGCCCTGTGTATCCGCTGTACACCGCGAGGTCGTCGTTCCTGACGAGCTCGAAGTACCAGCCCTCGAGTGGGTTGTCGCCTTCGTCGTAGACGCCGTTGCTGTTGACGTCTTCGTACTTGAATATCGGGACGTCGACGTCGAGGTAGTTCGCGAACCACAGCTCAATGACGCCGTCTCCGGAATCGACATACACCTCAAAGAACCCGCTGAGCGGGCTGATGTGCGACCAACCCTCTCGGTCCTCTTCGGTCACGATGTACGTCCCCGCTCTGCAGACCATGAAGGACAGGTAGCCTCCCTCGTCCGTCCAGCCGTCCGCTCCCGTCGGGTAGCTCGGGCCGAATATGTCGAAGTACCACCGGGGCAGCGGTACATCGCCTATCTCCGGGTCGTACCATCCATTGCTACAGGTGTCCCAGAACTTGAATATCCTGATCTCCACGCAATGGAAGTTGCCGAACTCGAAGTAGTACTGCTCACACTGCGTATCCAGGTTGATGGCCGTGCCCGAGAAGACAAGTATCCACACGGATCCGCAGGCCGGGTTGACAGGAGACCATCCCTCTCGGTCCTCCTCGATGATCATCCACTCGCCCGCTTCACAGAACGTTACATGGATCTCGCCGTTCGCATCCGTCGTCAGGTTGAACCAGCTCTGGTCCTCCGCGACGAAGGTGAATGTCCAGCCCATGATCGGGTTGTCGATCCTCGGGTCGTAGACGCCGTCGCTGTCCACGTCTTCGTACTTGAAGATCGTGATGTCGACGCACCTGAAGTTGCCGAACATGACGACCTCGGGGTCTGCCATGCCTGACAGGACGAACACCTCTCTGATCGGCGGAGTCGTCGGGCACCAATCCATCTGGACGAGCTCCTCGACGGTGTACACTCCGGCCGCATTGACTTCCACGGACGCAAGTCCGAGACCGTCGGTGACCAACATCGTCGATCCACCGGGTACGCCCGGTCCCATGACGATGAACTCCCAACCTGCGAGCGGCACGTCTCCGTCGTCGTAGATGCCATTGCTGTTGACATCCTCGAACTTGAACACGACGATGTCCACATGCCTGAAGTTGCCGAAGTCAGGCACTCTTATTGAGCTGCCGGATACGATCTCGAAGATGTATCCTCTCGGCGTCGTTGCGGTCCAGCCCGGCCGCTCCTCCTCCCAGACCATGTACTCCGCATCGGGAGTGAGGCCGGCGAACTCGTAGTATCCGCTTTCGTTGGTCGTCGCGTTGTAGATCGTGGGGTCCAGATCCCATATCATGTATATGGTCCAGCCCGGTATGCCAGGCTCGCCCTCGTCCCACACGCCGTCGCCGTTGATGTCCTCGAACTTGTAGCCCCAGATGATGCTGAGTTCCACGTTCAAGAACACAGGTACCTCGATCACCGCGCCGGATGTTACCAGTATCGAGTGAGATGTCGGAGAAGTGTGTATCCAGCCCGCGCGGTCCGCTTCGGTCACGGTGTACATGCCGTAGCACAGACCGGAGAACTCATAGTATCCGTTCTCGTCGGTGGTCGTCGACCCGGACATCGGCCCGCTGAGCGATATGGTCCATCCCTCGATCGGGATGTCACCGTCGTCCAACACGCCGTTGCCGTTCATGTCCTCGTACTTGTAGCCGAATATCTTGCCCAGCTCGAAGTTGCCGAACAGGAAGTAGTAGTCCATCGGCTCGAAGGCCATCCGCGGGGAGAACTCATAGTAGTCCGTCGTCGTCGGCATCCAACCTTGCTGCCACATCTCCCAGATGATGTATCTCCCCGGGAGTATGTTGTAGCATGTCTCCCAGTATCCGAACTCGTCGGTCACCATCTCGATGTATACGGGCACGCCGTCGTTCCGGACGCCCTCGACCACGACGGTCCATCCGGGCAGTCCAGGCTCGCCCTCGTCCCATACGCCGTCGCCGTCTATGTCCTCGAACTTGAAGCCCCAGAGGCAGGTGTACGGCACGTTGCCGAACTTGACGTCGTATATGACCGTGCCCGAGCCGAGGACGACAGTCTGCGCCGGAGGTATCGTGTGGTACCACAGGTCTCTGCTCTCCTCGATCACGCGGTACACACCAGGCAGCAGGTCCGGGAACTCCCAGTAACCGTCAGGGTCGGTGTATACGGTGATCGGGCCAACGTATGTGGCGTTGTCCGTGCATCCAGGCAGCGGGTACGGCCAGTCGCCGTCGTTGAGCCAGCCCGTGAGGGTTATGGCCCATCCGGCTATGCCCGGCTCGTCGCCGTCCTTGACGCCGTCCATGTCCCAATCGAGGAACTTCCAGCCGCTGATCTCGCCGTACTCGACATTGCCGAACTTGGCGCAAGTCATCTCGGTCCCTTCTATCAGGGTAATGTGCAACACCGACGGCGTGACATTGACCCAGCCCTCGGGGATGACCTCCCAGACGGTGTACTCGCCCGGCAGCAGCCCCACGAACGCGTAGTTGCCGTTCACGTCGGTCGTGGTGTACATCGGGCCGAAGTGAGAGCCGTTCGCAAGCGTGCCCTCGATGCCTATCGTCCAACCGGCAAGCTTGAGTTCGTCATAGTCCCACTGGCCGTTCATGTACTCGTCGAGCCACTTGAAACCAGTGATCGAGCCGTACTTCGCGTTGCCGAAGTCGATGCCGTCGATCTCGAACGGTACTAGGCTGCTCACATCGACGATCACACTGCTCGGGGTCGTCGGGTACCATCCTCCGAGTATCTCCTCGTAGACGGTGTAGATGCCCGGTATCAGGTCGTCGAACATGTAGGAGCCGTTCTCGTCAGTGTAGGTCGTGCGCGAGACAGGATCGCCGTTCGCGTCCATTCCCCTCAGCGAGATCATCCAGCCTGGAATGCCTTCCTCGCCTTCGTCCCAGACGCCGTCGAGGTCGTGGTCCCACCACTTGAAGCCGGATATGCTTCCCATGGGTACGTTGCCGAAGCTTCGTACGTACAAGCCACCGCTTCCGACCACGAGGGTGTACGAAGTCGCGGTCATGCTCTGCCAGCCGCTCACCATCGTCTCTGTGACGGTGTACACGCCGGCCTCGAGGTTCGTGAACTCGTAGTAGCCCATGCTGTCCGTGATCCTCGTGCGGTTGTCGTAGCCTCCGCCGTCGAGTACGCCGACGAGGTCGATGACCCAGCTCTGCACGCCGGGTTCTCCCAAGTCCCATACTCCGTCACGGCTAAGGTCGGCGAACTTGTATCCAGTTATCTTGTTGTACTTCTGGACGGTCCAGCTGTCGGAGTCGTCCACCCATACGAACTGTCTGTCCCTGCCGATCACGGTTACCGTGTTTTCGAGGACACCCTCTCCGGCTGGTACAACGAACGTGTACGTGTACACGACCGTATCGCCGATTCCGAGCTCAAGGCCAGTGGCTATCGGCCCAACGAGCGAATCGTAGATGTCGACTTCGAACAGCTCGGTATCTCCGTCGTTCGTGACCGTGACTGTGTAGGTGATCGTATCTCCGGGGTTGGCGTAGTCGGGCCCAGTCTTGACGATGTCTACCGATGGGTGCAGTATCTCGACTTCCCAGGTGGCGTTGTCCGTCACTCTGTGGTCCTGGTGGTCCCAGGCCTCGACCCATGCCTCGTTGATGACCCATTCGGATCCGACGGGCACGACATATGTCGGATAGAGATAGATCGAGTCCCACGGTCTGAGATCGTAGAAGTCGTGGTGCAGGCCGAGCAAATCATCGTGCACAGTGCCGTTCAGCCAAGTGTCTCCGACATTGGTGACGGTTATCATGTACTCGATGCGCTCGTCGTCGTGGGCGCATGTCAGCACAGAGTACTTGTCTATCACTACCTCGGGATGCACGACATCGACATAGCAGGAGTCGTAGTCCCACACGTAGTGCCCCTGGTCGTCCCACGCGTCGACCCAGACTTCGTTGAAGAGTTCCCAAACACCAGGTTGTGCCGGAATCACCGGGACGGTGAAGTTGAACCTATATGTGTCATTTGCACCTGGATCGAGATCCCCGCTTCCTAGGAGTCCTCCGAGCATGAAGTCGTATACCTCGTAGTACATCGGAGTGTCGATGGTCGGGTTGGTCACCACGATCGTGTAGACTATGACCTCTCCCTCGGCCGCGCACTGCATGTCGGACCACTTCTCGACGACTATGTCCGGATGGTATATGTCCACCCAGCACTCAGCCGAATCGTAAGCGGGATGCTCCTGCGGGTCGTACGCGAACACCTCTACCTCGTTGTAGAGTTCCCACACACCGTACTCCGGCGGCATGTACGGAACGGTGTAGTATCCGGTGTATGTGTGTGACTCACCGGGCACGAGGTATCCGCTGCCGAACCATCCACCGAGCAGCTGATCGTAGAGGTCGTAGAACATCGGGGTATCGATGGTCGGGTTGGTCACTACGATGGTGTAGACGACCGTATCGTCTTCGGCTGCACAGTCCTCCGCTGCCGACTTCTCGACGACTATGTCCGGGTGGTATATGTCAACCCAACACTCGGCATAGGCGTCTGTGTAGTGGAATTGGTCGTCCCACGCTATGACCTCGACGAGGTTGTACAGCTCCCACTCGACGGGATCTGCCGGAATGTACGGAACGAGATAGGGTACGGTATACGTACCCGACGCTCCTGGTGCGAGGTATCCGCTTCCGATGAGTCCTCCGAGGAGGGTGTCGTAGACGTCGTAGTACATCCATGTGTCGATCGTTGGGTTGGAGACCACGATCGTGTAGATTACGGTATCACCCTCGGCCGCGCATTCCATGTTCGGCCACTTCTCGACGTAGATGCCGGGATGGTAGATGTCTATCAACCATTCGTCGTAGTCGTATACGTAATGGTTCTGGTCATCCCACGCGTCTACCCAGACTTCATTCAGCAGTTCCCACTCTTGCGGGTTCGGCGCGATGTACGGGACTGCGTAAGGCTCGTAATAGACGACGCTCTCGCCCGGTGCGAGGTATCCGCTTCCCAGATAACCTCCGAGCAGTGGGTCGTACAGATCGTAACGCATCCCCGTGTCGATGGTCGGGTTCGTCACCTCGATTACGAAGGTGATGATGTCTCCTTCAGCTGCGCAGGTCTCATTGGTCCACTTCTCGACGTCTATCGCAGGATGATAGATATCTATCAACCACTCGTCACAGTCGTAAGCGTCATGGTCCTGCCTGTCCCATGCATCGACCTCGACGAAGTTATAGAGCTCCCATTCTATCGGATCAGGCACCATGTACGGTACCTCGTAGTCCACCTCGTAGACATACGACTCGCCCGGTCCCAGGGACCCGCTTCCGATCGTACCTCCGAGCATCTCATCGGTGACCACATAGGTCATCCACGTGTCGATTGTCGGGTTGGTCACTCTGATGAAGTAGGTGACGATGTCTCCCTCCGCGGCACATGTCTCGACAGTCCACTTCTCTATCTCGATAGCCGGGTGATATATGTCGACCCAGCACTCGGCAGAGTCGTACACCTCGTGGCCTTGGTCATCCTCGGCGAATACTTCCACGAGGTTGTACAGCTCCCACTCGACGGGATCTGCCGGAATGTACGGAACGAGATAGGGTACGGTATACGTACCTGACGCTCCTGGTGCGAGGTATCCGCTTCCGATGAGTCCCCCGAGGAGGGTGTCGTAGACGTCGTAGTACATCCATGTGTCGATCGTTGGGTTGGAGACCACGATCGTGTAGATTACGGTATCACCCTCGGCCGCGCATTCCATGTTCGGCCACTTCTCGATCATGATGGCCGGGTGGTAGATGTCGACCCAGCATTCAGCCCAGTCATATGCCCGATGGCTCTGGTTGTCCCATGCGAACACCTCGACGAAGTTGTACAACTCCCAACACTGCGGGTCTGGTGGTATGTACGGAACCAGGTATTCCTCTGTGTATGTGTCTGAGGCACCCGGTGCTAGAGATCCGCTCCCTATGGGTCCACCCAGGAGCGGGTCGTTGACCTCGTAGTGCATCCATGTGTCATCCGTCGGGTTCGTCACCACGATGGTGTAGATGACCGTGTCGCCTTCGGCTGCACAGTCTTCCTCCGCCCATTTCTCGATGATTATCGCAGGATGGAGGATATCTACCGACCAGGTCGCGTTGTCGAACACGTAGTGCTCCTGCTCGTCCCACGCATCGACCCAGACTTCGTTGACCAGTGGGTCTGGATCAGATTCCTGGACGAAGTATGTGAATGTCAATGGTACGGTCGCGAGAGGCGCTATCTGACCATTGAATATCACTCCGCCGAACATCGGGTCGGTGGCGATGACGTTCATAATCGTGTCATCGCTCGGGTTGGTGATGTTGATGTAATAGGTGATGTCTTCGTCAACCTCTGCGCATACCTTGTTCGCTTCCTTCGTGACCTCTATCGCGGGATGAAGGATGTCGACGGTCCAAGACGCCGAATCACTCACGTGATGTTCCTGCGGGTCCCAGGCGTTCACTTCGACAACATTGACCAGCGGGTCTCCGTCGCCACCAGTGACTACGTAAGGCATCGGACCCAGGTAGACCGTCGTCTCATTGTCCACGTCTCCTGACCAGATCATGCCGCCGAGCATGGCGTCGTACACCTCAGCGTACATCGGGGTATCCGTGCTCGGGTTTGTCACGTTGATCCAATACCTGACAGTCTCGCCGACCTCAGCGCAGGTCTTGTCGGCCTCCTTCGTGACGCTTATCATCGGGTGATATATGTCGACCTCCCAGCTCGCGGAGGCGCTCACCCCGTGGAACTGCACGTCACGAGCCTCGACATACACCGTGTTCTCGAGAGGATCGTTGTCTTCTTGGGACACAGTGTACACGAGTGGGCCGCTCTCCCACGTTTCACCAGGGCCGAGCCAGTCATCGAAAAGTGGGACATCATCGAACATCTCGTCAACGACCTCGGTGAGCATCGCTGTGTCCCAACTCGGGTTCGTCACGTTGATCCAGTATGTGACGGTCTCGCCGACCTCGGCGCAAGTCTTGTCGGCCTCCTTCGTGACGTTTATCATCGGGTGGTAGATATCAACGGAGCAACTGTCCGAGTCGCTCACCACGAGGTTCAAGAGGTCCTCGCCGGTGGCGGTGACTGTGTTTGTCATCGGGTCATCGATGACATCGGTTGCATCAAGCGTGTAGAGGAAGGTCTCGCTCGATCCCTTCAGGAGAGTCCCTCCGTACAAGACCCCCTCCAAAGAATCTTCGACGGTGACGTTGTACAGATCCGTGTCGCCGGATGGGTTCGTGACCACCACAGTGTAGTGTATCTCCTCGCCGACTTCCCCGCATTCCGGATCGCAAGTCTTGGTGACTTCAATCTCGGGGTCGAGCAGGTCGACGGTCCAGGAATCCGAGGCAGTCACGATTCTGCAGTAGCCATCTTCCGCGGTTACGGTCACGGTGTTCGTGAGCGGATCCGGATCGGCTACATCCACCGTGTAGGTCTTCGTGTAGATTCTGTACTCTCCGACAGTCAACGAGTCGTCCATCACCACGGCGCCCGCAACATCGTCAACGACATCGACGTCGAGCAGGTCGACATCGCCTGTGTTGGTCACGTTGTAGGTGTAGGTGATGGTGTCTCCCACGTGTGCGTAGGCCGGCCCGGACTTCTCGACAGTCACTTCAGGCGCCCCTCTGATACAGAAGGTGCAGTTCGCAAAGAGGTCGGGGAACTCGCCGCCGTGGTCGTCGGTGAAACTCATGTATGCTTGATTCTCGTAGCAGCCCTCCAAACCGGTGATGACTTCGCACTGGAATTCAAGCCAGGTCTCCAGAACAGGTTCGCTCTCGTCAGGACCTGTCCCGGGGTATAGCCCTATGTACCAATCGAATCCAGGCCCGCCCACGACCGGCCCGGGGGATGGGGTCATCTTCGTGGGTTGCTCAGAAGTCCAAAGCAGGAAGGAATATGGATCGATACTAACGGCCCCTGCGGGGAGTATGTCCCAGAGACTGACACAGGTGGCATCCGCGCCTCCCGTGTTGTTATAGTGTATGGTGAAGGTGATGGTGTCGCCATATACGACCTCAGTCGGATCGCACCACTTCTCCAGGTTCATCTGAGGGGGTACCATGATGCCTGGAGCCATGATCGGCACGTTGAGGTCGCCTTCGTTCGCACTCGGGTCCAGCTCATACATTCTCACGTGCAGTGCCGAACCTGGGTAGTGAGACGCACCGAGCCTTTCGGGAGTCGTAACGGCCAGATGTGCTCCGAATCTAACAGTCGCGTAGGAGGCCGCGTCGTTGAAATCTAGGGTGAAGGTCCAGAGCATTATCTGCTGAATCTCTCCCTCGTCCTCCCATTCGACCCTCAGGAACTCTTGAGATATCACCGTGCCCTGTGAAGGGTCTGCCCAGAACGGCAAGGTCGAGTTCGGATAGGTGTTGTATGGACCGGATGGAGTTGGATCATGATATGCGGTGAGATAGTCGATGCCAAAAACTGGCATTGTCGGTGAGTTGCGATCGCAATAGTCGAATGCGAGGGTCGCCGTCACGATGTCCTGTCCGCCCAACTGGTTCTTGTTGAGTACAACGATGAAGGGGATTGAGTCACCCTCGTTGTAGCCTTTGATGTCCCCCATCGTGAATCTGATCTGGGGCTTGAGCGACCATCCCTCTATGTAAGCCGCGGGGTCGTAGAATTCAGTGTATGCCACATACTCCGCTCCCAGCCATGTCTGTGTGGCTGTGATGTTCACCGCTACATCGGGAGTGGTCACCCATTCAGCAAGATAATCGTCGAAAACGAATCGTCCGTACAGGTCGGGTCTGATTGTGTAGGTTTTTGTCTCAAGGTCTGGATGAGAAATTTCTATGGTCACGGTCTCAAAAGCCGCGAATCCTTCACCATAGACATACACAACCTCTCCCGGGCTGTACTCGTCCTGCGACGTCCATATAGCCGGGTTGGTCGGCGCTCCCGATGTCAATGTCACGAAGACCACTGAGACCATCATGAAGACGATCGCAACCGCAGAGGCTCTCTTCGCAACAGTCAGCTTTCCTAAGACGTTGTTCGCAACATCTCTTCCCATGTTGTTCATTATCTCTCTCCCCCTCGGGCTTGTACTCGTATCGGACGCAAAACGGCGAAGGAACAATCTGCGGACCAGTCACCCAGCCTCCCAGCCCGGGTTGAACGAGTCCGCTCGCTCCTCCATACGTCTGCCTCCCCCATGCCCATGGTGTGTCAGGTGACACGGCGATGGGCAACCTGCTCCTAACGAACCTTTGGTAATTAAATGCTTTCATTACTGACTACTTGAATTCCTTACATTCTGAAACCCGGTTTGCGGCGACCGTTCGACGATTGACGGTCAGCCTTTTTCGAAGGCATCAAACGTGTTGGAGATCGCCGACCTCTGAGCGGATGTTGTGGCAGTCATGAGTCGCGAGCTATCGCCACTAATACGGAGCTCGAGGCGGGTCTTTCTTTAGGTCACTCTTTCCTCCGTCGCCGCCACCGTTTCCTGTCCTGCTGATCGTCGCCTGTAACCGGCGAAGTCGGTTTGGCCGCGAGCGTTCGTTGTCTTACCCGAGCCGCTTCGTCCCCCGATGACTTCGGGACCCTTCTTACGGGTGAAACCTCGATTGTCAGGTTTGAACTCCGGACTTCAAGCCTCCATTCGAGGGTGTCTCCCTCACCAAGGCCGAAGTGTTTCACGATGCCTCGCGGAACCGTTGTTCTCAAGGATTCGCTATTGGATGTCGCCCTCGATAGAATCGTCCTGTCTGCCATGGTTGATCGTCTCCGTGAACAGCCAACGACCTAGAAATAATTACCTGTTATGATGCCATGAATATTACCTATTTCGTGCTTGTTTGTCTGAGCGAATAGGTAACTGCCGAAATGTGTTGGTCGGTCGACGCAGCGCTGCGTTCCGCGTGTTAAACAATCTACGTGGGTGGCTCGCGGTTCGGTCCGTAGGCCGCTCACCCGAAGGCCGCGTCTACCACGAATCCCATGACCCGATTGAGCCTGTGAATGCCGTCGAGACGAGTCCGTTTCCCGCCCTCGCTACGCTAGATATACAATGAAATCATTACTCGTTTCGTCATGAGTCTCTCCCCGAGGCGGAGGCACGAATGCTGGGCAAGGCTGCTCGTTATCGCATGTGCCGTCTCAGTTGGCGTGTCGATGCTCTCCGCCAATGCCGCTGCCGACATTCCTCACGAGAACTACGAGTACGTCAGCTCTGACCTAGGTGTTGTCATCTCTCTACTGAACACCTCGATCCTCTATTTCGAGGCGTCTCTGGTCTCCCTTCACTCCGAGGACACGTCAGGTGGTAGCGAGAACCTATCAGCTGTAAACTCACTTCTTAACCCGGCGGAGAGCGTGCTCGACGAGCTCGCTGACATTGCTGAGAGTTACGATGGTCTCAACTCGCTGATTCCAGCTTTCGCCGCCCTCGCGGACGAAGAGGCGTTGTTCATCGGAATGGAGTCAGCTCTCATCGACGCGCGCGGAGTGTTGCGCTCCCTGTCCGGTCAGCCGTCCCTTACCGACGACGAGACGGTTCTCGCGTTGGCCGCGTTCAATGAAGCGTCTGCTCTGATGAGTCTGATGAACGCCTCTATCGACTCGATGATTATCCCCGCAACAGAGATGACGTCGTTGTCTGTCGAAGGAGAGACTCCCTTCTCGGAAAGTGACCTCGTCGAGCTGATCGAAAGCCTTAGGGATCTACTCTACAACGTCGAGGTGGAGCTCGTCGAGCTGATCGAGGGTACGGGAGACGGCCCCGGAATCTCGATCGACCCCTTCCTGACTCTGTGGGTCTCCGACACAAGCCTCCACCTCGGGGACGACTTGGTTGGGGGAGGATACCTCTACTTCAATGACAGCTTCCAGCCTGGGCGCGAGGTCGCCATCCTGGGCAATGGGTCCGCGATTGTGACGACCGCGACATCCGGTTTCGGGTCGTTTGGGTTCCGATTCTCGATCCCTTTCAACACATCATGGCTCGGCACCCACGAAGTAGTGGCGACCTCCTCATGGGAGTATGGAAACTTGACGTCGGACTCGGTCATGATCTCGGTCACGCTAATTCCGACATCGTTGTTCATCAGCGTCAACGAACCCCTCCTTTCGCCTCAGGAGACACTTGAAGTTTCGGTCACTCTTCGGGACGTGCGGGGCGATGTAGTTACGGACGCGGAGATATCGTTCACCCTCGACGAACAGGTAGATGATGTCAGCGTCGACTCTCAGGGTCGGTACACTACAACCCGTTCGGCCGCGGATTTGGGGATAGGCTTCCACACATTGTCGTCGTCGTATGAGGGCGAGATGCCATACGCTTCGTGCGACTCGCCCGTGATCACCATCAAGATTGACATTCCCACATCTTTGGAGCTATCGCTCTATTCGGATAAGGTCTACCTTGGCTACTACATCGTCGGAGAGGGTGTTCTGACTGCCGAGACACCCGACACACTTGATGGCATGCCCATAACCTTGTCAATCGATGGCTTCGTGGTGATGAACGTCACCACTGATGAACAGGGAGGCTTCGCATTCTCCATCCCGACTGAGTCAATCACGGTAGGCGATCACGTCCTGAAGGCCGAATTCTCGCACGAGGACATCATGTGGAGGCACGCCGAGGACGAGGCTTCGTTTGACGTGTACACAACGAAACACACTGCCAAGTACCCCTTCTGGCCGTTCATTCCGGGTTGGGGCAACCTCGGCGCACCGCCGGAATTCGCCTTCAACCTATTCTTCGGTGACTACGCCTACTTCGGCTGGCTTCTGATTGTTGGCATAATAGCTGTCGTGGTGAAGACCGTCAGGATGAGGAAGGAGACACTCGCGCGTAAGGCGCGGTTTGGCGCTGCCTCGCCCGACCACGGCCTAGATGGCCTCGTGTATCCGGGGTCGACAGCGGGATCCCGGAGTGCCCCGGACCTGTTCGACACCATGGAGCCACCCGACGCTCCAAACGAGAGGATAGTCTGGAGCTACAACTACTTCCTCAGATATCTCGTCAAGAGTCGGAGGGTGCAGATAGGGGCCTCGATGACCCATCGCGAGATAGCGAGGATGTTGGAAGCCTTCGGTTATCCCACTAACCTCGTAAGCAAGGTCACGAACCTGTTCGAGATGGCCCGTTACTCCGGAACTCCCATGACCGAGTCCGAGATGAACGCGATGGGCAGCGTGGTCGAGAAGCTGAAATCGACGGTGCTAGGGGGAAGGGGATATGCGGCGTAGGTTCCGACGCGGATACGTCACACTCGCACTCATGATGGCGACCGTCGGGCTCTTCCTCGTTGCGATGGTGTCTCCCGTGCTCTCCACGTCCACCGACTTCTCGATCTACAACGCCGGATGGAATGGGACGAGCAACCTCGCGGTCTCCACATATGAGGCCGGCAACTTCGCTCCGACCCTAGCGACGCAGGCGTCGGGCACCGATGTCACCATAGTACACCTGACCCTCCAGGATTTCGACCTCCGACCGGCAGCGGATACTCTGATAATCATAGGACCTTCGAAAGTCTTCTCGGCGTCTGATGGTGAGGTTGTGCGCCAGTTCGTGACGAACGGTGGTATCGTAGTGCTCGCGGACGATTTCGGTACTGGTAACGGCTTGCTTGAGGCGATTGGCGCGAGCTCAAGATTCTCAGGCAAACTTCTCATGGACCTGTCGTTCGACAAGCGACCCGAGTTCTCGGTTTGCTTCAATTTCGTAGATGATCCTCTTACCGTCGACCTTTCAACGATACTCCTGAATCACCCGTCGTCAATAACGGTCAGCGATCCTGATGTCAGCGTTATCGCGGAGTCGAGCATCGCGAGTTGGCTCGATTCGGACGGTGATTCCGTCAGGGACTTGGGCGAGCCCAAGGGACCATTCCCCGTCATAGCGAAGGAGCGGATTGGGAACGGAATAGTCATACTGCTATCCGATCCGAGTGTTCTCATCAACGGCATGGTCACGCAGCTCGACAACGGCATCCTCGCCTCGAACCTCATCTCTGTCGCATGTGATCATCGGGCGTCAGTCTTCTTCGACGAGAGTCACCGGATATACTTCGACCCCGTCGCGGTCACGACGCAAATCACCGGGGAACTGTCGTTCATCAACAAGATGCACCTACTCAGCGTCGCATTCGTTCTGCTTCTATGGGTCTCGACCGATCTCATCGACAGGGCGGTTCTGCGAATCGTCGGCTTCTTCAGACTTCTGCAGCGGACCGTCCTTCGCTTGCTCGGAAGACGATTGAAGGATGTCGAGGCAGTGCCGACCAAGACTCCGGAGGAGCTGCTCACGGAAGTATCGGACAGGCATCCTGAATGGAGGCTCGGCCTTCTCAGACACGTGATATCAGAGCGCGAGCGACACAGCGGTTACATCAGGAAGGTCGGCACACAAACTCAACCCGAGGAAGCCTCTGTGCACTCCGATGTCGTCGAATGACCTCTCGCAGAATCGGGGGGAGGAGGTTAGG
>JBFESP010000025.1:0-15786 GCA_041548485.1 Thermoplasmata archaeon | reverse complement strand
CCCGTCGAGGCTCGACCCGATCATCAGGCAGGCGATGGCGATGGCGACGGACAAGACCTACATCGTCAACAACTACTATCTCGGCCTCGCCGAGGAGGGCTCGACGCTCATACCGCCGGTCAACACCGAGTGGCACTACGAGCTGAAGGACGATGAGATATACCACTATGACCTCGCAGCGGCGAACGCCCTGCTGGAGAGCGGTGGGTACAGATACACGCCGGAGTCGCCCAATGTGAGAGTCTGCACCCCTGACAGCTACGCAGTCACGGAGAACCTGGTGGGGGAGGGTGAGCCGCTCTTCTACGAGATGGCCGTCCGACAGGAGTACCCCGAGGAGAAGGACATCGCCCAGTACATACAATCCGAGTGGGCCAAGATAGGCATCGAGATGGAATATACCATCATGACTGAGCCTGCCCTCGGAGCATTGGTCTACGCGTACGCCTATGACACGATGATGTGGTATTGGAGCGCGGATGTCGACCCCATGTACCAGTTGTTCTGTCAGTCCAAGTACTCCTGGAACGGGTGGAACGACAACCTCTATTCCACACCGGAGTATGAGGAGAACTTCACACTGGTGGTCCAAGAGTTCGACAAGGACCTCCGGAGGGAGGCCGCGTACAACTGCCAGAAGGTCAACTACGAAGACGCGTACTACATCATACTGGCCTACGCTGACCAGACCTTCGCCTGGAGAACCGACCAGTTCACGGGTTGGGGCGACTGGGATGCACACCCCGGTCTGAGCGCGGAGCACTTCTGGACAGGTCCGCCGCTGTTCTTCAACCTCGAGTACGTCGGGGACGAAGGAGAAGGACCGGATATCCCATGGCTGGCGATAGCCGCGGGCGTAGCGGTGATCGCGGCAGCGGTCGTCGCAGCGGTGGTGCTCAAGTCGAGGGGCAAGAAGAAGGGCGGTAAGAAGGACGAAGGCAGCAGCCCACTCGGAGATTGACGGCGCAGTGTAAACCACATAGTATACCCTGGTCCGGGGTGCGCGTATGGCGCTCCGGGCCAGGTGCCAATTACAGCGGAGTCGGCTAGCGGCGGGTCTTGCCGACGGACCGAAGAGAGGACGCGGAGACGGGGGACGGCGACAGACGGCGGAGAGGTCAGAAGGAGGATGGGGATCTTGGCACGGAGTCGGACGATGCTGGGAGGCTAACTTGCATGGTCAGCATGAGAGCGTACATCATCCGCAAGCTGATCTACGTCTTCATCACGTTCATCGTGATAATATCGTTCAACTTCTTCCTCTTCAGGATCATGCCTGGAGACCCAACGGCCGTGCTTGTCCCTAGGATCGGGGACCCAGTGCTGAAACAGATGATTATGGAAATATTCGGGCTGGACCTCCCGCTGCATGAGCAGTACGTGAAGTACATATGGCAGGTGTTCACCCTTGACTGGGGTATATCCACGGGTGTGCGCAAATTCGCGCTGGTGACGGACGTCATGGCTCCTGCGCTGATGAACACGCTCATACTCCTCGGGACGGGCACCGTTCTGGCGATCATATTCGGCATAGCGCTCGGCAAGTTCGCTGCCTGGAGGAGGGGCAAGCCCGTGGACGCGATAGGGATGAGCGCGGCGCTCGTGTTCTACTCCATGCCCACCTTCCTCTTCGCTCTCTTCCTGCTCATGATATTCTCAGCGTGGCTCGAGTGGTTCCCGATCAGAGGATCAGAAGGACAGCTGCCTTGGGTCGGCTCAGTGAACCTGAACGAGGCTGGACTGGGGACGATCATCCTTAGCCGGTTGTATCACTTAGCGTTACCGCTGTTAGCGTTCACGCTCGAGATCATGGCGGAGTTCGCGCTCATCATGAGGAACTCCCTCACGGACGTGCTAACTGAGGATTACATAGTGACGGCTCGAGCCAAGGGTCTTTCGAACAAGCAGATACTCGACGACCATGCGATGCGCAACGCGCTTCTGCCGGTGGTCACAGTCATGGCCATAAGCATCGGCTGGGTCCTGGGCGGGACGATCATGGTCGAGATGGTCTTCTCGTACGACGGTCTTGGACTGATGACATGGGACGCCGTACTTGCACAGGACTACTGCCTTCTTCAGGCGCTCTTCCTTCTCATGGCCCTCGCCGTGCTGGTTGCCAATTTCATAGCCGATATCGTCTATGTATACCTCGACCCGAGGGTGAAGATCTGAGAGTGAGAAACATGACGGAGAACCCATTCATATCATCGATCGGGCGCATCGGCAGTGACCTGAGGGGCATTGCGGGCGCGACCAGTGCAGCTGGGGCCGCCGTGATCCTTATGATGGTTCTCTGCTCATTCGCGGCGGCATCCTTCGTCCAGCTGGGCGACGGAGACGGCGACTCCGTCGCGGACGTCGGGGAGTCGTCGTGGGCCGCTGCGACATCGTCGCTCATGACCCAGGACATACTGCCGCCAAGCGCGTCCGCAGGCGCGAACAGGACGGTGTTCGTCGGAGCCATCGTGACCCTTAACGCTTCGGGTTCCGACGATGACGTCGGTGTCGCCAACTACACCTGGACCTTCCACGATGATGGGACCCAGACACTGTACGGAGACGTCGTGACGTATGTGTTCTGGACGCCGGGCGTCTACAACATCACGCTCAACGTATCGGACGCGGAGGGGAACTGGGACATAGACCATGTGACGATCACCGTGAATGTCGATACCGAGCCCCCTGTGGCCAAGGGAACGAACAGGACCGTGTTCGTCGGAGCGCTCGTCAACCTCACTGCCAACAGGTCGACGGACAACGCGCGAATCGTGAACTTCACGTGGGAATTCGAGTACGACAGGGAGGACGTCGTCCTCTATGGTACTGTCGCTCCGTTCTGGTTCAACAAGACAGGGTCATACATGATCACCCTGACAGTGACCGACGCCTCGGGACTGACGAACAGCACGACTGTCTCGGTCCAAGTCAACAAGGTCCCCACATGGCTCTCGGAGAACTGGCTGAAGCTGCTCATCACCGTCGGCGTCACATCCGCGACGGCTTACTACCTCATCGGCAAGTACCGGAGAGACCATGCGTTGTGGACGAGCGCGGACATGGAGAAACTCCAACTGCGGTGGAAGGACTTCAGGAAGACATGGAAGATATTCAAGGCGAACAGACTTGGCTTCGGTGGGTTCTTGGTCCTTGTGGTGTTCGTTGTCATAGCAGTTTTCGCCCCATGGCTATCGACCGTCAAGGACCCGAACCTGGTGGAGAATCACGAAACGAACATCATAGTCGACGGTGAGCAGGTATGGATGAACCCGCTCTCGCCGTCACTCACGCCCTCGCCGTACACCGACATACTGCACCCGCTCGGCACCGACCACAAGGGGCAGGATGTGTGGAGCATGACCATCTATGGCACGAGAGCCTCGCTATACGTCGGTCTCATGGCAACGGCGATATCCGCCATCCTTGGAGCCGCCGTCGGATTGACTGCGGGCTATTTCGGGAAGATATCCGACGAGGTGCTGATGAGGGCCACCGACTTCTTCCTCGTTCTCCCTTGGTTCCCCCTGATGATCATCATGATGGCGATCCTCGGGAGGGAGTTCATATGGATCATCGTGGTCATCGGTATAACCAGCTGGCCGTCGACTGCGAGGATCGTCCGTTCGCAGGTACTGACCGTGAAGGAACGTCAGTTCATCGAACGGGCCAGGGCGGTCGGCGCTGGAGACGCGCACATCATCTCCAAGCACATAATGCCGAGCGTGATGCCGCTGATATTCGCCAACACGGTGCTTCTGATATCCCTCGCCATATTCTCAGAGTCTTTCCTATCGTTCTTCGGCCTGGGCGACCCCTCGATAATCAGTTGGGGGAACATGTTGGAGGCGGCGTACAGCTTCGGCGCGTTCTATGGCGGGGCCTGGTGGTCCATCCTACCGCCGGGGCTGGCCATCCTCACCATGGTGCTATCGTTCTCGCTCGTGGGGTATGCGCTGGACGATGTCCTCAACCCGAAGCTGAGGAAGAGGTAACCGAAACCTCACCTCCGCGGAGCCTCTCTGCACGGCGCGGGCTCTCGAAGCAGGGAATGGAAAGAAGAAGATACGGAGGAAGGTGTTTCAGAGCTCTGGTGGTCCCGATGGACCTCACTGCTTCGCTGCCAGCTCCGCCTGCCACTTCCGGTAGTAGGTCAGGTAGCCCATTGCGAACTTGTCCTCCCCCCAGAAGAGCTTCGAGGCCTTGAGTGCGAACATCATGTCAGCGTCGTTGGGATTGCCGATGAAGCAGCTCATGCCCTCGCCGGCGCACATCAGCATGAAGGTGGCGTTCAGCTTCGGCCTGGCAGGCAGCCCGAACGACGCGTTGCTCAGGCCCAGGGTGGTGTTGACGCCGTACTTCTCGGTCACCGTCCTTATCGTGTCCAGAGTCGCCTTCGCGCCGCTATCCGAGGTCCCGCACGCCAGCGCCACGCAGTCGATTATGAGGTTCTTCCTGTCCATGCCGGCCTTCTCCGCGCGCTCGATGATCTTCCCGGCGATCTCGACCCGCTTCTCCGTCGTCGTCGGGATGCCAGCATCGTCGATCACGAGGCCGACAAGGGCGGCGTCGTACTCGGCCGCCAACGGTATGACCTCATCCATCCTCTTCTCCTCGCCGGTCGTCGAGTTGATGCCGGGCCGTCCCTTGACCGCCTTCAGCCCCTCCGCGAGGACCGCTGGGTCGGACGTGTCAATCCACAACGGCACGTCGACCGCCTCCTGGACGATCCTCAGGGCCTCGAGCATGGCATGCTTCTCGTCTATCCCGGGGACGCCCACGTTGATATCCAATATGTCGGCTCCACTCTCAACCTGCTTCTTCGCCTCGCCTGCGAGAACTTCGAACTCGCCTGCTTTCAACTTCTCGATCAGAGCTTTCCTGTTGGTCGGGTTGATCCTCTCTCCGACAATCACAGGGGTGTTGGTCGCCCCGATCTTCACTGTCCTCTCGGTTCCCTTCAGCTCAATGACAGGAATCTTTGCGCGTGGCATGTTTCACCCTCCTTCGGCCGGGACATTGCCTCGCCCCAGAAAAAGGTTTCGACGCGGTGCCAGACCATAAATCGAATGGGCCAGGAACATGTACATCAGTAGCCTCGCTAATCCCTCACAGCCTCCTTGTCAGAGGGCGCTGGTCGAAGAAGGGGTTCGGCCCTCCTGCCAAGTCGGCATCGATCGAGCCGGTGAGTCACGACGTGGTTGCCTTCGACTTCTGGAGGAGGAATTACGCTCCGAATCACCTGTCCCTGATCGGAGCTTCAACGGACGACAGAACGGCTTCGCACGGATGCCCGCACGCCATATACCGCGTGGAATAACGCCTAGAACGTACGGAAACATTAATTAGGGAACTGCGTATGCCACTTCAATTCGGATGGGAGTCCAAGGTCCTTGCGGCCGATTGGCCTTCCTTCCGAGCCAGTGCCCCCGGAGACACAGTTTCCGGGAAGGCAAGGGGGTATACACCAATGGAAGAAATCGTGACACAGTTGAAAAACGCTGTGATAAACTACGAGATGGAGACCATCGCCGATCTCGCCAAGAAGGCTGTCGATCAGGGCGTTGATCCGCTAGTCGCCATCGACAAGGGATTGGCGGAGGGAATTCAGGCCGTGGGCGAGAAGTTCGGAAAGGGAGAGATCTTCCTGCCTGAGCTCGTCATGGGCGCGGAGGCCATGAAGGCTGCGCTGGCCGTACTAGAGCCTGCGGTCCCGGCGGGACAGCACAGGGAGACGGCCGGAAAGGTGCTCATCGGAACTGTCCAGGACGACATCCACGAGATCGGCAAGAACCTCGTCTCGACGATGCTTTCGTCGAACGGATTCGAAGTTGTGGACCTTGGCGTCAACGTCCCTGCCCAGGACTTCCTGAAGAAGGCGGGAGAGGTCAAGGCGAACATCGTCGCGATGTCCGCACTGATGACGACGACCATGCCGAGGATGGCTGAGGTCATCGCTCCGCTCAAGAAAGACGACCCATCCGTGAAGACCATTGTCGGAGGCGCCCCGGTCACCGACGTGTACGCCAAGGAGATCGGTTCCGAGGGGTACAGCGGCGATGCGTCGGGAGCTGTCGACGTGGCAAAGAAGCTTGTCGGGTGAACGCTGTGTCCTACGGTATTGTGCGCGGGATACGCTTCCAGATCCTGAGCAAGGAGGACCTTGACAGGATCCACTGGGGCACACTACACATCCTCGAGAATGTCGGTGTGCAGGTCGACAGCCCCTCGTGCAGGAAGCTTCTGAAGGATAACGGCTGCGAAGTCGATGAGAAGGCAAGGTCGGCCAAGATGCCGTCCCACCTCGTCGAGGAAGCCCTCAGCAAGAAGAAGTCCACGATCACCCTCGCTGCGAGGAACCCCAAGTATGACGCGAGGCTCGATCTGAACCACAGCCACATGTGTGCGAACGGGAATGGCGCAGTGGCGGTAGACTTCGAGACTGGTGAGAGGAGAAACTCGACGAAAGAGGACCTGGTCAACTCCACGAAGATTTGCGACGCCCTGCCGAATGTGCATGTCCACTGGCCGATGGTTAGCTCGACAGACATGCCAGCGTCGACCGTGCACCTGCACGACCTCGAAGCATCTCTGAACAACACGGAGAAGCATGTCATGTACGAAACGGGCGTGACACTCGAGGACGCCAAGAACCTCACGGCCATGGGTTACGCGGCGGCTGGAGGCGAGAAGGAGTACCGCAGGAGACCCATCACGTCATGTCTCCAGTGCACCTATGCGCCGCTGCAGCACGACGCGGGCGTCATGGATGCCAGCCTTGAGTTCGCCAAGAACGGCGTGCCACTGGTGTTCTTCTGCATGCCACAGCCCGGCGCGACCGGCCCAGCGACGCTGGTCGGCTCGATGGTTGTCGGCAACGCCGAGGTCCTGAGCGCGCTCGTGATGACCCAGCTGGCTTCTCCGGGTGCGGCCGTCATATACGGGCTAGGCATAGCTCCGCTCGACATGAAGACCACAGTCAGGGCGGGCGGCAGCCCAGAGCATGCGATTTGCTCGGCGATGGGCACGGAGATGGCGCACTACTACGGCATGCCGTCGTGCGTGGGCGTCTCCGGAACCGCGAAGGAACCAGGCATACAGGCCGCTGTAGACACGTACACCGGCTGTGTCGGTCCCCTTCTGGCAGGCGCCGACCTCATGTGCGGCATAGGCTTGCTGGAGGACTCCAGCTGTCTGCACCTCGAGCAGGTCGTAATCGACAACGATATTGTCGGTGCGATATCACGGCTGATCCGTGGCGAGTGGGCAGACGACGAGACGCTTGCGCTGGACGTCATCGAAAAGGTCGGAATCGGCAAGAACTACCTCGCCCAGAAGCACACGATGAAGTATCTAAGAACGGACCACTTCATGCCGGCGCTGGTCGACAGACGCTCAGAGGACACGTGGTCGACAACGGGCAAGAAGACGATGAGGGACTCCGCCAGGGAGAAGGTCAAGCAGATACTGGCGACCCACGAGGTGCCGAGGCTTCCGGACAGCGCGAACAAGGAACTTGCTGCCATCATCGAAAAGGTCAAGAAAACCATGTGGGGCGGCGAGTCAAGGGTCCACTAGACGATGCTGAGGACAAAACTGAAACCGGGGCCAGGCGGACGATTCGTCCTGGCTCCGAACAATTGTATTTCTATCGTATGCAGCCCGGCGGAGAAGCCGGGCCGCGCGGACTGACAGGACGAACCGGAAGGGATTCAGAATGGCTAACTCCATACCGATCAGGTGCAAGCGGCAGGTATTGGACTCCGAGGGCGTGCAACGGATCAGATATGCAGCGCTCGAGATACTCGAGCGGACCGGCGTCGCCGTTAAGAGTAAAAAAGCGCAGGTGCTCCTGTCCGATGCGGGGTGCGATTTTGACGAAAAAAGTTCAATCGTGAGATTCCCTCCGAACCTTGTCGAAGAGCTCGCTAGGAAGAATAAGCGGAGCGTGACCTTCTTTGGGCGGACTCCGAGGCACGACGCGAGGCTCGACGGAGAGCATGTCCATGTGTGCAGCGACGGAAACGGCACGATGGCGATGGATTTCGAGACGAGGGAGCGACGCGTGTCCAGGAAGAAGGATGTCGCGAAGGCGGCCTTCGTATCGGACGCGCTCAACGGGCATGGAGTGAACTGGCCCAGTGTGACCTCGCAGGACGTCCCCATGGGGACCAGGCACATACACGACCTCCAGGCATCCCTGGAAAACACTGAGAAGCATATCACGCTGGCCACCAACACGAACGACCGAGAGGTCGAGGATGTGCTGGCGCTCGCCGCGGCGGCTGCAGGAGGAAGGGAGGAGTTCGAGAAGCGACCATTCCTATCGTCCATCCACACGAGCTCGTCACCGCTTCAAATCGACGAGGACGGCATCGACGCAGGATTCGTCGCTGCGGACGGCGGGATGCCCATCTGCTTCTATGTCATGCCAGGTCCGGGAGCCACTGGCCCGGTCACCCTGGCCGGCACGGTGGCCGTCGGCGTCGCCGAGGCCCTGGCAGGGAACACGAT
Source organism: Thermoplasmata archaeon (assembly GCA_041548485.1). Taxonomy (GTDB): domain Archaea; phylum Thermoplasmatota; class Thermoplasmata; order UBA10834; family UBA10834; genus UBA10834. The sequence goes on along the minus strand of JBFESP010000025.1, from coordinate 7,275 downwards.
CATACAGCTGCACAGGCCGGGGACGGCCTACGTGTTCGCATGTGGGATGGCGGTACTGGACATGAAGGCGTCAACCAGGGCCGGCGGAGGGCCTGAACACGGATTGACATCCGCAGCTTACGCGCAGATGGCACACCACTTCGGATTCCCCGCTCTTTCCGGGGGGTTTGTGAGCACATCCAAGGAGCCGGACGAGCAGGCGGCCTACGAGAAGTTCGCCAGCGCGGTGACCCCGATACTGGCAGGCGCGGACATGATCGCCGGTATCGGACTCCTGGAGGACTGCAGGACGATATGGCTGGAGCAGATGGTGATCGACGACGAGATCTCCAGGATCATAGGCAGGATGGCTCAGGGCATCGAGGTCTCTGACGACAGCCTCGCGCTCGACATCATTGACAGCGTGGGCCCAGGTAAGGACTTCCTAGGGCAGCGACACACCATGGACCGCTTCAGAAAGGAGCATTTCATTCCCGTGGTGTCGGACCGCTCCTCATGGGATTCATGGGTGACGAGGGGTTCGAAATCCACGCTCACCAGAGCTGGTGACGAGGTGCGGAGGATACTGAAGGAGCACACCGTCGAACCGGTGAGGGTCGAGGTGGGCGAAGTCGCCGCTTCACTAATCAAGAAGAGAGCCAGGTGACGACATTACCGGCCGTCTCATTCCTTGACGGTCGAGAACGATGCGCATGTCAACGTCCTCGCGACCCCCTCGACGTCCCTTAGCCTGTCGACAACGAGGTTCCCAATCTCCTCGATGCTGGAGCCTCTGACCTTCAAGAGGATGTCATACTCCCCCGACACCAAATTCACCTCGAATATCCCTGGGATATCGGCGATCTCCTCCGCGGTCTCACGCTGGGACCGGCCTTCGGAGTGGTCGAACTGGGCGAGTATGAACGCGGTCACACCTATGCCCAGCTGTGAGTAGTCTGGAACCGCCGTGTAGCGCCTGATGACCCCTCTCTTCTCCATGCGTGCGATCCGGTCGTGGACGGTCGCTCGTGGGATGTCCAAGGCCTTGGCGATCGCCTTCGTCGTCTTGCGGGAGTCCTTGATGAGCTCCTCCAAAATCGACCTATCCTTCTCGTCAATCATCCACCGTCAATATGACGGAGTTGGTATATCAATATTGCCATTAGTCGGATTATTTCCATGTTTTCTGCAGATACTGACAAATAGATGGTCGATATATCGTCTTTCCGACGGAATAATCATGCAGCAGACGATCGCCCGCCTCAAGGACGCGAAGATGACTCACATCCTCAGGATACAGAGTGCGGCCCTCAAGGCGGTCCACGACTACATGTACGACAGCGGCGTGGTCCAGGGGATGCCAGTGATCCTCTCGCCGGAGACGGACCCGCTGAACCACCCCCACTTCGACGCCTCCGTGGACTACTACGGTCAGAACCTACACCTCACGAAGAGCATGATACTCCACAAGCAGCTCTCGCTGCTCAACGGAGGGTTCGACAAGATATACGTGATGTCCCCGAACGTCCGGCTCGAACAGGGCGAGCTCGGGCAGACTGGCAGGCATCTGTTCGAGTTCACCCAGGTCGATATAGAGCTCAAGGAGAAGACGAAAATGGAGTTCATCGGCCTCGTGGACGGCATGATAGGGAAGGTCTTCGAGTTCGTGACGAGGGAATGCGCGGCAGACCTAGATGCGCTCGGCAGGAAGCTCACGGTGCCATCTCTCCCGCTGAGGGTGTACGAGTCGGAGGAGTTGAGAGCGGAGTACGGGGACGATTTCGAGGACATCATCTCTGGGCGGGAGACCGACCCGTTCTGGGTGCTCAACTTCCCACGCGAGTTCTACGACAGAGAGGACAAGCGAACGAGAGGATACTATCACAACTACGACGTCTTCTGGCCCGAGGGGTACGGAGAGGCCCTCTCCGGAGGTGAGAGGGAATGGGAGCACGACGAGATAGTCCGCAAGATGAGGGAGCGTGACACGCGCGTGGACGCGTTCAAGACATACCTGGATGTGGCTAGACAGGGGCTCATACCGAGGACGGTCGGAGGCGGCCTGGGGATAGAGAGGATGGTAAGGTTTCTCACAGGGCAGAAACACGTAAGGGATGTCACTCTGTTCCCTAGAGTCCCAGGCGAGAAGATAGACTTCTGAACGGTACTGCCCGACGCGACACTGCCAGGTGTCTACGAGATCGACTCGACCTTCGCGCCACCGCCTGGCTTCGTGATGAAGGATTCCGACTCCAGCCCTGTCGTGCTGCTCAATGCGCGGGTCATAGCCAGCTTGATCCTCCCAGCGTCACTTTCAGCAAGAGCGAAGATGGCCGGACCGGATCCCGCTAGAGAGACGCCCAGGGCACCTGCCTCGAGTCCGCTCTCGCGAACCGCATCGAAGCCAGGCACTAGCTTCTTCCTGTACGGGACAGATAGGCGGTCGTCCAGGTACGACCCGATCGCCCGCACATCACGTCTCATCATCGCGTGCACCATCCCCGACGCAAAGGACAGATTCCGGACCGCGTCGGCTATCGCGACCTTCTTCGGAAGGATCGCCCTGGCGTCACGGGTCTTCACCGAGATGTTCGGCATCAGAACAACGACCTGCAACTCGGGCGGTTTGACTGAGATTATCTTCCTCGCTCCAGCGTCGACGACCGCAGTGAATCCTCCGTGGAGAGCCGCCGCCACGTTGTCGTAGTGTCTCACGCCAGATATCAGCTCCTCGCCCAAGGCTGCGGCCTCGAGGATGACGCCCTTGTCCTTCACGCCCAGAAGAGCGGCCATCGCGAGCGCCCCGCCGACAGACGACGCAGCGCTGCTCCCTATGCCACCTCCCGGCTTCATGCCCTTCCTGACGGTCATGGTGAAGCCCTGCCCTGCATTATCGCAGAGCTCAGCCAGCCTCACGGCTGCATACGAGGCCGTGTTCTCCTCCGGCGCGGAGGGGACCTCGTACCTGCCGGTCACTCTGAGGGCGACTCTGCCTTTCGCGGCCCGCTTGACGGATATCCTGTCGACCGGGGAGTCCAGGCAAAGACCGAACGAGTCGAAGCCCGGGCCGAAGTTGGCGATCGTGGCAGGCGAGGTGACCATTGCCTTCTCTGATCTCATCGAAGATACCTGATGGACTGAGATGCAGTGATGGCATATTAAACCGCACGTAGAGGTTCACGGACACCGTTGTGCACTGGCAGTTTACGGCAGACACAAGGGCTCGTGCCAGGAGCTGCGAAGGGCTTATATGTCGCACAACCATAGCAGGCGGGAATCCCGAGGGATAGGTCGTCATGGCGTCCTACGAGGTAAGATGCATCGAATGCGGGCAGGTACACGAGCCGGATAGGCCTGCCTATGCATGCACCTCGTGCGGCGACCTTCTCGAAGCCGTTATCGACGCAGACGAGGCGGCCCAGCTGCTCGAAGAGAACGAATTCGACAGCCGGCCGCTGTCGGTCTGGAGATACCGTGAGGCGATCCCGATCGAGGGGGAGACGCGCGTGGTCTCCCTGTTTGAAGGAGGGACCCCCCTCATCCGGTGTAGACGACTGGAGGAGGAACTCGGGGTGAAGAGCCTCTGGATCAAGTTCGACGGCGCCAACCCGACCGGCTCCTTCAAGGACAGGGGCATGACCGTCGGAGTGACAAAGGCCCTGGAGCTCGGCATGAAGGTCGTGACGTGCGCTTCGACTGGGAACACATCGGCGTCACTCGCTGCCTATGCCGCGCTCGCGGACCTCGATTGCGTGGTACTGATACCCGAAGGGAAGATAGCCCTCGGAAAGCTGGCACAGGCGATGATGCACGGAGCTGACGTGCTGGCCATAAGGGGCAATTTCGATCAGGCAATGGACATGGTCATGAGAGCGTCCGAGGACCTTGGAATGTACGTCCTCAACTCGGTCAACCCTTTCAGGATAGAGGGGCAGAAGACCGCGGCCTACGAGATCTGCGACCAGCTCGGGGGAATGAGCCCCGAGGTCCTGTACATCCCGGTGGGGAACGGGGGCAACTCCTCAGCGTACTGGAAGGGGTTCAAGGAGTACGACACCATGGACATGGTCTCCGGCTGCCCGTCGATAAGAGGTGTGCAGGCGGAGGGGGCAGCGCCGATAGCCGCGATGTTCGAGAGCGACAACACGGAGCTGACGCCCGTGGAGACGCCGGACACCGTCGCCACGGCCATCAGGATAGGCAACCCTGCGAACTGGACCAAGACGGTGAGGGCGCTCAGGGAATCGGGCGGTGGCGCATTCGCCGTCCCCGATGAGGAGATACTAGAAGCACAGAAGTTCATGGCGCGCCTCGAGGGCATATTCCCCGAACCTGCAGGAGCCGCTGCGCTCGCAGGCCTGATGAGAGACCTCGAGGAGGACCTCGTCGACCGGGCGTCGCTCATAGTCTGCGTCTCGACGGGACACGGCCTCAAAGACCCGGATACCGCCATATCCCAGTGCGTGAGACCCAGGGTGATAGACCCTACGATGGAGGCGCTCTCCAGAGTCCTTGGAGGTTCTGGGGAATGAGGATCGTACTCGTCGGTTTCGGCGTCGTCTCGCGCAGCTTCGCGGAGATAATCCATGCTCAGGCGAGCAGCCTATCGAGGAACTACGGCATACGTCCCAGGGTGGTGGGCATAGTGGACAGCAGGGGCGCCGCAACCTCCGCAGACGGCGTCGACATCCAGACGGCCCTCAGATCGAAGGAGGCGACAGGGACGCTCGATGAGCTGGGAGCTGACATCTACGCGGAGGGGAAAGGCGCGCTCGAAGTGATAAGGGAGGTCGACTGCGAGGTCGTGGTCGAGGCGACCCCCAGCGAGCTGACGAGGGGAGAGCCCGGGCTGAGCCACGTTCGAACCGCGATGAAGGAGGGCAGGCACGTGATCTGCGTGAACAAAGGTCCTCTGGCGCTCGCCATGCCGGCACTGATGGAGCTGGCCAACCACAACGACGTCATGTTCAAATTCAGCGGTACGGTAGGAGGAGGAACGCCCGTCCTCGACCTCGCCAAGAAGTGCCTCGAAGGATGCACCATCAACTCGATCAGAGGAATCCTCAACGGGACATGCAACTACATACTCACCAAGATGACATCGGAGGGCGTCGAGATGAAGGACGCTCTCGCGGAGGCCCAGAAACTCGGATACGCGGAGGCGGATCCCACAGCGGACGTGGGGGGCTTCGACAGCGCGTGCAAGTTAGTGATAACGTCGAACTACGTGCTGGGCACATCCCTGTCGATTAACGATGTGGACACAAAGGGGATCACCGGCGTGACGAAGGAGGACATCGCAGCTGCGGAGGCGGATGCGAAGGCCGTGAAGCTGATAGGCTTCGTCGGAGACAAGGCCAGGGTGGCCCCTGAGCAGGTGCCGGTCACGCACCCGCTCAACGTCTCGGGGACATTCAACGCGATCACGTTCGATACAGACCCCGCGGGGGAGATAACCCTTGTCGGCAAGGGGGCGGGCGGCAGGGAGACGGCGAGCTCCGTGCTGCGCGACCTGATCGAGATCAGGAAGTATTTCGCCAGATTGAAGTGAGATGTCGGTGGACCTGGGAGCTAGACAATGAAGATAGTCATGAAGTTCGGCGGTGTGAGCGTGGCCGACGGCGAGGGCATGAGGAACGTCGGCAAGATAGTCGAAAGATTCCGAGCCGAAGAGAACGAGCTCGTCGTAGTTACATCCGCCATGTACAACGTCACGAACTCACTCTTGGACGCGGCCAGGAGGGCTGGCAAGGGGCAGAGGGAACACGTACTCAAGTTCGTCGAGGACACGAGGGAGAGGCACATCCAGAGCGCGAGGACCGCGATATGCGACGGGGAGGTGCTCCAAAGGACGATCGAGATCATCGACTCCAAATGCGATGATCTGAAGAACATACTGCTCGGCGTCGCCCACATCGGCGAGCTCACGCCCAGGTCCAAGGACTTCGTCGTCGGGTTCGGCGAACGGTTCTCAGCGCCGATTCTCCAGGGAGTCTTGGAGGGTCTGGGGATGGAGGCGAAGGCCTTGACGGGTGGGGAGGCCGGGATAATCACGGACGATCAATTCGGCTGGGCCGAGCCGCTGATGAATGTGACGACCCTCGAGGTTCGGCAGGTGATAGACCCGCTCGTCGAGAAGGGGGTCGTTCCAGTCGTAGGCGGGTTCACCGCCGCCACACAGGACGGCACTCAGACGACCCTTGGACGGGGCGGCTCGGACTTCACCGCGTCCATCATAGGCGCGGCGATTCGGGCCGACGAGGTGTGGGTATGGAAGGATGTGGAGGGACTCATGACCGCGAACCCTATGGTCGTGAAGGACGCACGGATGATCGACAGGATATCCTTCTCCGAGGCGATGGAGCTCGCGCATTTCGGCGCCCAGGTGATACACCCGAAGGCCCTGGAGAGTGCTGGTAGGTTCCAGCTGCCGTTCCGAGTCAAGAGCTTGTCAAACGCAGATGGCGCCGGAACGCTGATAGTCAAGGAGGTCAAGGTGAAGGACGGCAACGTCGTGAAGGCGATAACGAACATCGACGACGTCGACCTCATCACGGTCAGCGGCGCGAGCATGGTGGGAACTCCGCGCCTGGCTGCGAGAGTGCTGGAGATCCTCACGGACGAGGACATCGATGTGCTGATGATATCGCAGAGCTCCTCCGAGGAGAACATCACGCTCGCCATACCGAAGGACGACGGTTCCAAGGCGCAGAACGCTCTCGAACTATCCCTCCTGGGGTCCAAGCAGGTGCGGGAGGTTTCGATCGAAGCCGGACTGAGCATCGTGGCCGTTGTCGGAGCCGGGATGAAGGGCACGCCCGGGGTGGCCGCTCGCGTGTTCGGGACGATGGCAGCCAACGACATCAACATCCGTGCGATAGCCCAGGGGTCATCCGAGCTGAACATATCGTTCATAACCAGAAAGCAGGACGCACCCAAGGCGATGACCGCCCTTCACGCCGACTTCAGGCTGGGAGAGTGCGTCTGAATGACGAAAGGCAGGTCGGCCCTCAGGAGCGAGGCGATGAAGAAGGGCGTGTCCAGGGCGGCCGCGCGCGGCCTTCTCCGGGCGACAGGGTTCGTTGACGATGATTTCGACAGGCCGCTCATCGCTATCGCCAACTCGTTCACCACGATCGTGCCGGGACACATCCACATGGGCCAGCTCGTCGCGGAGGTGAAGCGCGGGATAGAGGATGCGGGCGGAAAGGCGTACGAGTTCGGAATCCCCGGGATATGCGACGGAATCGCCATGGGACTTCCCGGCATGAGGTACTCGTTGCCGTCACGCGAGAT
>JBFESP010000024.1:0-17294 GCA_041548485.1 Thermoplasmata archaeon | reverse complement strand
GACTCCGCTTGGAGTGAAGTAGAACGCCTCCTGGCCCTCGAGGTCCGTTGCGCCAGTGTACACCGCGCTTATCGTCGCGTCGGGAATCGGGACGCCGTACTCGTCACCGGCTGTAGCGTTGAGCCATCTGTAGACATACGCACCGCCACCGACGCTGAACACCACCCATGCCGCGTCGAATTGCACGGAACCGGCCGCGCCATCGTGAACAAACCTGACATCCATGGTTCTGACGTCGCCCACCGTTGAATAATCATCAGTATCCAGTTCGTATGAGGCCATCGTTCCTGGCGCATCGGATGCCGTAGGGACTATGGTGGTGTCGGTGTACACTCCTGCTGCAGGGCGTACTTCGAGTGCGCCCCCACCATTGTATGCCGGGTCAACGGAGTATGTGACGACAATTGAGGCGGAACTCAGATCGAGGGCATCAGCCAAGCCGTTGACATCCCATGTGTCAATCTCCATCGTCTCAGATGCGTCGACAATATAGAGCAATGAATCGACTAACGCGAGGTTTGAAATACTAGCGCCAGTGTCGTCAGCGCCGCCCTTCGTCGCAGGCACCGCCGGCGATGTGCTGACCCCGGTGACGACGACCGCCGGGGCCCTGTCGGCGAGCGTTCCAGTGTACTCCTCGAAGTGCGTGCCGTAGAGATACGCCTGGGACTCGTTGTTCACAACGAGGCAGTTGTGGCTATACCAACTGGCTGCATCGAGAGCTGGCCCGAAGTCCACCCCTATGTAGCTGTTCACGGACAGCAGGGTCGAGGCCCCCTCGAGCGTCAAGTTGCCTGCGGGCATCCCATCGGCCGAGTACTCAGGCATCGCGTCGATCGCGCTGTCGAACAGGCTGAGCGTCGAGTCGTTCACCGTGATCCTGGGGCCGTCATCGGCCGAGTCGAGGGTGATCAAACCCAACGAGCCGACCACGTACTGCGAGACCATGGCGGACGGCAGAGCGGTGACGGTGCTGTCCATCAATGTCATCTCGGCGCCGCTCAAGAGAGTGATCGTCCCGGGGAACTGGAGTATCGATCCGTTCGTGGCCATCAGGACCCCGCCGTCCTCGACGAGGATCTCGAGCTCGGCCCATGGATTGAGCTGGTCCAGGTGAGTCGTGATCATGCCGTGGTCGAGGATGAGCGTCCCGTCGGCGCCGACTATGATCGTGTACCTCTGGTCATAATTGCTGATGACGCTCAGAGTCCCATCGATGATCTTCAGCGTTCCACCGTTGTCGACAATCACGTCGCCGTCGACGAACTGCTCCAGATTGTTTATCACGTAAGTCGCGTCGTCAGTGACGATTAGATCTCCTGACGCGGTAGCGGTCTTGCCGACGATGAATAGGCCTGCGAATCCGGCTGTCACCATCGCGACGACGATCAGTGCGGTCAACGATCTTCCAGCGAGAAAAGGGCCAGCTCTGCCAATCATTAGTTCACCCACCCAGAGTCTGGGGTTGGACAAAGTAAGCAGGTCGGCCGTATAAAAAGCTATTTGCCCGATTTTCATCGCGGACAAAGGTGTGTGGCGTGGCCGACTATGGTGCCTGCCGCTTCACAATCTTCTTGACGAAAATCTGAGGCTTCTTCTCCTCCTTAGAAACTGGTTCCGACGGAGATTCACCGGACACCGCGGCCTTCTCGGCGGCCTCTTTGACGGACACGCCGCAGGCGTAGCACATGACGGCGTCCTTGCTTATCATCGTCTTGCAGCTCGGACATGGAATCTCATCCTCTGACTCGCTCGGGGCTTCCTCGGCGGCGGGCTCCTCTGTCTCCTTCAGCTTGTGCCCGCAGGCGTAACACATGACGGCGTCACGACTGATGATCGTGTTGCAGTTCGGACATGATATCTCGTCCTCGCCAGCCTCCTGCCGCACGGGAGCTGCGGCCTTCCCGCCCTCCGGTGGCGCAGTGGGCATGGTCAGCATCTCCTCCTGCCTTCGCATGAGCTTCCTGGCATCCTCCGCGAGCTTCTCGCGGTCGCTCCTCAGCGAATCCTCCTCGTCAACGAGCGCCCGTTCACGGGCGATGAGAGCGTCCCTACGGGAGGTGACCTCGTCCATCAATCGAGCGAGGTTGTCCTCGGAGGTCTTCATCTGCTCCTCCTGGTCGAGGACCGCCTTCCTCTTTTCCGCGATCTCGGCCATCTGCTTGGAGACCCCTGCCAGTTTCTCGGTGTACTCGCGCTCCTTTGTCTCCGCGCTCTTCAACATGGCACTGACCCGCTCGCTACGGTCGTTCAGCTCGGAGGCTTTCTCGCCGAGCGTGTTCTCCATGTCGAGCGTCGCGGACTCGCGCGCCTTCAGGTTCTCCTCGCCCTGCTCTATCTTCGCCTCTCGGGCGCGCAGAGCATCCTCCTTCTCCTTAAGGCCGGTCTGGAGCTGCTCGAGCTCGGTGCCCCTCCGTGTCACCTCATCCTGCTGCGTCTGGAGCTCCTTGTCCTTCTTACGGACCGCGTCCTCCTGATCCTTCAGTCTCTTAACCGCGTCCTCGATTATCTGGGAGATTGTCGAGTCTTCCGTCATGTTGCATCACATCGGTGATTTGGGGGTTTCTGCGCGACGCATCGTCTCGGGCGTTATGCGCATGCGCGGGGTCCGTGCAGACCGTTCGTCCGCCGACGTACCACCTCCTCGGCCGCGCTATGTGCTGAGGAGTGGTCCGAGGACAGTCAGGCCCGATCGGGTGACCTCTATCGCGTGGCGCTCCATGCTGTGCTCCGCCGCCCTCATCTTCTCGACCTGAAGGAACCTGACCAGCTTGCCGCGCGGCCTGTCCAGGCCGAGCATCAGGATGCCGTCCGCGAGGAACCCCTCGTTGCCGAGGAGCTGCGACTCGCCGTCGAGTGAGCGCTCCATTATGATGAAGGAGTGCAAGTTGTTGTCCCGGAGCATCTTGAAGAAGTAGAACATCTTCTTGCGCATGTTCTTCTCGTTCTCCATGAGCGAGTACAGGGCGCCTAGGGAATCGAGGACGAACACCGAGAACTTGTCGCCGTGCGTCCTCTTGAACCGCTGGATCATCTTCTCGATGAAGAGAATGTAGTCCGTCTGGGCCTCGTCACCGATGACCTCGTCGATCTGGTCAAGCTCGCGAAGGTCCGTCATGTCGGATATCTGCAGCTTGGTGGACATCTTGACGCCCATGCTGTCCATGTTGGTCATGTGGCTGTCGGCGCTCTCCTCGAGGGTGGCGTAGAGTCCGTACTCGTTCTTGTCCCTCAGGTATGTCGACATGATCGAGTAGCAGAAGCTCGTCTTCATCGAGCCTGGCGGGCCGGTGACCAGCATGATCTTGGGTCGCTCGATATCGTCCTTGAAGACCTTCTCGAGCCCCGGGATGGAATCCTTGAACAAATCCTAGACCTCCTTCTCTTCGGGAGTCTCATCGATGCCCGTTCAGCGTTTTCAAAGGCATGTTGGTTAATTAAAGCTTTGCGGGTCATTATCACTCTTGAGAGGGATGGCCAGATTGAGTCACAAGTCCTCTGACCCGCCCTCGCCTGACCCGCCATCGGCCCCCTCGTCGTCGCCGATGTCGCCGCCCGAGTCATCGTCGTCCACGAGGTCGCCGTTCTCGGTCTGGGCCTTCGTGATCGTCCTGCCCGACTCCGCCATGCGCTCCTCGTCGGCCACTCCCACGAGACGCGCCACCGCGGTGACGAGGTCGCGTCCCTTGAGACGCATCAGACGGACGCCGAGCGTCGCCCTGCTCTGCAGACGTATGCCGTGCACGGGCATCCTTATGATCATGCCCTTGACGCTCGTGAACATGAGCTCATCGTCGTCCGCGACCGACAGAACCGACAGCACGTTGCCGTTCCGCCCCCCCGTCTTGATCGTTATGACGCCCTTCCCGCCCCTCCGAGTCTTCCTGTAGTCCTTCACGAGGGAGCGCTTGCCGTACCCGCGCTCCGTCACCGTCAGCAGGTGGTCGGTCGGGTCCACGATGGCCATGCTGACCACCTCGTCACCCTCCCGGAGCGTCACGCCCTTCACACCGTAGGTCGCGCGACCGGTCGGACGCACATCGGCCTCGTTGAACCTGCCAGCATACCCTAGCTTCGTCGCCAGTACGACTTCCTTGGTTCCGTCGGTGATCGCGACGCCCACCAGCTCGTCCCCGTCGTCGAGACGCATGGCGATGATCCCCGTCTGCCTCACATGTGAGTACGCCATCAACCGGGTCTTCTTGATGACGCCCTTCCTCGTGGCGAACACCAGATACCGGTCCTCGTCGAACAGCGCGATCGGCATCTTGCTCATCACGTACTCACCCTCCTGGAGACGGTCTATGAGGTTCACTATCGGCTTGCCCTTCGAGTGACGGCCGCCGACGGGTATCCTGTAGGCCTTGAGCCAGTACCCCTTGCCGCGGTTGGTGAAGAACATGACGTAGTCATGGGAGCTCGTCACGAACATGTCGACCACGTGGTCCTCCTCCTTCGTGCCCATCCCCACGAGTCCGACGCCTCCGCGCTTCTGCGAGGCGTACGTGTCCAGGGATATCCGCTTGATGTATCCCGTACGGCTGGTCGTCACCAGCACGTCCTCCACGGGTATCAGGTCCTCGTAGTCCAGATCCGCCCCCGGAGCCTCGATGTCCGTCCTTCTGGAGTCGCCGTACTTCTCCTTGATGGCCAGGGCCTCCTCCTTGATGATGCCGAATATCCTCTTCTCATCCCTCAGGGTGGCCTTGTATTCCTCGACCAGCTGGGTCGTCCTCTCATGGTCGTCCTTGACGGCCTGCATCTCCATGCCCGTGAGCCTCTGGAGCTGCATCTCGAGTATGGCCTTGGTCTGGACCTCGGTCAGAAGATACATCTTCATGAGCGAGGTCTTCGCCTCGTCGCGGGTCTTCGACTTCCTTATCGTCTTGATCACGTCGTCCAGATGGTCCAGGGCGATCATCAGGCCAGCGAGTATGTGGGCCTTCCTCTCAGCCTCCCTCAGACGGTGCTGTATCCTCCTCTTGACGACATCGAACCTGTGCTCGATGTGGTACTCCAACATCTCCTTCAGCGACAGCACCCGCGGCTGGTTGTCCACGAGCGCCAGGTTGTTGATCCCGAAGGTCGTCTGGAGCTGGGAATGCGCGAACAACTGGTTCAGGACGACATCCTCGAGGGCGTCGCGCTTCAGCTCGATGACTATGCGCATGCCATCCCTGTCCGACTCGTCCCTCAGGTCCGATATGCCATCTATCCGCTTACTCTTGACCAGTTCGGCGATCTCCTCCATCAGGCTGGACTTGTTCACCATGTACGGGATCTCGGACACGATCAGTGTCGCTCTGCCGGTGTCCCCTTCCCTCTCGATGGTCGTACGCGCCCTGACGCGTATCTTGCCTCTGCCGGAGGAGTATGCCTCCACTATCCCCGCAGCCCCGTAGATGAGACCGCCGGTCGGGAAATCCGGACCCTTCACCAGGTCCATGATCTCCTTCAGGTCAGGATCACGTCCTTCGTTGTGCGTGTCTATCATCAGGACGGTCGCGTCAACTATCTCGCCCAAGTTGTGCGGGGGGATGTTCGTCGCCATACCGACCGCTATGCCAGATGAGCCGTTGATGAGCAGGTTCGGCAGCTTGGACGGGAGCACGACGGGCTCCTTGAGCGAGCCGTCGAAGTTGTCGACGAAGTCCACGGTCTCCTCATCCACATCCTCCAGCATCTCCGACGCTATGGGCGCCATCCGACACTCGGTGTATCTCATGGCAGCGGCGCGGTCGCCGTCAACGCTGCCGAAATTCCCCTGACCGTCGACGAGGGGGTAGCGCATCGAGAAGTCCTGGGCCATCCTCACGAGGGTGTCGTATATCGCCACATCCCCGTGCGGATGGTACTTGCCCAGGACCTCGCCGACCACCCTGGCGGACTTCTTGTGGCCCTTCCCGCGCACGAGACCCATCTCGTTCATCGCATACAGGATCCGCCTGTGGACGGGCTTCAGACCGTCGCTCACATTGGGCAGCGCCCTGCCGACGATGACGCTCATGGCGTAGTCGATGTACGACTTCTTCATCTCGACCTCTATCGGTCGCTTCATGACCTTCGAGGCGATCTGCTGCTCGTTCTCCGGTTCGTCGGCCATAAGCTCACCTCAGACGTCGAGGACCTCTACCTCGCGCGCGTGCTCGTGTATGAAGCGCCTCCTGGGCTCCACGGCATCCCCCATGAGGACCTCGAACAGGTTGTTCGCCTCCACGGCGTCCTCTATGGTGACCTGCTTGAGAATACGGGACTCCACGGCCATGGTCGTGTCGTGCAGCTGGTCCGCGTTCATCTCGCCCAGCCCCTTGTACCGCTGGACGTCGATCCCGGGCCCGAGCTCCTGGATGGCGTCGTTCAGTTCCCGTTCGGAGAACATGTAGCGCTCGACCTTGCCCTTCCTGATCCTGTAAAGGGGCGGCTGGGCGATGTAGATGTAGCCCCGCCGTATCATGGGCTCCATGTGCCTGTAGAAGAACGTCAGCAAGAGGGTTCTGATGTGCGCACCGTCGACATCCGCGTCGGTCATGATGCACACCCTGTGATACCGGGCCTTCGATATGTCGAACTCCGTGTCGATCCCCGTGCCCAGCGCGGTGATAAGCGTGCGTATCTCAGCGTTCCTAAGCATCTTGTCCAGGCGAGCCTTCTCGACATTCAGTATCTTCCCACGCAGCGGCAGGATGGCCTGGAAGGACCTGTCCCTTGCCTGCTTCGCGCTCCCGCCTGCCGAGTCGCCCTCGACCAGGAACAGCTCGCACTTCGTCGGGTCGCGCTCCGAGCAGTCGGCCAGCTTGCCCGGCAGGTTCCCCGCGTCCAGGAGGCCCTTCCTCCTGGTGAGCTCCCTCGCTTTGCGGGCTGCCTCCCTCGCCTGAGACGCCAGGATGGCCTTGCCGATGCACGACTGTGCTACCTTGGGGTTCTCGTCCAGGAACTCGTACAGCTTCTCGTTCACGGTCGACTCGACGACGCCCCTCATCTCACTGTTGCCTAGCTTGGTCTTGGTCTGACCCTCGAACTGAGGCTCCGGAAGCTTGACGCTCAGCACCGCCGTCAGGCCTTCCCTGACATCCTCGCCACTCAGGCCCTCGTCCGTGCCCTTCAGGAGATTCTGCTTCTTCGCGTAGTCGTTGACCGTCCTCGTCAGGGCGGCTCTGAGACCGGCGAGGTGCGTGCCGCCCTCCACCGTGTTGATGTTGTTCGCGAACGTGTGGATGTTCTCCACATAGCTGTCCGTGTACTGCATGCACAACTCTACCGTGACGGCGCCCTTCTCAGCGTTGATGTAGATTGGCTTCTCATGCAGGCTGGACCTGTTCCTGTTTATGTACAGTACGTACTCCACGATGCCGCCGTCGAACCTGTAGGTGTTCGACTGCTCCGTCTTCGCGTCGGATATGGTGATTCTGAGCCCTCTGTTGAGGAACGCGATCTCCCTGAGCCTCCCGGAGAGTGTGTCGAAGTCGAAGGCAGTGTCCTCGAATATCTCTGGGTCCGGTTTGAACCGGATCACGGTACCCGTGTCCGTCGTTGTGCCAGTCATCTCGATGTCCGAGGTAGGTATGCCACGGGAGTAGCTCTGAGAATGAATCTCTCCCTGGCGCCGGATGTTGACCTCAAGGGACTCCGAGAGGGCGTTCACGACGCTGAGGCCGACCCCATGGAGCCCACCGGACACCTTGTAGGTCTTGCGGTCGAACTTGCCCCCGGAGTGAAGCTTTGTGAGGACGAGCTGGAGGACGTCCGTGTTGTACTTCTTGTGCATCCCGATGGGTATGCCACGGCCATTGTCGACGACCGTGACGCTCCCGTCCTCGTTCAGCGAGACGTCGATCTGCGTGCAGTAACCAGCCATCGCCTCATCGATGCTGTTGTCCACCACCTCGTAGACCAGGTGGTGGAGTCCGTGGAAGTCCGTGCTCCCGATATACATGCTGGGGCGTTTCCTTACCGCTTCTAACCCCTCGAGAACCTGGATTCTCTCCGCATCATATGTGCTATCTTCCATCAGATTCCAGCCCCATAAGGCAAGCTCGGTGATCGGCGTTTTCGAGACGCATCCCATCCGCGCTCTTCGACGCTTTTTTCGGCCTCTGAATGTCCAATGGAACCCCGATATTTAAATGCTTTGCGAACGCATGCTGGCACACCCTAAAAGGACCCCTCTTCTTCCGTTGCAGAATTGCGTCGTGCTTTCCCGGTGTTTTCCACCGGAAAGTTCGACATATGACGAATGGGAGTCGCGGGGAGGCTAGAGCGACCGTTCGCGCGTTGGATCGGATGGGGCGCCGAAGCCGCTAACGGAGTCCGAAACGGGTGTGAGCGACCTGTCTGGACGACGGACTTTCGACTGGTCCGATGAAAGAGTTTATACCGAGGGGATTCTTAAGAGCCTGTGATACTGAATGGCCATCCGAAAGAGAATCGAATCTCCAGTGGAAATGAAGGGGGTTGCGGAGACGGAGGGCGTCGAGCCAGATGCCCTGAGGAGGCTCCTGCAGGAAGGCCGCGTGGTCATCCCCTTCAACCAGAGACACAAGTCCGTCGTCCCCAGGGCGATCGGTGAGGGCATGTCCGTCAAGGTGAACGCCAACCTCGGAACATCCAGAGACATCGTTGATGTCTCCCAGGAGCTCGAGAAGGTCCGTGAGGCGGTGAGATACGGCGCGGATGCGGTGATGGACCTCAGCACGGGGGGCAATATCGGCGAAATCCGGAGACAGGTGCTACGTGAGTGCGCTCTACCTGTGGGGACGGTGCCGATATACGAGGCGATGTGCCGCGCGTCCGAGAGGGGGGACCCTTTGACGATGACAGAGGGGGACCTCTTCGACACCATTGAGCAGCACGCAAGGGACGGCGTGGACTTCATGACCGTTCATTGCGGGGTCACCAGGGCCACAACTGCCACGCTCAGGAAGGCCGACAGGGTCACCGGGGTGGTTTCCAGGGGAGGGGCCATGCTCGCAGCCTGGATGCACGAGAACGGCCTGGAGAACCCGCTGTATGGAGACTATGACCATCTGCTCGACCTTGCTAGAGACTACGGTTTCGCGCTCAGCCTCGGCGACGGGCTCAGGCCGGGTTCTGTCGCGGACGCCACGGATGCCCCCCAGGTCGAAGAGCTGAAAGTCCTCGGAGAGCTGGTAGAACGGGCCAGGGATGGGGGCGTGCAGGCGATGGTGGAGGGTCCCGGACACGTCCCGCTTGACCAGATCGAAGCTAATGTCCGCCTCGAGAAGGCGGTCTGTCACGGGGCGCCGTTCTATGTCCTGGGGCCGCTGGTGTGCGACGTGGCAGCGGGATACGATCATATTGCTGGAGCCATTGGCGGAGCGCTCGCAGCCTATCATGGGGCTGACTTCCTGTGCTACGTCACCCCGTCGGAGCATCTGGCTCTTCCGACTGTTGGCGACGTCCGCGAAGGGGTCATAGCGAGCAGGATCGCCGCCCACGCGGCCGACCTGGCGCGGGGCCGAGGCGGGGACTGGGACAGGCGGATGTCGGAGGCAAGGCGTGCCTTCGACTGGCAGAAGATGTACGAGCTCTCGATGGACCCAGACAAGGCGAGGGAATACAGGGAACGGGGCAGAGCTGAAGGGTCAGAGGCCTGCTCGATGTGCGGCGAGCTCTGCGCGATGAAGATGATCGAGAAGACCATGGGCAGGTAGTGATCCTACAGCGTAAGACCTATCGGCAACCGCAGGACCGCACCAACCATGAGAGAGACCAGGCCAGCGGCGATGGCGCCGATTACGGCGGACAGCGCGCCCTCTCCTCCCGACACGTCGTTCGCCACGCTCACTGCCCTTCCGGTCATGGAGAGCAACCAGATCAGCCCGAGTATCGCGGATGCCAGCAGAGCGGCGCCCCACACGACGGCGCGTTCCATCTCTGAATCGTCCCAGCGTTGGACCTGGCTGAGTTCCAGTCCGCTGAACCCGACCGCGAACATCGTCAGAAGCACAAGCGTGACCATGACGAACCAAGGATAACAGTAGCCCGCCAACACGACGGTGGAGCTTCTGTCGCCACGGCCGCCGAATACCTCGCGGGAGACGATGGAGGACACGACAGCAAAGACCAGGAATGATATGATCGCCACGACCCATCCGAGCGCGCCGAGCACTAGCAACTCGAAGGCGTTCGCGTCTCCCACGCCGAGGACTTCGGACATCTCGCCGGTCACCGCGGTACTCACCACCGCGTATACTGTCGTCGACAGGACGACGAGGAACATCGCGTACTTGAGGTCCGTGGAGAGATAGAGCTCTGAGAGGGACTGGCGGGGACGGGCTATCAGCCTGAAGAGGTTGCGCAGGTCCAGCTTGGGCGCGTGCTTCGGCTGGGTGTACAGCCCGGGGTAGCGGCTATCGTATGACGCTCGCGCCCCCGAGGGAGCGAACCTGTGGGACGGCACCTGTGAGACGTATCCGCTCTCGAGCTTCTGCACGATGGTCGAACCGCAGGAGGGGCATTTGGCTATCCCGTTACCGCCCTCAGTCACCTGGAGATATCCCGAGCCGACGCTGCCGCACTCGCCACAGCGGATGGCGCTCGAGAAGACTATGGAGCTAGACGACATCGGCGGGCAATCAACTAGGCGCCATATTAGAGTTGCCCAAGACGGCGGACCAGCGTTCGGAAGAAGATGGAGCCACTGGAGGGTTTCGAACCCCCGGCCTGCGGTTTACGAAACCGCCGCTCTTTAGCGACCGTGCTTGAAACGCAGGTAACCGCTGAGCTACAGTGGCACTCGTGGGCTGTTGTGAAGATGGTCTTCCTAGTTAAGCCTTTTCGCGGAGCGGTTCGGAGAGATGCGCACTCCAGCGTCCATCGCATGAAGAGAGGACTTTATAATATGCGACCGTATTCATCCAACGGGCTCCAGAAATGGTGACCGACCTCCGAATTCCAGAAGGCATCATCGTTCGAACCGCCAAGGGCGGACCGGACTCCCTCAAGTCCATCCTGGCAGACCTCAAGCAGTACAGTTTCTCAGGGTACCTCAAGGTCCGCCTTGAGAAGGAGATCATGAGCTCGATCGGGTATGTCGTAGTCGAACACGGCACGCCTTCAATGGCCATATACGAGTTCGAGAAGTCGAAGCCGCGAGAACTCCGGAGAATCTACACGGGGGAGAGATCCCTCAGGTTCATACTGGAGGACTCGCAGGACAAGACGTCGGTCATAGAGATCCACAGCAGGGTGGAGAAGGAGGAGTTCGAGAGGCGGTTCCCGGACGCTCTGATAGGTTCTGGGAAACCGGCGACCAAAGAGCCAGTGCCCTCCGAGAGTCGGGCGAAGGCCCCGTCGGCCCCAGAGATTGAGGAGCAGGTCGATCCAGCAAGGGACAAGGTCGACGAGTTGCGCAGGAAGGGATTCGTCGTCGACGTCCTCACTGAGGTCTTGGAGAAGAGACCCGACGAATTCGGAAAGGCCGTGGCTGACTTCGAGAAGGACGTCCAACGGCTCACGCAGTTCGGTGTGGTGCTCAACAACTTCCCAGTCCTCGGGCATGAGCCGGAGATCGCCGAGATACGCGGCAAGCTGAACGACCCGTCAAGGATAGCGGAGATAGAGTCGGACCTGGAGTTCCTGCAGGAGAAGGTCAGGCGCCGCGTGCAGAAGAGGAAGACGGAAGAGGCGTCGATCAAAGAGGAGATGGAGAGGAAGAGGCAAGAGGAGAAGGCTGGAGACGTCTACGACCTCATCCTGAAATACCAGACTGGGACGGAGGAGGGGGGCGAGGAGACGGCTGAGAGCTGCCCCAGGTGCGGGGGAGGGCTGAACGAGCATGGACTGTGTGACCGATGCTCCTCTGGGGAGGTCGAGACCCCCCCATACGCCAGATCCCTGGTCAAAGGGATGACCTTCGAGAGTTTCGTTGTGGGCCCAGGCTCGAAGTTCCCATTCACAGTCGCGACCGCCGTCGCTGCTGGCTCGGGAGGGCAGTACAATCCGCTGCTAATACTTGGGGGGTCAGGTCTGGGCAAGACCCATCTCCTCTCGGCAATCGGAAACGAGTTCGTGGAGGGGGAGGGAGACCAGAGGGTGCTCTTCCTTCCGTCGGACCGCATAGTCGACGCCTTCGACCGTGCCAAGAAGGATGTCGGGCTCATGCGGAGCATCAAGGACGACCTGCGGAGGTCCGACCTGTTGCTCATAGACGACATGCAGTTCCTGGCGGCGAGCCAGACGACGCAGGACGAGATGGTCAAGGTCATCGACTACCTGGTTGACGAGGGGAAACAGGTCGTCCTTGCGAGCGACCGGGTGCCCGCCCATGTGCCCGGTCTCAGCGACCGGTTCAATGCGAGGATCCAGAAGGGGCTCACCGTGGACATACAACCGCCGGACATCGAAACCAGGATGAAGATACTAGCGGTGAAGTCCGCAGAGAAGAAACTCAAGCTGGGAGAAGACCTCATATCGTACATAGCGGAGAGGGTCACCACCAACGTGAGGGAGCTGGAGGGCACACTCAACAAGATCGTCGCGTTCTCTTCGATAATGAAGATGGATATCGACCTGAACCTGGTCTCCGACATACTCAAACCATTGACCCCCGTCCAGGAGACGCGCAAGGAGATCATGAAGGAGGTCAAGGTTTCTCCCGGTCACTGCTACCTGATCGAGGAGGAGAAGCCGATGTACAGCAACGTCCTCCTCGCGAGGAAGATGAAGGACGACGGGTTCCGCGGGATGGTGATCACGAGGATGAACCCCCGGCGCATACGGGATGAGTTCGAGGCCATGCCGGAGATACTCTGGCTCACGGACAAGGACAGCTCGAACGAGAAGACGATTCCCCCGTCGCTCGAGATGATCGTGCACACGATACAGGGGTTCATGGAGGGGGAGGGGACCAGCATGGTGGTCCTGGACGGCATCCAATACCTCATCAGCAACACCAACTTCGATTCAGTGCTGCGGTTCCTTAGAAGCCTTATAGACGAGATATCCGAAACGGATTGCATATTGGCCCTATCGCTCAGCCCAGAGACGCTCCTGCAGCAGGAAGTGTCAATCCTCGAGCGCGAGATGGAAGTGCTGAACCTCACGTGAGCAGGGGAGACTACTGCGCCTTCTTGACCATGTTCTTGAACTCGCGCATCTCCTTAAGGGCCTGTGGGAAGTCCTTGGACTTCATCATGGTCCTTGCGGACTTGAGAACCGTGATCATCGGCGTTATGTTCTGACCGCGCTCCTTCAACTCGACCAATCGGTCGCGGGCCCGCCTGATCTCCTCACCCAGCCGCGGTTCGATGCCCGTGAAGAGCTTGTCCGTGGCGCTCTTGACGGTCAGATCCACCTTGTCGAAGTCGTTCGACTCGAACGACGCGGCGGCTTCCGCCAACATCGCCCTCACTTCCTTCGTGTTGACATTTATGATCTCGGAGTCGGACATGAGGCTCCTGAGAGACGTTATCTTCTCCTTGGATTCGTTGTAACGCCCCGTGATCGGCAACAGCTCGTTCTTCACCTTGTCAGCGTAAACATACATCGCCTCGTAATCCCCGGTCTTTCCGGCCTTCTCGAGTTCGGCAAGGTAGGCGGTCGCTCTGGACACCTCTCCGCCGAGGGCCGTCGCGACCTTCGCCTCAGCCCTGAGGCCAGCGATCATCTGTTCCACGCTGCCTTGGAGGCTCTCCATAAGCGTCTCCCTTGCCCGTCTGACGCTATCGAGAGCCTTGTCCATATCTCTGGCCCTCACGGACATAGCGCCTTCGTCGACCAGTTTCCTGCTTTTGGAAACATCCACACCCCTCCCTATCGCCAGCCGCATGAGAGGTTGGATCTCAGCCGTCAGTCTAGCGAGTTCTCGGCCCTTGGTCTTGTCTCTGGCCGGCGGTTGCACCGGCTTCGGGGGTGGCGTTGCCACGGGTTCTGACACCGTCGCGGGTGCAGGCTCGGGCTCTGGCTTGGATCCCGGCTCTGGCTCGGCCTCTGGCTCAACCGCTGTCTCCGCCTCAACGGCCTCTGCTTCGACAGATTCCGGCTCTGGCTCGACCTCGGCCTCGGCCGGTTCCTCTGTCCGCCCCCTGCGCAGAATCGACGGGAACTCGATCCTGTGGTCCGGAGTCCCATCCTCATCGACATCTGGTTGGCGCTTTCTCCTCTTCTTGCCGAAGAGCCCACCGAGCAAGCCTTTCTTATCGGGTTCGGACTTCGCCTCGGCGACCTCGCCCTCGACCCCCTCTTCCTGACCAACCACGACTTCGGAGACGGGTGCCTCGAGCTCGGTCTTCGACTCGGGAACCTCGCTTGGGGGCGCCGCTGCAGTCGTCTGCGCCAGCTCCTCCTCCGATTCGACAAACATCGCTCCACATCCCGGGCAGGCCTTCGCATCGACTCTGACGAGCGTGCTGCACGCGGGGCACTGGAACATGTCCACACCTTCATCGGCGAACATCACGCCGCAGGCGGGGCACGATTTGGCCGACGCCTCCACCCTGCCGCCGCATTCGGGGCATTCAAAGAACGCCTCGGCCTGCGCGGGTTCGGCCTCCACTTCAGCTTCTGGCTCCTCTACCTTCGGCTCCGGAGTCACAGGTTCGGTGACCGGCTCGGGCCTCTCCTCGACCTCGGCCGTCTCCGGCTGGGCCTCGGGCGTGGGTTCCGGGCCGGGTTCAGGTTCCTGCAACGGCTCGACGGGGGTTTCCGGTACGTCCTCGGCGACAGGCTCGACAGCGGGAGGGGCGGCCTCCACCGCACTGGATTCCCCGAAGAAGACAGTCTCGACCTTCGAGTCGTCCGGTTTCTCAGCATCCGCAGCCGCGGGCTTCGCAGCGATCTCCTCCTTCGGAGCTTCCGACTCGATGCCGAATATCGTGAGGTCAGTGCCACAGAATCCGCACTTCTTTGACCCAGGTTCAAGAGGGGAGTCGCATATGGGGCAAAGCTGCTCCCCCTCATTACCAGCCAATTGAACAAAGCCTCCTTGAATTATGCTATTACGCGATTACGGTATGCCTGGATAAATAGTTAACCGTTTTGATTTTCGCGTCTGATAACGGGCTTTCGGCCAGCAGCTCGGCGTCTCTGCGAAAAAGCTTAATCTTGCCGGACCGCCTTCTCGCTGGTAGGGATTTGAATGCAGATTGAATCCGTGAAGATCGTGTTCCCGGAAGACTCGAACGTGGTCCTGGGCCAGAGCCACTTCATCAAGACCGTCGAGGACATCTATGAGGCGATCGTGGGCACCGTCCCCCAGGCCAAGTTCGGCGTCGCGTTCTGCGAAGCATCTGGGCCGTGCCTGGTAAGGGTCGAAGGCAACGACGACGAGCTCATGAAGGTCGCCACTGACAACATCATGAGGATAGGTGCGGGTCACTCCTTCATGATCGTTCTGCGTGAATCGTATCCCATCAACATCCTCAGCAGGATCAAAGATGTCCAGGAGGTCTGCGGCATCCTCTGCGCGACCGCGAATCCGCTCGAAGTGCTGGTTGTCGACAACGGTCGCGGCAGGGGAATCGTAGGCGTGATCGACGGTGAGAAGCCCAAGGGTGTCGAAGGTGAGAATGACATCGCAGACCGGAAGGACCTGCTGAGGCAGATTGGCTACAAGCGGTAATTCTCTTGTGCGCTGAGAGCAGATTCAGGCTCCGAATCGAGCCAATCGACCTGGATGCGACTCTGGGCTGTGGTCAGACATTCAGGTGGCAGCGGAACCCGGACGGTTCCTGGACCGGAGTCGTGGGTCGTAGCATCCTACGGCTCAGCGCGAGCAAAGGCGGCCTGACCGTAGATTCCACGACCGCCAGCCCGTGCACTAAGAACGACCTCTCGGTGTATCTGAGGACTTCGGACGATATCGCGTCGATACAGAGGAGCCTTGGAAGAGACGTGGTTCTATCCAAAGGCGTCTCCCGGGTGAGCGGACTTCGGCTCGTGAAGATGGACGAGTGGGAGTGCCTGATCAGCTACGTCCTCGCAACGTACGCCAACATCCCGCGGATAAAGGCGATGATCGACTCCGTGGCCGCGACCTTCGGGGATGGGATCATCGACGGTGTACATGCATTTCCATGCGTCAGCAGCCTCCGAGGGGCTTCCACGGAGGACCTGAGGCGATGTGGCCTGGGTTACAGAGCAGAGTATGTTCGAGCCATATGCGAGGTCCTCGATCCCCGGGACATCGACCGAATGAAAGGCCTCAGCCTAGCAGACCTGAGGAGAGAACTGAAGGAACTACCGGGGGTCGGAGACAAGGTCGCCGACTGTGTGGCGCTCTTCGGTTTCGGGAGGCTCGAGGCGTTCCCGATAGACGTCTGGATGAAGAGAGCGCTCTCACGGCTATACGGGG
Organism: Thermoplasmata archaeon; assembly: GCA_041548485.1. Taxonomy (GTDB): domain Archaea; phylum Thermoplasmatota; class Thermoplasmata; order UBA10834; family UBA10834; genus UBA10834. The sequence goes on along the minus strand of JBFESP010000024.1, from coordinate 982 downwards.
TCACTGGGTCATACGCGAAGCTGAGCGGTTTCGCACGGCTCAGATTCGGCGGCTTCGCGGGCTACGCTCAGGAGTACTTGTTCTACAACGAAAGGTCTCTCGCGACTGCGGGGGGATGCATCTTCTCATAGGATCGAGAGCAGCGACTCATCCTCCAGCAGGAGGAGGGCCCCTTCGACGACGGCCAACAGACCGACTATGACAACGGAGGCCCTCCAGCTCAGGACCATCGTCGAGAGGGCGAGCAGGCCCCCGACGAAGTGAGACAGCAAGTAGACCGCCGTGCCGACCGCGAAGAAGACAAGTACCAAGACCTTCCACTCCTCCAACCCGAGGAGTTCTCCCTGGACGACCGTCGACACGAGATAGGCGGCTGCCGCGCCCGCAGCCGTGCCAAACACGCCCGACCAGGGGATGGTTTTCAGCGGTTTCAGGAACAGGCACACTGCGAGCAGGAGCAGAATGACTATCGAGAGCCAGCCGAGCACCCCCTCCAGCATCACGGCCACTGTCATCACCAGCATGAAGGCCCCGAGAATGAACGCCATAGCAGTGCCTAACTCGTCGACATAGGAATCATCTCTACGGCCGTAGATCGCCAAGAACAGAGCGAGCAACCCGCCGATGACGAGCGAAAGCGCAGGATATGGCTCCGCGGTGAGAAGAGAGAGGTCCGCCACTAGGTCATAGTCACAGTATGATTACATTAACATTCGCATGACGGAGGAGGAATCATCCGGCTCCGGGGTGGCTCTTCTCGTAGAACTCCATGATCTCCCAGTCGGACGCGTCTGCACGCCGGGCCCTCCTCAGGCGCATGCCCATCATCCGTGCGTAGTCTTCCACTATCCCCCTGCAGATGGCATCGCCGTCGATATCCTCGACCTCGAGTGCGCCATCACGGACCTTCCCGACGAACGATCCGACAGCCCGTGCGCCATCCAGCACGGCGTATCGACCGCCTGACGGCATCAGGTCTCGG
>JBFESP010000023.1:0-17345 GCA_041548485.1 Thermoplasmata archaeon | reverse complement strand
CTTCCATGAAGTCGAGGTACACAGCGGCATGGGCACCATCGAGCTGTGGTTCGCGAACTTCAAGATGGGCATGATATTCGGCTGGAAGTGGAACGACCTCGACGGCGATGGCGAGTGGGACGAAGGCGAGCCCGCGCTCCCGGGCTGGAGGATAGAGCTGGAAGGATCCATCATCGGCGGTGGCGGCGCGCTCTGGGCGTGGACCGTGACCGACGAGAACGGGTACTACCAGTTCACCGGACTGCCTCCGGGGATATACATCATCTCAGAGGTCATGCAGCCCGGATGGATACCGACGAGCCCGCCGATAGCTGAGGTGGTCGTGGTTGGCCATTCGGTGATCCGGCTCGACTTCTTCAACTTCGAGTTCGGGTGCATCGAGGGTTACAAGTACGAGGACATGAACGGCAACGGCGTCTACGACGACGGCGATGTTCCGCTCGCGGGCTGGTCGATATACCTGTCCGAGGTGACCGGATATCTCCTCGACATGGACATGACCGACGAGTTCGGCTACTACTCGTTCTGCGGCCTCGGACCCGGAGTGTACGTCGTCTCGGAGGAGTCGAGGAACGGCTGGATACCGACCAACGACACATCCGAGACGGTAGTGATGACCTCGGGCGCGATGATCGTCGTCCACGACTTCATGAACTTCGAGCTCGGCATGATATGCGGCTGGAAGTTCGAGGATGTCAACAGCAACGGCATATGGGACCAGAGTGAGGAAGGCATCGAGGACTGGCCGATACACCTCATGGGGATGAGCAGCCCGGACATCGAGACGGAGTACACGGACGAGAACGGCTACTTCTGCTTCAGCGGACTCACGGCTGATGAGTACATAGTCTGGGAGGAGCTGCTCTCCGGTTGGACACCGACGACATATACCGGGGCGCTTGCGATGATCACATCAGGCTCAGTGGTCTGCCTCGACCCGTTCGGCAACTTCGAGAACGTGAGTATTGAGATATTCAAGTACGAAGATGTCAACGGTAACGGCGTCTACGACGACGGCGACAGACCGATTGAGGGATGGATGTTCGTCGTCTCAGGGCCCTGCTTCCCCGGATCCATAGTGGTCTACACGGACGAGAACGGCACAGCGGTCGTATGGGTCACCTCCTCAGGCACGTACACGATCGTCGAGGAGGACCGCGAAGGCTGGATGCACGTGAACCCCGAGAGCGGATCCGCCGAGGTGTTCATCGAGTCCGGCGATGTCTTCCGGCAGTTCAGGTTCGGCAACTTCATGCTCGGACAGATAACCGGTCAGAAGTTCTACGACTGGAACCTCAACGGCGTCAAGGACGAGGGAGAGTACGGGCTGGCGAACTGGGTCGTATGGATAAACGGCACGCTCGTATCGGGCGGATGGCTCAACATAACCAGGCTGACAGACTCGAACGGGTACTTCTCGGTGACCGGCCTGCCGGCAGGGACATACGTCGTGTCCGAGAGGCTCGAGTACGGACCCGCGGGCTGGGTGCCAACGACACCGACGACCATATCGGTCCTGGTGAAGAGCGGGACCTTCGCGAGCATGAGCTTCGGCAACGCGGTGTTCGGTCTAATCACGGGCATCAAGTTCTATGACAAGGACATGGACGGGTTCATGGACGAGGGCGAGCCAGGTCTCGCAGGCTGGACGATCATCCTCGAAGGAACGACGGACCAGGGAGAGTATGTCTACAGGACCGCCGTGACCGATGTGGACGGATGGTACATCTTCGATTTCGTGCAGCCTGGAGCGTACGAGGTCAGCGAGTATCTGCCCGACGCGTGGATGAACACGACTCCATTGCCCCAGGTTGTCGACGTGAGCGGGTCGATGGTGTACTTCGAGGCGTGGGTGCACATAGGCAATGTGCGCTTCGCGTTGATACACGGCTACAAGTTCCTCGACACGTACAGCGACAGCTGGCCGTTCTGGCCGAACGGACAGTTCGACGAGGACGAGTACGGTCTCGGCAACTGGGAGATAACCCTCCAGGGCTGGACGACGACCGGGCAGTGGGTCGACCGCGTGACATACACGGACAACATGCGCGACATAGGCTACTACGAGTTCAGGAATGTCCTGCCGGGCACATACTGGGTCAACGAGACGCTCCAGTGGGGATTCTACGCGACGAAGCCTGTGAGCAACCTCATCATGGTCTACGCGTTCCCGCTCGGGCCGGTGGAGATCGTCATAGACTTCGGCAATCTCATACCGGATGTGGATCCGGAGCTGAGGTTCGTGCTCGACGACGGCTGGAACCTCTGGTCGTGCCCGATGGAGGTCGACGGTCTCACGGCGAAGGGATTGCTGGAGGCGATCGGTCCGGCGGGAGTGATGGTCAGCAGATACGACAAGGCGTTGGACCGGTACTTCTCGTACATCGTCGACGAGCCTGACAGGTACGACTTCCTGCTGGTACGCGGACAGGGATACTTCGTCTATGTGTCTGCCGATGTCACGTTTACCCTGACGGGCGACCTGACGCCTGCGGGCGCGATGCCGCTGGAGTCTGGCTGGAACCTAATCGGGTACTGCCAGATGAAACCGGTCATGGCGAGCGACCTGTTGGAGATGGTGGATGGCGCGAAAGGCTGGATGATCACCTACCTCGACCCGGAAACCACCAGATACAGGTCCTACATCTCCGGCGAGCCGGAGAGGTATGACTTCCAGGTGACTCCTGGCAGGGCGTTCTTCCTGTATGTCGACGGACCGTGCAGCATCGTCTACTGAGTGTATCGATAAACCTATGTAATCGCGGGCGGTTTTTAGGCCCGCGCAAAAACCATTTTCGTTCAGGAGCACGACTCGACCATGAGGAAGATGACAGTATCAGGCGTGGCAGGCAGCCGAGGGCGAATCACGCTGGTCGCTCTGCTGACTGCAGCTGGATTCTTTGCACTCGTGACGCTGGCTCCGGCAGGAGAATGCGCAACGACCCCGAAAGGCGTCAGGGGATTCATTTACGACTCCGTTTACAACCCGGTCGAAGGCGCGAATGTGACTATCACGATGAAGGACCTCGTCGGGGACCCAGTTCAAACCTACTACTGCGACGCGACGGAGTCTGATGGCTACTACACCGTGAGTTTCGCTATGGATGAATGGGAAGAGGACTACACGGTCTACGTCACGGCGAAATGGAACACATACGAGAACACTAACTGGACCGTGATGGACGATCGGAGCGACCAATTCGTGAATGTCACACTCCCCACGGTCATACCCGAGTTCAGTGACATCGTTGGCTCACCGGTCACTGTCTTAGTCCTGGTGACCGTGGTCTTCTTCTTCGTAATGCGCAGAAACAGGAGATGAACGATACTGGCGGAAGGGCGGACGCGCAGCCTGATTCCCGAGCCAATATCAGAACGCGTCGTTAGGGAAAAAGATATAAGGGTCGAGGGGCGTTGAATGCTTCCTCCAGAGGCAATGGAAAGTAGCCTTGCCCAAGAGGTGGTCGGTGTGGGTTACGCAGTGAAGAGGACCATGACGTACGGGAGACGCTGTGCGGTTACACTCATGGTTGTGGCCATTGCGGCCATCGCTTTGATGCCGATGTTCTCTCAGTCGGTCTCGGCAGCCACGGTCCCGAAGGGCGTCAGGGGATACGTCGAGGACAGCGTGGGAAACAGGCTCGATGGAGCGTTGGTTGTGGTGAACATCCGAGCCCAAGCCGATTACGACACAATACGGGCGACGGGTTCAGACACAACTGGAAGCGACGGCTACTATTCAGTAACATTCGCGATGGGCGAATGGGATATTGGGGACACGATTCAAGTCATAGCGACATATGATTCGCATCAGCACTCCAACGAAACGACTGCAGACGCGGGCGCGATCCAGGACGTCTGGGTGGTGTTCCCGTACGAGATTCCTCAGTTCGGAAGTCTATGGGGCACCATGATTGCCGTGGGCGCTATAGGAGCAGTGGGTGCCATCTTCGTCGTCTACAACAAGCGCCGCAAGACGACAGAAGAGAGCGATACATAGCCTCGAATCGAACTGACGCGTACTGCTGTGCATTCGTCATAACTCCAGCCCAGGAGGCGCCCTTTCCTCCTTTTCGAAAGCCATTCACTTGTTGACCATCGACATGTAGCCTTAGGTCAACAATTCGGCTAGCTGGGTCGAAAGCAGCCACATCCAGATAGCCTCTGAACGGGGCAAACGGACGCAGCCGGAGTTGTTATTCAGATTGATAACGACGCAGTACCCCTTCATATTGCGCGCGCGTAGATAATCACACTGGAGGCAGAGTTCGCCATGAACAGCCTAGTCATTACAGAGAGGGGTAGCACAGCCCTCGTCAGCCGCCAACGCGTCCGGGGACCGGGGCACTTCATGGCAGCCTTGCTCCCCTGCGTCACAATCGTATTGCTTCTGCTTCTCTCGTCGCCAGGTCTCGCCAGTGCAGGATACTCATCCTCGCCGAATATCACGAACACAGGTCCCCCAGCGGCGGAAGCGCCCTCAATCACCAGATTAAGCCCATCTTGGACCGACGCGGAATGGAACTGGGATGGCCTTGCGGACGAGCATGGGTTCGTACAAGTGGTCTTCTTCTCAACCTCCGAACTTACAAACGACAACTCCGACGCTGAACAAGCCGACGGAGAGGCTCTTCGTCAGATACGTAGCGGTTCCTACAGGAACTTCACGAACGCTCTCGACGGATTCGCGGCCAGAGTCAGTCTGGAGGATCTGCAGGAGGCGATGTCCTCGGAACCGTCCATCCGAGTATATCCCGACCTGCCGGTTCAAGCGTTCATGACCGATAGCGTCGCCCAGGTAGGGGCTGACGAACTCTGGACCTTGACGGACGACCACGGCGCGTCATTGACAGGCGAAGGAATCGTCGTCGCAGTAATCGACACCGGCGTTGACTATACCCATCCTGACCTAGGAGGAGGGTTCGGTCCCGGCTACAAGGTCATCGGCGGGTATGATTTCTACAACCACGACTCCAACCCGATGGACGACAACGGCCACGGGACGCATGTTGCCGGAACCATAGCGGCGAACGGCGTCATCAGAGGAGTCGCACCAGGCGCGAGCTTACTGGCGTACAAAACGCTCGGCTCCGACGGACAGGGCAGCATGAGCGATGTGGTTGCCGCGATAGACCGTGCGATGGATCCCGATATGGACGGGGACACGTCCGACCAGGCAGACATCATCAGTATGAGCCTGGGAGGGCAGGGGGACGCTGACGACCCGGTCTGCATCGCGGTCCGGAACGCCGTCGAGGCTGGAATCGTCGTCGTCGCCGCTGCGGGCAACGAAGGTCCGTCCATGGGGTCTGTCGCCTCGCCGGGGCTTGCGTACGAAGCTATCACCGTAGGCGCTGTGAACGACACCGGCGCGCTCGCATCCTTCAGCTCACGGGGCACGATGCCCGATATGACGATCAAGCCCGAGATATCCGCTCCCGGAGTAGGCATATACTCCACAGTGTCCGCCTCCGGTCCATTGGGCTCTCCGACGGGGTATCTCTCCGCCAGCGGGACATCGATGGCCACGCCTCATGTGAGCGGTGGGGCGGCTCTGCTGCTGCAGCTGCACCCCGGCTGGACACCAGACCAGGTGAAGTCCGCCCTCATCACGAGCGCAAACCGCATGAGCGAATCGATATGGAGCGCGGGTGCTGGCCTGATGTGGCTCCCGGCCGCGGCGGAGACGACCATCTTCTCCCAGCCTGCCCTCATCTCCTACGACTATGCCGGTGGGGCTGACGCCACGACCCTCCTCACGAACTCCGGCAACTCGGTCACCATTTCCATATCCTCGGAAGACTGGTTTGCGATGTCTGCGGACGGCACAGAACAGTACCAGGGATGGAGCAACGAATCGCAGGTTTCCCCGAGCAGCTCCGTCCTCGGTCCTGAGGACAGCCTCACCGTCACGCTTTCAGTTCCAACTCCGGACCTTCAAGCGCCCGAGGGGTACTACGACGGTGAGATCAATATCCAGAGTTCGGCGGGTACGCTGAGCGTGCCCTTCGGATACGCCGTCCTCTCCCGCATGAACGTCCATGTGATGGATTGTGAAGGCCGCGAGGTGATAGACCCGTATGGAGGCGTCTGGACTTACAGCATCCCGGATGCAGGCATCGCGGTGATGACACGGGGCAACATCGACCCCGCCCCTCCCGCTAGCTTCCTACTTCCGTCTGGAGACTACCAGGTCTTCGCGGCAGGCCATCAAGATGTCTATCACTACGACGACCAGTATCTGCTGTCGTCGACCGTGCACTTGGACCGACTTTCGAGCACGGACATCTACCTTAGCATGTCCGATGCTAGGAGGCTCGAATTGGACCTCGCGACAGACGATGGGCTACCGATCTACGTCAAAGACTATCGCGTCTACTTCAGGCACGAGGGCGACAGGAACCTGTCGTTCCACCTTGTGGGTTCCGACTACTCCATCCGGGGAGACGAGATGTTCTCCTTGCCCGACTCGATGCAGGTCTTCGTATCGGATACGGATGAGGAGGTCGGGATCTCGATCTCCGGCTTCTCGTACTCCGCCCTGATGTGGGACTTCATGGAGAGGAACTGGGACCATTGGTACGAGTACACCGTGGGCACTTCCACGGATTTCCTGATAGAGGCGAGCGCTGACCTTCAGTATCTCCTCGCATGGGAGTTCGACAGCATAGGCGCTGAAACCCCGACGACCCTTGGAGTCGACGAAGGGGCATGCTCAGTATTCGAGACGACCTACGACATACCCGGCGCCATCACCGACATATGGGGAGATTGGGGGTCCCACAAGTCGATAGGTGGAGACGCGGCGTTCTACGTTCGCAGAGACACCGACACATCGCTCAATACATACTTCTCGGGGATGACCAGGACAACCTTCGTACAGGGTGTGTTCTCCGAACTCTACTTCCCCCAGAGCATACTCGGAGGATACATCGAGAGGATATTCTATGCTCCCGATCACGACCACCTAATCAGAGCTCAGACGGCGTCGTCGATATTCATCCCGGACAGACACTTCCTCGAGCCAAATGCCGCGGAGACAACTTCGCAGGAGCTCGGCGCAGGACCGTTCTATCCTTCCGTGTACACCGAGATCTCGGACGACATCCTAACGCTGTTCAACCCACTCCTCCGCGACCAGTCGGGAGCAAAGGTTGGAGGCGGATATGTACCAACGCTCGACCTCTACAAAAACTCGCAGTTTGTGGGCATATACCAGCTGTCCGAGTATCTATCCCGCCCAGACGCAGTGCGCGAGATAGAACTGATGGGCGCAGGGGAATACAGTGCCCTGATCGACTATCAGCCGATGACGCAGATATGCGGCGATGTCGAGATAGAGCTCTTGTTCTCCATCCCGTCAGTCGATCCGAACCCGCCTGTCATAACCTCGATGAGTATGCCACAGAGGTTCCTGCCCGGAGAGGTGCTGGAGGTGGAGCTCTGCGCATCGGACGCATCTGCCACGCTCGATGTCAGTATCAGCTGGAAGGAGGGAGGAAGCGAGACATGGGACGCCCTCGAAGTCTCCGAGCTCGTCTCAAGAACATACTCGACCGCCATACCCACGTCGGTCACAGACAACTCCATCGATCTGCTCGTCGAAGTGGCGGACGAGTCCGGGAATCACATCAAGTACACAGCGGAGAACGTCAGCATGAAACAGATGCCGGTTCTATTCGAGTTGAACGCGCAGGACAAGGATATCGGCTACAGACCGGCGGACGACTCGATCATCATATCGGGGATACTCACGAACATCACGGGGGACCCGCTCCACGGCTCAGGAGCCGTCCCGCTCGAGCTTTTCGTGGATGGCCGTAAGGCGGGCATGATACTCGACGACTATGTCACCTCCGGCAGCCATGAGCACGATGGTAGGATCAGATTCGACTGGCACTTCAACCCTGTGAACCTGTTCTCAGGGCCGAACGAAACCATCGAGGTCAACGTTCAGTTCGACCTTGGGCTGTACGAGCCGATCACATGCACATTCGAAATGAATTCGGTGTATTACGAGAACTCGCCTCCGCACGTCGAACTCGTATCACCCGCTCCGGGCGACGTGATACTACGGGGTGCTCCGATAGACTTGGAGATATCCGACACTGACCCGTTCACCGCCGAGAGCTTCTTGGACGGAGAGGCCCTCGGGGTGATCAGCAGTCCATGGGATGTGGCTACTGACACCTGGGCTGACGGCGAGCATGAACTACGCATCGTGGCCGTTGACGAACTCATGGATCAGGCTGAGGCGGTCTTCTCGTTCACAGTCGATGGCAGTGCCCCCGAAATCACCATAACCTATCCCCAAAACGGTTCTCTGATCCCTAGGGACGGGACGATGACAGTCGATATCGAGGAGGACCACATATCGACTGTGGAGTGGATGCTTGACAACGGTTCCTGGCAGGAGCTCGAAGCGCCGTACTCGATAAACATGACCGGCTGGGCGTTCGGCGTTCACGACGTCGATATCGTCGCAACCGATGCAGTTGGCTTGTCGGCATCTGCAGCAGTTCACTTCGAGGTACTCGACAGCAGGATAGCAATCAACCTCGTCAATGTGAGCGATGGAGATGTGATCCGGTCCGGGACCCCTATCGAGTTCACAGTGCTCGGAGACGGGAACATCACCTGTGCTTGGAGAGAGAACGATACGTGGCATGAGATACAGGAGCATCTCCCGATCCCGACAACGGGATGGTGCGACGGAGAACACACAGTGAGCGTCAACGCCACCAACGATCTTGGAGACTGGCACGAAGTGTCAATAACCATCTCGGTCGATGACACAGCTCCGGTCATCTCACTCGTATCTCCGTCGTACGGCGCCTTCGTTAGCCCTGATGATATGATACGCATCGACATCACGGATGACCACTTCTCGGATGTGGTATGGAGTCTCTGGGGAGAATCGAGGAGAAGCATCTACCCCGACGTCCATATCTCGCTTCACGACCCGCCATCCGATGGATATTTCACGATCACAGTAGCGGCCACAGACCGAGCGGGGAACGAGGCGTCCGACTATTTCGCCTTCGCGATGGACTCGGCCCCGCCGTCAATCTCCATTGAGAACCTGTATCCCGACCAGTCGATCGCACCAGGAGACACGATAGAGTTCAGCGTCAGCGACGCTTTCCTAACGGGCGTCGTGTGGTCGCTCGACGGGACGGAGTGCAGAACGATAACGGCTCCGTTTTCCATCGACTCTAGACCGATGGCTCTGGGCTGGCACAGCCTAGCCTTGGTCGCGACTGATGCGTCGGAAAAGACCAACTGGCTGAACAGGTCGTTCTACATCGATGGCACATCCCCGACGGTGAGTGTGGCGCAGATAGACTCATTCATCGTTGGCGAGCCAGTCGAAGTCAACGCGACGGTCGAGGACGACTTCGCTGTTGCGAGCGTCGCGCTGTACTACGAAGAGGCCGATGGAACATATTCCTGTGTTCCCATGACTATGGAGAACGGAACGTACACTGCGACGCTCGAGCCGCAGACACTCAGAGATGGGATGACGGTGTACGTCGTAGCTAGCGACTTCGTTGGCAATTCGGCAGAGAGCGAGCGACAGGTTCTTGAGTGCGCCGCCTCAGCCTCTGACCCACCTCCGATGGATCCGACGACATGGATCGACTCGATGTCTATGCAGACATGGGCGATGATCATCGGAGCCCTGATGACAATCGTCCTGGTAGCGATTCTTATCGCCCGCAGGAAGAGATCCTCAGGAAGTCGCGTGCCATCGGCCGACAGACGACCGGCGACTCCGAAACCTGTCCGAGTTGATCGACCTGCGTCGAAGACCACGAACGTTTCACCGCCGAAGGTCTACCTGAAACCCGTCAGGGTTCCGGAGCACAGGATCGTCAGAAAGGTCTACGTTCGGGGGGAGACGACACCCAGGTTCTACGAGCAGAAGGAAGACGCGTGGATACAGCTCGGTGTGACGAATGGTGTTGACAGACTCCAGGCAGAACAGGAGACTTCCTAGAATCTCATCATTCTCGATTCGTCTCGACAGCCGAGACGACGCGGCTATCAGGCTCATCCACGGCCGCTTCCGATGATTCGTCAGCGCCGACCGACTCCGCGGGCGGAGCAACTGCCAGAGCGGGTCTTACCTCGGACTTATCCAACCATCGGATGAGGAAGAACCAGAACACCGTGATGAACAGTATGAAGATGAGTATCCCGAAGTACATGTGGAAGGTCGCGAGAGCAGGCGCCCCCCACTCCGCCCCGACGAAGATGGTAACGACCATTCGCAGTATGTTCGAGAACCACGTTACCAGAAGCCCGGCCCCGAGACCGATCATTATCCTCCCGTTGACCGTCTCATATCTGACAAGGACGAGGGCGAGGAACGCGGAGAAGAACAGGCCCGCAGAGTACAGGCCGCTACAGCCAGTCCCGATCCCCACGGCGACCAACCGCCCCTGATAATGGTACTCGATTATGTTCGACAGTCCTATCCCGCTCAGATTGAGCACCGCGCTCGCATCCATCCCGAACAAGTTGACTATCGACACGACCGGGAGGGTTATGAAATAGTACTCGGAGTACGCGGTGATCCTTCCGTACGATTCCCCGGTGATCAACGAGTACAGTTTCCATATCCCCGCGAACACTATCGTGAGGAACATCAGATAGAGGAGTATGAAATCCCTCTGCTCGTGGAGCTTCGACGGGGCGGACTGATGCAGGATAAGCCCCAGCGCGAACAGGGTGACCACGAAGTCCTCCATACGCAGATTGGTCTCCCCGTTGAACAGGACCTTCCAGAGCGACCAGGTCAACAGGAGAACGAAGCCTGACAACGGTATCAGGATACTGATGGTCTTGTCCCCAAGAAATCGCGAGAGGAATCTCGTGATCAACCCTTCGTCCTCGACAACGTCCGCCTTATCGATCCTCTGCTTCGCGGATATCAACCCGAGGACCGAGCCGACGGCCAACATGACGAGTTCGACGAACAGCACAGAGTGTCCGAGATAGTGGTTGTAGAGGGCCCCGATGATCAGCAAAGCACCGATGAACAGGAGCCAATCCTGTCGAACCTTCACGAGCCGGTTCACATCCTTTGACCATATTTAACAGTTGACGCGTACGACACGGTCGCCGTTTTCATTCCAGCTTCGCCTCGCGGATTGTGAGAACGGTTGCGCCAATCGAGACGACCAGAAGCACGAACGCCATCTCCAAGAGGCCGGGGATCCTCGATGTCAGACTCGGAACCATCAGCCCGAAGGCCGCGATCGAGATCGGCACGGAGGCAAGGCAGGCGGTGGCATAGGCGCCGGCGACCAACACGGGCGTCTTCTGACGGAAGCGATGGTCGCCCTCGTACTCGGATGACAGCGCGAACATCGATAAAGCGATTATTGGGACGACTATGCCGACCACGGATGTCAGCAGGGGAGCGGATTCGGTCAGAGTCGTAATCTCGGAAGATGCGCCAGCGGATATCGCCACCAGTAGAAGGCCGAACACCGCGCCGACCCTGTAGTAGCTCAAGAACGCGAATAGCATCACCCCCCCTCCGACCATCGTCAGGAACAGCGTGTACAAGTTCATGCTCGAGAAGACCATGATCATAACCATCGAGGCTGCGAACTGTATCAACGAACGCACTCTGAGACCGTTCATGCCTTACCCAACCTCATTGATCTCACTATCCCCACTGTGGTATCTGCGGGACCCACCCTGAGATAGGACGCCCCCGACCTCCTGAGCTTCGCCTCGATTTCCACGTGCCCCATGAGATCCTCATAGAGCCGCTCCACCTCGGGGGTGTCGAGCGGCTCGTCCCTCTTCCGATACCAGTCACCGCAAAGGTGTAGCACGAGCATCTTGCTCCCCTTACGCCCGCAGAACCGCGCACCCGCGAGTATCGCGTCACGGGATGAGATCATGTCCGTGATGACAATCATCATGTGCTTCTTCCCCACGCTCCCGGTGAGGAGGTTCCTGACGACTCCGTCGAACCCGATCCCGGAAGAGCGGGCGGCAGTGCCCCTGCCGAGCGAGCGGACGGCAGACAGGAACTCCCCGCCTCCCGCGGAATCACCGTTCTCGGGCTCCCCTTTCGGCTGGGAGAGCGGCTGCGTTGTCTCCTGCGGCGTGATAGGCTTCTCCGGCGCTTCGAACGGGATCGTCGACGGCACCTTCCTCAACGATTCCACTATCCTGTCGAACTGTCTGCGTCCGACCAACGGCGGAACCTGGCTTATGACGGACAGTTCGTCCAGGAGACACACGCCGGTTGCGTGGAAACTGCTCAGTAGCACCTTCGAGATCTGCATCGACAAGTCGACAGAGTGATCTATCTTGCTCAGCCCGGAACCGACCATACGCATGCTGCTCGAGCAGTCGAGGAATATGATCGTCTTTATCACGCCCTCCCGGACGTAGACCTTCGTGTACAGATCGTCGAGCTTCGAGAGCAACTTCCAGTGGATATCCCTGGACCTGTCACCCGGGATGTACTCGCGGATGTTGTCGAACTCCAGGTCGTACATCACCATGGCGATGCTTCGTGACAGGCCGGAGTACTCGAGGTGTTCCCTGCCCGCCAGCTTCCTCGCCCTGTCGAGACTCTCCTTCGAGGTGTGCACGCTGAGGACGGTCTTGGACTCTATCACCGAACCGTGAAGGAACAGGCCGTACTCGTCCTCCATCTCCACCTTGACGCCCGGGAACACGTATGTCTTCCTCTTCCTGGGAACGACCGTGTACGATATCGTCGTCTCGGACCTGCTATGAACGATGCCGGAGTAGCTGTTCATCCCGGCGGCGATCTCGCAATCCTCGGGTATCTCGTCCTCGAGCACGCACTTGACCGATGTGGGGCCGGCGTTGAGTATCTTGACATTGACAGACAGCGGCTGACCGGCGAACGGCAACTCGTCACTCGTCACACGCGTGACGCGCATGTCCGTGTTCCGGATCTCTCCCACGAACTTGCTCCTCGCATACACCAACGCCGTCGAGAAGGCACAGCACAATAGCACGAACGGCATGCTCTGGAACAAGACACCGGCGATTGCGAACGTCATCGAAGAGATGATCAACAATGTTCCCAATGGCTGAATCTGCAAGTCAGATCACTCTGGTGGACCGGAGCTGTATGCCTCGCCGAAATCGTCCTTCGGCACGGGCACCTCCGAGAGGATCGATTCGGTCACGCTGCTGCCCGTAAGCCCCTCCAGCTCGGCCTCGGGAGATAGCAGCAGCCTGTGGTCTATCACCTTGTGGGCCATCGCCTTCACGTCGTCCGGTATGACGTAGGACCTGCCCGATATCATCGCATGGGCCTTCGCGGTGACCAGAAGGTGAATGCCGCCTCTGGGGCTGAGGCCGTACTCCAGCTGCTCCCGCTGCCTCGTGGCCCTCGTGATGTCCCTGATGTATATCAGTATGCTCCGGTGGGAGTGCACCTCGAATGCCAGCTTCTTCATCTGCAGTATGTCCTCCCTCGTGACGATCGGCCTCGGGGTCTCGTCGAAGGCGTTCTTCAGGCTGAGGATGATAGTCTCATTCTCCTCGTCCGGATAGTCCATCTTAACCTTGAGCATGAACCGGTCGACCTGCGCCTCGGGGAGCGGATACACGCCCTCCGTCTCAATCGGATTGAGATTCGCAAGAACCATGAACACCTCCGGAAGAGCGAATGTGGTTCCCTCGATGGTCACGCTCTTCTCCTGCATGGATTCCAGAAGCGCAGACTGCGTTTTCGGAGGCGCCCTGTTTATCTCGTCCGCCAGGAGGAGCTCCGCGAAGACGGGGCCCTTCCGCAGCTCGAACTTCCTCGACTCCTGATTGAAGAAGTAGTGACCGGTTATGTCCGTCGGGAGAAGGTCCTGTGTGAACTGTATCCGCTTGTAGTCGATGGCCATGGCCTTCGCCAAGGACTTGGACAACGTGGTCTTGGCGATCCCGGGGACTCCTTCGAGGATTATGTGTCCCCCTGCGGACAGGGCGACAAGGAAGTCGGAGATGACATCCTCATACCCGACGATCGCTCTTCCCACCTCGCTGATCACGTCTCGTACCGTCTTCTGTGCATCTTGGGGGGAACCAATGACACGTTCCATGAATAACCTCCTCCATCCGGCTGTGAGTTCCACCTTGATTCAATTGGCTCTGTATAAAACCTGCCATACACGTTATTGGACCGTTCACGCGGCCATATGCATGCACTGACCACCTGGCGGATCGCACGCGATCGAGTTGTCGGCGTACATGCGTTCCACTGACAGCTTTGATATACCGAAAGTCGTTTCATGAGAGCATTAGCCCAGCGTGGCAGGTTGATGGTTGAGATGGCGGAAGAGGAGGAGCGTCCCTTCAGGTTTCACTTGGAGATCAGGGAGAAACCCTACGATCTCGTTGCAGCGATCGTACTGGCGCTCGTCCTGATAGCTCTCGTGGCGTTCCTTCCGGACTCCCTCGCCAGACAGATACTCGGGCTGATATTCGTCCTGTTCCTGCCGGGATACGCCGCGACCGCGGCGTTGTTCCCCGAGAACGAACAGATAGACGGCATCGAGAGAGTGGCCCTCAGCTTCGGGCTCAGCATAGCCATCGTGCCACTCATAGGCTTGGCGCTCAACTTCACGCCGTTCGGCATACGGCTCGACCCGATACTGGCCTCGGTGTCGGCGTTCATAATCGTGGCGGCGCTCGTCGGCTGGTATAGACGGATGAGACTGCCTCTGGACGAGCGGTTCGCGATAGTCGTAGACTTCGAGATGGACTGGAAGGGCATGCCCCTGGTGGATAAGTTGCTGACGATAGGCATAGCCGTCATGCTCGTCGCCTCGGTCGTGGTGCTCGCATGGGCGGTCACGACGCCAAGGGAAGGGGAGAGGTTCACACAGCTCGCGATCCTCGGGCCCGACGGTATGGCTACTGACTATCCCCACAACCTGACCGTCGGAGAGGACGCGCGCGTACTCCTCTCGGTGAAGTCGTACGAACACACACCGATGAACTACACGATCGTCCTCGTCCTGACGACCGTCCTGGACTACAACTTCACCATCGACCAGAATTCCATCGACTGGAACGACACACAGCAGCTGGAGCCCCATGTGGGGATAGCCCAGGATTTCACGCTCGAGCATCTCGACTACTACAACCAGACATTCGACTTCAATGTCAGTTCGGAGGGCGAGTGGAAGCTTCAGTTCCTGCTGTACACGGAAGGGCAGGAGCTCACGCAGGATTCGTATCGAGAGGTCCATCTATGGCTGAACGTCGTCGTGGCGGCCTGATTGGCCCCTCCTCCGATGCTCAGTTCTGTACCATGGATGTTATATATCCGACTCATTTTGGCTCTGAGCACAGAAAGAGGAGCGCGAGATGAACAGCAAGAAGGTTGCGATAATCGGCGGCGGGAACATGGGAGTCGCCCTCGCGAAGGGCATCGTGCAGACCAAGTGGGCGGAGCCCAAGCGGATAATCATAGCGGAGCCGCTTAAGGAGAAGCATGACCAGCTCAAGGACGTCGCGAAGGGCATCAACGTGTCACACTCCAACCTGGAGGCTGCGAAGTTCGCCGATGTCATCGTGCTGTCCATCAAGCCGCAGATAATGCTCCGTGTGATAGACGAGATCAAGCCTGCGCTGAAGGACACCAAACTGCTGATATCCCTTGCGGCCGGGGTGACGACCACACAGATGGAGAAGAAAGCTGGTGGAAGACTCCCTATCGTCAGGGCCATGCCGAACATAGCCGCCGTCGTCAGAGAGGCTGCGACGGCGATCTGCCCTGGGAAGTACGCCACTGAAGACCACATGGCGGTCGCGAGACACATATTCGAGTCGGTCGGGATAGTCGTCAACGTCGAGGAGTACCTCATGGACGCAGTCACCGGACTGAGCGGGACAGGGCCGATGTACGTCTTTCAGATCCTCGAAGGGTTGTCCGATGCCGGCGTCAAGACAGGCTTGTCGAGGCACACGGCGAACATACTGGCCATTCAGACGCTGATAGGATCATCGAAACTCATCCAGGAGACAAAGGAGCACCCTGCGATGCTGAAGGATCTTGTGACATCGCCGGGGGGCACCGCTATAAGCGCCCTGCACTCGCTCGAGAAGAACGGGCTCAAGGCGCTTCTCATAGATGCCGTCGAGGTCGCTGCGAAGAGGTCCGAGGAGCTCGGATTGGACCACAAGAGTTGAGCGGCCTCAGGAGAGTATCTCCCATACGCGCCTTATGACTATCACCGCGAACACCAGCAGGAACGCGTAGATGAAGAAGTCGACGCGGTCCTTCGTCTTCACAGGCGTGAACGAGTCGGTGAGCTCACGGATTATCAGAACTCCGATGAGTATCAGGATGAGCAGGACCTCCAGGCCCGAGCTGAGCGCTAGCACCAGCGAGAACAATACCCACACAATCATGGCAAGTGCGATCTTCTCGGACAGCTGCACCCTTGAACCTCGGACGGTGAATGTATCATGTTGACTTCTCGGTTTCGCTTCCATAACCGTGAGCGACACTCCGTATCAGGCAGATAGCGATAATAAACAAGTCGAGCAAAATATTAATAGCCACATAGTTCAGTCCAGGTGGGCAAGATGGGAGCGCTGATTGTCGTTGGAGGCCTCGTGAAGAGGTTCAACGACAAGACGGTTGTCCTGAACGGAGTGAGTTTCTCGATAGAGACGGGAGATTTCGCCGCAGTGTATGGTCGTTCGGGATGCGGGAAAACGACTTTGCTGAACATACTCGGAGGGCTCGACAGACCCACATCTGGCCTGGTCGAAATCGACGGGGACAACATCGTTGACATGAACGAAAACGAGCTCGCACGTCTTCGGCTGCAGAAGGTGGGGTTCGTCTTTCAGGACTACAATCTTCTGAACGACCTGACGGTCAGAGAGAATATCGAGCTGCCGCTGAAGTTCTCAGGGAAGGCCGACGGAGACAGAGTTGACTACCTTCAGGAGACCTTCGGAATAGACCACGTCTCGAATGACACCGCGAACAAGATCAGCGGAGGAGAAGCTCAGAGGGCGGCCATTGCACGTGCCATGACGAACGAGCCCAGCATCATTCTAGCAGATGAGCCGACCGGCAACTTGGATGATGAGAACGCGGAGAACGTGATGGATATGTTCCAACTTGCGAGAAGGGAGTTCGGAACAACGATCGTACTAGCCACACACGACACCCAGGCGACGAAGCATGCTAGCAGGACCATGCGTCTGCACGAAGGAAGGATGAATGACGAGACCCGGCGGTAGTGCCGCATCCGAAATTCGCCCTAGGCGTACGAAACTAGACGTGAAGTCGCGGAAACGTAGTAATAGACCCAGATAGTCAG
>JBFESP010000022.1:0-20777 GCA_041548485.1 Thermoplasmata archaeon | reverse complement strand
CCCTCGTGATATGCCTGCGAGACTGCGAGAGGCACTATGAGAAATGCAACGATGACAACGACCAGCGTCGTCGCCGAGAATCGATGCACGTGTGACCCATCCCAGGAGTACGCAGAGGATTACCTTCATATGATACTTTCGGAAAGAATGGGCGCCAGGCCTTGAAAATCCCGTGTCCAATCCTTATATAGAAACAGAGCCTACATTCAAAGCGATGAGAAACTCCATCAAGATCGGGAGAGTCTTCGGCATCCCGATCTACCTGCACCTCACTTTCCTCATCATACTCCCCATGTTCGTATGGATATTCTCCGAAGGCGACGTGGAGATCCTGACTTTCAAGCTCGGCTTCGGACAACTCGATGTCGGGGCTGGCGCGAAATACCTGTTGGGAACCGTCGCGGCGACGGTGTTCTTCGCGACCATACTCGCCCACGAGCTCGCACACTCGTACGTCGCGATGAAGTACGGGGTGAAGATACGTCATATCACTCTGATGCTGTTCGGAGGCGTCGCCGCGATGGAGGAGATCCCCCGCAAGCCGGGGCAGGAGCTCCGGATGGCACTTGCGGGACCGATGGCCAGTCTCGTGATCGGAGTCATCGTGTATCTTGTGATGGTGGTCGTCGACGGATTCGGCTCCAGCTCGGTCGAGGTGGAAGGGGTCGTAATCCTCCTGGGGATAATCGCATTCTACAACATCCTGCTCGCAGGGTTCAACATGCTGCCAGCGTTCCCGATGGACGGAGGAAGGGTTCTAAGGTCATTCCTCTCGACACGGATGTCTCATGTCGAGGCGACGAAGAAGGCGGTCTCGGTGGCGAAGGTCATGGCGATCGCCATGGCCGCCTTCGGGGTCCTTTACGGTTTCAACATATTCCTGATCATCATAGCGATATTCGTGTACATCAGCGCGAAAGAGGAGGGGCAGGCGACTGTGATATCCGCGAACCTCGAGGGGGTCACTGTCAGGCAGGTCATGACGGATGCCGTGCAGGTCGTCCACCCCGACACGTCGGTCCAGCAGCTCATGGACGTCATGCTCGCCACCAGGATGATGGGGTACCCCGTCGTCGACAACGGCCTCGTCGGGATAGTCACCCTCTCGGACACCAGCAAGGTGCCGAAGAACGAAGCGCACCTGCGAAGAGTACGCGACATAATGACGGTGGATGTCGTGACGGTCACTCCCGAGCTGCCCGCAGCGGATGCCATCAAGATCATGGCTCAGAGGAACGTCAGCAGGCTCCCGGTCGTCGATTTCTCCGGCAGGCTAGTGGGCATAGTGACCAGGAAGGACTTCCTCAAGATGGTGCAGATAATCGAGGCACGGAAGAGGGTCCCCGTCTGGGGGCAGCCGGGCTGGGACCAGTTCCAGCAGAGACCGCCTGCGTCGCCTCCCCCGCAGACCTAACCTGCGAGCTGCTTCCTCTTGAACAGGACCATGCTGAGCATACAGGCCACCAAGGCGTAGACCAACATGACGATGGCCGCGGTCTCGGGGGTCGGATAGAAGCTGTGCAATTCCATGCCCATTCCGGCATCCATCATGGAATCCACGGGATACGGGTCGTACAAGATGTAGGAGATCGCCCCCGCGGCGAACGTCACCGAACCCTCGATCTTCACCCCGGAGAACATCGACACCGCATCCACGATCGGCAGTATCATGAACAACAGGAAGAAGGTCAGCACGATCGCGCCCGTGGTCCCCTTCAACAATGAGCTGATGAAGTACGCGATGGCCGTCGCAGCGACGACGTACTCGACCGCCAGCAGGAACGAGAGCAGGTAATCGTCATCGACTCCCCTGGCGCTGATCATTGACAGCGTTGCGACGACGCCGTAATACAGGCCGATGACGACGACGCCCATCGTGACGCTGGCGGCGAACTTGCCGACGAACAGCGTCCCGCGCTTCACCGCATTTGGGAATAGCAGATACCCCGTCTTGTTCTGGAACTCGCCCACCAGCGAATCAGCTGCGAAGAACGTCACACAGATAATGACCAGAATGCTCACGAACCCGATGAAGTTCGAGGCGAAGCTCTCCGGGGGTGTGTACCACTCGTAGGTGGCAGTCACCTCGTAGCCGCTGACGTTCTGCATGAAGAGTACCGCATTGAACCCTAGATCACCGGCCTCCCGGCTGCTGAACACCCAGTTATCTCCATCGAGAGAGGGGTACGGTTCGCCATCGATGAACACCTCCAGCGTGCCTTCATCTATCAGGGTCCTGTTGACGGAGCCTACATACTCCGGAATCCCCGAGCCAATGTCGCCGAGCTGCCAAGGATTGGCAGGGACTATGTGCAGGGGCACCTCCGTGTCCGTCCCGCTGTACGGCTCGCCGAACGCCGGAGGGAGGAGGTAGATGAACGAGAGGATCACGCCCACGATCGCGAGTGCGGCTAGCAGCCTCCATGACCGGAAGTATCTGAGTATTTCGTACCTCCAGACGATCGGCACCTGGGTCGAGTCGGACGGGACTTCGTGGATTGCCTCGTGCTCTTCAGCCATGCTTGATCACCTCGACTCCTTGATCAGTTCCATGTACATCATCTCGAGCGGCAGTCCCACGGGGCTGAACCCCGTGACCCTGAGGCCCTGCTTCTGGATTGCCAGGAGCAGATCGGCCCGCTGATCGAGCGGGCCGTCAAAGGTGACGATGAAAGTCCGCGGGTTCACAGCCTCCGCTGACCTAACATTGGGCATATCGTTGACGGCGCTCAGGGCTTGTGGAGGGACGTCGAGGGCAGTCGTGACCTCGAGCTTCGCGACCTTCGTCACTGTCTTGAGGTGCTCTATTGTATCGTAGATCATGAGTTTGCCACGGTTGATCAGGGCGGCGCTGTCGCATATCTCCTGCACCTCACCCAGGAGGTGGGAGCTCATGAATATCGTGTAGTCCTGCTTCTTGAGAGATTTGATTGTCTCCCTCACCTCGACCATGCCTCTCGGGTCGAGGCCACTGGTGGGTTCGTCGAGTATCAGGATCTCGGGTTCGTGCAGTAGGGCCTGAGCGATAGCCAACCTCTGCTTCATGCCCTTGGAGAACTTGCCGATCCTCGTTCCCTTCCACTCGGTCATCTTAACCTCGTCCAGCACATCCCTTCCCCTCCGGGCGATGTCGCTCGAGCTCATGCCCCTCAGTCTTCCGAGGTAGTGCAAGGTCTCCATCGGGGTCAGATACGGATAGAATTCGGGAGTCTCGACGACCGCGCCGACATGGGCGAGCGCCTTCTTCGGGCTGGTCACGACATCCACCCCGTTCAGCATCGCCCTTCCGTTGCTGGAGGAGATCAGGTTGGTGAGTATCTTGATCGTGGTGGTCTTGCCGGCCCCGTTGGGGCCGAGGAATCCGACGGTGCGACTCCTCGGCACATCGAGTGTCAGGTCGTCGACCGCCTTGATTTCTCTGAAATCCTTCGTGAGATGCTCTATCTCTATCATGGTAAGCCCTCCGGGCTTCGTGTGATTCGAATAACGACCACGTATATTATTGAAACCGTGGAACTCCGGTCGACTGTAACCGAGGAGGACTATATTCCTACGGCGCTGTACAAATCGGACGCGTACCGGCTGGCCTCTTCCTTCGTGCTCACGGGATGCATGAGTATCCTGCCGTGCGGGTACAGAGTGAGCTCGATATCCCTCTTCACGACGAGCATCACACCGGGGTTCGAGACTATCTCGTAGCCGCCCTCCCGCAGCAACTTCGCGCACTCCCCCAAGTCTAGGGTGAGCCTACCCTTGGGCACAACCTCGAAGGCGTCCGCCTTGCAGGGTTTTATCGCGAGGAACTCCAGCGGAATCACCTTCTTCCGAGGAGCCCGTCCAGGAGCCGGTCGACCTGCAGCTTCAGCTCGTCGAGCGATCCTTCGTTGACCACCATGCAGTCGGCGAGCGCGATTGCGTTCCCCAATCCCCACTCAAGCTCACGCCTGTCCCGCAGGTCGAACTCTGAGGGAGTGGATGGCGAGTCAGGCCGGGCGCGGCTCTTGAGCCTCTCGAACCTGGCCCTCGGGGACGCATGTATCGCCACGACCTTCAGAGCCTCGCCGAAGGCGTTCTTGAACGCACGGATCTCCTCGGGACCCCTCGTGCCGTCGATGACGACGAGGTCGCCACCGACGAACGGTATGGTGCGCTTGGCCCATATGTCCATGCCGTACCGCTTCCTCTCCTCGTCTGCCAGGTTGCCCACACTCATGTCCGAGAGGTTCAGGCCGAACTCCTCCGCCTTCTCCCGAACCATGTCCCCCATGCGAACGACATGGGCGCCTCTGGTCACGCAACATCTGAGAAACTCCTCCTTCCCGGAGCCTGGCATGCCTGTCGTGACAAGTATCTTCAAACGTCACACCCTGACGACCAATGCAGGAACTGGCCAAAATAACTTTGCAGTGGGGCGGGCTCCGGGAACGGCTGATACCTCACTGGAAAGACTTATCTAGCTTCCGGGGAATCAGCGGGACCTGGACGGAGGATATGGAATGAGGATGGACCATCCCATCGGGTCTGGCGACGATGACGAACGCAGAGGCAGCAGGAGAGTCCGGAAGCCGGTGTTCGACAAGGGGACCGGCAAGAATGGCACGTCGACAGACAAGACCCCGAGAGAAGATTCTCAAGTGGCAGAGGACAGGTAGCGCCTGACCACTCGATAGGCGTTGGTTCGCCGTCAGCTAGTAGATCATAGCTGGCACGCCGCACCCAACGCGCTTTCCACCGCCACCGACAGGAGTCCAACGTCGAACCCGACCCTAGCCCAGTATCTCGGGCAGAGCCCAAGTGACAGACAGTGGACGAAGGCTTCGGGGTCGGCGAAGGACGAGCCGAACGCCCCGGGAAGGGGCCGCCCGATGGCTGATGCTGGCCCCCTCGATTCCAGCAGGGATCCGACCGTCGCCACATCGACCTCGGAGCCACGCGACGCCACTGAATCCACGACGGAGACGGGCTCCGCCCCGTTCCTCGCACACATGGCCATCACGGATATCAGGTCGCGCGGAGACAGCCCAAGGGCGGTCATTCTGTCCACCGCGGGTATGTCATACGCGAGATAGCCTGGCTCCTTGTCCTCGAGCTTCATGGTCCTCGGATCCTCGGCGGTCTTGTAGAACGTCCTGCAAGGGAACGGACAGCCGAAGCATCCGACGTCCCTGTGCCGCAGATTGACAAGGTCCTCTCTCGACGCGGTCTCCGAGAACGCAGCTAAACCACCGCTCCTTCCCAGCAGGGAAATGTGCTTCCTCCGCAACTCGTTGGAGGAGGCGAAATGTCCGTCAGGGTCGTCGAGCTCGAGCTCTCCCATGCCCCTGAATGCGACCGCCAGCAGGTTCCTCCTGCCGAACTCGGCGGCGAAGCCGGTCTTGTCCTCGCCGCCCCAATAGTTCATCACGAGCTGCGACGTCGGGAGGGCTTCGTCCGCCCATGGTCCCGTCGATATCACCTGGATCCTCCTGTCACCCTGGTCGGACCGTACCGCGTCCGTTCGACCCCAAGAGTCGAGGGCCGGCATGCCGGGTGAGGGCACGAACTCCACGATCCCGTCCCGGACCCACAGGTAGCCAGGCTCCGCAGCGGCTTTCTCCAGGACGATGAAATCGAAGCCTGAGAGCTTCATCTCCACGCCGATGTTCCCCGTGAGTGGACAAATCCTCTCCGCGGATGGGGAGTCCCCGAGACGCCTCACGAAGCCCGCGCAGGCGGCGGGTATGAAGCTCGCGGTCAGCACGCCTGAGCCGATCACTATCGCGTCGGCCCGCCCTCGGAGGACATTGTCGACGCGGTCGAGTACCTCCGGTCCCGAGAGAGCGTAATCTTCAGGAAGATCCTCCTCGGAGATATCTCCGGATGCGAGGTCCATCACCGCATATCGGCCGTTCACGAGCGGCATATCACTCCTCCAGCACGATAGCGTCCGTCGGACAGACCGTCGCGCATCTCGGCTCGCCGTCGCAGAGGTCGCACGGCTCCCTGAGGAGTATGGGCTTCGCGCCCGGACCTCCTCCGGAGTCGGAGGACTGCTGCCCGGAGACGACCCCCTCGGGCCTCGCCAGTATTAACCCTTCGGAGCCGCTCTTGAGCACAAGCCCGAAGTAGTTGGCCTTGTCCTCGGAGTGGAGGATGATGCTCGACGACATGGAGGTCAACACACCGTCGCGTCTGAGGCTGCATGCCATCTCGCAGAGGCCACACGAGATGCATTCCAACGGTTCGAAGCGCAGCCGCAGGACACCAGCCCCTCGAGACGATCAGACGATGTTCTCGGCGATGTCGGTCGTCAGTCTGTCGCAGTATGTGCATTTCAGCGCCAAAGGTTTCTTCGTCTCGACGACGAACTCCGGCTCGACGGGCTCGTTCTTGTTCGTGATGCAGCTCGGGTTGGAGCACCTCATTATGCCCCTCACGCGCTCAGGGACCTCGACGACGAACTTCTCGGCCACGTTGTAGTCGCGGATGATGTTGATCGTGGCGTCGGGGGATATCAGAGCGACCTTGTCCAGTTCCTTCGGGTCGAGCTCGCGGTCCTCTATCTTCACGATGTCCTTCCACGCCCCTTTCTTGCTCGGGACATGCATGAGGACGCTCACCGTCGAACTCACGTCCCCCCTCACGCCGATTATCCTCAGAACCTTGAGGGACATGCCGACGTCGATGTGGTCGATGACCGTACCGTTCCTTATCGGCGTGACCTTGAACTCCTTCATTCCATCCCCCCGAGGACCATGGAGAGAAGCGCCATCCTCACCGGCACGCCGTTGAACGCCTGCACGAAGTATCGTGCGTGCTCCGTATCGTCCACATCCGGGTCGATCTCGTTCACCCTCGGCAGAGGGTGCATGACGATGAGGTCCTTCTTCGCCTCTCTCAGCATCATCCTGTTGATGGTGAA
Source organism: Thermoplasmata archaeon (assembly GCA_041548485.1). GTDB lineage: Archaea > Thermoplasmatota > Thermoplasmata > UBA10834 > UBA10834 > UBA10834. The sequence continues at coordinate 13,876 of JBFESP010000022.1, read as the reverse complement.
CGCCCCCGCGACCTTTCGATACTCCGCCGGATCGGGGAAACGCTCCTTCTGTATCCTGGTGACGTAGAGCACGTCGGCGTCCCCGATGACATCGCCCAGGGAGTTGCTGATCCGTGGCTTCAGACCTTTCGACTCGATGTGCTTGACGTGCTCCTTCGGCATCTGCAGCGTCGGCGGTGCTACGAAGGTCAGCTTGGCCCCGAACATGCTGAGCGCCTCGGACAGGGAGTGCACGGTCCTTCCGTACTTCAGGTCGCCGACTATCACGACGTGGTTGCCGTCGATCCCGCCCTTCTCGTTCCTTATGGTGAACAGGTCGAGAAGGGTCTGAGTCGGATGCTGGCCCGCGCCGTCACCCGCGTTGATGACCGGCTTCTCCGCGAAGTGTCCCGCCAATCTCGCGGCCCCCTCCTGCGGGTGCCGCAGGGCTATCACATCCGAGTACGCGTCGACCATCCGGATCGTGTCCGCCAGAGTCTCACCTTTCGCGACAGATGATCCTTTCGGCTCGTCGAATCCGAGTGTGCGTCCGCCGAGACGGGCCATCGCCGCCTCGAACGACAGCCTCGTCCTGGTGGACGGCTCATAGAACAGCGACCCTAGCACCCTGCCCTCCAGCTCGGTGCTCTTCTCCTCCCCCTTGGCGACGGGCACCATCCTATCGGCTACATTCAGAACCTGCTCGATCTGCTCCCTAGAAAAATCCCGGATCGATACGATGTCCGATCCCTTCAGACTCCCCGACATCAGGTTCCTAATCAATTGGCGAGATATAAGCCTTTCACGGGAAGCGCCGTCAGACCAGGTCGAAGTCCTCTATCGCAGAGTTCATGTTCTCGAACCAGTCGTCTGCACAGCGGTGGAGCTTCTCCCTGAGCTGCTTGGGGCGGACGGCGGAGTAGATGTGATAGTATCCCCCTCTGTCGATGGTCTTCGTATCACGGAAGGCGAGTCCGGCGCTGACGAGGCCCTGCAGCGCCCTGTAGACCGTGCTGCGGTCCTTCTTCACGACGGGGGCCAAGTCGTCCGCCTTCAGAGGGCCTTGCTTGACGAGCCTCTTGTATATAGCGAGTTCGAAATCCGAGAGTCCGTACATGCACTTCACGATGTCGCGACATGTCGCCTGGCCGGACAGTATCTTCTGAGGCTCAACCATATTGCACGCTATTGCCATCTTTACACTTAACCGTTTTGGCGGACTGGTCGGCCAGTCCCAGAAAGCGACGTGGCAATGTTTATTAGGGGAAAGGTCAATCGTCTATGCACGGTAATGACAATACCGCAGGAGCGATATCCATGGAGAAGGATGTGACTCTCGATGCTAGGGGCCTGATGTGTCCGATGCCCATAGTCCAGCTGGCGAAGAAGGTGAAGGAGCTGAACTCGGGTCAGGTGCTTGAGCTGCTGGCGGACGACATCGGCTCCAAGGACGACGTACCTGCCTGGACCAATCGGACCGGGCATCAGCTGCTCGGAATGGAGGAAGAGGGCAAGGTCTTCAAGTTCTATATCAAGGTCAAGTGAGGTATACAGGGTCAGGAAGGATTGATGGAGGAAACAGCATGGCAGACAAAGTTGTGATGGTAGTCAGCGAGGGCAGTTTCGACAAGGCCCTGATGCCGCTCATAATCGGCACCACGGCGGCGAGCATGGGCATGGAGGTACACGTGTTCTACACTTTCTTCGGACTCAAGCTCTTGAAGAAGGGCGTACGGCCCAAGCTCAAGGGTCTGATGAGACCCTTCACCGGGATGATCCAGAGTAAGATGAAGAAGCTGAAGGTCCCTGGGTTCGACGAGATGATGCAGCAGGCGAAGGACCTCGGGGTCAACTTCTACGCGTGCAGCACGTCGATGGTGCTCCTCGGCGTGAAGGAGAGCGACCTGGTCGACGGGGTGAAGGTGCTCGGAGCTTCAGCGTTCGTGGACATCGCCGCCGACTCGAAGGCATCGTTCTTCATCGGCTGAGGGATACCATGGTCAGAACGGTTTTCCTGGCGCTGAGGTCCCCCCAGGAGCAGGCCCTTGGCGAGATGATCCGCAGGCTCGCGGGCCGGGAGGAAGCATATCTGGTCCTGGTTGAGGACGCGGTCTACCACGCCCTAGATCCTAGGCGCGCCGAGAGCTTGAAGGAGGCGGCTCACGAGATCTATGTCGCGAAGGACGACCTCGCGGCCAAGGGATTCTCCGAGGCGGACCTCAAGGTGGGCACGGCAACAGACTACGAAGGCATCGTGGAGCTCATCATGGAAGGGACCGAGAGGACGGTCGCGCTCTGAGGCGACATCATGACGAAGACGATGACGATAATCTGGAGGACTGGCTCCATGATGGCGATGGACGCGAACGTGGCGACCAAGCTGGCTGGCGCAGCGGTCAGGAAGGGCTACAAGGTGAACATGTTCGGTTACGGCGAGGGGATAACCGCCGTGAAGAAGGGGCAGGCACCCAAGAGGTTCCCGAACGTCGGTGCGGACCTCGAGGCGCTCGCCAAACAGGGCGTGGCGATAGCGCTCTGCGAGACCTGCTACACGGCGAGAGGTTTCCAGAGGGGAGAGGAGATCGAAGGCGCGAAGGTGGGCAGCCTGACGAACGACCTGTTCGGGTTCGTGGCCGAGTCGGACAGACTCGTCACGGTGGCGAGGTGATGTCGTGGCGGAATCGATGCTCGTACTGGTCACCAAACCCCCGTACGGCCTGGAGGACGCCTTCGCCGGTTTGAGGCTGGCGCTGGCAATGGCCGTGAACGGCATGAGAGTCTCGGTCGTCATGTTGGAGGACGGCGTCTACAACGCGGTCGCGGCACAGAAGCCGGACGCCGTAGGCATGCCTTCCAACGTCGACGCGACGACGGAGCTGTACGACTTCGACGTGCAGGTCCATGTCGTCAGGGAGAATCTCGCGGAGCGCGGCCTCTCCGAAGCTGCGATATTCGAAGGGTTGAAGCCCATGGACAGTGGAGCGCTCGTCGAGATGGTCGCGAGCCACGATGTCGTGACGACCTTCTGACAAAGCACTGGACGGCGATGGTCGGTCCGGCCGTCCATCCATTTTATACTCCTTCATGCAATGCCTTCATCGTGAAATTCGAAGTGCTGTGCAGGGACGGCCTCGCCAGGGTCGGCGCGCTGGAGATAGACGGCGTCGTACACAGGACTCCGGCCATTGCATTCGCCGACACACGAAAACACCCTGCGCCCCCGAAGGGGCTGAAGCTGAGACGATCCAATCTAGCGAATGAAGGGGATGTCCGGGTCGCACCGTCCGGGTTCTCCCAGTCCGACCGTGACGACCGTTGCCACTTGGAACCTTGGTTCAGAGGGTCTCCGTTCGCCGACAAGCAGCCCGACGGATGCTTCGTCATCCTAGATGATGTCGGGGGCAGGATGCTCGATTCGCGTGCGTTCGCAGATGCTGTCGACGGCATCAAGAGCGGGAGCGACCTGCTCGCGCCCGCGTACTGCTCGTCGATCGCACTGGTTCACAGATTGGCGTTCCTGGCATACTGTGGTTTCGACCTGTTCGACTCGATACCTATCATCATGGCGTCGGAGAACGGGCTGTACCTGACGAGCTCCAGCGCGCTCCCGGCCGACAGGGTCGACGAGCCGCCGTGCTCCTGTCAGGGGTGCGACGACGGAGTCCCCTCAGGGGAGAACCTGCTGAGGCACAACATGGCCGCAGCAGAGTCGGAGCTGAGGCTCGTGAGGCACTACACCGCCCAGGGAAGGCTTAGGGAGCTCGTCGAGAGCAGGATCAGATCCGAGCCGTGGCAGATACAGTGCATCCGCCTGCTCGACCTTGAGCACCACCGCTTGCAGGAGGCGCACGCGCCTGTGAAAGGAACACCGTTCGTGGCCGGCTCCAAGGAATCGCTCCACCGACCTGACGTCCTGAGATGGCGCTCCAGAATCATGGAGAGATACAGGCGACCCGGATCCGCAAGCACACTTCTTCTCCTTCCATGTTCTGCCAGGAAACCCTACTCGCTCTCCGCGTCGCACAGAAGGTTCCGCAGGGCGGTCCGCGAGTCGGGGGCGGCGAATCTCGTGCACGAGATGATCGTGACATCCCCGCTCGGACTGGTCCCCCGTGAGCTCGAACTGTTCTATCCCGCGAAGGACTATGACATTCCCGTCACCGGGCACTGGGACAGGGATGAGGGCAGGATGGTCGAAGACATGGTCCGCTGGCTGACGGAGACACAGGACTATGACCGAGTCATCTCGCACCTCGGGAACGAGAGGGACATGGTCAACGCCGTGCTCGATGATTGCGTGGACACCTCCGGCGGAGAGCCTGGGTCGAGGAACAGTCTCTCGCGGCTCGAGGAGCTCTTGAGGGAGGTCGCTGATGATGACGGCGGGAGAGTCGACAGGCGCGAGAGGGCTTTGGAGGATATGGAAGCGGTCGCGCGGTTCCAGTTCGGCGTGGAGGGTGAGTGTCTCACGGGCGGTGCGCGCGTGGACGGCAGATGGCCGAACGTGAGGATCGTGAAGGGACGGACTCAGCTGGGCATGCTCACCGGCACCCGAGGGATGATCTCATTGACACTGACGGGAGGTTCGCTGCTCTCCTCGAAGGACGCGTACTGCGTGGAGATAGACGACTTCACCGTGAAGGGCAACCTGTTCGCCGTGGGAGTCGAAGACGCGCATGAAGCCGTCAGGATCGGAGACGACGTCGTCGTAAGGCACAGCTCGGATGTGAGGGGCGTCGGGGTAGCCCGCATGTCCGCCACGGAAATGCGCCTGGCGGGCAGGGGCGAAGCAGTCCACATGAGACACTCTGTGAATTGAGCGTTCTCGCACGACCAGACTATTTTCGCCTTACCCCTGATGCAAGGCTATTGACCCCCTTCCGCCATAGACGGTCCCACAAGCGGAAGGTGAATGAATGAACGATGCGAATCACTACAGCTGGGAGGAGGTCTACGACCTTCTCGGCTGCGATGCAGAACTCGAGCCTCCTGTCGAGTGCTGATAGTGCCATCCCGGATAGGCAGGAGATCTTGCTCCCTCCTGTCCTATCAACCTCTTTTATTCCCGCGCATCCACCGGCCGCCCGCTCCCGTCACGAAAGACTTAATTAATCCTGTGGGGATTCGGCACCAGCGAGAAGCCGATGGGATGCACCAGTGGTTCTACCCGGGTTGCACCGATAGACCACTCTTTCGCGGTAGTTCAAGCGGGGCCCGTAAATGAGTCACCACGGGATCGATTTAAGGACGATGGCCGCTATGTCAGGAGGGCACACTTCCAGCAGGGGCGATGGAAAGCCGAACGCGATTGCTCGGATCTTCGTTGTCGACGACCAGGACTTCATCAGGGATCTCTACAGGGACATGTTCGAGTCGAGGGGACACACCGTGTTCTCCGCGAAGGACGGGACAGAGGCCGTCGAGTGTTTCCGCAGGATGAAAGCCAAGCCGGATGCCATCATAATGGACCATAGGATGCCTGGAAAGGACGGCATCCAGACGACGAAGGAGATCTTGGACATAGACCCATCGATACCGATCATATTCTCAAGCGCGGACGAGGAGATCAGGGCCGAGGCGATAAAAGCGGGAGCGGTGTCGTTCTGGGCGAAACCGTTCCCGGTGGGGATGCTCATAGACGCGACCATGGACCTGGTGCGAGCCCGCAAGACGTGATAGGGTCATCCGACCCTGTACCTCAGCAGAGCCGCCACGCCGCCCAGTGATTCCAGCCTCCGACCAGCTTCGTGACGAGAGCTCACGATCATGAACTCTCCCCGGGCACGCTCAACGGTTTTCAGAAGCCTTTCCACCTCGACGTCCCTCACGGAAGAGTCGAGCACGAGCAGGAGCTCGACCGCTCCGGACTCAGCAGCCGCAACCACAGGCTGCTTGCCGTATGAGAACAGGCCGTCCGCACCGATCGCCGCGAACAACCTCTCGACGGCCCTGGTCTCCCTCGCGACCCGTGACTCCTCGACGGCCTGGCCCCCCAATCCGCGCTTCATCGCCTCATGGATGCCCGCCATGCCAGCCTGGCCGGTCGAGAGGACTATCACCTGGTCGGCGAGCCCGGGATGCCTGTCGCGCACCTTCCTCGCTAGCGCTTCCTTCGTGAAGCCAGGCCCGAGCACGACCAGGGGTTGGGTATTCAGCAACGGCGCGACCTTGCCGACGACCTCCTCGAGGAAGGCGTCCTCGCTCGGCTTCGAATCGTACATCTTGCCATCAGGGTTCCTCGTTATTGTCGCGACCTCCTTGATCCCGTAATCCCTGGCAGCGGCAATCACGGCCTCAGTGTCCTCGACAGCTACGAACAGGACCGTCGGACGGTCGCTCGATTCCACGGCTCGCTTGATACGCTCAAAGTGAACTTCCTTCCACGCGGGCTTGACTATGGCAACATCGTCTCTCGGGCCCACCATGAGCGTGTGATGCTGACCGATGTCCTGCGGTCCGGACTCGATCGAGCCCAGTATGCGGAGACGGTCCTCGGACTCGTGGAACTCGACCTTCCCGACTCTTATGCCGAGGCGCATCCGCACCTTCTCGGTCCGCTCAGGACGCAATTTGTCCCCTTTCTGCTCCTTTCGCCTGTAGGCGGTGGCGTACACCTGATCATCGACGTCTAGCAGGTTGTAGAGATGCCACAGGTCGTCGATGCTCTCTGGGAGGAGCTTGACCGTGTTGGTCCTCGAATTCTGATGGAGTATCTTCATTCCCGTTCTCCTGCGTAGATGTCGGTGACCAGATATCAAGGCATCGAGCGACGCTGACCGACCGAACTCAACAGGCCGGTTCTCCGACAGCCGCGAAGGTTTATATTGTCATCAGGTCATTTGCAACCAAGTCAGAGGGACGGCTCGCACATGGCACAGTACTTGGCTATCGATGAGATACTCGACGACCTGCACAAGGAGATGTCTTCCGTGTACGAGGCGACCGTCGTATCCAGGAGCGGCATGCACATCGCGGGCGATTCCCCGAAGGGGGTGCACCTGGAGACTTTCGTCGCCATGTCTGCAATCCTCCTGGGCGCGGCGGAGACGGCGACCGGCGAACTCAAGGACCAGCTCCGGTACGTGTCAGTCGAGTTGTCGAGGAGCAGGATGGTGCTGACAGCAGCTGGGAACAGAGCACTGCTGGTTCTGACAGCTTCCAATGATATAGGGACCGAGGAGCTGGCTGACAAGGCGACCGAGTTCGCGGCACGGATCTCCAGCAAGATCTAAGGTCACATCCTCCTGAACCCGCCTCCGACCCAGTCCCGACTTGTTTCTATCGCGTAGACGACTGTTTCCTTGACGGTTCTGCTCCTGCCTCCGACCGTCGATCTGTTCGCAAGGATCGCCTTGACCGCGTCTTCCTCGGACCGGACGTCCGGGACCACCGTGAATGCCCGACCTATCTCCTCGGGCTTGTGGGCGTCGCTTCCACCTACGGAGGGCAGGTTCCTTCTCTCCGTCATCCTCGACGCGGCCTTGTTCGATCCTTTGGAACTGCCTCCGTTCAGGACCTCGATGGCGTCAAAACGATTCTGGAACGCCCGTCTGACACCCATTCCTGACGGAAACCTCCTTGGGTGGGCGGCTACTGCTATCCCCCCGGCTTCGTGGATGCGCTCGATAGTGTTGTCGATCGACAACCCCCTCGGGACGGTCGACGACAGCCCGTACGCGAGGACGTGTCCTTCGGCGGTCGATATCTCGGTCCCCCTGAGCACCAGAAGTCCGAACGAACTCGCCAGGTCGAACGCTCTCATGGAGCCCTCGATCGAATTGTGGTCGGTGATGGCGCATCCGTCCAGGCCCGAGGATCTGCACCTTTCGAGTATCTCCTCGACGGTGGCCGCGCCGTCGCGCGAGAACTCCGAGTGGATATGGAGATCGAGCTTCATCGTACTCTCGCACCGACCGGGATATCTTTGTCGAACACGATCTTGATGTCGTCCTTGGCGTGCATCACGACGGCACTCTCCTCCTGGACCAAGGCGGCGTACTTCCTACCTACCTCACCCTTCTCAATCGCGCACGAAACGGTCCTTGAGCCGATATCCAGTCTGGACGGACTCCCGTCGGATAGCGAGCCGACGCGGATATCGAGCTCCTGGAACTCCTTGAAGGAGATGGTCTTGCTCCCGACCTCCAACCCGCTGGAGACCCGGGTTCCGGGCGGGAGGTCCGACTCGGGAGTGAGCAGTGCGAGCTCCCCCTCCTCCTCGGCGGCCAGCAGCATCCCCTCCGACTTGACGCCTCGGAGCTTCGCCGGCTCAAGGTTCGACACGATCACCAGGGTCTTCGAGCTCAGCTCTTCAGCTGTATAGAAATCCTTCAATCCGGTAACGATGGTGATAGGCCGACCGATGTCCACCTTCATGACATACAGCTTGTCGGCGTTCGGGTGCCCCTCAACCTCGATGACCTTCCCGACCCTGAGGTCGAGGGCTGAATACCTTGCGAACCCCCCCGACTGGGGCGCTTCCACCTTCGCGAACAACGGTGCTGGCTTCTCCATCTCACTCCCCTCCTTCAGCGGAATCTTCATTCCATCCAATCCAGAGTCCTCGACCGATCCCTCCATCCCGATACCGTGCCAAATCTTCTCGGATGAGAATGGCATGAATGGACTGCCGAGCACAGCAAGCGCCCTGCATATCTCAAGGCTGACGCCGAGCACAGTCCCGCAGCGGTCCTTGTCGGAGCGCACGAGTGTCCACGGGGCGACCGCATCGAAGTACTGGTTGCCGAACTGAGCCAGGTCCATGACCGATTTCATGGCATCCCTGAACCGACACGCGGACAGTGACTCGCGAACGTCTCTCTCCGCTCGCGATATCCGCTCCAGAGCGGCCCTGTCACGCTCGTTCAGCGCCCCCTTTATGGGCACGACGCCGTAGTTCTTGAATGTGAATGACAGCGTCCTGTGGATGAAGTTGCCGTACGTCGCGACCAGCTCGCCGTTGGTTCTCTGGGCGAAGTCCTCCCATGAGAACTCACTGTCCTTGAACTCTGGCATGTTTGCGATTAGATAGTACCTGACGACATCCGGGCTGAACTTCGTGAGCAGGTCCGGGATGTCTATGCTGACGCCCATGCTCTTCGAGAACTTCTGACCGCCGAGGTTCATGAACTGGTTCGCGACGACGTCGTAAGGCATGTTCAGTCCGCCATTCCCGAGGAGGATGGCGGGCCATATGATTGTGTGAAAGACGATGTTGTCCTTCCCGAGGAAGTAGTAGCTCCGGCAGTCTCCGTCCCTCCAGTAACGGACCCAGTCGTCCTCGGACGCCTTCGTCTTGGCCCATTCCTTCGTCGCGGAGAGATATCCTATCACGGCCTCGAACCAGACATATATGCGCTTGCTCTCGAAACCTTGGACGGGCACAGGCACGCCCCAGGATATGTCCCGGGTTATCGGTCGGTCGATGAGTCCTTCCTTGAGGACGTTGAGGGTGAACGCCCGCACATGAGGGCGCCAATGGCTGCTGCCTTCGACGTACTCCAACAGCTCGTCAGTGAACCCCGAGAGCTTCAGGAAGAAATGCTCGGTATCGCGCAGCTCCGGTTTGGCGCCGCACAGCTGACAGTGTGCGTCCGTCAAGTCCTCTGCGTTCAGATCCATGCCGCAGGAGTCACACTGATCACCCCTTGCGCGGTCGTAATCGCAATGAGGACACCTACCCTCGACGTACCTGTCAGGGAGGAACCGCCCACAGACTGAGCAGTGAAACTGGGGAGTGGTCATGCGCTTCAGGTATCCGTCCTCCAACAGCTTGACGAAGACCTCCCGAACCACCTCCTCATGGTTCTCCGTGTGCGTATGCGTGTACAGATCGAAGCTGATGCCCAGGTCATCGATCGCCCTGAGATTGACCTCGTGATACCTGTTCGCGATCTCCTCCGGAGAGACCTTCTCTTTGTCTGCGCTCACGGTTATGGGAGCGCCGTGCATGTCGGAGCCCGAGACCATGATGACCTCGTTTCTCACTAACCGGTTGAACCTGGCGAATATGTCGGCGGGCAGTAGGGATCCCGTGACATGGCCCACGTGAATCGGGCCGTTGGCGTATGGCCAAGCGACGCAAACCAGTACCCTCGACATGTTCAGCGGCGCCCTCAATCGCAAGGGCCGCACTTAAAACCTCCTTCAGGCAGCACTGGCGTCACCCCATCGCCCATGATATATTTTTAAACGGCTCCCACCTTAACCCACACAGATGAGGATAGCCATACTCCTGAGGGACAGATGCCAGCCAAAACGATGCAGCGCCGAGTGCATGCACTACTGCCCGCCCGTCAGGACTGGCACGGAAACCATAGTCATGGGCGACGGGGGCAAGCCTGTGATATCTGAAGAGCTCTGCGTTGGGTGCGGGATATGCGTACACAAGTGTCCTTTCGAGGCGGTCAAGATCATCGGCCTACCGCAAGAGCTCGAGGGCGAGACGGTCCACCAGTTCGGCAAGAACTCCTTCAGGCTCTACAGGCTCCCGGTGCCGAGGAGGGGGCAGGTCATAGGCCTGCTGGGACCGAACGGGATAGGCAAGACCACCGCCACCTCTATCCTCTCAGGTCAGGTCATCCCCAACCTCGGAGATTACAGCTCCGACGCCACCTGGGACAAGGTGTTGGACAGGTATTCCGGGACCGAGCTGCACGACTATCTTGAGCCGCTGGCCGAGGGTAGGATCAGGACGGCCATCAAACCGCAGTACGTGGACAAGCTCCCCGCTGTCCACAAGGGAAAGGTCAGGGATCTGCTGGAGAAGGTCGACGACGGAGGGGTGCTCGACGAGATATCCGAGAGGCTGACGATTACCAGCGTGCTCACAAGAGACCTCGCCAAGCTGTCAGGTGGGGAGCTGCAGCGGGTCGCGCTGGCCGCGACCCTCCTGAGGGACGCGGATGTGTACTTCTTCGATGAGCCGTCGTCATATCTCGACATATTTCAGAGGCTCGAAGTAGCCAAGGTGATTCAGGACCTGAGCACGCGCAAGCAGGTGATCGTGATAGAGCACGACCTCGCCGTCATGGACTTCCTCGCGGACCTCGTGCACATCATATACGGTTCTGAAGGCGCCTACGGCATAATCTCTCAGCCGAGGGCGGTGAGGTCGGCTATCAACGTCTACCTCGACGGGTACATGCGCGAGGAGAACATACGCTTCCGAGATACCGCGATCAAGTTCGAGAAGCGACCACCCCGAAGCGACTGGCGGTCCGAGCCGCTCATCGAGTTCACGGAGCTGAAGAAACGTTTCAGGAATTTCAGCCTCCGAGTCTCCGGCGGAATCATAAGGACGGGGGAGGTCGTCGGAGCCGTCGGCCCGAATGCGACGGGCAAGACGACCTTCGTCAAGCTGCTGGCCGGAGAGGTCTCTCCGACGGCCGGATCCGTCAAGGGAGAGGCCACCGTCAGCTACAAACCCCAGTACATCAAGCCCGAGTTCGACGGTACCGTGCGGGAGCTGCTGTACCAGACCGTCGGAAGGGACGTCGATGCCGGGTTCTTCCAAGCTGAGGTGGAGCGCCCGCTCGGCCTGAAACACCTCATGGACAACGAGGTGAAGAACCTGTCCGGGGGTGAGCTGCAGAGAGTGGCGATCGCGGTATGCCTCGGGAAGCAGGCCGACATATACCTGGTGGACGAACCATCCGCATATCTCGACTCGGCCCAGAGGATGACCGCCTCCAAGACGATAAGGAGGGTCGTAGAGAAGTCGGGCAAGTCGGCGGTTATAGTCGATCACGACGTCTACATGATCGACCTCATATCCGATTCGCTGATGGTGTTCAGTGGTGAGGCCTCGAAGCGCGGCGTCGGAGAGGGGCCGATGGAGATGCGTGACGGCATGAACATGTTCCTTAAGGATGTCGACATCACCTTCAGAAGGGACCATGAGACACATCGTCCCAGGATAAACAAGAAGGATTCGAGACTGGACAGGGAACAGAAGTCAAAGGGCGAACACTACTACGGTTGATCGTCCCCCGCGGCGTCCTCGTCAGTCTGCTTCCGGTTGTTGTCCCTGAACTTCCTGAAATACCACACGGCGATGACTATCAGGCCTGCAACGACGAGGAGGTCGAACTTCTCGAAGGTATCCATGATGTCCTCCCAGCTCGGCCCGAGGGCGTAGCCAACATATGCTAGCATGTATGTCCACGGCAGAGAGCCGACAAAGCTGTAGAAGACGAACTTCTTGAAGTTCATCTTTCCGATTCCCGCAGGGAGGGAGATGAACGTGCGGATGATTGGGAGCAGGCGGCTGATGAACGTGGCCGCGTCGCCATACTTCTCGAACCATCGCTCGGCCGTGACCAGATGTTTCTCCTGAATCAGGAAGTATCTACCGTACCTGACGATGAGCGGCCTTCCTGCGTGCTTGCCGACCCAGTAGGCGGCGATCGACCCGATGGTGCAGCCAACGGCGCCCGCGAGTCCTACTCCGAACAGGGTCATGACCGTCCCGTCGTAGCCGGGCTGTCCCGCAGCATAGACCAGATATCCGGCGAATGGCATGACTATCTCGCTGGGGACTGGCATGCAGGCGCTCTCCAGGGCCATGAGAAACACCACGCCGGCGTAGCCATAGGTCGATATCCAGTCCAGAATGAGGTTCGTGCCCCATTCAATCAGGCCCATGGGGGTGGGTAAACGCGGACGGTTTAAAATACGTTGGCAGGGGTGGTTCCGCGAACATATTTGTACGGACGGGCTCCTTCGACCCGCGATGAGGCCATCCGATATCCTCCAAAGCCATGGAATCATGATGGTGTTGGGGCTGATCCTGGGAATCGTCGTCGGCGGATTTCCGGCGATGACCAAGGAGATATCCATGGCAGCTCTGGCGCTGCTGATGACGATCTCGCTGGCCAACGTCAAGCTGGCGGAGACGAAGAGCAGGGGTCTGCCCCGAGAGGCCGCGGTCACCCTCCTGCTGAACTATGGTTTCCTGACCGTTGTTATCCTGCTGCTCGGCAGCCTGTTCTCGGAGAAGCTGTGGTGGGGGTGGGTGCTCATGGCGGCCGCTCCGTCAGCTATATCAATCGTGCCCTTCACGAACATACTCGGCGGCTCTGTTCCGAAGGCGTTGTTCTCGACATCCGTCAACTATCTCGCGGCGCTCGCCCTCATGCCCCTCATCTGCTTGGCCCTGATAGGCTCCGCCGTCTCCGTGTTCAGCCTGGTGACGTCACTCCTGCTGCTCATCGTCCTTCCCATGATACTCTCGCGCGGAGTCAGGAGGATCGGCATAGGGAAACGGACAAGGACCCTCGTCACCAACCTGTCCTTCTTCGTCCTGATATTCGCCGTGGCGGGGTCGAACCGGGAAGCGTTCCTCGACGACTCCATCATGGTGCTGACCGTATCGGCGGCGTGTCTGATCAGGACCTTCGGTACCGGTTTCATGGTGGAGGTGATACTGCGGAAGGCGAGGGTACCGAAACAGGACCGCATACACTGGGTCTTGTTCTCGGGGTACAAGAACCTTGGATTGACGGCCACTCTCGCGATAGCCCTGTTCGAGCCGATTGTCGCGGTTCCCGCCACGATATGCATCATGTTCGAAGTGACGTGGATCATCACCATGACGAGGTATTATCCGAAGGTCCCGGACTAGTCGCATACTGGTATGAGGAGCGTGTCTGTCCGCTGTATGCCCACCTCGTTCGGTAGCCATACTCTGCGAATCGCTCTCCGTCACGAAATGGCCTCGAGACAGGAGTGCGACGGTGCAGGGTCTGGGGCAAGGACGAGCGTTATTAACCACGCCCGCTGACGGCCCGGGTGTTATTAATCCTCTCGATATTCTTATTAAATGTGGCATCGGTGAATGCCCGGGATAGATGGCACACATACATCTGGAGGATGGTGCGCTCTCACCGATCTGGGT
>JBFESP010000021.1:0-21083 GCA_041548485.1 Thermoplasmata archaeon | reverse complement strand
ATCGCCGTTCCTCATCGATGGACGCAGAATGAGGTCGCCTGCGCTGTCATGCCCAGGACGGCGAGAGTTGCAGGGTTTCAAAGGGACCATCGTGAGGAAAGGTCATAGGGGTGGACGCTGACATTGCAGGTGTGGCTAGCCCAGCAGCATCAAGATCAGGAAGAACAAGGCAATTGCCGCGGCGATGACGAGAACAGTCTTGAGGGACATTCTGAAGTGAGCGGAGAGATGATTCTTGATGAAATTGTCATCTCCACGCGCCGCCTTCGACCACACCAACGGGTGAATGCGACCAATCTGGGGCACACCAGTCATGACGGGTTGAATACAAGCCGAGAGGATTTAAGCCTTCTCTGGGAATCCCGGTCGGTTGAAATCAGAAGAATGACGTCTGGCTCGCGCAGGGTTCATCGACTATGCTCATGGAGGGCGTCCAGCGCCAGGTCCACGGCTTCTTTCGGACTCTCAGCATCGATCAGGTTCCGAATGGGTTTCTCCGTGGCCCTTTCCAGGTTCCAGGAACGTAGTGCCACCACTGTCTTCCCGATGTTCAGCGCATGGGCGATTTCCGAGAGCGTTCCAAACTCGCCTCCCACGGCAATGAGGACATCCGCAGTCTTCACGAGAAGCACGTTTCTTCCGACTCCCATGCCTGTGACGATGGGTATCTGGACAAACTGATTGGCGTCGTTCTTGTCGTCGGAGGGGATGATGCCGATGGTAATCCCCCCCTTCGCCCGTGCGCCCTTGCAGACCGCCTCCATCACGCCGGTCATGCCGCCACAGACGACTGCGACGCCTCTGGAGGCGATTTCCTGTCCCAGTTCCTCCGCCAGTCTCAGAAGCTCGTCGTCTGCGCGGCTGGCGCCTATCACGCCTATTATGTCTGAGACCATTGTGGGACGGAATGGGCTCCTCGAACTTAAATCCACTTCCGACCGCTGGCCTGCCAACGACATGTTTATTAGGCCTTCCCTGCGATATTGAGAAGCTTGACGGAGGCGTCCAGAATGGCTGATATCAGGGAAAGGATCGAGGACGACAGAGGTCTTCTGAAGAAGATTCAGACTTACATCCCGGGATTCAGAGGTTACCGTCGCAGGGAAGACATCAGAGACGCGGATCGGATGCTCCGCGCCCAGCTGTCTCAGAAGGTCGCTCTGCAGAGACGAGGCCTCGAGGAGTGTCGAGGGATTCTCATTCGGGGACCCGGATCGAAGGAGCTCGACATGATCGGAGGGTTAATCAACCAGTTCAAGAAGGTGGAAGGCCAGGTCGCCCACGCTCCTGTCGGATACTCCGGAATAGCTGCTGATATCAGCGTGAAGGAGGAGGAACTCGACCGGCTCTACGAGTACGATGCAGGCATGCTGGACCACATGGCATCCATGAACGCCAGCATAGAATCCCTGAAGAACTCACTCATGGCCGCAGACGAGTCCACCATATTCAAGGATATGATGAACATCAAGGCGAGGATCACTGATTTCGAGGATAAGTTCGGCGCTCGTCTGAGGGTGATCGAGGGTACGGAGGTGTGATGGATGAGTCTCATAGGCGCGGACACTTTCAAATGGGAGGATTCGGACAAGCGATCGAACGTGATGTATCGGATGCCAAGAAACATCCGGTTCAACGACAACATCGTCGTCAGAGAGGATGAGATAGCCGTGTTCTTCCGCGACGGTAAGGCGCTCGCCTACATCGACCGTCCAGACAGATACGCGCTCACCTCGCTCAACGCGCCGATAGTGGGGAAAGTGGTCAAGTTCCTGTCGGGAGTGCAGCAGCAGGCCGAGGTCGTCTACCTCCAGAAGCGCGTCTTGGACGCGAAGTTCGGCAGCAAGCAGCCGTACCAGTTCAGGGACAAGGAGTTCGGCATGGTGAACCTGCGGGTGTTCGGCGAGTTCAGGTACAAGGTCTCGGGCCCCGAGAACTTCGTGAACCAGTTCGTGGGGACGCTCAACTACGCTGCGAGTGCCGAGGTCGAGGAGCGGATCAAGGAACAGATGGTCATACTCGTGTACGACTCCCTCGGCGACATGAAGAACGAGGGGATGGGCGTCGCGGACATCGCCAGCAACCTCACGGGAATCGAACAGGTCATACTCGCCAGATGCAAGGACCACTTCGACCTCTACGGCCTCTCGGTCGACAAGCTGTCCGGCCTCTACATATCGCTTCCGGAGGAGGTACAGAAGGCCGTCGATACGAGGTCTTCGATGCAGATACTGAATGCCAACTATGTCCAGTACCAGACCGGGCAGGCCATGCGAGAAGCGGCTCAGAACCCCTCGGGCGGGACCGCGGGAGCCGGAGTCGGCGTCGGCGCAGGCATCGGGATGGGCTGGACGATGATGGACTCAATGCGACAGCCCCAACAGCCCGCCCCTCAGGGGACGGCTCCCCAGGCAGTCCCGCTCGTGCCGTGTCCCAAGTGTGGCGAGATGAATCAGCCCTCGAGCAGGTTCTGCTCGTCGTGCGGCGCGAGGATGGCGGTCGACCTGACGAAGTGCTCCAAGTGCGACGCGGAGGTACCAGAGTCATCCAAGTTCTGCCCTGAATGCGGGGAGGCCATGGCTAGCACGAAGAAGTGCCCCTCCTGCGGGGAAGAAATCCCCGGTTCCGTCAAGTTCTGCCCCGAGTGCGGGAAGGAAGCTTGATAGGCTCATAACCCGTCCTGGTGAGGGGAGACCTTGGCATCGATCAAATGCCCTAAGTGCGCTGCCCCCGTCGCATTCGATGCGGGGACGAAGTTCATCAAGTGCTCCTACTGCGATTCACAGATATACCTAGACCGCTCTGGAGCCGGGTTCTACTACGCCGTGCCGTTCGCGATAGATGAGACGAACGCGATGGGTCTTTTCAGGAGATGGGCCGCAGGCCCTAAGAAGGTCAAGGATCTGGACAAGCGCGCTCAGGTGGCAGGCGTCCAGAAGCAGTACTTCCCGGTGTACATGCTCAAGCGGAACGTCAACGGGAAGGAACAGGTGTTCTTCGAGCCTGCAGGGTCCACAACGCTGCCCGGACTGCACGCTCTGAAAGTGCCCGCCGGCGATCTGAAGATATTCGACTCCTCGTTCGATACGGGCGGAGCTGAACTCATCAAGCCGGACATCGAGATGATATCGTACGTCGATTCGCTCCCCGGCAAGCCGAGGGAGCAGGCGTTGGTCTTCTTCCCCATCTGGCGTCTAACCTACGTCTTCGAGCAGAAGAGGTATGATGTGGTCGTTGATGCCTCAGCGGGTGAGATCTTCTCGTCGAGCTTCCCGACGAGAAGTTCGGCCGCATACATGCTAGTGGCGGCATTCGGTTTCCTGGCATTTGCCTTCGAGGGCCTGCTGGCTCTGAACTCCATGACTATCGCACTCATACTCATGGCCATCACGGTGATGGGTGTGTTCGCAGCCTCTTTCACGGTTGCGAGGAGGTTGTAGGATGGCAGACATATCGGTTGGCCTGAGCTGCCCGGCGTGCGGAGGTGCCGTGTCCGTCGTCGAGGGTGAGAGCACACTCCTGTGCCCTTACTGCGACTCTACGCTCTTCATCGAGGGCGACCAAGGCGTCACGACGATTGCCTTCAGGAACAAGGTGAACAGAGAAGGCGCGATGAAGGCGTCCCGTCTATGGTGGTCCAGAGGTTGGAAGGCGAGGGACCTCAAGCGCGTCGGCAGAGCAATCGAGGTGTACCCGATCTATCTGCCGTTCTGGAGGGCTATGACGAGGGTTGCTGGTTGGATATGTGGCTACGAGATACGACGCCACACGGACTCCAAGGGGAGGGTCCATGAACAGAAGGTTCCGAAAGAGGTCATGGTCCTCAACGACTACCGCTTCTCGGAGATAGCCACAGACCCTGGCGACCTTGGCATACGGTCTCTCAGGAACTTCACAGGAGAGACGAGTTTCGCAGACTTCGACATGATACCCACTTTCGAGGCGACCACGAGCAGGGACGACGCAGTGGCGCGTGCCAGGTCCGATGCTCAATCCAGGGCGCGGTCGTACGCGAAGATCCCCCGTGTCACGATGGAGCGGCTGCACGTGCTACCGAGGAGACTCTCGATGGTGTATTACCCCGTCTGGGTCGTGCGTTACACATACCGCGACCGGATGTACATGACCACCGTGGACGGCGTCACCGGGCGGGTGCTGTCCGGGCGGGCACCTGGCGATCCCCTCTTCCAGAGCCTCGCAATCACCGCCGGGACATCGGTGGGCGGCCTTGTGGCCGCGCTTGGGATAATCATGTCAAGCGTCGCGACGGAACTGATGATAGGAGGGCTTCTCGCAGGCGGCGTCATACTCTACATCACCTACAGATTCTTCAGACACGGCTCGGAGATAGTCGAGGGGGAGTTCAAGCACAAGCCCGCGTCTGTCTCGCAGACGATCAAGGAGCTTCAGACCGCCGCGAGAACGCTGCAGGAGGCGTACAGATGAGGATAATCCAGGTGAAGTGCCCCTCGTGCAATTCGCCGATATACTCGAAGCAGCGTGATCAGCTCTTCTACTGCGACAAGTGCAAAGTCCTTCACACGAGGAACGGCGGGGTCGAGAAGCTGGATTTCGAGATAGCGGAGTTCGGCAGGCCATCCTCGGGCGAGAGTGTGTTCGTCCCCTTCTGGAGGCTCTATTGCTCGTTCATCATCAGGTCGAAGAGCGTGGAGGGCGGACACGTGTTCCGCCTCATGTCGTGGATGAAGGGCGAGGACGGCAGCGGGACGTTGTTCATCTACGTGCCAGCGGCCGATTTCGACCCATCGACGTTCAAGAAGCTGGCCCTAGACTACACCGTCTCGTCACCGAAGTACCGGTCCAGGCTCGATTTCGGTGGGGTGCGGCGTATGCCCTCCGTGATGTCCAGGGAAGAGGCGGTGGAGCTGGCGGACTTCGTGATCGTCACCATGGAGGCCGAGAAGCCGGGGGTGCTGCAGAGGCTCGACTATTCCCTTACCGTGAACAGCTCGAAGATCGTGTATCTCCCGTTCGTCATGGGCCAGAACGGATTGGCATCGGCTCTGTGAACCTCATTCCTGACGCTTTCTTCTCAGGAATTCCTTCACGATCATCCCGTGGTCGAACGCGAATTCGGGCAACTTGCTCAAAGGCACCCATTCCGCCGATAGCGCATCGTCTCCTGCCTTCAGCCGTCCCCCGACGGCCTTCAGGTGATAGACGGCGGTGACGAAGTGCCCCCTGGGGTCTCTCTTCGGATCCGAGTAGACGCCGACCAGACCCACTATCTCTGTGATGAGTCCCGTCTCCTCTCGGACCTCTCGTGTCGCGCAGTGCTCTGCCTTCTCCCCGTACTCCAGAAACCCTCCGGGGAGGGCGTAAGCTCCTTTGAACGGATCCTTTCCTCTTCTGATGAGGAGTATCTTGTCCCGCTTGACCACGATGCCGTCGACCGTCACGGACGGCTTCCTCCAATGGTTCTCAAGCTGACTGGTCAGCGCTTCTGCCTTGTTGTCGTACTCCCTCAATATCGCCTCGCCGAGCTTGGTGAGGTTCGTAACGCCACCTTCTCGTCCCCCTCTCGTAGATGCGACGATATCCCCGCCTGCGTTCTCCGAGATCCTATGGAGAACGTCCCAGGCATGCCGGTAGGACATGCCCATCTCCTTGGCGGCCTTGGACATGGATCCGTGTTCGCGTATCTTGCGCAACAGTGTGGCCCTGCCATCGCTCACGATGAACCTGTCACCGTCCACTAGCCACATCTTGAGCCTCAAATCGTACATCATGCCCTCCTTGTCGCGCTCATCTCATCATCGGGACTCTGACCATCTTCTCTTTGGCGACCTTCGCAGATTCATCGTATCCTGCATCCACATGACGGGCGACTCCCATGCCTGGGTCCGTCGTTAGGACGCGCTCTATCTTCTCCTCCGCCTCGATGGTGCCGTCCGCGACGACCAGAAGCCCCGCGTGGGTCGAGTACCCGATGCCGACTCCCCCGCCGTTATGTATCGCGACCAGGTCCGCCCCCGCGGAGGTGTTGACGAGGGCGTTCAGGATCGGCCAGTCGGCAATCGCGTCGCTTCCGTCCTTCATGTCTTCGGTCTCCCTGTTGGGCGATGCGACCGAACCGCAGTCGAGATGGTCGCGCGTGATGACGATGGGTCCGCTGAGCTCCCCGTCCCCGACCATTTTGTTTATGATCTTGCCGAACCGCGCTCTCTCGCCGTACCCAAGCCAGCAGACTCGGGCGGGAAGCCCCTCGAATGGCACCTTCTCCTGGGCGAGCCTGATCCAACCGACCAGCTGGGCGTTGTCGCTGAACTCCCTCATGACGACGGCATCCGTCTTCAGGATGTCCTCCGGGTCGCCGGATGTTGCCACCCACCTGAACGGTCCGCGTCCCTCGCAGAACAACGGCCTGATGTATAACGGGACGAACCCTTTGAACGCGAAGGCATCATCCACCCCGGCCCTCGATCCCTGCGCCCTGATGTTGTTGCCGTAGTCGAACACGACCGACCCAGCCTTCTGGAGTCTCAGCATCGCGCTCAGGTGGACAGCGATGCTCTCGTAAGCTCTCGTCACGTACTCCTCTGGGTCATTCACCCTCATGTCAGCCGCTTCGTCGATGCTCAAACCTTTCGGGATGTATCCGCCGAGCTCGTCATGGGCCGATGTCTGATCGGTGACGACGTCCGGTACGATTCCCATGCCGACGATCGCAGGGTGCGTCTCGGCACAATTGCCTAGCAGTCCGATCGACAACGGTCTGCCCTCCTTCTTCGCCTCGAGGGCCGCGTTGATGGCCTCGTCGAGATCGTCCATGAGAACGTCACAGTAGCCTATGCCCACGCGCCTCTCGATCCGCGTGCGGTCGCACTCGACCGCGAGGCACACACCACCGTTCATCGTCACCGCCAGCGGCTGGGCGCCTCCCATACCACCCAGGCCGCCTGTGAGCACGAGCCTCCCCTTCAGAGTGCCGTCGAAGTCCTGGCGCGCACAAGCCGCGAAAGTCTCGTATGTACCTTGAAGTATTCCCTGGGTGCCGATGTACGCCCAACCTCCGGCTGTCATCTGGCCGTACATGATCAACCCTTTCGCCTCCAGCTCGTGGAACACCTCCCAGGTGGACCAGCGCGGGACGAGGTGTGCGTTCGCGATGAGCACCCTCGGGGCAAGGCTGTGCGTCCTGAACACGCCAACGGGTTTCCCCGACTGAACTAGCAGGGTCTCGTCATCCTCGAGGTCGATCAGGGATCTGACGATAGCATCATAGCAGTCCCAGTCTCTGGCCGCCTTGCCCGTCCCGCCGTAGATGATTAGCTCCTCCGGCTTCTCGGCGTTCTCTAGGTTGTTCTGGAGCATGCGCAGGATGGCCTCCTGGCGCCAACCCTTGCAGACCCGCTCCTTCCCCCTTCTAGCCTTGATGTTCCTCATCACCTTCGACGTCCGATAGACGGGAGTCTGATAAGAGGCTTTTGGACTCGAGCGTGATGGGAGGTTTTATCTCATGTTCTCTGCATGGGGACGAAGTACATGTTTGACATACCCACGGTCCTGATGGCGGACGAGATACTGGATAAGGCTTTCAGGAAGGCCTCGAAGGTCGAGCATCGCGGGCCTACCCGCCTGGACACAGTGAGGGAGACGAACATATCCAAGGTCAAGTCTTCGAGCGACATCATCGTGAGCACGATGGGGAGGTACGTGAAGGCCTTTCCGAGCATCGATCGCCTCAGCCCGTTCTACTCCGAACTCATCGATGTCACGATCGGTCGGGACAAGCTGAAGAAGTGCTTGGGCGCCTTGGATTGGTGCAGGGGCAATGTGGCGAGGGTGGCGAGACAAGCGACGAAGGACATGGCCGCGGCCAAAACCATGGGAAGGATAGACAACCTGAGGAACTCCGCGTACGGCAGGATGTCCTCGTTCGTGAAGCAGGTCAGCAAGGAGCTGGTGTTCCTCGGGCACGCGAGGAACGCGATGAGGAAGTTCCCCACCATCGACCCATCCGTTCCGACCGCGGTGATCGCAGGCGCCCCGAACGTCGGCAAGAGTCAACTGGTAGGGCAGATATCCACCGTCAAGCCGAGGGTGGCGGTGTATCCCTTCACGACGCAGGAGATATCGGTGGGGGTGTTCGAACGCAAGTATCTGCGATATCAGGTTATCGACACCCCGGGGCTGTTAGACCGCCCCTTCAACGAGAGGAACGCGATGGAGCTTCGCGCGGTTCTGGCGTTGAAGCACCTCGCCCATGTCGTCGTGTTCGTCCTGGACCTGAGCGAGACATGCGGTTACACAGTGGCACAGCAGAACAACCTGCTCTCCGACCTGCGTTCCGAGTTCGGCTCGATCCCGATAATCGAGGTCGAGAACAAGGCTGATCTCCTCGTGTCGGAATCGGACAGGATGAAACTGTCGGCGTCGACCGGAGACGGTGTGCCAGAGCTGATCGATGCGTTGGTTGACCGTCTGAAACATCAGGAACGCTTATAGTGCGATTTGGCGATTAGCCTCCGGGATTGCACCTAATGCTGCCGCACCGGCGACGAACGGAGCCTCGGTCATCGTCGATGCTCGTTGAGGGGGCGGGGAATGAGAGGCGTCGTTTGCAGCGAGTCCATGCAGGACTATTTCTCATCACTCCAGCGTGAGGTAGACGTCTGCTACGACGTTGCGAGGCGCGCCAGGATGAAGGGTTTCGACCCCGAGCTGGACGTCGAGATCCCCCAGGCTTCCGACCTCGCAGCCCGGGTGGAGAAGCTGCTGTTCGAATGGGAGGTGGCCGGCGTGGCGGACAGGATACGCGAGCTGAGCGTCGACCATGACCGAGAGGAGGTCTCGCTCCTGATCGCCAAGGAATACGCGAGACTCCCAGCGAAGACGCCCGAGTTCGCAGTGGAGAGGGCCATCCGGCTAGGGCTGGCGGTGTTGACAGAAGGCATCCTTGTCGCGCCCCTGGAGGGGATCGGGGGGGTCTCCATCAACAGGAACCCCGACGGTTCTGATTACCTGACAGTCTACTTCGCAGGCCCCATCAGGTCCGCCGGTGGCACCGGTCAAGCGATGAGCGTCCTGATTGCCGACGTCGTCCGGCGCGAGATCGGGTTCGGAAGGTACGCCCCGGCAGGGCCGGAGGTTCTGAGGCTGAAGGAGGAGATACCTCTGTACAAGTCCTGCCAGCACCTGCAGTACACTCCCTCCAACGAGGAGATCGAGATAATGGCGAGCAACGTGCCCGTGTGCGTCGACGGCGAGGGGACCGAGGACGCCGAGATATCGGGGTTCAGGGACCTTCCGAGGATAGCGACGAACCGGGTCCGGGGTGGTGCCTGCCTCGTGATTGCGGAGGGCCTCTGCCTCAAGGCCCCGAAGCTCCAGAAGCACGTGAAGCGCCTGAGGATAGACGGCTGGGAGTTCATAGACGACTTCATCAACCTCAAGAAGAAGGGACAGGCGGATGGCGCCATGGAGATATCTCCGAGCTCCAAGTTCCTCAAGGACATGCTAGCTGGGAGGCCAGTCTTGGCGTATCCCTCGAGGGTCGGTGGCTTCAGGCTCAGGTACGGCCGCACTCGGGCGACCGGGCTCGCGGCGCTGGGCATGAACCCTGCGACCATGGTCCTTCTGGACAACTTCGTCGCCGTAGGCACCCAGATCAAGATAGAGCGCCCAGGCAAGGCGGGCGCGATTACACCCTGCGACTCGATCGAGGGACCGATCGTGCTGCTGGAGAACGGGGACCTCGTCCAGGCCAACACGACCGCGGAGGCGGTCGGGCTACGCGACCGCGTGAAGCAGATCGTGGATGTCGGGGAACTCCTGGTCCCATACGGCGAGTTCGTCGAGAACAACCACTTCCTGATGCCTTCTGGATTCACACTCGAATGGTACCGGGAGGAGCTGATGGATCGGGCTCCAGACCTGCCTGAGGATTGGAGAAGCCCGTCCTTCGACAGGGCGGTCGAGATATCGACGGAGATGAAGGCCCCGCTCCATCCCAAGTACAACCTGTTCTGGTCAGATGTGGATGTGAAGCGCCTGCTCAACCTGCGCGGATACCTGGTTTCCGTCGGGGAGTGGACGGACGGCAGGTTGAGCCTTCCTCTCGACGAAGAGCACAAGGGGACTCTTGAACTGCTGGGGGCGCTGCACTCGGTGGTGGCCGACAGCGTCGTTCTGGATGAGTTGGCTGCCCCGCTCCTCCGCGGACTGGGGTTGAAAGGGGCCGACGGCCGGGTCGCGGAGACGGAGACCGCAGTCCCCGAGACCGACAACCCGCTGGAACTTGTATCGACCCTTTCTGGAGTGGAGGTCCGCGCTCGGGCGGCCACCAGGATCGGTGCCAGGGTAGCCCGTCCGGAGAAGGCGCGTGAGAGACGCATGAAGCCGCCTCCGCACTGCCTGTTCCCGGTCGGATCCTATGGCGGTCCCCAGAGACTTGTCAGTGAAGCCGCCAACGCAGGAGTCATTCGGACACAGTTGGGCGAGAGGTCGTGCCCCATGTGCGGGACTGTGACTTTCTCCTGCAAATGCGACTGCGGTGCACACACGGTGTTCACTGGGAACATGTCTATCCAGAGCGTGCCGGTGGCCGACATGCTGCGGTCCGCCCTGGAACTGGTGAACGGACGCGACCTTGACATCAAGGGAGTCCAGGGCATGATATCCAAGGGCAAGACCCCCGAATCGATCGAGAAGGGCGTGCTCCGCGCCCGCAACGGTGTGTTCGTCTTCAAGGACGGCACCATCAGGGTGGACGCGACCGACGTCCCGCTGACCCACTTCACCCCATCCGAGATCGGGATCGACGTGGAGACCGCGCGTAGGCTCGGTTACGTTAAGACTGCGGAGGGGGACGACATCGAGAGTCCAGACGACCTCCTCGAGCTGAAGGTGCAGGATGTCGTAATACCTGATTCATGCGTCGAGTATCTGATGTCCACGGCAAGGTTCGTGGACGAGCTGCTTGAGAAGTTCTACGGTCTGGAGGCGTTCTACATGGTGAGGGTCAAGCAGGACCTCGTGGGACACCTCGTGGTCGGCCTGGCTCCCCACACTTCCGGTGGGGTGCTGTCCAGGATAGTCGGGTTCACGGACGCCCATGCGGGCTACGCACATCCCTTCTTCCACGCCGCCAAGAGACGGAACTGCGACGGTGACGAGGATTCGATCATACTGCTCATGGACTGCCTCCTCAACTTCTCGCGGTCGTTCCTACCGGAGCGCAGGGGCGGCCTCATGGACGCCCCTCTGGTGCTGACCACCAAACTGGACCCGAACGAGATAGACAAGGAGGCGCACAACATCGACGTGTCGTCCGCGTATCCCCTCGAGTTCTACAAGGCCGCTCAGAGGTTCGCCCACCCCAAGGAGATCGAGCCAGCCATGGACCTCATTGCCGGAAGGATCGGGACCATCCTCCAGTACGAGGGCCTGGGCTTCACCCACGGCGTGACCCGGATATCCGAGGGCCCCGTTACATCGGCCTACACCGCCCTCGGGTCGATGGTCGAGAAGCTCGAGGCGCAGATAGCGCTCGGCGTGAAGATAAGGGCGGTGGACGAGTCCGATGTGGTCCACAGGATAATCACGCGCCATCTGCTCCCGGACACCCAGGGAAGCCTGAGGCGGTTCACCGGGCAGCAGTTGAGGTGTGCGAAATGCAACGCGAAGTACAGACGGATACCGCTGAAGGGCACGTGCTACTGCGGTAACCGGCTGACTCTGACCGTCCACGAGGCAGGGGTCAGCAAGTACCTTGAGACTGCGAAGCGCATCGGCAACACATACAGTGTCTCACCCTACACCCTCCAGCGGATATCCCTTCTAGAGGACGCAATCAGCTCGCTCTTCCAGTCGGACAAGATCAGGAACCCGAAGCTTGACGAGTTCGTCTGAGAACCTCCGTGGCTGAGGCTCGGATACGCGGTCTGAAAAAGCCGGCAACCTTGGCGTCGCTCACTTGAGCGACGATATCTGCTCCCTGACCTGCTCGAACCGCTCCTCGAGTATCTTCAGCCCCTTGAGCAGGATGTCCTTCGCGGGGACGGAGCCGTCCGTCTCGAACCTGAACAGTATCTTGGTCGGGTCTCCCGTGACCTTTATCGCCTCGGTCTCGCACATCTCGACGCAGGAGTTGCACAGGTTGCACTTCTCCGGGTGTTTGACGACGACCTTCCTTCCGTCCTTCGCGAGCACGCCCTTAGGGCATATGTCGACGCACGAGCACCCGACATCACACTTGCCACCGTCGATCTCTATGTCCGCGAAGTACCTGTAGCCAGCGCCGACCGTTGCCTGCCACTTGGCGTGCTGCCTGCCGGTGCCGAGTTCCGCAGTAGCGTACACGAGCAGCGCCTGGTCATCCGCCAGCTTGACGATCGGTATGAGGTCGTCCTTGATCCTGAACTTCTCGTTCCCCAGCGGCTCGAGGTCGCCCGAATACACAGTGCACGGCCCCTTCTTGTTGAGCGAGTACATGATGGTGCACGACGGACATCCCTCGCCCCCGCACGCGCACTTCTCCTTCAGATTGAACTGCTCGAGGTCCGTAGGGATCGGCACCAACGACAGCCTGTGCGCGACAACTTCGTCGAACAACGGGGAGATGCTCTCGTACGCCTGGCTCCCTTCTTCCATGATCGGTCCGAGGTGAAACTCGACGTCGTTGATGGCCATCTTGGGCACGTCAGCCACGATGATCCTCCTCATCGCGTTGGCGAAGGTGGGGTTGGTGTCGCTTATGACGAACTCCGCCTTGGTAGGCGTCATCTCAAGCACATCGATGTTCATGGGGGATCACTCTACACTCTGCGCCCTCTTCGGCCGCCCTTCTTCTTTGTCCCGTCGTGCGGTACCGGGGTGACGTCCTCAATCCTGCCGATCCTCAGCCCTGCCCTCGCAAGCCCCCTGATGGCCGCCTGCGCCCCTGGCCCAGGGGAGATCGACTTGTTCCCCCCAGGTGCGCGGACGCGGACATGTATCGAATCGATACCCTTCTCCTTGGCGATGTCAGCCACCTTCTCAGCCGCTCTCATAGCGGCGTACGGCGACGCCTCGTCCTTGGCCTGCTTGACCACCATGCCGCCGGTAGCCTTCGTTATGGTCTCGGCGCCGGTTATGTCAGTGAGCGTGATAGCGATGTTGTTGTAGCTGGCGTAAATGTGTGCGATACCCCATCTGGCCATGGAACTCATTCCTCCGTCGTCTCATCAGCGGGCTCCGGCTCCGCCGGTTCAGGGGTCCTCCCCGCCTTCTCCGCGGGCTTCGTCTCCACTCGCGGTCTCCGTGGCCGCCTCGTCGGAGGCCCCCGTCCCCTCTCGTTGGCCCTCTGAGCCCTGGCCTCGGCCTTCGCCTCGTCGGATATGCGCTTGCGCTCCAGTTCCTCCGGCTTGGGTCTGGTGGGATGCATGTCATCCGTAAGGGGGGAGGTCACGTGGTATTCTATCTGCTCCTCCTCCCCGCGCTTGACGAGATAGCCCGGGATCGTCACCTTCCTTCCGCCCAGGGATGTGTGCCCATGGACGATTATCTGCCGCGCCTGCTTCGGCGTGAAAGCGAGCCCCTTCCTGTAGACGACCGTCTGGAGTCTCCTTGCCAGGACCGCCTCCGTGTTGAGTGCGAGAACATCGTTCAGGGTCGCACCATCGGAAGGCAGGAGGGCCATGCGCCCGCACCTGCCCAAGAGTTCGTCCGTCTCCCTCTGGGCCTGTGGGTCTCCCGTCCTCTGCCGGGCCTGGAGCTCCCTGCTCTGCGCCCTTAGTCTCCTTACGAGCGACTGCGCCGTCCACAGCTCCCGCTTGTTCTTGAGACCGTACTTCTGAAGCAACTCGTTCTCCGCTTTGATCCGCTCGCCCTCCCATGGCTGAGCCGGTGATTCGTACTTCCTCCTGGAGAACTTAGGGTCGCCCATCCGTCACACTACTCCTTCTTCTGGGCCCCTCCGCCCGGCTGCTCCTTGCGCTTGATGACCCCGAGCGTGAGTCCGCTTCGACCATTGGCACGGGACCTCTGCCCCCTGACCTTCTGGCCTGTCTCGTGTCTCACGCCCTTGTAGCATCTGATCATCCTCATGAGGTTCACATCGTCCCTCTTGTAGAGGTCGACATCAATGCCGACGATGTGGATGTCCGCTCCCGACGACCAGTCATGCTGCCTGTTGACCATCCAATGGGGGGCCTTCTCGGAGTAGTCCAGTACGAGTTTCTCGAGCTCCTCCGTCTTCTCCTCCGGGAGATCCCCTATCTTGGTGCTCCTAGGAATGCCGGTCATCCTGGCGATTATCTCAGCTGTCCGAATGCCCACACCCTTGATGCCCGCGAGGGCTATGACGATGTCCTTGTTGCCGTCGAGGTCGGAGTTGACGAGTCTGACGATGTACCTGAAATCCTTGTCCTTCTTCTCGGCTACGGGCGCCTTGACGGGCTCTTCCTCCTTCTTGGTGCCCTTCTTCCTGCCCTTCCCGGCGCCCTTCGTCTTCTCGTCCTTGTCCTCGGCCAAACGGCAACCTCCACTTCGGTGATTCGTATCAGCGCCCTCCAGACATACAAACATCCTCGTCTGGAGCGCAAACTCCCCCACACACTAAGGTGTATAAAACACTTATGCTGGGTGTGCCAAGGCGACCAGATGCCCTTGGGTCGTGCCAGCGCAACGGTCCCGTACCGCTATCGCGTATGTCAACTTTCCGCCGTCGAAAACCATTATCTTCGAGCGACTCGTTCACCGGATTGATGGCGAGACAGACGAGGATATCTCTGAGCGTCTCTGGCGAGCTCCTGGAAGAGTTCGACGGGCTGACGGACAGCCTCGGCCACCCGAACAGGTCTCAGGCGGTCAGCGAGGCCATGCGCGAGTTCGTTGCCAACCGGAAATGGGACCTGGCAAGGAGGGGCAAGGCGTCCGGGGTGATCCTCGTCACATACGACCATCATTCCCGCGGGATCAGCAACGCCCTGACCGAGCTCCAGCACGATTACCCTGATGTCGTGACTGCGACCATGCACGTACACCTGTCGAAGCACACATGCCTCGAGATGATCGCCTTCAGCGGGGAGGCGTCAAGGGTGCGTGCCCTGGCGAAGACGCTCAGGGCTCAGAAGGGCGTGCTCGACTTGAAGCTCGTGACCTCACCGCACTAGCTGACCCCCGCCTTTCATGATTGCCAATTTATGTTCACTTATCTAGGACAGTAAGTGGTGTTTGGTTGATTTAAGGCAGCGAATCGACGGAACAATCGCCGCCTACGGATGCCCTCCGATGAGTATCAGGACTATCGCAGTGGCAAGCCCGGCTATGACGAACCTCAGGCCCGTGTAGACGAAGATCTCCTTTATCAGGTTCCCAAGGAACGCCCCGAGTACGAAAAGGAACATCATGGTGACCACGATGCCCGTGACGACGGCCTCGTGCAGGGGCATGAAGAAGAACGGCAGCAGTGGCACTATGGCGGCGATCATCGGGGCCGCCCCATGCACCGTCGCGCTGACGACTATGCTGACAGTCATGGCCTCCTTCCGAGTTCCTTCCACGCTCGAGAGCATGGCCTGCTCGAGGTTCTTGTGGCTGAGTATGTGCTCCACCCTCTCGGCCTCGTAGGCGCCGACCGCGCTGGAGACCGCGAGCGCGATCCCCCCTGCCAGCCCCGCCCCGATTATCAGCTGTCTGGCCAGCTCAGGGTGGACGTTCGCCTCGGCCACGTAAGCCCCTATGATCACACCGAGGATGGTGAGGGCGCCGTCGAACGCGCCTATGACGAAGTACCTTCTGGCTATTGAGGCCGACTTCGTGAGTCCGAACAGATACCTAAGGTTCCTGACCGACTCCATGAGTTTCAGCATCTTCAGCATCACTCTTCTTCCAGGGCTTTCTTGAGAGCGGACACAACATGGTCGACTGCATGCTCCAGCTTGTCGACGTCCGGCCCTCCCCCCTGGGCGAAATCGGGTTTGCCCCCTCCGGAGCCGCCAACGACCTTCATCGCATCCCCGAGCAGAGGTCTGCAGTTGATGTCGACGTCGTCGCTCCTCGCGACGATCATCTTGGCCCCTTCCTGGTCCGATGCGAGGACCGCTATCGTCTTCGGACGGGTTATCAGCTCCTTGGCGAGGTTCACCAGGTGCCTCATGTCCTCCGATTGGACATGGCGGACTATCGTGACCCCGGACACCTTCGTGGCCCTCGCGACGAGGTCCTCCACGGTCTCGCCCACCAGCCCCCTCTTCACGCTCTCCAGCTCCTTGCGCTGGTCCCTGTTCTCGGCCTGGAGGCGCTTGATTGCGGTCACGAGTCCGTCCGGGGTCGTCATCAGCATCGAACTCGCGCTGGAAACCGCCTCCGACATCGCGATCATATTCTCAACCGTCGCCATGCCAGAGGAGAATTCCAGCCTCACGACTCCGTCCTGTATCCTCCTCGCTTGGAGCACGGCGATCGCCCCGACCTCAAGGGTGTTCTTGCAGTGGATCCCTCCGCAGGCCTCCACGTCGAAGTCGCCTATCCTCACGACCCTGATATCCTTCCCAGGGACGGCTCCGCCCTGGTACAGCCTGAACCCGTACCTCTTCTCCGCGTCCGTGCGGTCCATGAAGCGTGAGTCGACCTTCGTGCCCGAGAGGACGACCTCGTTGGCCCTCCTCTCTATCCTCTCCAGCTCCTCCTGCTTGATGTCAGCGTAATGGGTGATGTCCAGTCTCGCCACGTCCACCGACTTATGCGCACCTGTCTGCCAGACATGGTTGCCCAGGACCTCTCTGGCAGCGCCGTTCACGAGGTGTGTGGCCGTGTGGTGCCTCTGCAACCTCCTCCTGCGCTCCTCGTTAATCGTACTCGTGATCTGCTTCCCCACGACCGCCTGCATCTCCCCTTCGACCTTGTGCACGGCGACGTTGCCGACCTTGTCGACGTGTACGACCCTCATGTCCTTCATCGTCCCGACATCGGACTCCTGACCGCCGCTCTCGGCGTAGAAGTATGTCTTGTCGAGCACGACGAGGTCCCCCTCGACGGCGAGCACCTTCGCCCTGAACTTGTACTTGTAGGGGTCTTTGTAGAACATCTGCTTGGTCGCTGGCAGACCCTTCGGAAGTGATATCTCGGGAGCGACCTCCTCCTCCTCGCGCGCCTTCGCATGCCTTGCAGCCACGCGCTTGTAGAAGTCGTCGGGCACGGTCACTTCGCTCTCGGCGAACTCGGCGACTACCTCCGGGTTCAGCCCGTGTGAGTCGTACAGCTCGATCAGGTCCTCGTCCGATATCCCTTTGCCGCTCTGGTCCAAGGACGTCTCCAGCCTCTGAACGATCCCTCTGCCCTTCACGAGTGTTTCGCCGTACCTCTCCTGCTCCACGTCCACCAACTTCAGGATGCCCTCTCTGTTCTCCTTGAGGTCTGGGAAGTCCTTCGAGAAGTAGTCGACCTGCAGGGCGACTATCTCGGATAGTCTCCTATCTATCCCCAGCTGCGACATCTCCCTGAGGGCTCTCCTCACAAGCAGTCGGGCGAAGTATCCCTGTCTCACGTTCGAAGGCACAGTACCGTCGCTCAGCATGAACATCAGCGCGCGGGTGTGGTCGCATACCACGTACATGCTCTCGAACGGTCTTATCTGGCGCACGAACTTGTCTACGTCCATCCCCACCCTGGCTGCCGTGTCCGCCCTGAGTTCTCTCACGTCCGCCGCGTTCTCGATCTTCATCGAGCCCGCGACCTTCGCATACTCCGCGAGGGTCCTCTCCTCCGTGTCTGTTCCCGAGAGCTCCTTCAGCTCACTGAGCACGTCCCCGAACACCGCCTCGTAGGCCGAGGGTGTGCCCTGGGATATCCACGTGAGCCTCTCCAGTCCGTAGCCCGTGTCGACGACCTGCATGTCGAGGGGCGTCTGTTGTCCGTCGGCAGTCGAGTACTCCATGAATACCAGAGTGGCGACCTCGACTCCTCCGAGGAAGACTTCGAGGCACGGTCCTGCGTTTCCTCCGCCTTCCCACCACGCCTCGGAGTAGCTCACCGATTTCGTGTCAAGCCCCTGGACCTTCGTCAGGAACTCGTGGCAAAGCTCCGTCGTACGCTCCTTCCAGTAGACTGGCTTATCCTTCTTGTTGAAGACATGGTGTGCCATCATCTCGAACATCGTTAGATGAGAGCCCGTCTTCCCGACGTTGTCGATGTCATTGAACCTGACGCACGTCTGTGAGATGCCGAGAGGGTTGGCGGGCGGGTCGACTACTCCCTGGACCACCCATGGCTGGAAGCCGTAGATGCTCGCCTGCGTGAAGAAGACGTCGTCCCTCCATCGGGCGGTTATGGGGTATCTCGCAATCCTTGTGTGCCCCTCCCGCTCGAGGAACGATAGGAAGCTCTCGCGCATCTCGTGGACGCTCATCTTCTCCTTGAACAACGGATTCCCGATGAACGTGTACTCCACGCACGGCGCTTCACCGCACGTGTCCCTGTTGCTCAGAGTCCAGAAGAACCTGCCACAGCCCTTGCACTGCTTGCGCTGAAAACCATTGTCCGTGAAGAACTCGAGCTCGTAATCCTTTAGCTCCATCCAGATTCTGCATGAGTCGTTAGGATATAACGGTTTTCGTACGGCTGCCTGGACATCCCTGGCCTCGGTCGACGCGAAGCGGAGGGGCGTCTAGCGGAAGTCGAAACCCGGGTCTGAGAGCCTGTCCCGGATGTCCTCGACGGACGTGCCCTCCCTGATCATCTTCGCCACGTTACCCGTCTCCTTCTTCGTCCCGAGGAGTATCGCGCCGATCATCTTCCCGTCTTTGATCACGAACTTCTTGTACACCTTCCGATCGGGAGTGATCGCTCGTATCTCCTCGAAACCAACCTCTGGCGTCTCGTGCTCGCCCCTTACGGTGCCTATCGATGTGAGGTCGATGTCCATCACCTTAAGGGTGTTGGATGGGACCGTGCCCGTGTAATCTGGCCCTCCGAGTCCGAGGACTTTCCTCGCGGCGATCCTCGCCTGGTCCAGCGCCGGAGGGATCATGCCCCAGACCCTCCCCCCGTATTCTGCAACGTCGCCTATAGCGTATATGTCCTCCCTGGAGGTTCGGAGCGAGCCGTCGACAATCACGCCCCTGTTGACATCGAGCCCTGCCTCCTTCGCCAGCCGTAGGTTCGACCGTGCCCCTGCGGACACGACTACCATGTCACACTCGACGACCCTTCCGTCCTTGAGCTTCACGGCGGTGGCTACGTCTCCATCGCCGAGCAGCTCCTCCGTCTCGGCCTTGGTCACGACCTTTGTACCCGCCTCTGAGATCCAGTCCTGCAGAATCTTCGCGCCCTCGTGATCGAGCTGCCGCATCAGGAGGTGTTCTGCGTACTCGAGTATCGTGATGTCCAGCCCTGGGAAGCCCGTCGCCAGCGCCCTGGCGGTCTCAAGCCCAAGCAGTCCTCCGCCTATCACGACCACGCGCTTCGACTCAGCAGCCGCCTTTCTGATCCTCTTGGCGTCGTCGAGCGTCCGCAGCGTGAATGAGTTCTCCTTCGGCAGGCCCCCGAAGGGCGGCAGAAAGGCGCTCGAACCGTTGGCCAGGACGAGCTTGTCGTAATTGTGCCAATCGACGCCGACCAGCACCTTCTTGCCTGCGACGTCCACCCTGTCGACCTTCGACGATAGGTGCAGATTCAGCCTGTTCTTCTCGTACCACTCCACAGGGTTGAACAGAATGTCCTTCTCGTCGACTTCCCCGCTGATGAAATCGATTAGCCTAGGTCGGGGATAGTAAGGGACGGGCTCTTCGGTGAAGATATCGATCTCCGCTTCCTGGCTTGCGTCGCGTATCCCCTTCCCTGCCGTGGTTCCCGCGGCGTTGTTGCCAATTATGATAACCTTCATCGACCTTGCCTCCATCAAGCTGCACGACAGCTCATGACATATTCTCCCATTAACCTTGTGGCATCGTGTTTCGGCCACACGTGCGACCGTCGGAGCGTTCCAGCTACCTCGAATGCAGCTGCGGCAGAGAATGTCGTCGTGCGTTCCTCTCAGCGAAATGTTGAAGTCTAGGGTACGCATCTGCTGCGAACGGCGGTGGTTCTCCTGGTTCGATGTGGCTCCTGTAGTCGTGAAAACGCGGGCGACGCTGAGTACTGCGTCCACTGTGGAAAGCATATGGGCTTGTTCAGGAAATGCGCCAAATGCGGCATCGTCAACAGACCGGACGCGACATCGTGCAAGATCTGCGGGGCGGAACTTGGTGACGGCGACGCCAAGCCAGAGTTCGTGTCGAGGGACAGGCCCGGGTATCGCCCCAAGTTTCGCACGTGCCCGAGGTGCAAACGGAGCTACGACAGCCACCTGGTCGAGTGCCCCCACTGCGAGCGAAAGGTGCCCGAGGATTACGATCCGACCAGGAGGAGTTCGAACATACCGATGACGGCGGGCACAGTTCTCTTCGTCGCGGGGATACTCTGCATCCTCAACGGTGTGTTCCTCGGGAGCTGGGGGGACATCGCGGTGGAATTCGAGTATTGCGGTTTCATCGAGATACTGATGGGCATCATTGCGATAACCGGATGGGTCTTCTGCATGCAGCGAACGCATCTAGTGTACGTGATCGCCGTGGCAGTGATAACGATCTTCAGCGTCGGCCCGTTCTTCCTCTCTTCCCTCCTTGGGCTCATCGCGCTCGTGCTCGTTGCGGTCAGTGCCAAGGAGTTCAGGTGATCCCGGAACCCCCGGTCCTGACACGCCTCGAATTCGAAACGCACGCTGTGAAAATAAGAAAATTGTGGAAGGAGCAGCAGATATTCATGTGCAATCCGTGTAACGGCTGAGCCGTACTTACCAAATCGGCATGTGTATAGCGACTACGACGCTTAGTGGCCGCGGACTGAATGCCTCGGCGAACCTTGGCACTTACATCCCGGCTCTATCAACGCCATCATGTAATGGCGGCCGTGAGATGCCTCGTTTTCGGGGTGGCTTCAAGCTTAGATGCTTTCAGCTTTTATCCACTATCGCGTGGCTGCTCAGCATTGCCCTGCCGGACAACTGATAGACTAGAGGCGACGGATCCTCGTTCCTCTCGTACTAAAGGATCCTTACCGTCAGGCATCAAGACACTTCCAGCAAAAAGCAACAAACCTGT
>JBFESP010000020.1:0-23629 GCA_041548485.1 Thermoplasmata archaeon | reverse complement strand
GTCCCGCAGGTCCGCGATCCTTCAGCTAAGGATGGGTCGCTCGGCCCACGTGCTGAGCCTCGTGTCGGGGCTTGCGCTTGCGGCGACCGCCATCCTTGCATACCTCTTGGAGAACTGGTCGCCTCTGATAGATGCGCCGGAGTACGTGACCGTCCTCAAGTGGATAGTGCCGCTGGCTGCGGGCATATTGATCGCCATCATCGCCCTGGCTCTGAAGTGGGAGCCGTATTTCGGAGACAGGACGGAACCCCACGTTCTGCTGGGCGTCTCAGCCCTCATCGTACCGACCGTCTTCGTGCTCCTCATCGTCCTGGACGAGATGGGCAAGCTGACGCTCGGAAGACCCGATTGGCTGTATCCCGTGTCCCTTCTGGGAATATCCCTCACGCTCATATCGCTCGCCTTGGCCTGGGACGGATGGGGCA
This sequence comes from Thermoplasmata archaeon, assembly GCA_041548485.1. Taxonomy (GTDB): domain Archaea; phylum Thermoplasmatota; class Thermoplasmata; order UBA10834; family UBA10834; genus UBA10834. The sequence goes on along the minus strand of JBFESP010000020.1, from coordinate 23,204 downwards.
GGAGGAAGATAATCAGCCTGGCGTCGGCGGTCTTCCCTCCAGTCTTGCTGACGTTCCCGATGGTCCTGCACTTCACCCCCATCGAGCTTGCGAGCATACTTCCGATGGCCTATCTCGGAAGCGCGGTGGCCATAACGCTCAGCGGATCGATGCTTCACATCATTGCCAGCGCCACTTCCGTCCAGGAGCGCGAGGTGCTCAAGGCTAGCGACGGCAAGTTGAGGGAGCAGATACGCGAACTGGACCGCAGACGCGTCGCCTTGGACTACAGGGACGACGCTCTCACGACGAAGGAGTCCGACCTCGAGGCATATGAGAAGCGTCTCGCCGAGGAGATAGCCATGGTCGACGACCGCAAGAAGCAGATATCGGTCATGGAGGTCGACCTCGAGCAGAGGGCTCAACACGCGAGGAACGCCCGTCAGGAACTCGCGAGCAAGGAGGTCGAGGTCGAGAGCAAGATCGACACGCTCCGCCTCAACCAGGCCGACATTGACTCCCAACAGCGCGGGTTGGAGAAGAGATCGAAGAGCCTTGCCTCGCGAGAGGATAAGCTCTCGAAGAAGGAGACCGGTCTTGACAAGAAGCTCTTGGATGTCCAGTCCAAGGAGCGCGAGCTCAGGAACGAGCTGGCGGATGTTGCGGAGGAGCGTTCGTCCCTCGAGTTGATGAGGAAGGAACTCGACGCCCTCCAGCAGACGCTCGCCGAGAAGGAGAAGCAGATCGCCGTGCGCGAGACGACCGTCGATCTGCGCGCCATCGAGACGCTCGGTTTGAGGGAGGAGATCGGCGAGTTCGCGGAGGAGAAGGGGGCGATAGGCAGGCTCGAGCAGCAGCTGTTGACGAAGCAGGAGGCCGTCGCTGAACGCGAGATATCGCTGAGGTCTCAGGAAGACGATATCAGGAAGAAGGCGGAGCGGGCCGAGAGGCTGATCGCTCGTTCGGACAAGCAGATGAACGAGCTCGTCGAGATGGAAGAGCGAATCCTGGAGCGGGAGAAGTTGCTGGCCGAGAAGGAGGCCAACCTGCGCGCGAAGAAGGACGCGTTCGACGAGGTGATGGAGGACCACCGGCATGCCAGGGAGGAGGCCATAACCGTCGAGAAGCAATACATGAGCATCGCCGAATCCCTCAGACAGAAATCGGACGAGGTCGCCGCCGTGAGGGCGGAGCTGGATGGTAGGATGTCCTCCCTCGACCGCAGGGAGGCCATCGTCAAGGAGCTGGAGACGAGGTTGAAGGCGGAGCACGGCCGGACCAACGCGAAGATACGGGAGCTGATAGAGAAGGAGAAGTCGCTCAGGACGAGGGAGACAGAGCTGGGTCTGAGGCACGCCGAGCTGAAGTCGATGGAGCGACAGCTCCTAGAGAGCGTCGAGGGTGTGGAGTCCGCGCGTGCGGACATCCCGTCGGCGGACAGAGACGGCGCAAGGACCATCGAGGCCAGGGAGCGACGTCTTCAGGAGAGGGAGCGTGAGATGAAGACTCGTCTCTACCAGCGAGAGAAGGAGCTGGAGGAACGCGAGCGGATGCTGCAGACGCACCTCGTCAAGGATATCGAGGAGATGGGGGAGGCCGTCGAGACGGAGTACGTGGAGAAGAGGGTCAAGACGGGCATCGAACGCCTGGACGACCTGCTCCTGGGCGGGATGCCATTCGCCTCCAACGTCATGTTCGTCGGTCCGCCGTTCATCGGCAAGGAGACGGCGATGCACCTGTTCGTCGTCGAGGGTTTGAAGAAGGGCGTTCCCGCGGTGATAGTCACCACGTCACACCCTCCGTCCGAGGTGGCGTCACAGATTGCCCCGATCATGCCGACGTTCATGGAGTTCGACCAGCTCGGACTCGTGCACTGGATCGACGCGAGCGGCGGCCCACAACCCTCTGATGACCCTCCGGCCGGTCGTCCCAACGTCGCTAGGGTGGCAGGCCCGGACGACTACGAAGGCATCAACCGGTCGCTCGATTCGGCCGTGGCGAAGTTCAAGAAGCAGGGATATCCGTATTTCAGGGTGGAATACCTCTCACTCTCCATGAGCGTACCCAAGGCCGAGGACAAGCGGGCCTACCAATTCGTGCAGTCGATTGCGAGCAAGATACGGAAGGAGAACGCCGTCGGACTGTACGCTCTCGAGCGCGGGATGCACACCGAGCAGCAGCTCGAGTCTGTACAGCACCTGATGACCGGGGCGGTGCAGTTCAAGGCGGACAAGCAGAAAACTCTCCTCAGCGTTCAAGGCATCTGCGACGCCCAGACGAGAGCCTGGATCGAGTACCGACACTCCAACAAGGCGATCATGATCGGAGCATTTTCACTCGAGCGAATTAGGTAGTTTAAAGGGATATCCGTCTTCTCCCCCTCGTGGAGATCTGCGACCTGGGGAACGGTATCGAGCTGCACATGGACGGTTGCACGTACCGATTCGACCCGAGGCATGTCGTCGAAGGTGATGCGAACTTCGTATCCCACGCTCATTCGGACCATCTACCCTCGCGTTTCGGGGGCAACCCGGTCACATGCACCGAGGTGACGAGGGATCTGGCACGCCTCCACAGGAAGAGTGTGGAGCGCTGCGTCCGCGACGATGCGACGCTCCTAAGCGCCGGCCATGTTGTGGGGTCGGCTATGGTCCTCGTCGATGGAACGTCGGCAGTGCTCTACACAGGGGACTTCTGCACGAGGAGGAAGAACCACCTCACCCCGGCGTCGCCTCAGAAGTGCGATGTCCTTATCACGGAGTCGACCTACGGCCGCCCAGGCTACGACTTCCCGGACCATGGGGAGGTAGTCTCTTCGATCTGCGACTGGCTGGAAGACGTCCTCGGGGCTGACGGGTCGGCCGTGCTGCTTGCGTACCCGGTCGGGAAGGCCCAGGAGCTGTGCTTCGAGCTACGGGACATGCCCGTACTGCTCCAACCGACCATCGCTAGGAACAACGCCGTGGTGGCGAGCCACGGCCTCGAGATATGCACCGATCCACGCGGCGACGGCCTGCCCGAGCCGCCGTTCGTCTACATCACCTCCGGGATGGGCCGCGAACGCGCCATCGTTGAGGAGCTCGCCGCAGGAGGGGCGGAGACCGCCGCCTTCTCGGGCTGGGCGATGGGCAACCCCTTCGCGGTTCGCTCAAGGCCCGCGCATGAGACCTTTCCCCTGTCCGACCATTGTGGGTTCAACGAGCTGCTGGAGTTCGTGAGCGCGTGCGATCCCGAGGTCGTGTACACGACGCACGGTTTCGCAGAGGACCTTGCGCGAAGCATAGGCGACGAACTCGGTATCAACGCTCACGCGCTGACAAAGGGGCAGAGGTCGCTGGACGGTTTCGTCTAGTGCTTGTCGCCGGAGCTCGTCCAACCCTTCTCGTAGGTCCCGGTGGGCATGAACACCCTGGTGGTCTTCGCGGCGATGCCATCCGAGCGCGCCATCATCTCCTTCGCCCCCATGAGCGCCCTGCCGAGGCCGACTCCCTCCTCGTGCGCGGTCATGATGGCCACGGTAGCCTCCCTGACGACGGTGTCGTCCAGCGAGACTATGCCTGGCACGGCCAGGTCCGCCCCGTGGCAAATGGCATCCACCGCGGAGTCCTTCACCTCTATCTTGGGAAGGTGGTCGAGCACGGCCTCCATTGGGCGCAGCATGCCCGCGAGTTGGATGCTGTCCCCGCTCGCATGTGCCTCCAACGCGTCCCTGAGGTCGTGGAGCGAGACGACGTCGTCGTCCTTCATCGTACCTGCCCTCGTGCGTCTCAGGTCCTGCAGATGAGCCCCTATCCCCAGGGCGTCCCCCATGTCCACGCAGAGACTCCGCACATATGTCCCAGAGTCGCATTCGACATCGAACAGCACGTTCCTGCCGGATGTCTCGAGTATCTTGAACGAATGTATGGTACGCGTCCTAGGCGCGCGCTTGACCGCTGACCGTACGGGCGGGGTCTGGATGACCTCCGTGGTGAACTCCTCCGCCACCTCATCCAGCCGGCCACGGTCGATCTTCCCGTGCATCTTCATCACGCCGACGTACTCCTTGGTCCCGTGATGGAGCGCGTCCATCGCCCTGACCGCCACTCCGACGCCGACGGGCAGGACGCCCGTCACGCGTGGATCGAGTGTGCCTCCGTGGGCCGCCTTGGATGCGCCGAGCATCTCACGCACCCAACTGGTGACCTGATGTGACGTGGGTCCCATGGGCTTGTCTATGACGACGACGCCATCCCTCAACCGCTCCTCGAGCGACCGCTCGCGCGGCGTCCGTTCCTCCTCCGGCTCAGCGGCGGTCTCCGCCTTGCGAAGTCTCGTTGGCGCACCTCCTGTTCACCTCGGAGATGATGTCCCCCGCGACCTCCTCCGGCGCCCTGTCCGATGAGTCAATCCAGATGTCGTAGATGGACCTGTCCGAAGGGTCGATGCCGTAGTACGCTCGGTACCTCTTCGCCTCGGAGCGTTCCCGCACCTGCATGTCCCTCAGGACGACATCCACCGGCTTCTCCTCCCGCTTGGCTATCCTCGCGCTCCGGACTGCCTCGGACGCGTCCACGTGCACCTTCAGGGCGGGTATCTCGAACCGCTTCATGAGGGCTCCGGTCAGCCTGCCCTCTATGACGATGTCCTCGTTCTCCCTCGCGACGGCGACCATGCGGGCGTCCAGCTCGCGGTCGATTGTCTCGTCCTCTTCGGCGAACCTGCCGAACCTCTCGAGGTCCACGCCCCTCTCGGACGCCATATCCCTGAAAATCTGGCCGACGAGCACGAGCCCGTAGCCCATGCGCTCTGAGACGATCTCGCTGACGGTTGTCTTCCCGCTCCCGGGCGGGCCCGAGATCGCGATCCTCATGTGTGTTACCTCTCAGATCCTCTCGACGGGATCGACTTCCACCCCGCGTTCGAGCTGGCGTAGCTTCTTGGTGAAGCTGAAGAGCTTCAGCGTCCTCTGGAGCACCTGCCCGAACGGTATGGTCACGAGCGAGTAGAGGAGTATCCAGTTAGGCAACACGTTCGAGTTCTTCATGTCGGCGTTGAACTCCCACGGGACCGAGAATATCGTCGATGATAGGTCCTGGTAGACGAAGTTGGAGATCCATGCGAAGATCGGTATGATGACGATCATGGTCGCAGGCATCAGCTTCAGCTGCGACTGGGTCGATTTGAGCGACTGCGCCGTCATCTTCGGCTGGATCTCCGTGAGCTTCTTCAGCTTGAAGGTGTTGTTGCTCGTCCTGGCCTCCCTCATCTCCTTCTGGAAGGCGGACATGATCCGCTGGTTCCTGGCCATCGCAACCCAGTCGATGAAGAAGTGCCTGACAGTGACGCTGAATAGGGTCATGATGAGGCCGGCGCAGACGAGCGTCATCACAGGATACTGCCCGCCGAAGCCTATGGTAGGCATGAACGCGATACCTACGATGTTCCCGAGCGACTGCCTCAGGTTGTTGTCGAAGAGCACGAGCAGGGCGACCATGAAGGCCATCAGCATGACGATCTGGCTGCCGAACGCCGGTCTCGGGGGCGCGCCTCCTCCCTTGCCTGTCCCTCCTGCCGGGGCCTTCATCCGATCACTCGCCTCCGAAGAACCCTCTCAGCACCGGGTGCATCTCCATCATCTGCTCGCGTCCGATAGCGTCGTACAGCTGTATCATGATGCCTACGGCTAGCAGCACGCCCGTGCCGGTGGCGTTGCCCACCGTGCCTATCAGGTCCGCCCCTGCGGCCAGCGCGCCGACCACTGCTCCTGATATGACCGTCACGACGGGGATGTACCTCTCCAACACCCTCTTCAGCACGCGCGGGTCGCGTCTGAACCCGGGTATCTGCATGCCGCTGGACTCGATCTGCGACGCCACCGACTCCGCACCCATGTTGGTGGTCTCTATCCAGAACTTGGCGAACGCGATCGAGCCGACGATCATGACGCCGACGTAGACGAGCACGTGGATGGTGATCTGAAGCCTCGTCTTCACGTCACCTATGCCGCTCAGGTACGAGTTGAGATAGCTGTCGCTAAGAAGGGGCAAAAGCCAGTCGCCCACGCCGTTGACCGTCGATAGGTAGTAGGCGAGACCTCCGGCTGGGACGGTGTTCCCGTCTACGTAGTAGCCCAGCATCCAGTTGTCACCCAGAAGCGGGATGTTCGAGAACGACGGGTGGCTGGCGAAGAGCATCGAGAACATGCTCACGTTGGCCAGCAGGGCCGCCATGAGTATGACCGGTATGTTGGACGCGTAGATCAGCTTGATCGGATACCTGCCCCTCGCGCCTCTCGCGCCCCCGTGCGCGAGGGGTAGCTCTATCCTGCTCGATTCCGTGTACGCGACTATTAGGAATATCGCGATGGTGCCGATGAGCGCCACCATGGGGTTGGGCTGCGCTAAGAATATCTGCTCATAGCCTCCGTTGACCAGCTCCGGGGACGACATGTGGTGGAATATGTAGATGGTCTTCGGGATCGTGCCCGCTGGCGGGTTGCTCAGGCTCATCTCGATGGCCTGATTGGCCGGATGCCAGTTGAGCGACCCCGTGAATATCTGCTGCGACACGCCGGCCGCGATGAACAGCGATATACCGCTACCTATGCCCCACTTCGACACGACCTCGTCCATGAGGAACACGAGGTAAGAACCCGCGATCAGCTGCAACACGATGAACGTGCGCGCAAGGCTCACCCCTCTCCCCGCTAGGATCGATTCCGACATGTCGATGAACTTGGTGGACGGCTCCATGAAGCCGTACACCTGGGGCACGGACTCGACGACTATCATCACGATGACCAGGAGTTTCTGGGTGCCCTGGTAGATCGCCTTGTCCTCCGGGTTCTTGAGGTCGAGCTTGATTATCTTCGCGCCCGTGAAGAGCTGCATGATGATGGACCCGGTGACGATCGGGCCGATACCGAGGTGCATCAGCGAGAACTGCGCGCCCGCGAGGATCGCCCTGTACTGCGCGAACAGGTCTATGCCCTGCTCCGAGTCCAGCCCGTAGATGACGACGTTCGTCATCGCGAAGTACAGCACGAGTATCAGTATGATCCAGGCCATCTTCGTCCTGAAGTGCACGTGCCCCTCGGGCTTGGTGACCGCTGGCAGGCGGTCTGAGACGGGCTTGAGCTTGTACAGCAGGCTCTTCCTCTCTTCACCCTCAGCCATCAGACACCCTTCCTTCAGCAACCGACTGTGTCCCTGTTCCTATGTGCACTCTCTGAAGCGGACGCGTGGAATGCTCCCTTCACTCCTCCAGCAGCTTTCCACCGGCGCCCTCGAGCTTCTCCTTCGCCTTTGTCGAAACCTCGGATACGCGTACTGAAACGGGTGTGGCGATCCTTCCGGAACCGAGCAGCTTGTCCACCCCCAGCTTCGTGAGGTCCACGGTCCATCCGCCGTCCTTCTCAACGGCGAACCCGTCCCTTGCCAGCTCCGGCAGGGACTGCTCCAGGTCGGAGAGGTTCATGGTGATCTTGTGTGCGACGACCGATTGCGGCCTCTTGAAGCCGCGTCGGCCAAAATGTTCCGGGGAGTACTTAACCGTGCTTATCCACTTGTGCTTGTGCAGGCCAGCGTTCCCCCTGCCGCCTCTCAGCCCGGCACCTCTGCCGGCCTTTCTGCCGCGGCCATGGGTCCTGCCGCCCCTGTACTTGCCGGTTTTACTGACCATCCTGATCGGCCTCCTTGGGTTCCTCGAGCATCTTCCCGATGAGCTTGGCTATCTCGGCGCCTCGGTTGCCGACAGCCCCTCCGACGGAGTATGGCCGCTTGACCTTCTCGTAGCCCCGCCTCGGGGGCGGTAGCCGGATGACTGGCTTCAGCCCCTCGACGTCGCTCAGCCTCGCCTCGGCCTTCTCCAGCGCCTTCGCGAGCGACAGTATCGACGAGAACTCCGAGTTGTCCTTGACGTGGTCGTCGGTCAGCCTTCCGCCTCCGGAGACCTCGCCCTTCCTGGCAAGCAGCTCGGCGATGGTCTCGTGGCTGACCTCGCCCCATGTGACGTAATCCTTCACGACCTGGAGCATCCCCTTGGTCGTCGTGTTCATCGGGAGGAGGACGCAGTGGTTCGGCCTGTGGAGCCTCATCATCTCCATGGTCTGGACGGCGTCGCGTCTTATCTTCGCGTGCCCTCTGACCCTTATCACTGCCACGGCGGACATCCTAGGCCCCCTCCTTCTTCTCCGTCGCATCGGCAGCCGGAGCGGCCTCCTTCGCCGGCTCCTCCGCCTCGGCCTCCTTCTCGGCCTCGACGGACTCCTCGACGACTATGGACGGCGCGACCTGCATCTTGACCGGCCCGCTCACTATCCTGAGCCGCTCCCTCTGCTCGTCCGTGACCCTCATCTGCGAGGACATCCTGAGCGCCTCGAAAGTGGCGATTGAGTAGTTGATCGTGGTCTTCGTGTGTCCCTTCGTGAAGCCCCAGGCATCCTCGACCCCGGCCATCTTGAGCACGCTCTTCGCGATGTCTCCGATGGCGAGCCCTGTGCCCCTGGGAGCCGGCTTCAGTCGAACGACGACCGAGCCCGTGTGCCCCTCTATCTCGAACGGCAGCGAGTGAGGCGTGAGACAGCCGCACTCCCACGAGCCGCAGCCGCGCTTGACCTCGATTATGTCCAGCTTGGCGACGTCTATGGCCGTCCGTATCGCGGGTCCGACCTCCCTGCCCTTGGTCCTCCCGAGTCCGACGAAACCGTCCTGGTTGCCCACGACGACGGTGATGGCGAACCTCACCTTCCTGCCTGAGTCCGTCATCCGCTGCACCATGTTGACGTCGAGCACTTCGTCCGTCAGATCGGGGAGGAGTATGTCCACTATCTCGGGCTCCCTGAGCGGCAGCCCCGTCCTGAGCGCCTCGCTCATGGTGGTGATCTTGCCATCGACGACCATCTTGCCCAGCCTCGTCTTCGGCATCCAGTCAGCCATCACTCAGCACCTCCTATCTTGCCTCTCACGTCGGCGAACATCCCCTCGACGCCGTCCTTCATATGCATCCCCTTGAGCCTGTCCTCGGGAGGGAGCATTCCGTCGTCGTGCGGCATCTTGACACCGGCGTCGACCACTCCCTTCAGGGCGGCGAACAGCGTGCACCCCCTGACGGACTTCCGCAGACCCACGTCCAGCACGGCCTCCGCCACGCCCTTCTCGAGCGCCCTCTTCCCTGCCAGGTAGCCGGTGAGGTACGCTCCAGGGGTGCATCTGCCCGAGCGGGTCCAGCCGAGCTTCCCCAGCTCGGTCGACACCGCCGAGGCGACTATCCTGTCGCCCACGCTGTCGTAGGTGACGAACTGGACGGTCATGTGCTTGTTTGACCTGCGCACGACCGCTCTGTGCGTCCCGCTCTTGACGAGCGCTGCCCTGCGCCTGTAATCCGTACGTCCTTCCCTTCTCCTCCTGAAGGGCACTTTGTATCTGGGTCCAGTGGCCATGGTCATCGCTCCTTCAGCACGCCCTCCGTCTTGAGGTGCGATTCTAGGTGAGGCTTGCTCTTGAACATTCCTCCCTTCGCCCTCAGATAGTACTTGCGATATGTCCGGGCGTCTATCACGCCGCCGTCCCTGAGCTCCCTCAGCCTGCGACGGATCGGCCTGATGGTCTGCATCCACATCTCCTTCGAAGGCTTCCGGGCGTGCTTCCCACCCCTCCTGGAGCCCTGGCCGGTCCTCCGACCCTTGCGCTTCTGCTCCTTGAGGTAGTTCGCACGCGCCCTGGAAACGCCCCGCTTCTGCTTCGCGGCGATCGTGCCCGAGTTGATCAGAGTCCTCACGTCCGAGCGGGTGATCGCATCAGCGGCGTCCTCCGTCTTGTTGGGGTCGATCCAGACACGGGACCTCCCGCACTTGAGCAGCTCCGCCGCGACCCTCTTCTGGTTCTTGAGATCCATCGTCATCCGCTCCTGTTCAGTATCCTGATGTCGAGCTCGTCGGCTCTGTCCTCTATCCGCTCCCGCTTGCGCATGCCGACCGTGTGGGCCACCCTGGCAGCCTGGACCTTCGGGTCGATCCCCTCGAGGTCCTTGACGTTGTGAACGACGACCTCCTGGAACCCGGACGGATGCAGATGCCTCGCGCGCTTAGGACCACCGTACCCTATCGATACGACGTTCGTCCTGTAGCCGTAATTCCTCCTCATCTTGGAGTGCATGCCCCTCGGCCTGCGCCAGCCGGTCTTCTGCAGCTTCTGTCGCCTGTGGTACTCCTGTCGCAGGAAGGTGGGCCTCCTGGAGGCGACGAGTCTGCGCTTCTCGAGGGCGTCCAAGACCTCCTTGGAGAGCGTGGGCTTCAGCTTGACGCGGTAGCCTCCCTCGTCCTCCTCCTCGATCTCGACATCCTCCTCCTCTTCGTCCTCCTCGATCTCGACCTCCTCGTCCTCCCCCTCGGCGCCCTCTTCGTCCTCAGAGGAGACGGGTTCCTCGGTCTTGACGGTGCGGACCTTCCTGACGGCCGGCTCCTTCTCGGGCGGTTCGGCGTCCAGCTCCCCGACACCGAGGTCCTCCCTCCAGTGCTGGATCGTCTTCGGACCCACGCCCTTGAGGTGCTCGTGGATCTCCTCCGTGCGAACGTCGTCGGCCAGCGCTTCGGCGAGTTCCTCCCTGGACTCTATCCCGAGCGCCTTCAGCTTCGCTATGTACTCCTCCTTGAACATGTGGAGGTTCATGAACTCGTGATCTTCCCTGTCTCCTGCCACGTCCTCACCTCTTGGCCTTCTTCGTGATGTATATCCCGTCCTGGAATATCCGGGGGTCGAAGCCCCTGATCTTGGTGGCGCGCTCTATGTTCGCCGCCGTCTGCCCGACCTCCTCGATGTCCGAGCCGGTGATGACGACCTGGTCGCCCTTGACGACGACCTTCGTCTTCCCCAGTATGTCCGCTCTGCGGGGGTGCTTCTCCCCGAGGAAGTTCTCTATCACGAATGTGTCGCCCTTCACCGACGCCTTGATCGGGAAGTGCGCGTAGACGATCTTCATCGTGCACTCGAAACCCTCGGTGACTCCGTGCATCATGTTCCGTATGTGCGCGGCAAAGGTGCCCATGAGCGCCCTGTGCTTCGCCCTTCCGGTGTTGACGACGACCAACACCGAGCCGTCCTGCTTCACCACGTTCACGTTCGTGTCGAGGAGCCTCCGGCTGACCTCCCCCAGCGGTCCCTTGACGGTCACCTGGCCTCCGTCGACGGCGACCTGGACCTTCTCGGGCACCTCTATCTCGTCCGTGTGCAAGCCTAGTACTTCGCTCAACCGTCTCACCTCAGTACACGAACGCCAGGAGCTTGCCCCCGACGCCTCCCTGCTTGGCCTGCGTGTGCGTCAGCACACCCTTCGTCGTCGTCAGTATGAGCACCCCGAAGTCCTGAGCAGGCAAGTACCTGGCCTCGAACTTCTCAAGGTCCCCCATGCCGACGGGGTAACGCGGCCTGATGACCCCGCAGTCGTTTATGTGGCCTACGAGGTCCACCTTGAACATACCGCTCCTGCCGTCGTCCACGAACTCGAACTGGTTGATGTACCCGGCCTCCTGCATGACCTTCAGCACGCGCCCTATGAGCTTCGACGAGGGCCTGATGATGCACTCGCCCTTGCCCACGCGCTCCGCGTTCCTGATGACGGCCATCGCATCGTTGAGTGGATCCTGCTGCATCCGACATCACCTCAAGAGTACTTCCTGAACCCGATCTCCGGGGCTATCTCTCTGAAACACTGCCTGCAAAGATGCATCCCGTAGCGCCTCACGATGCCGCGCTTCCTTCCGCATCTCGTGCAGCCAACCTTCCTGCCGAACAACTTCTTCGGCTTCAATCGACCACCTCCGTGTCGAACTTCGACCGGACGAACTCCGCGCCTTCGTGGCGGGTGATCCTGTGGTGGGCCGGAACACCCCTCCTCAGGACCCTGCGTCTGGAGATCCTCTTGCCCGGGCGGGCCAGTGACACGCTCACGTCCACCCCGAATATGCCTATCTCCGGGTCGTACTTCATCCCCGGGAAGTCCGTGTAGTCCGAGACTCCGAACGAGAAGTTGCCCTCGGGGTCGAACGAGTACCTGGCCAACCTGTTCTCCCTCGTCCACAGCGCAGTCTTGACGAACTTCTCGGCCTCCTTGCCCCGAAGGGTCACCTTGACGCCGATCTCCATGCCACGCCTGATCCCGAAGTCCCTGTTCGTCGTCTTCGCGAGCGTGCGGACGGGCTTCATCTCCGTTATCATCTGGAGCACCCTCTCCGCCTTGAGCAACCGCTCGCCAGCGTCCCCAACGCCGATGTTCACGACCGCCTTGTCGAGCCTGATCTCCCTCATCGGGTTCGTCATAGGGCCTTCGCCTCCACCAGCTTGATCTCAGGGGTCTTCTCGCCGACCACGAACACGTTCTCCTTGATCGTGCTGAACCCCTCCTTGAATGTCACCGTGTTCGAACCCGAACCGCGTCGGAGCCTGTACTCCTCGATCGTCTGGACGCTGCCGGGATGGGACCCGCCGGTCAGCAACGCCAGGCTGCCCTTGTCCAGCTTGAAGGCTTTCATGATCCTCTGCGACGGCAGCTCGATCTTGAGCACGTCGCCGGTGCTGTACTGGTCCTTGGGGAGCAGTATGCTCCTGCCGTCGTGGAGGTTCAGCTGCACCTTGCCTCCTCTGACGACCGTCTTGCCGTCTATCCGGGCGAGCTTCCAGCTCTTATCCTTGGCGTCTATGGGCACGAGGCGCAGCCTGCCCTTGTAGTCGAGCAGCATGCGGTAGCTCTCATCGATCTTCACGAACGTGAGCACGTCCATCAGCCCCACCGGGAACTTCTGGTCCGTGACCGTCCTTCCGTCTACCGCTACCTGTCTCCCACCGATTATGAGCATGGCCTCCCTGGTGTTGTCGCACACCTTCAGCATGTCCTTCAGCACCATAGCCAGGGGCATCGACGCGTCTTTCCCGTGCGGCCCGGCCCTGGGCTTCATGACCCAGTGGCTGACCTTCCTCGGGATCGCCCAGCTCCTCGGAGCCGTTATCCTCTTCATGTGTTTCTTCACGCTCTCACGCTCCCCCCTTCTGGCTTTCGAGCTTCCGCTTCCTCCAGCTGTCCGAGAGGTCAAGCTTCGTGATGATCACGTCCGACGGGTCGACTGGCCGCTCGGTCTGGGTGCCATCCGCCTTCGGGACCGTGATGTTCTCGATTATTATCTTGTAGTTCTTGAGGTCGACGGATGCGACCTTGTTCTCCGAACCCTTCAGGTCGTTGGACCCGCGGACGACCCTTACCGTGTCGCCCTTCCGGACCGGGACGGAGCGTATGTTGTACTCTCGCATCAGCACGGAATCCAGATGCGCCGATACCATGCGCCGCCTCTTATGGAGCGGGGCCTCGCCCTTCGCCTTCCTCTGCTTCCCTGCCTTGTGACTCGTGGTGCTCATCCGGTCCACCTCACACTATGACGGAGGCTGTCGCCGCTATCCTCGGCCAACGCTCCGCCGCCTCTCGGGCCACCGGGCCCTTGATGTCCGTGCCCTTCGTCTCACCCGTCTCCGTGACGATGACCACGGCGTTGTCCTCGAACTGGACCATCGTGCCCTCTGGGCGCCTGTACGGCCTCCTCTGACGCACGATCACCGCCCGCATCAGCTGCTTCCTGGTCTGGGGCGTGCCCTTCTTGACCGTCACGACCAACATGTCACCTATCGCCGCACTCGGGTACCGCCTGCTGGTGCCGTGGTACCCAGGTACTGCGATGACCTGGACTATCTTCGCGCCCGTGTTGTCGATGCAGTTGAGCCTCGCACCGGTCGGTATGCCCCTGGTCCGCCTGCCTGGTAATCCTTTCATCGCGATCGCCTACCTCTTCTTCTCTATCACGACATACGATACGCGCTTGCTCAGAGGCCTGCACTCCATTATGCTGACCCTATCCCCTGCCTTCATCTGCATGCAGGGAGGGGCGTGAGCGAGGTACTTGCTGGTCCTCTTCTCGTGCCTTTCGTACTTCGGTATGTACTTGAGATGCTCCCTCTCCACCGCCACGGTGCCCTGCATCTTGGTCGACACGACGGTCCCGGTCAAGACCGTCCCTCTAACTGGCAGCTCGCCATGGAACGGGCAGTTGCGGTCCTCGCACGTGCCCTTCGGCGGCTCCACATCGAGCCCTATGTTGGCCGCTGCCTCCTTCTTCATAGCCATCGTCACATCACCTTCGCCATCTCAACGCACTTTCTTGATCCTGTCCTCAGGTCTGAACCTTATTTCGTTCCCGGAAACCACATGCGTCTGCCCGTCTTCCTCGAACTTGAACTCGCAGCCGGCCTTCGCGATCACTCGCTCAGCACCGTTCTGCTCGATCATCATCGTGTTCTTCGTCTCGTCCACGACCCTGCCGCGCATCCCCACCTGGGACGGACAGGTCGATCCCGAGACAACAACATCCAGTCCGATGAACAGTCTTCTCCGGAAGTCTTTTGATTTCATGCCCGGTCTACCTTGAGTCCACTGAGAACCCGAGCTCTTCGAGCGTCTCCCTGACCTTCTTCTTGTGGTCACCCTGGAGCTCGATCTTGCTGTCCTTGTAGGTGCCGCCTGCGGCACACTTCGTCTTCAGCTTCCTCGCGAGCTCCTCCATGTCGATGTCTCCGGAGTCTATTCCGTCGACCACGGTGACCACCTTGCCATACCGTCGGGTGTCAGTGGTTATTCTGATCTGCTGCTGCTCCTTCGCTATCTGTTCGCATATGCACAGTTCCTCAGGCAATCCACATACCGAGCAAATACCCGCCATTACTTCTTCTCCTCCTGATCCTCTCCATCCAGGCTCTTCGGGTCGTCGTCCTCGGCCTCGTCCGCCGCCTTCCTCTCGGGGCGGCTGATCGGGGCCTCTAGCCTCTTCCTCCCGTTCTTGGCTTTCGGGACCTCCACCGGCCTCTCACCGGCCAGCTCGAGCTCCCGTTGGACTGTCATTATGCGTGCGATGTTCTTCCTGATGGCCTTTATCTTGCCCGGGCTGGCCGGCGCGCCTCCCATGGCCGCGACGCCCCTCTCGTGCATGAGCTCGTCGTTGAGTTCCCTGAGTTTGACATCGCGGTCATCGGGTCTCATGCCCCTGATGTCCTTCGGCTTGAGAAGCGCCATCGTCACTCCTCCTTGGACGACTTCTCGTCCTTCTTCTCCTTGGGCTCGGGTCGCTTCTCAGCCGCCTCCGCCTTCGGCGCCGTCTTCGGCTCGGCCTTCGGCTTGCCCTCCGCGGCCGGCCCGACGGGCTTCTCCTCCACCTTGGTTATCGCCTTCGGTTTCGCTGGCTCGATGGCCTTCTTCTCCGTTGGGATCTCGGCGGCGGTTTTATCGGGGACCGCCTTGTCACCCTTGTCGTCTTCATCGGCCTCCGGCTGCTCCGGAGGGGCCGCCTCCTTCTTCTCGACCTTCTTGCGCTTCCGGGGCTTCTCCCCTGGCTCCCCCGCCGCCGCCTCCTTCTTCTTCCTCGGTTTGGGGGATGCCTTCTTCGGTTTGTCCCCCTCGCCGTCGACGACCTTCTTCAGCTCCTCGACCGCCTCGGCCGCACGCTCCTCCTCCTTCGCCTCGCGCTCCTTCTCGGTGTCGACCACCGGCTCGGCAGGCACAGCTGCTGGCTCGGGCGGCGGTATGATGTCTATCTCGTCCGGAAGCCTCGCATCCGGATGCATGATCTGGACAGTGATGCCTATCGCGCCGGGCTTCATCCTGGCACTCGCGAAGCCCCTCTCCATGAAATCCAGTTTGGCCTGGCCGCAGAACTTGATGTGGCCGTTCTTGAACTTCTCCCTCCGGTGGCGACGCCCCGTCAGCTTGCCCGCGACGGTCACCTGGCAGCCTCTGGCGCCGGATTCCATGATCCTCCTCACGGTCGAATGGCCAGCACGTCTGAAGTGCCACCCCCTCTCGAGGGCGCTCGCGAGCTTCTCCGCCATGATCTGGGCGTTCAGGTTGGGGTTGTCTACCTCCTGTACCTCGATCTGTGGATTGCTGAAGTTGAAATCGTTCTCGATGGCCTTCGTGAGGCTCTTGATGGCCTCCCCGCGTCTACCGATGACGAGGCCCGGTCGCTCCGTGATCAGCGTGACGCGGGTGCCCATGGGCGTCCTCTGGACGTCGAGTCCTCCGAAGCCTGCCCTGCTCACCTTGGACATCACATACTCCCTGAGCAGCACCCTCCGGATCTTCTCGGTGACGAACTTTCTCTCGCTTGCCATTGAAACCCTCCGTCTGAGGTCATCCTCAGGATGACCGCTCGACCTCCTCTAGTATGATCTCTATGTTGGTCGTCTGCTCGTTCCAGGGGGTGCTCCTGCCGAACGCCCTGGGCATGTAGCCCTGCGTGACCCTCCCCCTGTGCGCGCTCGCCCACTTGACCCTCATGTTGTCCGCGTCGAGACCCTTGTACTCCGCGTTCGACCGCGCGCTCTCTATGACCGATAGGATCGCCTTCGCCGCCTTCACAGGGTATCTGGCGGGCCCGACCTTCGGTTTGGGGCTGAGGTACAACTTGTACCTGGAGTACGGCACGGGCGTCTTCAGGTCCGCGACCCCCTGCAGGTACTTCCTCGCCTGTTCGATATTCATGCCCTTCAGCATCTTGCAGACCTCCCTGCAGTGCTTGGGCGATACGCTCACTTCCTTGCCGATGGCCTTGGAGGTCGTCTCCGGGTCCGTCTCCTGTGTGTATCCCATGTTGCCTCGACCTCCCACGTCACTTCAACGGCATGAACTTGGACGACCTCGTCGCCCCCACTCCCAGCCCGGAGTGGTTCACACCCTTCCTTGTCAGCGCGAACTCGCCCAGCGAATGCCCTATCATCTCAGCCTTGATCTCCACGGGCTGGAACTCCTTGCCGTTGTACACGCTTATCGTCTTGCCGACGAACGACGGCAGGATGAATATCTCCCTCCGGTGGGTCCTGACCGGCCCTTCGGAGGACTTGAGCCTGTTCATGAACGCCTCCTGCTCCGGGTTGAGGCCACGTATGAACGACCTCCTCGCCCTTGCAGGGAGCAGCTCTATGATGTCGGCCAGAGGCATCTTTGTGAGCTCCTCCATCGTGTGCCCTCTGTACGTGAACTCCTTCTTCCTCCGGGCCTGGATCTGGCTCTTCTTCTTCCTCGTTCTCCTGCGTGCGGCCTTGGCGGACCCTCCGTGCCTCGCAGAGGGCTTGGGCTTCTTGGCCGGCTTGGCACCGGCGCCCGCACCCGCCGGCTTCGGCGTCGCCGCCGGAGCAGGGGCCGCGGTCGAATTGGCCTTGGTAGTCTCAGCCATTTGATCACACCTTCCTCGGCTTCTTGCGTGGCTTCTTCTTGGGCGCCAGATTGCCCACCTTCCTCCCAGGGGGAGTGTTCCTGCCCACGCTGGACTGCGTCCCGACGTGTGGGTGGCTTCCTCCTCCGTGCGGGTGGTCCACCGCGTTCTTCGCGACTCCCTTGACTGTGAAATACGCCTTCGACTTCGACCCGTACGCGTGGAACTTCTTTCCCGACTTCGCGAACGGTTTCTCCTTGTGCCCTCCACCGGCGACCAGGCCGACGGTGGCCTTGCACTTGTTGTCGACCTCCTTGAACTGGCCGGACGGCAGCAGTATGACGGTCTTCGCACCGTGGCTGACGATCGTGGCGGCGTTTCCCGCGGTCCTGACGAGCTTGCCGCCGTCGCCCGGCTGCAGCTCCACGTTGTACACGATAGTCCCCTCGGGCAACCCGCCGACGTCCATGGAGTTGCCTGCGGTGACCGCGCTCTTCGACCCTATGGAGACCTCCTGCCCGACGCATGCCCCGTCCGGTGCCAGCATCCAGAACTCCTTGCCGTCCATGCGGACCTTCGCCAGCGGGGCGATCCTCCCGGCCTCGTGGCTGAGGTCGACGATCACGCCGCTCCCCTGGCGGACCCTGGGGTGACTGGCGTCGGTGAACTTGAGATGCCTCGGAGACCTGTAGCGTCCGTATCCCCGTCCCCTTCTCTGAGTTATGAGATTCTTGCCCATCGTGACTCACCCTTAGAATATGCCTATCCTCATGCCGATCTCCTCGGCCGAGTAGCCCTCCTTCAGCTTGATGATGGCGTGCTTGCCGTCCTTGGCGACCTTGATGTTGACCCTCTCCACCTTCGCCTCGAACCGCGCCTCGAACGCCTTCTTCACGTCCGCCCTGGTGGCGTCCCTGCGGACGACGAACTCGAGCTTGTTACCGTCCTTGAGGTCCTGGTTGGGGGTGCCGGACATGGCGTTCATGGTCTTCTCTGTGACGTATGGATGGAGCAGTATCGTCCTTCTCATTCGCCCCACCCCCCTATCTCCGCGAGCGCGGCCTCTGTGATCATCGTCAGCCTCCCGGGTGCTCCGCCCGGGGCCAGCACGGATGCGTTCAGCGCCTTCGGGGTGACGACCTCCACGCCTGCCAGGTTCCTGACGCTCCTGCCTCCGTCGCACTCGTCGGAGACGATGACCAGGATGCCCCGCGGGCTCCGGTACCTCCGCCCGCGCATCTTGCCCCTGCCAGGTCTTATCTTGCGGCCGTTCTTGGCCCTTGCCACATCGGCGTACACGCCGATGGACGAGAGCGACTCTATGGCGTCCTTCGTCGACTTGATCGATTCGAACTCGTCCTTCACGATGACCGGCACCGTGAGTTCCTCGTCGAACTGGTGCCCTCTCCCACGCACGATCTCTGGGACGCTCGTCGCGTGGAGCGCCGCCATCTTCGCGCGGTGCAGCTCCTTCCTGTTGATCTTCTTCCCAAGGTCCTTCTCGACCTTGGGCGGGTGCGCGCGACGTCCGCCGACGTTGTTGGGCGACTGGGCGGCACGGGAACTGTTCTTCAGCCTCTGCACCCTCGCGACCCCGCGGCCCTTGCCCCAGGTCTCCACCGAGTGACGTGCTCCCGCGGTCGGCTTGGGTCCGTAAGGCTGCCTCGCGTTTGCCTCCATCGCGGTGACCGCCCTGCGTATCAGGTCCGGTCTGTAGTCGGCCTTGAACGCGGCGGGCAACTCGGCCTCGCCCGCGACCTTGCCGTCGAGGCCATAGACGTTGAGCTTCGCAGGGGCGCGTTTCCCGTCCGGAACACTCGCCTTTTTCTGCTTGATTGTCTTCTCAGCCATTCAATCACGCCCCCTGTTTTGATTCAATCGATATGAATGTCACCTGCGGTGACTCGGAGAGCTTTATCCCGGTGTCCCTAACGGGCTCTCGGAGTCTCACGAGCCTCTTCGACGGTCCGGGGACTGAGCCGTGGATGAGCAGATAGGGGTTCCTCAACTCTCCGTAGCTTATGAACCCCCCCTTCGGGGTGACCTCCTCTCCCTTCTCGCCTATCTTGAGCACGCGCTTGTTGAGCTCCGTCCTCTGATGGAACCCGATCTGGCCGCCCTGGGGGACGGTGGGTCTGACATAGCCTGGCCTCTTCGGACCCAGGTTGCCTGCCAATCTCCGGTGCTTGCTGTTCTTGTGCATGAGCAGCTTCGTCCCCCACCTCTTGGTCACTCCCTGCCAGCCCTTGCCCTTCGTGATCGAGCTGACATCGACCATCTCACCCTCCTTGGTGAAGTCGTTGATGGTGACCGTCTTGCCAAGGATGCCCTTGGCGAACTCCACGCGCGCGTCCAGCGTCCCACCGCCCACGCGGACCTCCATGAGGTCCGGCTTCTTCTTCGGCAGGCCGGACACGAGCGCCGGCTGTGTGTGAACGAGGACCCGTATGTCGTCGTACTCCAGCTTCTCCGCCTTGGACCAAGCGCCCTTCTCATCGTACTGCTTGGGCACGGGCAGCCTTCTGGACAGATGCTTGTCGAGCTTCGCGCTCCAGATCTCGCCCACCGCCTTGCGACCGTAGGGCGATATGTCGTACAGTCTGATGCCGCAGACCTTCATCGGCGGCACCTCGACCACCGTCACGGGCACCTGTATCTCCTGCCCGGACGTGGTGCTCTTCGGCCTGTAATCCACTATGAACGCGTGTGTCATCCCTGCCTTGTATCCGGCGAACCCCTGCAGTTTGGCGGCGTCCCCCTCGACCTCGGGCCAAGAGGATACCCTGGCGGTTATGCTTCTGGCTCTCTTCCTGGGCGAGTAGCCCATCGAGCCCTTTCTCGGACGTCTCCTTTGTGCCATGTGCAATCCCTCGTCTCGAGGCTAGATACCGCTAGCTCGATGTCCTCGATACTGATCGAGTACTGAGTCGAGGCACTCGTTCTCGACCGTGACGCCTCGTGCGCGCCTGAGAACCGTGTTCAGCGCGAGTGTTGGGTTGCCACGAGTGCATTGCCCATATGGCGTCTGGTCGATACCGCCTCGGTATCGCAAGGCTGCTGAATGGAATGCTCATATTTAAAAGTGAGTGCTCGTCCCGGGACGCCCCAGACCCATGCCTAGCCTTTCTTCGCCTTCTTCTGGGCGCGCTTCCCGCGCTCTTTTGCCGTGTAGCCTGTCGCCCTCTCGAGGAACGTGTTGTAAGCCTTGATGGTCTTCGCCGCCACGTCATCGCCCACGCCTGGATCCATCTCCGTCTCGACGCAGAGGATGTTCTTCCCGCCTTGCCAGGCACGCAGCTCCTTCAGGGCGCCAAACGAGGACGCGAGCCTCTCGCCCTTCTGCTCGACATTGCCGAAGACATCCTTCATGTGCTCCCTGAGCTTCTCAGGTGCGATGTTTCCCTGGTGACCCCTACGTACCTCGTATTCGCCCATCAGCTGACCTCTGGCACTCTAAGCTCCCTGCTTCCTGAAAAACCTTTGGAGGTCAGGCGTGCCGCCGACCACCAGCCCTTCGAGCTCCCTGATGGTCTCCCATAGGTCACGGCACTCGCACTCCGCCATCTGTATCTTCTTGCGCGATTGCGTGAGCGAGAACTCGCGGATTGCCGACAGCGCCTCCTCGTCACATCCGCCACAGTTGTGCGCGCCTCTTTCGCGTCCGCCTCCTGTCGGGTCGCACACCACCTTGCAGTCGAGCTCCGCGCACGCGTTCAGCACCTCGATCACGCTCCAGAGCCACGGCGGTCGATACGACCAGTCTCTCCAGAGGCGTTCCACGGCCGTCCCTTTCTGCACATTGACCGGGTTGATGGAGACGGTGTCGCTCTTGAGGGCTGCGTGTTTCGCCGTCGAGATGGCATCCTCTATCGCCTCCGCCTCGGTGAGGTACGGCGGTTTCAGGAGCACGTACGACCGGAGTCTCGCCCCCTTCGACTTGACGACGTTCGCGACGCGGTCGTAGTCGGCGACGGTCATGCCCTTGTTGACCGCGAACTTCAGAACTCTGTCGTTGGCGCTCTCCAGGCCTATCGCCACTTCGATGTCGTCATGGGTTCGGAGCGCTGCGTCCAGACTGTCTTCGGTGATGAACTCGGTTCTCGATTCGAACAGAAGACCGCATCCGATGTCCCTGCACCAGCTCAGGACCTCCACCTGAGCCTCGAGAGGCACCTCACGTTTGTCAAGGAACGACCCCGAAGTGTACACCTTGAGGAGCTGCGTCCCCTCAAGACTCTTCGAGGCTGACTGGAACTGAGCGATGATGTCCTCTGACGAGACACCTTCGGAAGACTCCTGGTTGTACCCGCACATCGTGCATCCTCCGCCGCGGGAATGCGCGCACCCTGAAGTCCTGAGAATGACCACGCCTGCGTCGACCACCTCGCCGCCGAGGTTCTCCTTCTCCTTCCAGGCGGACACGGGCTCCCTCGGGTCGCGCCTCCTCCGACGCCGTCCGTCCCCCGTTGGATGCCCGTGGTCGTCGTCCGTCATCAGAACACCGGCGGCAATCAGCCGACCACGGCGGCTCAGAGATCGTACGGCTTCAGGGTCTTCCTGCCGTTCTTCTTCGCCCTCTTCGCCGCCTGCTCGACCATCGAGTGGACCTCACGGTCCAGCTCGCGATAGAACTCCTCTGAGATCCTGAAACCGTCGCCTGCCACGTCCTTCACATCCGAGACCTTTATGATCATCTTGCCGTTTCGCATATTGGAGATCGACATCGCATCTCTTCCTGCCGTGCACGCGACGGGAAGAACGCTAACGCAGGCGCTCCTCTTAACCTTTCTGTGCACGCTCTCATCCGCAAAGCTTTTTCCCGCACCGCACTTTATCGGTCTGAGGCGCAACACGATGGATGTCGATGGTAGGCTCGAGCTGATCACCAGGGACGCGTTGGAGATCGTGACCGAGGTGGAGCTCAGATCCCTCCTCGAGACAAGCTCGAAGCCGACCGCCTATATCGGCTACGAGCCGAGCGGTTTCGTCCACATAGGACAGATGATCACCGCATCGAAGATTGTCGACATGCAGAAGGCCGGTGTGGAGTTCACCGTGTTCCTCGCCGATTGGCATGCGATGATAAACGACAAGCTGGACGGGGACTTGGACGGCATCCGCGCATGTGGCGAGTACATGCGTGACTGCTTCGTCGCGTTGGGGGTCGCTGAGTCGGCGAAGTTCGTGTACGCCTCCGAACTGATAGACGGGCTCGACTATTGGGAGAGGTTCATCAGGATATGCAAGGTGAGCTCTCTCGGGCGGCTCAAGCGTGCGATGACCATCATGGGCCGGAACGAGGACGAGGCGGAGATCGACGCGTCGAAGATCATGTACCCTTCGATGCAGGTCGCCGACATATTCCAGCTCGATGTGGACATAGCCTACTCCGGTATGGACCAGCGGAGGGCGCACATGCTGGCTCGCGACGCCGCTGAGAAGCTCGGGTGGAAGAAACCCGTAGCCGTGCACACCCCGTTGCTGATGAGCCTGGTAGGTGGGGCGCGGATGGATCCCGTCGATGCGAAGATGTCCAAGAGCGCCCCCGACAGCGCAATCTTCATGCACGACAGCCCCGAGGATGTCGCCCGCAAGGTCAAGAACGCGTTCTGTCCTCCCGAGACGGAGGCCAACCCGGTCCTGGACATGGCCCGTCTGATAGTCTTCCCCAGGCTGGCGGTCCTCAAGGTCGACCGTCCGGCGAAGTACGGCGGGCCAATCGAGTTCTCGTGCTTCGAGGAGCTGGAGAAGGCGTATGCGGCAAAGTCGCTGCATCCGATGGACCTCAAGAAGGGCGTGTCCGACTCGGTGAACGAGCTGCTGGAGCCCGTGAGGTCGCACTTCGAGGCGCACCCGGCCAACCTCGAGAAGGTGAAGTCGCTATCGGTTACCAGATGATTCCAGTTCGCGGAGCCGTTTGACCGCGTTGTCGGCCGAGATGTTCAACATCGCCTCGACATCCCCCACTCCGGAGATGCCCGCAGCGCCGGGATGCCCCCCTCCG
>JBFESP010000019.1:0-23692 GCA_041548485.1 Thermoplasmata archaeon | reverse complement strand
GCACCTCGTAAGTCACCGCGACCGTCGTGGTCGCGGAATTACCTGCCGAGTCGAACGCCTCGACGACGATGTCGTTGACGCCTTCGACGAGAGCCACGACGGCGGCGAAGTCCCCTGAGCCTTCGTCGACCTGGGTGAGCAGCCCGCCGATGTACAGCACCGCCCCGGGTTCTGTCTCGCCGGAAACGGTCACGGACGGTACGGTCACAGTGGCACCGGTGAGGGGAGAGGTCACGACGAGTGTCGGCGGGGTGTCGTCACCGACCACGAATCTGTTTGCGAACATGCTCGTGAAATCATAGTCGACCTGCCCCCAGACCGCGACGGCGTTGCCACCATCGTCGACGCCGATCGCTGCTAGAGTGCATGACCCACCTGAAGTCTCCACCGGGACGGCTGACTCCCAACCCGTGGCTGGGATGTATCTGGCGGACCATAGATTGTAGCGGACCGAATCGTCTTGGTTCCATACTGCGAAGGCGACGCCGTCGGCGTTGACGGCGACGCTGACGTCGCGGGCGTTCTCCGCGTCGTTCGATTCGAGCAACACAGGGTCTCCCCATCCGGTGCCCGCCACGTATCGGTTCGCCAAGGCGTTGCATCGGCTGCCCTCCCATTGGCGCCATACGACGATCGCGTTGCCCGCACTGTCCATCCCAACCACTGGCACTTCGGCGCCTCCTCCGTCGTCCTCCTCGACCAGCACCGGCGTCCCCCAGCCAGTGCCGACGACATACCGGTTGGCCTGGATGTTCCAGAGGGATCCGTCGTACTGGCTCCACGCCGCCATCGCGTTCCCCGAGCGGTCCATCGCGACAGATGGGCTCATTGCTGAGCCAGAGTCGTCGGTTTCGACGAGCTGGGCGGTTACCCAGCCAGTCTCGGCGGTGTATCTGTTGGCCCAGACGTTGGTGCGCAAGCCGTCATAATGAATCCAGACGGCAGTGAAGGTTCCTAGGCCATCCCCTGCCAAGGCTAGCATGTTGGCGTCCCCGGATACCTCGGTCTCTATCACGACGCTGGTACCCCAGCCAGCTTCCTCGGTATATCTGTTCGCGAACACCGATTGGGCTGTTCCATCGCCCTGTATCCAGACAGCCACCGCGTTACCATCTTGGTCGGCGGCGATGTCTGGGTCCCAGGCGTCGTAAGTGTCGTCGGTCTCTACGAGCTCCGGTGCCCCCCAACCTTCGCCCGGTACATACCTGCAGGCCCAGATGTCCGTGCGGCCTCCATCGTCCTGCTGCCAGATGGCGAACGCATTCCCTGCTCCGTCAGTTGTCACTTCTGGGCCTCCGGTGTCCCCCCATCCCATGTCGATGATCTCCGCTGTCGACCATCCGATGCCCGCAACGTACCTGTTCGCCATCACATTGTTGCCAGCGCCGTACCAGTTGTTCCACACTGCGAACGCGTCCCCATCGCCATCGACCGCGATTTCCGGGTAGTACCCGCCGCCTTCGTGATAATTCTCGATCAGGACAGGAATCCCCCACCCGGATTCCGTGCTCGCGCCCACCATGTCCGATGGCAGAGAGAGCCCGCAAAACGATAGACCACACAGCAATACGACCAGTTTCCTCTTGGTCACGATTTCCACCACGACTAGTATATGGATGATGCGATAAGTCTCTTTTTACCGGTGTCTAGAGCGTCAGGACCGGGCCGAAGAGGCATCACAGAACCGTCTCCAAGGATACCCCGTTCTTCAGGGCGGGGTAGTTGACACGGCCTCAACGGAACATTCACCGAAGGCCGCTCGGTTCGCCACGGGGACCTTCCGAGTCAGTGTGCCCTAGAAGGCCGCGAAAAGGCTAATAGGCGGTTCAGGCATTCGCACCAAGCGCCTTGAGGTTCGAGGCGGGGGGTTGGTGGAGTTGGCAAATGGTAGACAGTCCTGCAGGTTCATCGCTGTTGTTCTCGTAGCGGCATGCTTCACGACACTTGCGGTCGCTCCCTTGCAGTCCGCAGGAAGTGGTGGTGAAGGACAGAAGTTCGCGTTGTTGGTCGGGGTATCGGATTACGACCCGGTGTGTACCTACGGGGATCTGACATACTCCCACAAGGATGCTCTCGACATGTTCGATCTTCTTGTGAACGGGCACGGGTGGACCCCATCGAATATCCTCGTCCTCTTGAACGAGTCTGCCACTGCGGAGAACATCCTGAGCGGGATATCGTGGTTGGAGAGCGAATGCTCGAATCCTCGTAGCACTGCCCTCCTGTTCTTCTCGGGCCATGGGAGCTTCTTCTGTAACAGAGCGGCGATACCCGATCGCGACGAGCCCGTCGACGAGTGCATCATGCCGCACGACGGCAACCCGCAGACATCGGAGAACATCATATTCGACGACACGATGGGAGACCTCCTTGACCCCCTCAAACCTGCAAGGGTCATTCTCGTGTTGGACTCCTGCTACTCCGGCGGATTCATCAAGGAGACGGGATCCGAAGGTACGATGGTCCTCACCTCCTGCGGCGAGAGGGAGATGTGCTGGGAGGGTATGGATACCGGCAAGGTCCAGGTACCGAACGGCCTCTACACGCACTGCCTCCTCGAGGCGTTCGGAGGAGCGGGTGATAAGGACGGCGACGGCAGGGTGTCCGTCGAGGAAGCCGGAGGCTACGCCATGGACCGAGTCAGGGATTTCACCCCGGATGTGCAGCCCGAGATGTTCGACGGTGTGGAAGGAGATACATACATCTGAAGGGCGCAGGACCGCGAAATCATGGACCCGAATCGGCTCCCCGGCTCTTCGTCAGGATACTTGGAGCGCCCCATTCGTCGCGGATTATGCTGTACATGAGCCCGTCGGCCCACATCCCCCTCCGATTCCAAAGTGCCTTCCTGAGCGTCCCCTCCCTCCTGAACCCAGAATTCTCCAACGCCTTCGCCGCGAAGGCGTTCCCGATGTCCACCACGGCCTGGACTCTTGTGATGTCCTTGGTCAGGAATAGATAATCGGTGAGTATCGCGGCGACTTCCGATGCGTATCCACGGTTCCTCTCGGAAGGGATGACAGCGAAGCCGATCTCGGTCCAGCCGAAGTTCGGGGCGCTGTTGTAGTGGGCCGCCCACCCCACCCTTTCTCCTGGTTTGTTCTGCACGATGAAATCCACCCATTCAGAATGGTACAACTCATGCTTGCGTATCCTGTCCTCAAGGTGTGCCTCCGGAATCTGGACAGGGAAATGCTGATGGTTCCCCGCGAACTCTGGATCTCCGAACCACTCCGCAAGCTGGCGTATGTCCTCAATCTCGGCCGCCCTCAAGCTGACTAAGGCTCCTTGAAGCATAATCCTCCGTTGAGCATCGGCGGCGTTAATGATTAAGATGTCGTTCTCAAGCTTGGCTCACCCTCTTGCTGTCGAGTAATCAGCAAAGCCGCCGGAGAACTGGCGGCAGCCTATCTCGGCAACCGCTCCCTCTGATTGAAGGAGAGCCAGTCATCGCGTTTCAAAGTCGGCTAATTGTAGGCATGCATCGCCCGAAAATTCTTAACGGAATAGAGTATGCGCTTCTTGGGCTGGCAGTAGTCGCTCGCCCGCGGAGGCCGTTGAATGTCCAAGGCCATGATAACCACGAGAGGACTGTGCAAGACCTATGGCCGCAAAGGTCAGGTGACTGCATTGGACAAGTTGAATCTCGAAGTGTACGAGGGAGAGACCTTCGGGCTGCTAGGACCGAACGGCGCAGGCAAGACCACGACGGTCAGGCTCCTGAACTGCATCATCAAACCAACCGAAGGGAGCGCGACCGTTGGCGGGCATGATCTCGTCAACGGCAGCATCGAGATCAAGCGCATGACAGGCTTGCTCGCCGAGTCTCCAGGCCTGTACGAGAAGCTGAGCGCACATGAGTTCCTTCAGTTCATGGGCGCGCTGTACGGCGTGCCCGACGATGTTCTCGATACGAGGACAGACAAGCTTCTCAGACTGTTCGGCCTGCACAGCCGCAGGAGCCACCTCCTTGAAGGATACAGCCGCGGGATGAAGCAGAAGGTGCTGATCGCAGCGGCCCTCATTCACGATCCACCCCTGCTTTTCTTCGACGAGCCGACCTCAACCCTGGACCCGAACGCCGCCCTGATGGTGAAGAACCTGATGAAGGACCTGGCGGAGAACGCCGGCAAGACGATAGTCGTGTGTAGCCACATACTGCCCGTCATCGAGGAGCTCTGTGACCGCATTGGCATCATCAGCCAAGGGAAGTTGGTAGCTCTCGGAACCATCGATGAACTGCTGGCGAAGACCGGCAAGGACACCCTCGAGAAGGCGTACATCGACATCACGGGCGGAGCGCAGCAGAAGGAGCTCCTGTCTTGGAGGGAGTTGAGAAGTGCCAAGGCGTAAGTGGCTCGTGCTCGCCAAGAACTCATACCTGCTCCGGACGAGCGGGTTCGGGCGGTTCAGATACATCGTGCCGTTGCTGATCGGCGTTCCGGTCGTCGTCGCAATCTTCGCGTTCGTGTCGTGGATCAGCGACTTCTTCCTGGACGAGGTGGAGGTCTTCTTCTTGTCGACCGCGGCGGTCGTCCTGATACAGATCATCCTGTTCACGACATTCATCCTGTTCCTGTTCTTCCCGATATCGTTCTCGCTCAACTCCGGCCAGGAGGAGTATTACGAGATACTGCTGTCCGCCCCGCTGCGCCCGAAGGACGTAATCCTAGGAAAGTTCATCGGGGATATGCCGTTCTACTCGGTTGGTGTGGTCGCCGTGTCATCCGCGCTCGTCGCCCTGATGCTCCCTCTCGGTCTAGGCGTCATCCAGGGAACGCTGGTTGCCTTGGTCTTCATGCTGACTTTCTTCTCGGCGCTGTGGATCGGCGTGGTTATCGCGGCCATGATAAGGAGCAAGATTGGAAGCTCGACCCGCGGGAAGGACATCGGCAAGGCCTTATCGATGGCCGTCGCGCTTCCCATGGTTGGACTGATGTACGCTTTGATGAGCGGCATGGTCTATACGGCGCTGCTTGATTCGGGATCATCTGGGCCGCTGCCGTTCGTGCTCGACCTCCTCCCCAGCTCATGGGGCGCCGACGTAGTGGTCGACTTCGCAGTGAGCCCCGGAGATGCCTCTGGGATATCTCTGAAGAATACACTCAGGGTCGGCGCGATGGCGGCCTTCTTCGTCGGCGTGCTGTGGGTCGGTACGAAGTTGGCGGATCGGGCCTACAACCTTGAATCCCAGAGCTTGTCGTCGAATCTGGCCAGACAGGAGGGAGCGTTCTACAGAGGGGTCAGGACTCTCTCAGGCGGAGGCGCCTTCGGCACACTGGTAGTGTCCGTCTTCAAGGATTACGGGAGACGTCTCGAGAACGTATCCAAGGTCATGTACGTCATCGGGCTCGTGGCTCTGGTGACGTTCTTCTTCGGCGACGGAGAGGACGCGGAGGGCGGGCTGATCATGATGTTCTTCCTGCTCCCGTTCCTTGCAGGTTTCATCGTCGGCGAAGTAACGGTCCGCGGGAAGGAGAACCTCTTCATCTACAGGAAGGCGCCGAAGGGAGAGTCGAGACTCGTGCGGGCGCGCCTGGTCCAGAGCATGCTGGTGATGGTCCCATTGACCGTGGTCGCGACCGCGATCCCGCTTCTGACGATGTCCGGCACGGACACTGCAGCCACTTACCTCCTGGTTCCCTACATGATTGCGCTCTCAGCGGCGCTCGTCGTCTTCTCCCTCGGGCTGTTCCTGATGTGGCCGGTGTTCTCGGAGAAACCCGCTGACATGATGGCCAACGTGATGATACTGGTCTTCTTCATGATGGGCAGCTTCTTCGTGACTCTATTCCTCGGTCTTTTCGGAGAGGTCAGCGGCTGGCTCTTCATTCTGACCCTTACGTCCCTCTCAGGAGCCATAGCGTTGCTGCTTGGCGTCAGGAATCTCAGGGCGTTGGAGTGACCCGTCCCGGCGTCCACCTTCCGATGGGACTTTCCATACCTGGATGATACGGGTTCGTCTCGTATGCGTCTAGGTTTCGAGACGGATCGGAGAGGGAAAACACGGGTTGCGTTCCGGGGCTGTTGACTAGCCGTTCTCGAGTGAAATCCTGCTTGCAGAATAGAGATGGAGGAAGCAGTTCAGCCCGATGCCGTAACCACGAAATTGTCAAAAAGCCAGTGCCGAAAGTTCAAAGGCGGTTCACTGCGTGAAGGTCTCGCCCTTCTCGTGCTTCTCCCTGAGGTGCTTCAGGATGATGTCCCTGTCCCTCCTCAGGTGGGACTCGTACCATGCCCTGATCGTGTCCGCGAGGACCTCGTGGTACTTCTTAAGGTCGAACTTGGCGACCGGCACGTCGAGCAGCACGTACTGGCTGAATATCCTCTTCCAGCCGGCGTACTTGTAGTAGTGCTCCCCCTCGCAGTACTCGAAGACCATCCTGAAGTGGACCGTCTTCTCGACGCTGTAGTACCACGCCTTCACAGAGTCGCCTACGCGCCCCTGCGTGCGGTCCGTGAGCGAGATGTTGTCGACGCCCAGGAAGTCGAAGTCCGGTTTGAAGCTCCAGTCCTCGGGGTAGACCACGAACTGCGCGAACGTGGAGTTCTCAGGTGCGAGGCTGAAGTGCACGTTGACCTTGTTGAACCTGGTCCAGATCCTGAAGAAGTCCTCAAGCAAGCTCCTGTTTATGGTAGCCCTCTGTGTGTTCTGCTCGACGGCGTTGTCCGTAATCTCGAGCATCTTCTTCTCGAGCTCTTCGTCGAGCACAGCGAACCAATCAGCATCCTTGCCTTCGGCCTTGGCCATTGTACATCCCAGGGACAGTGATGATGTTACATGCATATAAGCATTTGGCATTTATTCGACAGCTCTTTTATTTTACTGGCTACCCTTCAATTCCATCCCTCCGAGCACCCCCGGACCGAAGGGATTCCACAACAACTTAGAAGTAAAGCGAGGCGCTTTCCCTGGCATCCATGACGGACATTTGGACCCAGCTTATGGATTACCTGACGACCAACCAGGCCGATCCATTCACGTATCTCATCATATTCTACCTGTTCTGCGTAGCCGCATCGATAATCCTCCCCATCCCAGTCGAGGTCGCCCTCGTGGTGAACCCTGGGATACACATCGCCATCAAGGCGGGGGTCATGGGCCTGGGGAAGGGCACGGGCGCCCTCGTCGTCTTCTTCCTCGGGAGGAAGATAGACGAGACTGTCGGACAATACGCAAGGAAGTGGCGCTGGTACAGCTGGCTCCTGGCGAAGAGCGAGAAGCTGGTGCGTAGGTACGGCTACGTGGCGATGTACGCCATCATGTCCATACCCGGGATGGTCGACACCATCCCGCTGTACATATTCTCCGTCCTGAACAAGGAGGGCAAGCTGATGACCCTATGGGGTTTCGTCCTCACGAACATCCTCGCAGGGGTCACGCGCGCGTTCCTCATATACGGGCTCTTCACGGCGTTCGGTATCGAGCTCTTCGGATGACCTGCTGGGTCATTCCCGCCCTTGAGAACCTTCCAGAAAGCCTTAAAGCGGCCGAACGACATAGATTGGGCCGTCCGAGGGTATGGCCGATGGAGGTTAGGTCCCCTGAGGCGGGGTTCACGATCGATCGCAACATGATTCTCGTAACGACCCTGAATCAGGTTCTGGTAAGGAGGCATGGCGCGCGGGCCATATCCATGAAGTTCCTGATTGACTCGTCTCGCATGAACGGAATGGACGGCCATTTCGAGATGGAGTACGAGCTGAAGGACGGCGCCCTGCTCAGGATCAACTGCAAGGAAGACGGGGGCGAGATGATATTCAGGGTGCACAGGAACGGCACGCAGCTGAACTACTCCGTGCCCGTAGAGGTGTACGTCTCCGACGACTTCGTGCCAACCTCCATGTCGGAGTACGAGGACCTCGTTATGCACTGGCTGAACGACCTCAGGTGAGCAGCCTTCAGGTTATCTTCTGTATGGTCTTCAGCGTGATTATGCCGTCGCTCATATCCAGCTCGTGCATCTTCGGTGGCACGACCGTCATCCTCATCTTCTGTATGCTGAGGAAGTATCTGACGCGGTCGGAACCCCTCTCTATCCTCAGGTCTATGACTCCGTCGAAGTCCGGCGCCATGAGATTGAACAGCTCCTCCCTGACGCCGATCGGGAACGTGTGGAGCACGACCGTCTGGAACGCCCGCAAGTCGCCGAACGCCCTCCTGCCCCATCTCATCATCTCCACGGCCGTCCTGCCGGTCAGCGCTCCGGGGACGCTCTCGCACACCGCCCTCAACCCCTTTATGTTGGGCATGCGCTCGACCGCCGTCGCCAACCCGTCCTGGAGCATCTGGTCGTCGTCCACCTCGATCACGGTCACGATCTTCTCCTGGATGTCCTTGTCCACGCCCATGAGCGATGTCCGTTTGTGCATCGAGTAGCAGTCGAGGAACACAAGCTGGTCGTTGGCGATGTACTCGCTCACGTCGACCCCCTGATGCTTGATCCCGTTGATGACGCTCGCCACCGGCCGGGTGAGGCAGCAGTATATCCCCGGGAACCCCTGCTTGAGCCCTTCGACGATGAATTGTTGCTGGAACGCCTCGGCGTAGTTGGACGCCTCCGTCCTGAGGGCCAGGGCCGAGTTGGTCGGAATGCCGCCCTGCAGCACCGTGTCCAGACCTTGGATGCCGCTGGGAACGCGTGCGATAATCATTCGTTCCTCGGTAACATGATGCCTAGCTGCGTATTTGCCGTTTGCCGTAACGCCCCTAGGTCTTCGCTAGCTCCTCGATGGGGGCATCTTCGCCCTTATGCCTGACGATTCGTAGGATGACCACGCCCGCGACGGTGAGCGCCACCCCCACGTACTGCAGCCCCTCGACGACCTCCGCGACGATTATGACGGCCAGTGCGACCGCCATCACGGGCTCGAGGCTCGCCATTATGCTCGCCTTGCTGGCCTCGATACGCTTCAGCGCCACCATGGACATGAAGAACCCTATGGTGCACGGTATCAGGCCCAGCAGGAATACCAGGGACCACGCGCTGGCCGAGAGCGACGGCAGCAACGACTCTCTCGGGTCAGTGATGATGATCAATGTCGGGATCATCATGGCCGAGAAGTAGAGGGCGACCGTGTTGGCCGAGTAATGCTTCAGGAACTTCTTGCCCCACAGATAGTACGCTGCCGCGCCGAACGCTGTGAACACGCCGAGCCCTATGCCGACCAGGTTGACCTTGATCGCCTCGGGGTCGTATGCGCCGGAGACGAGCACGCAACCGCCGAAGGTCAGTGGAAGCGCGATCGCCTTCCCCAGCGTCAGCTTCTCGCCATGCATGAAGATGGACGCGACCGTGACTATGCTCGGGTAGGAGCACAGGAGTATCACGGCGGTCGTCACCGAGGTCAGGTCTATGCAGTGATACCATGCGAGCGAGAAGACCGCCCCCGTGATGGTGCTGAATATGAAGAACGGCAGTAGGTCCGCCCTTCTCATCCTGAGCGATGGTCGGTCGAAAGCCAGCACGACGAACAGGAACAGGAGCGCGCTGAATATCTCTGTGTACAGGGCGATGATGTTCGCCGTCGCCCCCTCCCCTATCGCGAGGATGGTCAGTGTCCCGGATGTGCTCCACGCGAGTGCGGCTAGGACCATCAGACCGTACGCGACGTTCTTCGATATGTGCATACGCTCATCCCCTTCCGTCGCGCCCCAATCTGCCCGGTTCTTCATGTACCTATGCGATAGGCATGAAATAGGAGGAGGACGCGCATGAGTCACTGGGACCCTTCAGAACCGACAGGTGTTCTGTCCGGCGGGGCCATCGTCACCAGTAGGATGATCGAGACGGTTGCGAAGACGGCCCCGTAGAGGAACATGGGGGTGGGGCCGAGCTGGTCCCAGAGCAGTCCTGCGATGATGCCCCCGGGCAACATGACGAGCCCGATCCCGGTGTGGAACGCTCCGAGGGCGGACCCACGGAGCTCCTCAGGGACGACGTCGACCACGTACGCCTTGAAGACCCCTTCGGACGCGGCCTTGTAGACGCCCAGCATCCCGAAGCCGAGGACGAGCATCCACCACGGGCCAGCAACCGCCATGATCAGGCATGTCACCGCGTACAGAGCGAACGACACGGTTATCACGGGCTTCCTGCCCATCCGGTCCGACATCCTTCCGAAGGTTACCGGCATCAGGAAGAACGTGAGATTGAACAGCGCGTAGAGGAGTATGACCTCCATGTCGGAGAGGCCATGGTCGAGACCCTTGAGGATGAAGAATGCCACGTTGATCTCAGCGATGTAGAACACCATCACGACCACCATAAGGAGCCGGAATGGTCTTCCGAGGTCACTCATGCCGGACACGAAAGAAGTCTTGGGCGGCTCTGCCTTCCCCCTCACATCCCTCACGAACAGTGCGATCACGAGGACGGCGAGCAGTGCCGGCGCGGCCGCGACTGCGAAGACGATCCTGTAGTCCTCCTCGGTCAGGCCGGCGTCCAGGCTGGCACCGATGCCGAACACCAGCGCTATCAGCACGAGGACGCCCAGCAACGCCCCGAGCGAGTCCATCGACTTGTGGAAGCTATACGCGATACCCATCGACCGAGGCTCCGTGGAATCGGCGATGAGGGCATCCCTGGGGGCGCTCCGGACACCCTTTCCGATGCGTTCCGTCACCCTTATTCCGAGGACATGCCACGGGGACGTGGCCAGCACGAGCAGGGGTTTGGCGAGCGCGCTCGAACCGTACCCTCCTAGTATGAACGGCTTCCTCCGCCGCATCTTGTCCGAGTGCCACCCCGAGACGACCTTCAGAAGCGACGCTGTCGTCTCCGCCGCCCCCTCGATCAACCCTATCAGCAGTCCTGTGGCTCCGAGGGACAAGAGGAACATCGGGAGGATGGGTATGATCATCTCCGTGCTCAGGTCCGTCAGAAGACTGACGACCCCGAGCAGAACCACGTTCGCACTGACACCTCTGAGCAGCCGGCGTCTGCGACCGCCCTCGCTCTTCTCGCGCTTCCCAGGTCGACCTTCCATGGGGTCTCAGGAGTCCAAGGCAGCTTTGCCTTAAACATCTATAGGAGAGTCTCACGAGTGGGTCGGGCTCTGATCCGGGCATTCGCGCCACGTTTCCAGACCATGATGGTCGCATCTGCCAGTACGACCGATTGCTGGCGCCGCTCGAGCGCGCTCCATCGATGACAACTTTTATATCAGAGGTTCGGATTCTGCGGTTAATGGTTCCAAAGAAGCGTATCGATGGGATCGCGGACTCCTACGACAAGGACGACCTGACCATCGCTACCGCCTGTTCTCACACTTCGCTTCAGATATTCGACGGTGCACGTAAGGAGGGCCTCAGAACCCTCGGCATAACCATCGGCCAGAACACGAAGTTCTACGACGCTTTCCCGAGGGGCAAGCCGGATGAGTTCTACAAGGTCGACTCGTATCCCGAGCTGCTCGACCGGTCGGAGGAGCTCGTGGAGAGGAACGTCATCATCGTCCCTCACGGCTCGTTCGTGGAGTACATGACCCCGGAGGTATTCGAGAAGCTGGAGGTGCCGACCTTCGGCAACAGGCGCGTGCTCGATTGGGAGAGCGACCGCGAGAAGGAGCGTGCCTGGCTCACATCCGCCGGCATCGAGATGCCGACCAAGATAGAGGACCCGAAGATGATCGACCGCCCCGTCCTGGTGAAGTACGACGGTGCCAAGGGCGGCCGCGGCTTCTTCATCGCGAAGGACTACGCCGATTTCGAGCTGGGGATAGACCGCTCTCAGAAGTTCTCCATACAGGAGTACGTGCTCGGTACCCGGTACTATGTCCATTTCTTCTACTCGCCCATCAGGCAGGAAGGGTACCGGCTCAGGAAGGGCGTGCTGGAGTTCCTCAGCGTCGACCGCAGGGACGAATCGAATATCGATGAGATGTACAAGCTGGGGGCCCAGGAGGAGCTGAAGAAGCTCGGCATCTTCCCGACCTTCGTGGTCACGGGCAACATTCCGATAGTCCTCAGGGAATCTCTCCTGCCGAAGCTTCTGGAGCAGGGTGAGAAGGTCGTCGAGAAGTCGATCGAGCTGTTCGGTGGCATGCTCGGGCCGTTCTGCCTAGAATGCATCGTCACGGACTCGATGGAGATAAAGGTGTTCGAGATATCGTCCAGGATAGTGGCTGGCACCAACCCGTTCATATCGGGCTCGCCGTATTCCGACCTGATAGAGCCCGGGTTGTCGACCGGCAGACGGATAGCCCAGGAGATCGTCTATGCTAGGGACAACGATGTGCTCAAAGAGGTATTGACGTGAGACAGTACTTCCTGATACTCGCCGACGCCGAGCTGGAGCTCGTGCCCACGAGGATCGTCGGGGAACGGTGCGTTCTCAACAGCGCGCGCGCCCGGAACAAGATCCCGGAGAAGATGCTGCTCGACGCGTCCCACCATCATCCGGCCTTCAGGAAGCTGCAGGACGGCGACAGAAGAGGCCGGCCGGACCTGGTTCACATGTTCCTCCTCCTCAGCCTGGACAGTGACGCGAACGCTGAGGGTAGGCTGCGGGTGTTCGTCCATACGCGGAACGACGACGTCATCGCCGTCAACCCTGAGACGAGGCTCCCGCCGAACTACATCAGGTTCGTCGGCTTGATCGAGCAGCTGTTCGACCAGCAGGTCGTGCCCTCGAGGGAGAACGCGTTGCTCGAGCTGCGCCAGAAGGTGCCTCTCGCCACACTGGTCGACGCTCTGAAGCCAGACTCCGTCATAGTCCTCGACCCGTCGGGCGAGCGGACGTCGCTCGAGGGCGCGATAGCGTCGGCCGAGGGCGAGCGCGTGGTCATCATCATGGGCGGGTTCTCAAAGGGCACTTTCAGCTCCGACATGCGCAAGCTGAAGACGAGGGTCGTATCCTTGGGCGAGCGTGTGCTCAAGGTCTGGACGGTCTCCTCGAAGACGCTGCGGGCGCTCGAGGTCGCGGAGCCGGCGCCTGGGCCGTCACCCAAACCGACGAAGAAGAAGCCGGCCAAGTCGACAGCCAAGAATTCCGCAGCTAGAAAACCCTCAGCAGCTCGTCGCGCTCGCAAGACACCAGAGGAATGACCTCATCGCCCCTGACGATCTTGGACCTGTTATTTCCAGGGACGACGCTTCCGACAGCGGCCGCTTTAATGCGCATGTCTTTCAGGGCTTCGATGTACTTCTCGGCATCTCTGGGCCTGAAGGTCGCCAGGAGCGCTCCGGAGCCCAGCAGGCCGAGGGGGTCGATGTCGAACAGCTCGCATATCCTGATTGTCTCGGGCAGCACGGTTATGTCGTCGGCGCGTAGCTCGATCGATCTCCCGGACGCTGACGCCATCTCATAAACGCCCATCAGCACGCCCCCCTCGGTCGGGTCGTGCATCGCCGTCACCCCGAACCCCAGGGCCGTCCTTGCCTCGGGGATGACCGAAAGGCCCGGTCTGAATAGGAACCTGGCCGCGCGCTTCGTGGCTGCAGGGCCGATATGCTTCTCCACGGCGGCCGCCCTCATCCTCGCTATCGTCGCGGTGCCTTCGATGCCTGCCCCCTTCGTTAGGACCACCGTGTCCCCCACGCGCGCACCCGATGTGAGCACCGGATTCCGCTTGTCGATCAGGCCGTGCATGTCTCCGACGACTATCGGGTTCGAGATGCCGGGGGTGACCTCGGTATGGCCACCCACCACCGCGATGTCCAGCTCGCTGCAGGCCGAGGATATCTGGCGCGATATCTCCTCCGGGAGCTTCTCGTCGCTCCCCTCAGGGAGGAGTATCGTGGCCTGGAACCATGCGGGCGTGGCGCCCCTCGTGGCGATGTCGTTCGCGTTGATGTGGACAGCGTAGTGACCGATCATGTCCGACGCGTAGGTGACGGGGTCCGTCTTCAGCACGAGCAGCCTGTCCTTCCCGATACGTACTATCGCGGCGTCCTCTCCGAGCTTGGGTCCGAGGAGCACACGTCCATCGTGCGCGCCCGTGTGGCGGATGCTCTTCGCCAGCAATCTCGGTGGCAGCTTACCCGTCCTCAACGCCATCGGTCCGTTCGAAGGTGTTCGCGGGATAATAGGGTTTCCGTCCATCGGCACTGGTCCGAAGGCGCGTTCTCTGATATCCGGAGACGGACGTGTTGAAGATTGTGCCAATGATTGAATCTTGTTCCACAAATGACATACCCACTCCCCCTCGTTGATGGGGTCAAGGACGGATGAACCGTCCTCATCAGAGTGGTGGAGAAGGCGGCCGGGGCCCAGGTAGACGCGACGCCCGTCGCTGAATCCACATGAGGAGGCAAGGAAATGAGGAAGGAGTTCGAGAGCGGATTGGCCAAGCGTATCGCTGGGAAGAAGGCGGAGAAGAGGGTTATGGGCAAGGCCTTCATGGCGGTAGTGCTCGGCGCGGTTCTGCTGGCCGGCAGCGCGTTGACTGTCGCGGCGATGCAGAAAGGGTATGAGAATGGTCTGGGCGACATGGACCGGTTGCAGGACGGAAGCTGCTTGGATCCGTCGACCGATCCCGACGGCATCTGCGACTGCACGTGCGATTGTCCATGCGACTGTGACTGCACCTGCCCTAACTGTCCGTGTTTCGATGAC
Organism: Thermoplasmata archaeon; assembly: GCA_041548485.1. Classification (GTDB taxonomy): domain Archaea; phylum Thermoplasmatota; class Thermoplasmata; order UBA10834; family UBA10834; genus UBA10834. The sequence continues at coordinate 9,134 of JBFESP010000019.1, read as the reverse complement.
ACTGCCTGAAGGGCAGGACGCAGCTGCGACAGCCGATGGAACGCAGCCAAACCCCAACCGAGGCCTGCCAGCAGACAAGGCGCGCTGGCAGACCCCCATCTGATTCTCCGGTTCAGGCTTGCGGGGCAGAGCCCGGCTCGCCATGCGACCGCGTGTCGGCGACGTGCCGAAAGTTGAGCACTAATGCTATATATTTGAGGCGTACCTTGACCAGAGCGGGCGACAAGGATGATAGCCGAACGGATAAAACATGTGAAGGAGTCTGGAACGATGAAGATGAAGGAGCTGGCCGGCCAGAAGAAGGCCGAGGGGAAGAACATCATCTCCTTCACCGTCGGTGAGCCCGACTTCGACACGCCGAAACACATCGTCGAGGCCGCGAAGAAGGCGCTCGACGAGGGCAAGACGAGATATCTGAACGCTGCAGGGCTTCCGGAGCTCAGGGAGGCCATAGCCAGGTCCGCGAAGGCTGCGAACGGGATCCCGTGCGACCCGTCGAACGTGATGGTGGCGCCCTCCAAGCACGCGATATTCGAGACGATCATGGCGACCGTCAACGAGGGGGAGGAGGTCATCCTTCCGGACCCCGCATGGGTGTCCTACGAACCCGCCACCGCCCTCGCTGGTGGTAGAGCGGTCCCGGTCACTACCAGGGAGGAGGACGAGTGGCGCGTGCTCCCCGATGCCGTCGCCGAGCTGATCACCCCGAAGACGAAGATGATACTGCTCAACTCGCCGTCGAACCCCTGCGGCTCCATCGCGGCCAAGGACGACGTGAAGGGCATAGCAGACCTTGCCAAGGACCACGACCTGGTCGTGCTTTCCGATGAGGTGTACGAGAAGATAGTGTTCGACGGGCACAAGCACTACTCTATCGCTGCGGAGCCGGGCATGTTCGACAGGACGGTCACGATAAGCGGCTTCTCGAAGACGTACGCCATGACCGGCTGGAGGATGGGCTGGCTGATAGCCCCGAAGCCGTTGTTCAAGGCGATAAGCAAGGTACAGCAGCACTCGATAACCCATGTGACGACGTTCGCTCAATACGGTGGCCTGGCGGCCATGGTGGAATCCCAGGAGCCCGTCGACGCGATGGTCAACGAGTTCAAGGAGCGGAGGGACCTCGTGATGAAGCTCATAGGCGAGATACCGCAGCTTCACTGCGATGTGCCCAAGGGGGCGTTCTACGCGTTCCCGAGATACGACAGCCCGATGAAGTCCGAGGAGATGGCGTTGCACCTCATGGACAAGGCGGAGGTCGCCGTGACGGGCGGCGCCGCGTTCGGAGAGGCTGGCGAGCAGCACCTGAGGATATCTTACGCGACGAGCAAGGACAACATCGTGACCGGCCTGGAGAGGCTCAAGAAAGCGCTGGGATGATGCTTCGAACCCCCGCTCGACAAACCATTTCCCACAAACCCTTCCCGCTCATCTTCCGGCGGTCTTCTTTCTGCGGGCGGTCTTCTTCGGAGCCTTTCCGTTCAGGAGGAGCCGCGCGTGGTACTTGTCCAGCTGGAGCCTATTACGCACGAGGAACGGCTTGAAACCCAGCTGTCCCCAGGCGGCGCGCGCCTCCAGATTCGCGGCGGCGATGCTCACCTCGACCGATTTCATCTTGTTCTTGTCGAACCACCTGAGCGCCACCCTCAACATCTCCTTCATGACCCCCTTCTTGCGTCTGTCCTTGCGGACGAAGGCGTCGGATACCACGCCCGTGGCCTTCTCGGCGAATATTGACTCCTGGGGCGATAGGAGGCACATCATGAACCCCACAAGCTCCCCCTCCTCCTCGGCGACGATGAGCTTGGTGCTGGGTTCGGAGAACTTCTGACGAAGATATCGCGCCCATTTCCTCCTGCCGTCCCTCGCGATGGCGAAATGGTCCGAGTAGGTCCGATGCTGCTCAACCAGCAACTCCCAGAGCTCGACTATGCCTTTGAGGTCCTTCTCGGTGGCGTCACGTATCTCAATCCTTATGCGCCTCGATTTCACAACTTCTTTCTGCATCGTACCAGGAGTCCGTAAGGCGGTCTGTGTGTGGCCGTGAAAGGTCTAGAGCCTGATGTAAGTTGCGCTCTTGAGGCTCGGGATCGCCCTGACCTTCTCGAGCACCTCGGGCGTGAGCCCCTCGTCGATGTGCAGTATCATCATGGCGGGTCCACGCGGCTGCCGTCTCGCGACCTCCATGCTCGCGATGTTCACATCGTTGTCGCCCAGGATGGTCCCGACGCTGCCTATCATGCCCGGCTTGTCCTCGTGCCCTATGAGCAGGAAGTTGCCCTCTGGTTCTATGTCCACCATGCTGCCGTTGATCTCGACCATGCGCGGTCCCTTGTCCGAGAAGAGTGTGCCCGCGACGGAGATGGAGCTGCCGTTCGCGTGCAGGACCACGCGTATCAGGTTCTTGTACTGCCCCGCCTCGTCGGAGGTGGATGACACGACCTCGATCCCCCTCGACTTGGCCATGTCGAACGCGTTGATGTAGTTGACGTTGAACTCCTCGGATATGGGCTTCAGCATGCCCGTTATCACCGATGCGGATATGATCCTGATATCCTTCTGCGCCAGCTCCCCCTTGCAGGACACCTCGACCTTCCCTGCGGAGCACTGTCCCAGCTGACTTATCATGGTGCCGAGCTTCTCCGCGAGGGGCATGTAGGGCACCAGCTCGGGGTCGAGCTTCGCCGGCAGGTTGATCGCGTTCCTGATGTCGCTGCGCTTGAGATAGGCGATTATCTGCTCGGCTATCTCGGAGCCGACCTCCTCCTGCGCCTCCTTCGTTGTGGCCCCCAGATGAGGCGTGAGCACTATGTTGGGTAACGACGCGAGCTTCGTCTCCTTCGGCGGCTCCTCCATGTAGACGTCCAGGGCTGCCCCGGCGATGACCTTCTGCGACAGCGCGTCGAACAGTTCGTCCTCGTTCACCACGCCTCCTCTGGCACAGTTCACGAGCATGGCGCTCCTCTTCATCTTGCCCAGCTCGCTCCTGCCTATGAGGCCCTCCGTCTGCGTGGTCAGGGGCGTGTGGACTGATACGAAGTCGGACTCCTGGAGCAGTCGCTCCAGGTTCACAAGACGCACGTGCAGCTTCACGCCAACCTCGGGCGATACGAGCGGGTCGTAGGCGATGACGGTCATGCCCAGGGCGGACGCGCGCTTCGCCACCTCCGCGCCGACCCTTCCGAGGCCCACTATCCCGAGAGTCTTGCCGGACACCTGTACGCCCTTCAGCTCCTTTCGCTTCCACTCGCCCCTCCTCATGGATGCGTCGGCCTCCGCGATGCGTCTCGCAAGCGTGAACACGAGCCCGATGGTGAGCTCGGCGGTCGAGACGACGTTCCCCGAGGGGGCGTTCATGACGAGGATGCCGCGCTCGGTTGCCGCTGGCACGTCGATGTTGTCGATCCCGATCCCCGCGCGGCCTATGACCTTCAGATTCGACGCCCTGATGACCTTCCCGGTCGCCTTGGTGGCGCTCCTGACTATGAGGACGTCGTATCCTCCGATGGCTGAGGCGAGCTCGTCCTCCTTCATCCCGGTCTTCACGTCGACCTCGTAGCCTTCGCCCTTCAGCATCTCGATGCCGCTCTTCGATATCTCGTCCGCGACGAGGATCCTTGTCATGCTCACCTTCGTGTCCTCACAGGCGCCGCTCATCGGCGGGACGGGAACAGATGCTACCTAGATATCAATCTGTTGGCATGGGTCGCGCTGGCAACGTCCTAATCTGTGCCTTGGACGGACGCAGGTGAGCCAGGACGCCCTTCCGGCGACTCCCACACGGTTCTTCAGGCCGCTCATCCTCCGACGCGCCCCTCCGACCTCCAGCAATCGCTATATATCAATGGGAAAGCTCCATGTTGTGTCCGTATGATCTCCAGCAAGCGCCGCGCATCGGTCTCGTGCAGGGTGGAAGACGCGTTCGAGTACGTGGCCGACTGGAAGAACTACAAGGATTTCTTGCCGATGTTCCTAGACCTCGAGCCCATGAGCCTCGTGCAGTACGGACCCGGCACGTCTCTCTCCGTCAGGGTCTCCCTGGGGAAGATCGAGGTCAGAACCACTCTGGAAGTCACCGAGTTCCAGAAGAACAAGAAGGTGGCCCTGAAGTCGGTCAGGGGTATCAGGTTGCGGGCGACCTGGGAGTTCAGGGACATGGGGGACCAGGTGCTGATAACGCTGGACTTCGACTACGACCTCCCGGCCGGCCTGACGTCCCGGGAGGACCAGAGGGAAGCGCTCGAGAAGGAGCTGGACGACTCGGCGGTCCGCAGCATGGAACTCCTCAAGTGGGTGCTCGAGAGCAACGTCGGGGAGAAGCATACCTACTGACTTGCGCCTTCCTCAGGCGGCAGCATGTTGGGTATGCCGTCCTCGATAGGGTAGTCGATGTTGCACTTGGCGCACTTTATCGTCCCTTCGAGGACCTCCTTCTCGTCCTCCTTGGAGACCGTCAGCTCCAGCGGGTGGTGCTTGCACACGGGGCAGGCCAGGATGTCCATCAGCTTCTTCTTCATGTCTGAGACCGTCCTCGATATCCGAAGCAGGATATATCTATCCTTTCACCACCTGGTGAAGAACCCAAGGGTTAATACCGCTGACGACGATTGACTGCGCGCGACCTAATAGGGTGGGTGTCCGGTCCGGGTCTGATGTAACATGAAGTTGCTGGTAACTGGCAGTTCAGGTCAGCTGGGCTCGTACACGTGCGAGCTTCTGGCGGACAGGCACGAGGTCCAGGGGATGGATGTCAAGCCTGCGGTCGTTCCGGGGCTGAGATCGCTCGCGGGCGACATCAGACGACCCGGGGACGTGCGCGAAGCGCTCTCGGGCGTCGAAGCGGTCGTCCACTGCGCCGCCCAGGTGAGCGTCGAACGCTCCCTGGAGGACCCGGTATCCGATGCGGAGACGAACGTCATCGGCACGATCAATCTCCTCCACGAGTGCGCTGGCCGCAAGGTCAGGCGGTTCGTCTACGTGTCGAGCGCCGCAGTGCTGGGGAATCCCAAGTACATCCCCATCGGCGAGGCTCATCCGACGGAGCCGATGAGCAACTACGGGGCGAGCAAGCTCGCGGGCGAGCGATTCTCCCTCTCATACGCCAAGTCGCACGGGATGGACGTCGTCGTCGTGCGACCGTTCAACTTCTACTCGCCGAGGGCCGACCCGGAGAGCCCGTACTCGGGCGTGATATCCAAGTTCATCCAGAGGGTGAAGGCGGGCGAGGCGCCGATCATAGAAGGGGACGGCCTGCAGACGAGGGACTTCGTCCACGCGCGGGACGTGGCGTCGTTCATCGGGATGCTCCTGGAGAAGGACGACATCTCAGGCGAGGTGTTCAACTGCGGGAGCGGGGTCGCCACGAGCGTCCTCGACCTGGCGAAGCTGGTCCTGTCCGCGGGGTCCCTGGACGTCGAGCCCGAGTTCACGGCTCCTAGGAAGGGCGATATACGGCAGAGCGTGGCCGACGTCTCCAAGGCGAAGGCGATGCTCGGGTTCTCGACGAAGGTGACCCTCAGGGACGGCATAGCCGAGATGCTCGGATGATGTCGTTCGCAAGATGGAGAATAGAAGGATAAAGGGTTTCTCGGAAGGGGTTTGTCGTCCGTCAGCTACGGATGCGCCTCAACCTGGTCATGCAGGCGGTGGTTCGTCCGGCTGGTCCAACAGCTCCGGCGCGACTGCCTCCTCCTCCGACATCGTCGGAGACGGCGGGAGCTCGTCGGCGCCCATCCTGCCTCTCAGGAACGGCACCACTATGAGCAGTATCACCATCACCAGGAGCAGCAGGAGGACCAGCACGTTGAACAGGCTCAGGCCTCCGACGTCCTTGTCCCAGACAGACTGCTCCGACTTTATGGCGAAGCTCATGGAGTCCGAGGAGAGCCAATCGTTGTTCACCGGGTCCCTCAGCGTGGAGTATATCCAGTACGTCCCGTCGCCGACCGTCTCAGGCACCTCGATCTCGAACGTGCCTGTCGGGGAGCTCACCAGCATGTTGTGGTCGATGTAGTCGTAGGACGCGTAGAACAAGATCCTGTACACGTCGAGATGTGCCGCACCGATGTTCGTTATGCTGTATTCGAAGACGATCGTCGCCCCGGGCTCGAACGCTCTCGAGGTGAACCCTGCGCTGGACTCCGCCCATATCTGTATCTCGTACTCGGCGTACAGCCACGCAGTGGCTGAGTCGCTCACGACATGGCCGAGTCCATCGTCCACAGTGATCCTCGCCGTGTATTGCCCGGACGGCTCTACGAGAGGCACGACGAAGTCTACCGTTCCCTCCAGTCCGAAGGGCAGGTCTCCCTCGGCCACTCTGATGCCGTCATCGTCGGTAACCGTGTAGGATATCGTCGCGTTGGCTATCTCCGTGACCACCTGGTACATGTACGCGATCGTGTCTCCGGCGCGGTAGTATTCGTCGGCCGGATAGACGATGACATCTGCCATGTAGACCTCGATGCTGTCGCCTCCGTACAGGAAGTAGCCGTCGAGCACAGTGACAGCGTCGACGTAGATCTCGCCGATGTAGTTGACATCTATGTCGTAGGAGCCCTCGCCGCTGGTCGTGTTACCCGTGGCCACCATCCCGTAGTCGTTGTAGACCATGTAGAACACCGAGCTCGCGTCCAGCTCCTCGGCGTTCCACACAACCTTGAACGAGAAAGTGGCTGTCTGGCCGCTGTAGTAGTAGTCCTTGTCGAAGGCCACGGTCAGCTCGCCTTCCCATTCGACATCGAAGCTGGCCATCCTGACGACCTCGTAGCCGAGCTTGGACACCGTCGCAGTCACGAGGTATGTGCCCTTCATCGCGCTCGGGCTGAGATCGAACTCGTACAGGACGATACCAGTGACATCGGTGACCAGTCCGGACGCGCCGTACGCTGATATTATGGTGCCGTTCTTCTCGACAGTGATGTCCACCTCGGCCCCTACGAGCCTGTCGTCCCAGCCCCAGTCGTCTCCGATCCACGCCTCCACCTCGACACCCACGGAATCACCGGGGATGTACGGGCCGCTGTCGACGGTGAGGTCGGCGCTGATCGTTCCGATGGTGAACCAGAGCCAGCTCTCCGAGCTCCTCTCGTCGCTCTCGTTCGCCCAGAACGTCATGTCGATGTCGGAGTAGAGGGCGATGTCTTCGGGTATCGTGAACTCGTATGTTCCGGAGGAGCCGGGCATCTCGCCAGTCTCGTAGGTCTCGTTGCCGGACTCGTTGAGCCACGTCACGGTGTACTCGATCTCCGCACCCGCATACGGTGTCATGGTGGCGATCTCCACAACGTTGTAGATGACCGTCACGGTGTCTCCTGGCAACACGTAGTACTGGTTGCTGTCCACGAGGAGCGCGTACTTCTGGATGTCGACGGACTCCGAGTACCATATCGCGTTGTTGTCCTCTGCACGCACATTCACGTCATAATCTCCGTCTGGCATGTCGGAGTCGACCACCCACACGAAGCTGTACCACCCTTCCGAGGTCTCCAGGTTGGTCCAGTTCTCGAAGTCCACGTAGGTATCATTGACGACCTGCACGTAGAAGTCTTCCGTGTTGCTCGTCACGATCGTGACCTGCACTTCCTGGCCTGGGTAGTACATGTCCCATGGCGGAGGGTCCAGGATCAGTCCCTCGTTCTTAACCTGGATTGGCACACTGGCGATCTCACTGCCGCCGGCGTAGACGACGATATTGTAGACCATCACTTCGCCGTCGAACCAGAAGTTGGTACCGAGCGACTCCGCCGATGGCGTCGCCGCCCAGCTCTCAAAAGTCCCGTTCTCCGGGTCGTCAGTAACGGCCGTGAACCAGTCTCTGACGAATCCGTCCGTTTCCTGGATCTCCACCCTGATGTTCTCGGCGGAGAGGTTGCCCATGTAGTATGTCTCTACGAGGACATAGACTCGGTCTCCTCTGAAGAACACGTCTTGGGGGGTTCCTTCGTCGTCAGTTGTCTGCACGGTGCCCGTGTAGTACACGGATGCCTCCGCGTCATGCGGGACAATCGTGAACACAACAGCCAACATGCTCAGCGCAATCGCTACACTTAGAATCCTACTTTTCATAGGCTTTCCCATCCTGGGTCATTATTTATTGGTGTATATATATAAGTTTCGTAAAAACGGCCTGACTGTTACCGCATATATATAAGCGGGCGAGAGTCGCGCGCACGTGCTGGCTCACCCATTCAGCACTGTCTGCGGAAAGACCCACGAAGCCCTAGTTCCCGTGACGGTCGCAGGCGCCGGAGTGGCCCGCGCTGAAGGGCGATGTCTCCCTCCGCATCCCGATCACGTCGAATCCAGAAGCAGGGTCGTCTGCCAAGACCTCCAGGATCTAGCCGATGAGGACCTCGGCAGTCGTCTCCCAGGTCCGGACACCGACTCGGGACAACGCGTCCCTATGCAATCGAGGGTCCTAGTGGGTCGGGGGAACCTTTCGCCTCGCTCTGGCAAGTCAAGCCTCCTGGAACTGGTTCCGGGCAGACGACCCAAGTCAGATTGACGACGTTACTTATCGTTCTCGTATTTGATAACACTTGCGCCTACCCGTTCAGGTACGGGTCTTCCAGGGGATCGTAGCGCGTCACAATCGAGCGGAAGGGGCGCGACTGTCTGGACGCCCCGTCAGCTCTTCGGCTTCGCCTTGAGCTTCCTGCGTCGTACGCGCTTGACCGGGGCCGGTGTCTCGACAGGCGTCTCCTCCTGCACCTCGTCGACCACGGCCTCTTCCTTCGCTTCTACCTCCGCCTCCTCAGCAACGGGCTCTGCGGAGACGGGCGCCTCCTCGGGCACGGCCTCCTCTGCCACGGGTTCAGGCTCCTCCTCGATCGCCTGCGCCGGTGGTGGTTCGACGACCACGGGCTCCGGCTGCGCCTCCGGTTCGGGGGCGGCCGGGGGTTCTTCGGCAACGACCACATGCTCCTTCTCAGGTTCGACAACATCCTGGGCGGGTGTCTCCTCTGCCACCGCGTGCTCCTCCGGGGCCCGCACCTCAAGTTCCTCCTTCCGCTCGGCGAACATGGACCCGCACTCTTCGCACTTGGTGGCTTCGAAGTGCACGAGGCCTGCACAGACGGGACACATGTATGTCACGTTCTCGGCGAAGACGTTGCCGCACTTCGGGCAGTTCT
>JBFESP010000018.1:0-30511 GCA_041548485.1 Thermoplasmata archaeon | reverse complement strand
GATGGCACCAGGGACCGGTTCTGGGACAGCTGCATGTTCCGCGAGTACTCGCTCGTCGCTGGAGGGCACAACTTCAGGGACAGCAGGGCGGACCGGCTGAAGCTGTGGTACACGCACAAGCTCCAGGCATACATAGGCGAGTTCGGGAAGCCGGCGTGCGTCGGCTGCGGAAGATGCGTCGCCACATGCCCGGTGGATATAAACGTCGTATCGGTGTCGAACGCCCTCAAGGAGCAGGAGGTGGGCAAATGAAGAAGCTTCGCGTGGTCGTCGATGACCGCGAGGTCGAGGAGAACCCCTACAAGCCCGAGATGTGGCGGATCGTGCGGAGGTATCCTCTCACGAGCGACGTCAACTTCTTTCAGGCGAGGGCCGTCGACGTGGATGACGTTCTCAAGATGGACTACCAACCGGGCCAGTTCATAATGGGTTCGGTACTGGGAGAGGGCGAGGCGCCATTCTCGATATCGTCAACGCCTTCCAGGCCTGGACTCATGGAGTTCTGCATAAGAAAGGTCGGCACCCTCACGGAGACGCTGTTCAGCCTCAAGGAGAACCAGACCATTGGCCTCCGTGGCCCCTATGGAAACGGCTTCCCCATCGATAAGATGGAGGGCAAGGACATAATGATCATCGCCGGAGGACTGGGCGTGGCGTCCCTGAGGTCGCTGCTGCTCTATGTCCTGGACAATAGAGACAGGTTCGGGAACCTGGTCTACCTCCACGGAGCGAGGACCCCAGGCGAGATGCTCTTCAGGGAGGAGTTCCTGCAGCTGAAGGAGAGGGACGACCTCAAGTGCCTTCTCACCGTCGACAAGGACGACACGGGTCAGTGGACCGAGAGGGAGGGCGTCGTGACCGACCTGTTCAAGGAACTAGGACCGATCGACGCCAAGAACACATTCGCCGCGGTCTGCGGCCCGCCGATAATGTACAAGTACGTCATGCAGTGCCTGGTGAAGCTGAATGTACCCAAGCACCAGATACTGATGACGCTGGAGAGGCGCATGAAGTGCGGCGTAGGCAAGTGCGGCCACTGCGCCATCGAGTACCTGTACACATGCATGGATGGCCCGGTGTTCACATACTGGGACGTGCTTCACATGAAGGAACTCATCGGAAAGGGGGTGAGCGACAATGTCATCGCCTAAGATAGGGTTCTATGGCTTCACAGGTTGCGCAGGAGACCAGCTGATGGTGCTCAACTGCGAGGACCAGCTCGTGGACCTGTTCGGCGCGACGGATATTCGGTCGTTCGCGATGGCCAAGAGCGACAACAACGACGGCGAGCTGGATGTGGCGTTCGTCGAGGGGTCCATATCGACGGAGGAGCAGCTGGAGCACCTCAAGGACATCAGGAAGCGCTCGAAGGTGCTCGTCGCGATAGGCACATGCGCCTGCTGGGGGGGCCCGCAGGCGATGAAGCTCGAAGAGGGCGGCTACGAGGAGAGGTACAAGAAGGTCTACGGCAACGCGAAGATCGACGTGTCGAAGGCTTTCGAGGCTCAGCCCGTCGATGCGTTCGTGAAGGTGGAGATGAAGATACCCGGCTGCCCGATCGACAAGACGGAGTTTCTGTCGGCGGTCACGAAGGTCGTCGCTGGAAGGCACCCTTACTTCTACAAATTCCCGGTGTGCACCGAGTGCAAGTGGAAGGAGAACCCGTGCATCCTGATTGAGGGCAAGTTCTGCGCTGGTCCGCTGACGAAGGCGGGTTGTGGCGCCGTATGCCCATCGCACAACATACCATGCGTCGGATGTTGGGGTCCGACTGACGACCTCAATGTCAGCGCGGAGTACGACCTCCTGAGGGAGAAGGGCTACGACGCCGATGAGATCATCAAGAAGATCAAGAAGTTCGGCGGCGCTGGCGTCGCCAAGATGGTCAAGGAACTCTCAGCCAAGGAGGGCAGGAGATGAAGACGCTCGAAGTGGTTCCGCTCACTAGGGTCGAGGGGGACGGTGGGATAACCGTCACGCTCGACGGGAAGAAGGTCAAGAGCGTAACACTGGACATACATGAGGGGCCGAGGCTCATCGAGCAGATGGTCGTAGGAATGACGCCGGAGGACAACCTGAACGTGGTGCCTAGGATCTGCGCCATATGCACGCTCTCACACAAGTACGCCTCCATACGCGGGCTCGAGAGGGCCCTGGGAATCGACCCGCCCGAGAAGGCCCAGGTGATGCGCGACCTGATGATGCTGGGAGAGAACGTCGAGAGCAACTCGCTCCACACGTTCCTGCTGGCGCTCCCGGACTTCCTGGGATATCCGTCTGCCGTCGCGATGCTGGACGACCACGGTGACGACGTCAAGAGGGCGCTCAGGCTGAAGAAGTTCGGCAACCACGTGATGCAGATTACGAGCGGGCGGATAGTGCACGGCGAGAATCCGGGCCTCGGGGGTTTTGGTAAGTACCCGACCAAAGAGCAGCTGAACGGGATCGCGCTGATGTCGAAGGAGCTGATACCTGATGCAGTCCGGGCCGTGGAGCTCTTCGGCTCGCTGGAATATCCCGAGTACCCGGAGGCGGAGACGACATTCATGTCCGTCAACGCCCCGGCGGATAAGTTCGGGCTCGCGGGCGATTCGATCCTGATATCCAACGGCAAGGAGACGGACGCGGACGACTACAAGAAGCTCACGTCAGAGAGGGTCGTGCCGCACTCGTTCGCCAAGAGGTCCCTGTACAAGGACGGGACATTCACCGTCGGCGCCAACGCCAGGATTATCAACATGGGCAAGCGTCTGGACGGACAGGCAGGCGACCTGTTCAAGGAGCACTATAGCGACCGCTGGCTTAGGAACCCGCTGCTGAACAACCTCGCCCAGGCGATAGAGATGACGTGGGCGCTTGAGCAGATGCCGGACACGACCGAGATCGTCGCGTCGATGGAGGACCCGAAGAGAGCCGAGCCGACCCGGCTGACCGGGTCCGGCACCGGCGCCGTCGAAGCTCCGAGGGGCATACTGTACCACCACTACGACATCAAGGACGGTCTTGTCGAGACCGCGGACATCATCACGCCGACCGCGCAGAACCTGGACGACATCGAGATGCACATGAAGCTCTGCGCCGAGAGGATGCTGGCGGACGACAAGAAAGATGCCGAGGTGCTTCAGACGCTCGAGATGATAGCGAGGGCGTACGACCCATGCATAAGCTGCGCCACACACCTGGTGACCCTGAAGAGGCTCTGACCGAGGCCATCGAGTCCGTGGTCGGGGATGGCCCCGTCTACGTCCTCGGGCTCGGATACGTTGATAAAGCCGACGACGGTGCGGGGGTGCTCGTCGCGCACACCTTGAAGAAGACCTTCCCCGACTACTCGTTTTCGGAACATGACGGCGTAGAGGGAACCGTGCTGGACATCTCGGAGAGGAGCGGCCCCGGGACCGTGCTCTTCGTCGACGCGGGAGACCTCATGGCGCCGCCGGGAACCATCGAGGTCGTCACGCGAGACAGGATCAAGGACACGGAGATATCCACACACAGGGTCCCCGTGGCGCTCATGGCGGCCATCCTCGAGGGGAGTGGCAAGAGGGTCGCCATCGTCGTGATACAGCCGAAGTGCTTGGAGTTCAGAGCCGAGGTGTCCGAAGAGGTGGGGAGGTCGGTCGCAGCGGTGGCGGGCACACTGTCGCGCCTCATGCGGATTAGGAACGGATGATTCGTCGGATCCGCACGTGGCAAGTCGACGCACGGCAAATCTTTATGTCGGACTACCCCATTCTCCGAATCCCGTGAGGATAGGATGAAGTGTATCGTTGTCACGGGAGGTGTTCTGTCTGGTCTTGGCAAGGGCATCACGTCTTCCTCAATCGGATGTGTTCTCAAAGCGAGGGGTATCAAGGTCACGGCGATGAAGATAGACCCCTACCTCAATTTCGATGCTGGCACTCTCAACCCGTTCGAGCATGGGGAGGTGTTCGTGCTCGACGACGGTGGAGAGGCGGACCTCGACTTGGGCAACTACGAGAGATATCTCGACGCCAGCCTGACGAGCGACCATGTCATGACCACGGGCAAGGTCTACGGCAGCGTGATAGAGAAGGAGAGGGAGGGCAACTTCCTCGGAAAGACGGTCCAAATAATACCGCACATCACCAACGAGATCAAGTCGATGATATCCGAGGTCGGGAGGAAATCCGGCGCTGACGTCGTCATAGTGGAGCTCGGGGGGACGGTGGGAGACATTGAGTCTATGCCGTTCCTCGAGGCGATGAGACAGATGCACTCGGAGAGGGGGCATGAGAACTATGTGTTCGTCCACACGACGCTCGTCCCGACTCTCGGGGCGCTCAAGGAGCAGAAGACCAAACCCACTCAGCACTCCGTGAAGGAGATGAGGGCAATCGGCATACAGCCCGACGTGATCGTGGCGCGGTCCGAAAAGCCGCTTGAGGACAGCGCCCGCAGGAAGATCGCGCTCTTCTGCGATGTCCCCTTGAACGCGGTCATAAGTGCGCCCGACGCCAAATCGATCTATCAGATACCCCTGTTCCTCGAGGAGCAGGGGCTGACGGACTACCTGCTGGACAGGATGAAGTTGGACGTCCCTGAGAACGGCCTCACGGACTGGAAGAAGTTCCTGGACAAGGTCATGAACCCGAAGAAGGCGGCGAAGATACTCCTGGTCGGAAAGTACATGGAACAGTACGATTCTTATATGAGTCACTACGAGGCGCTCACCCACGCAGGGGCCGAGTTGAACGCCAGGGTCACATTCCTCAGGATGGAGGCGGAGGACATCACGAGCGAGGAGAGCGCGCGACTCCTGGAGGAGGCCGACGGGATACTGATACCGGGAGGGTTTGGCTCTCGCGGGACCGACGGGAAGACTGAGGCGATCAAGTACGCCCGCGAGAACGGCGTACCCTTCCTGGGCGTGTGCCTGGGCTTCCAGCTAGCGGTAGTGGAGTTCTCGAGGAATGTGCTGATGTTCCACGATGCCAACTCCACGGAGTTTGAGCCGCATACATCGCACCCAGTCGTCGACCTGCTGCCCGAGCAGAAGAACGTGACCAAGAAGGGCGCGACCATGAGACTAGGGGCACAGGACATCAATGTGGAGAAGGGGACGACCGCCTACAGACTGTACGGAGCGACGACGATTAGCGAGAGGCACAGGCACAGGTTCGAGATAAACCCACACTACATAGACAGGATAGAGGAGAAAGGACTGAAGTTCACGGGCAGGTCTCCGGACGGAAGGAAGATGGAGATCGCTGAGCTCGAAGGGCACCCGTTCTTCATGGGGTCCCAGTTCCATCCGGAGTTCAAATCGAGGCCGCAGAAGCCGGCACCGATGCACTACGGCCTGGTCAAAGCGGCACTCGAGTTCGCGAAGAAGCGCAAGAAGGCGTGAACATAGGGTCTGCCGCTCACTCCTCGACCGCCTCCGCCTTTGGCAGCAGGATCTTGAAGACCGCTCCCTTGGCGTAGTCCCCCGGAACCCGGTCCTCTACCCATATCCTCCCACCGAACCGATCGACCATCGTGCTCACGATGGACAGACCGAGCCCGAATCCCTTGACGCCGGTCACGCCTGTGGCGAACCGTTCGAACACGGTCTTCTTCCGGTCATCGGGGATGCCACGGCCGTGATCGGTTACCGAAATAAGCCAGTACTCGCCGTCCGAGACGCGTTCAGGCTCAACTGAGACCTTCACCTTCACCCGGTCCGACTTGTCGAACTTGACGGCGTTAGATAGCACGTTGACGAACAGCTCCCTGAGGAACTTGTTGGCGCTCACGAAACACTCCTCGAGCGGTATCGTTGATGTGACGGCGACGCGCCGGTCTGCATACATCCTCTCCACGACGGTGATGGCGTCGTTAACCGCGAGGCCTAGATCCTCGGACGAGTAGCCCTGTTCGTCCGCCGCCCTGACTTTGGCGAGAGTGCGCATGTTGTCTATCAACCCGGCGTTGTTCCTTACCTGGACGAGCGCCCTCTCAGCGTACTTCCTCTGGTTCTCCTGCAGGTGCTCATCCTCGAGGAGCAGCTCGAGATATCCCATTATGCCTTGGTTGAAGTTGTTGATGTCGTGCGTCATAAGATCGTTGAGCAGTGCTATCTCGTTGACCGCATCCACCTGTTCATCGAAGAGGCGGTAGTTGACGACCGCGATCGATGCCATGCCGGCGAGTATCTCAAGTACCTCGATCTGTTCCTTCTTCGGCACCTTGAGGTCGGTCGGCTCGTCGACGAGCATGAACCCGATCACCTGGTTGCTGCGGTCCTTCATGGCGAACACGAGCAGGTCCCGCTCGTGCCACGCGTCGGGTGACTCCCTCGGCTGCTCGGCCAGGTCCGGATTAGCGAGGAAATAGAACCGGTCGACATCGAACTGCTGGCGCTCGTAGGGCATGTAGTGCGCCGTCTCGCCAATCTTAAACTCGGGTCTCAATCCCTCGGCTGCGACATCCATTTCGGATACGGTTCCTCTCTGAATCCATTCCGGGAATCCTGATAGCCCCGAAATGATGAACTCGCCCGTGGTCTCGTCGAGCATCAGCACTTCCGCCCTCTTGAATCCGAACGATTCGACCACCGCTTCGGAGACGCGCTGCAGAACAGAATCGAGGTCGTCCATGTACATGATGGACGTCGTCACCTCGAGCACCTTCGTCATCTGGAGTACCTTGGTCTGTGTCTCCTCAAGCAATCGCACCCTCGAGCTGCTGAGCTCGAAATTCTCCACCGCCACCGCCGCCTGGTTGGCAAACAGCATGGCTATGTCCCTCTCGGCTATCGAGAACTTGCCTCCCGTCTCCCTGTACATAGCCAGGACCGCCACGACTCCGTCCCTGCCCTTCATCGGGACGGCCATGAGCGCCTCCTGCTCGACATCGTCCACGGTGCCGCTCACCAGCGTTGCCCGGTCGTCGATAAGCGTGTCGTTGACGATCTCCGCGACGCCTGTCTGTGCGACGTGGCCCGACAGGCCTTCGGTGACGGGAAAGACCTCATTCATGATCTCAGATGAGTTCCGTCCGATGGCGACGACGGGCACCATCATCTTGTTCTCATGATCGACCTTGTAGACGCTCACGCCGTCGTACCAAACGACCTCGCCGAGCTTCTCTGCGACCGTCTGATAGATGCCGCTCGAATCGATGCTCCGCTGGAGCGATACAGCGGTATCCAGAAGTGTCAGCTGGGAGCGTATCCTCGTGTTAAGGTCCGCAAGCAAGTTGGCGTTCTCGAGCGCAATCGCGACGTGGTCAGCAAGAGAGGATAGAAGGACCGCATCGCTCTTCTTGAAGCCCCCGCTGTCACGCCTGTTGTACACGTTGATGATTCCGACCGGTCTGCCCCCTGTCATCAAGGGCGCGGAGACCATCGACTTGATGCCCATCAGGTTGGCGTCTTTCGGGACTGCATCCGGGTCGAACTCGTACTCGTTCACAATCTCGGCAGTACCGCGCCTCAGAACCCTTCCGGTCACGCCGCTCCCGGTCGTCTCCCGCAACTCCTCCATAGTGGCCATGTCTATGTTGTGCAACGCCACCCATTCCATGAAGTCCTCGTCTGGGTTCGATAATCCCACGAGGGCTTTCTCCGCGTTCAGCAACGACGCCGCGTCCTCCGCGACCTGGCCGAATATGATCCTCGGCTCCAGCCGCATCGATATCTGCTTGCTGACCCTGTCCAGGACGGACAGGGCGTTCTCCCGCTCCCTGAGCTCGCTGAACGTCCTGGCGTTGATCAGCGCGGTTGAGAGTATGTCCGCGAGCATCTCCAGAACCGTCACGTCGCTCCTCGTGAAGGCGTCCCTCTGGTCGCTCTGGATGTCGAGCACACCTATCAGCTCGCCCCTGTAGGTGAGAGGGACGGCGATCTCGGATTTCGTGTCGGCAACGTACCCCCGTATGAACCGAGGGTCGGCATCGACGTCTCCGGTGACGAGCGTCTCGGAGAAGTAGGCTGCGTGGCCGATCAAGCCTTCCTTCATCTTCTGCCCTCGGTGGCCCAGGAAGCTTTCCACGTCACTTCCGGCACCTGCCTTGTAGCGCAGCTTGCCCTTCTCCATGTCCCAGAGAAGGATCGCCACGATCGGGAACCCGAATCCGGAGGATATGGACTTCGTAAATTCCCGCATCAGGTCCTCCGGGTCGAGGATCGATGTGACCACCCGGCTTATCTTGGTTATCATCGTCAGCTGGTTGACCCTGTGCGCGAGCTCCGTGGTCCTCTGCTCCATCCTCCTCTCCAGCTGCGAGCGATAGCGCTCGGTCTCGGCCTTCTCCTGACGCTCCTGGGTGATGTCTCTGAAATTGGCGACGATGCCGATGACCTTGTCGGCGCGGTCGTGGACGGGTCTCGCATCGATGTGGATGAACGACTTCGAGCCGTCCTTCGTGACGGTGGATGTCTCGCCGCTCCATCCGGAGTTCTCGCGGCACGACAGTATCCTGCTGGTCGGAAGGTCGGTCGACAATCCCTCGGTGAGGGCGCCTAACGGCTTCCCGAGGGCATCTCTCATCTCGACATCCATCATTATCGAGAACGACTGATTGGCGTAAACGACCCTTCCATCGACATCGAACAGGGCGATAGCTTCGGACATGTGGTCCAGAGACGATGTCAGTCGATCCGTGTGCACCTCGCCTTCCCTACGCTCGGTGGCGTCGTGGATCACACAGACCAGGTACGAGCTGCTCGCGTCGATGTCCTCGTATCTGTTTGTCGTGATGTCCAGGACTCTCCCTCCGGAGGTGTGCACGGTCCTCCTGTGTGGATATCGGACGGAGCCGACATCGGAACGTAGCGGGCAGCCACCGCATACTTCGGGAGACGAAAGCGAGGTCTCGAAGCACTTCTTGCCGGTGAGGTCGCCGTGTCGCTCCCTCATCCGGTGGTTCAGGAAGACGACGGTGCGGTCGTTCCTGATGACGGATACGTCGTCAGGCACAAGGTCGAAAAGGGAGAACCTATGCTCGCCCAGCCTTGGGATGTTACCGGCCATCGGCCCGTCGGGGAGGGACAGGTGATTCGTCTGGTTCACCCTCTGCGGCAGAAGTCTCTACCGCCCGATTGTACAGGGTCGGCCTTAAACGTTTCGCGTCGATTGGCGTCTCTGGATAACAACGGCAACTGCGTCTCTCACTTTCGAGCGGAGCGCGGTCTCGGCCTCGTCGAGGTGCAATAGTTTTAACTACGAATTCATGCTATGGTGCCAGGCATGGCACCAGACAAGAGCCTCGACTACGAAGCGCTGCTCGACAGGGCCAAGAAGGAGCTCCCGCAGACTCTAGAGGCGCATGATAGATTCCAGGTCCCCGAGCCAGACGTCATGATCGAGGGCAAGACGACCGTGATACGCAACTTCGGTGCCATAGCCGAGAGCCTCAGAAGAGACCCCGATCACGTGTTCGGATACCTGCTGAGGGAGCTCGGGACGGCAGGGACCATTGAGGGACAGAGGGTCGTGTTCAAAGGCAAGGTCGCCACTGCACAGGTCACCGAGAGGATAGAAAGCTACGTGGACGAGTACGTCCTGTGCTCGGAGTGCGACCGTCCCGACACGAAGATAGTGAAGGACGGGAGGGTGCTCATCCTCACATGCGAGACGTGCGGCGCGCACCGACCGGTGCATGTGCGCAAGCAGGTCAAGCAGCAGGAGGCGGACGATATCGAGGCAGGGAAGACATACGACCTCATGATCGAGGATGTCGGCAGGAAGGGTGACGGGATCGCGAGGAAGGGGCGGTTCATCATCTACATACCCGGCAGCGCGAAGGGCACCCAGGTGAAGGCCAAGATAGACAAGGTCACTGGGAGCATGGCGTTCGGCACCAGAGTCTCCTGATCTTTCGACCAATCAGACTGTCAGCTTCCCCCGGAGGGACACGAACGAGGAGCCTCCAACCTCGACTTTTCTTATCTCGGAGCCGCGTTTCTCTATCTTGGCCAGGATTCTGGAACGCCTACCGAGCCACGTGCCCTGTTCGACGACCACGCATTCCAGCCTGTCCCGGGGGATGAACTCGTGTTGAGCCAAGTAGGAGCATAGTGCACCCGCAGGCATCGCTGACGCCGGGTCCTCATGATAGTCAGGGGTGACGGCGAAGCATCTCGCATGAAGCGTCGACTCCTCGTCTACGACGTTCCACGTATAGGCGTACACGGCGTTCACCTCGTGCTCCCTCGCGAGCTCGAAGACTTCGGCCTGTTTCGGCTCCAAGCGCTCGATCGTGTCGAGTGAACGGACCGGTACAAGCAGGCAGGGGATGCCGGTGGATGCTCTGCAGATGGGGAACTCCTCGTGAAACATCTTGTCCACATCGACACCGAGGGCGCTGGCCACCCCGATGACATCATCGACGCCCGCGAACATGGGCCTCTTCTGCGTCATCCATATCGTGATGCTCCCGTCGCCCGTCCTCTCGACACGGAACGGGAGGATGCCCACCATCGTCTCGAGTCTGCGACGGCCTCCGGGCGAGCTACCGAACGCCTCCTGTTCCGCCAGGGCGGAGAGGGCGCCTATCGACGAGTGACCGCATATCGGCTCTTCGGACACCGGCGTGAAGTACCGCAGCCGGACATCGGCCTTCTTGGACCTCATGACGAAAGCAGTTGATTTCAGGGCCATCTCGACGGCCACACGCTGCATCTGCATCTCGTCCAGCTGATCAGCGTCGAGCACGACCGCCGCGGGGTTTCCGGCCAGCGGTTCGCGGGTGAACACGTCTACCTTCAGGACATCTAGGTCGGGCACATGGAGTAGACCATGTTGGAGATATTTGATGTTTTTCCGCTGGCAACCACTGCGCAAACTATTTCTGTAACGCCACTGAATAGCGGGCCGATGGAATCGTCGACCAGGGCGGTCATCGTCATGGGCATCATGTTCTGTGCCGCACAGCTGGGCGCCATGCTAATGGTCAGCTCAGTCCTTGGCGAGGAGTATCAGGCGTTCGAGAATCCCAACGACCCCTTGATCCCGATATACTACCTCGCAGCCATCGTACTCTTCACACTCCTGGTACTGTACATAATCAAGAAGAAGAGGGAGAGCCTCGTGAGAGTCATATTCCTCGGAGCGGTCGCGTACACGATGTTCCTGGTGCTCTGGCTCGTGCTCGAGGAATTCACGGCCGACATAGGAGAGGGAACTCTCGCGTTCTTCGGGTCACTCGTTCTCACGGGCATGCTAACGTACTGCCTGGCGAAGAAGCCGGAGTGGTATGTCATCGATGCGACAGGGCTGCTTGTGGCGATAGGGGTGATCGGCATACTAGGCATCTCTCTCGAGATCCTGCCCGTCATGGTGCTGCTGGTCGCGCTCGCCGTATACGACGCCATCTCCGTGTACGGCACGAAACACATGGTGGCTCTCGCGGACGGAGTGACCCAGATGAAACTGCCGATCCTCCTCGTCATCCCCAAGAAGCTCGGCTACTCGTACCTGAAGCAGCGCCCCCTGAGGGAGGAGATCGAGGAGAAGCGAGAGAGGGACGCGATGTTCATGGGACTCGGCGATGTGATCATCCCAGGCGTGCTGATATCGTCCGCCTTCTACTGCCTCAGCGACGAGGCGGTGGCCGGACTCCCAGGCAACCTACTCGTGGCGCTCGGGGCGATGGCCGGCGCCCTCCTCGGATTCGCGATACTGATGAGGTTCGTACTCAGGGGCAACCCGCAGGCAGGGCTGCCTCTGTTGAACGGAGGGGTGGTCGCGGGATACGTCGTCGCCTATTTGCTGGTATTCGGAGATGCATCGCTCGGAATGACGATGCCGTGGTGAAGGACATGACAGATGCGCATCTGCTTGTATGCTCAGACCTGCACGGGTCCGACAAGGGGTTGGAAGTGTTGGGGAACGCTTTGGAGGACGATATCTTCGATGCAGTGGTGGTGTGCGGGGATTTCACGACGAACGGTTCCCCGAAGTACGTGAGGGACTTCCTCGCGCGGGCTCAGGTACCTGTCATCGGCGTGCCCGGCAACTGCGACTCGAACGCGATCGCCGACCATCTGGCCAGGGCAGGCGCGAGCGTTCATAGAAGACGTGTAGACATCAAGGGTCTGGCGTTCTTCGGGTTCGGCGGAGCCCCGCCCTCGCCGTACGGGATGCCCTTCGAGGTCGACGAGGGGACGATGGCTGAGGGGATCAGAGCAGTCGGAGTGCGCGGAGGGGTGATGGTGACGCACACGCCCCCTTTGGGAATGAACGATCTCTCGAAGGGAGGGTACAACATGGGCTCCAAGGCGCTCCTCGACGTGGCTGTGGAGCTGCGTCCGCGCCTGGCGTTGTCCGGGCACATACACGAGGGGAGGGGCGAGGCCGTGTCCAGTGGGACGGTCTTCATCAACCCCGGACCAGCCAAGGATGGCTACTACTCCAAGGTGCAGATCCAGCGGAGCGTAAGAGTGAGCATGTGCAGGATATGAACGGTGGCCGCCGCCAAGGCGAAAACGTTTTAATACCCCTCCCACTTTCCCATCAACCGAGGCGACGAATGGCTATTTGGCAAGGCAGACCGAAGAGAAAGGCTTCAGGCGGGAGGATAAGACTGTCTCGGAAGAAGCGCAAGTTCGAGATAGGCCGCGAGAAGCAGTTCACACACCTGGGCAGCCCGAAGGTCAAGCAGTACAGGACCAAGGGCGCAAACCAGAAGGGGCGCATCCTGCTGGCCGACGTCGCCAACGTAGTCGACCCGAAGACCAAGGAGGTCAAGAGGGTCAAGATTCTGACCGTGAAGACCAACCCGTCGAACCCCAACTACGTCCAGCGCAACATCATGACCAAGGGCGCGACAGTCATGACCGATCTGGGCGAGGCCGTGATAACCTCCCGGTGTGGGCAGGACGGAGTGGTGAACGCCATGCTCATCCAGAAGGAGCAGTAGCGGCACCACAGCCGCCGATAAGAGACGATTCTTCCAGGGGCGCATGCCCTGTACGGAAGGGCGTACGCCGCGCAATCACGACGAACGCGTTATCCTCATCTTCCTGGCCCTCGCAGCCGGGAAGTGGCCGGGGCCAGACTCCTCCCACCAGAATGTCTCCTCGGCGCTCCTGGAGACCGCGTCCACGCTCTTCCAGAGCCTCAGCATGTTGTCGCTCACGCGGATGTTCTTCACCGAGCCTGCTATCTCGCCGTTCCGGATTAGCAGGATGGCGTCTCGAGGTATGGTGGAGAAGTCTCCGGTCGAGTAGTTCTGATAGCGCGTGTACCAGGTATTGTTGAGGTACAGGCCGTTCTTCGTGTCCTCGACGATCTCGTCCAGCTTCCACTTGCCAGGCTCGAGCACAGGGTGGAACACTACCGGCTCGTTCGGTGTGGTGAATTTGGATGCGACCATCGGGCCAGCGTTGGCGGTCGACCTGGTCTTGAAGCGCTTGGCAGTGGACGTGTTGTGCAGATACTTCTTCAGCATGCCGTCCTTGATCACGATGTTCCTCCTGGTGGGCATGCCCTCGTGGTCGAATGTCCTACGGGTCATCGAGCTCACGGACGGGTCATCGATGACCGTCACATCCTCCGAGGCGACCCTTCTGCCTATCTTCTTCGCGTACATGGACATGCCCATCTCGACGGCGAGGGCGCTCATCATGCCTGAGGAATAAGCCGTCATGCTGCCCATTATCAGCGGCTCCATCACGAGGTCCATCTTGCCCTCTTCGCCCTGCACTGGGTCCTTCGCCTTGACCGCCAAGTCCGCCGCTCTCGCGCCCACATCCACAGCGTCCATCTTCGATACCGTCGGGGTGACGCATACGGCCTGCCCGGAGGCTTCCGGCTGGGAGAACGCCCGCACGGATAGGTCCATGGAGGCATTCCCGTCCTCCGCGAGAGCACCCTTAGAGGACGCTATCCCCCAACGCGCCCTCCTCACGAACAGCGTTCCACCGACATCCACGGCGCCATTCGCCAGCGCCGACCCTATGGCGTCGTGCACGAATCTGGCCGGGTTCCTGAGCGAGAGCATCTTGGGGTCCGTCCTCGTGCGCCTGTACTTGAACCGACCGGAGGCGATGCCCTTGTATCCATCGTTGACGGGCGTGAGCCTCGCCATGCGCACGAGCTCGCGGACGGTGCCGGGCGCGCCCTTGATATCCCTCACATCCGAGGACATCGTCCGACCGTCCACTGCGACGAACACGTGTGCGTGGACCTCTCGCCAGAAGTTCGACGTGTCTATCATGGAGTTGGAGAATCTCATCTGGTCGGTCGAACTGTCGATCACCTCGGCGATCGCGTCGTCGGCACCTTCGTCTCGGGCGACCTCGACGAGCTTCTCGGCAGTCTCCTTCAGCCTGCTCATTTCAAATGCACCCCCCTCAGGCGGAGCATCGGTCCGCCGGTCAAGACCTCCATGCCCTGCGAGGGATCGCCTTTGCCGCACTCCGCAGCGACGAACTCGACCTTGTTCGACACGCCGTCGAGCGACTTCCAGAACCGCGGGGTCGTGATCTCGAGCACGCACCCTCTCGCAGGACCTGCTATCCTGCCGTCCCTCACGAAGTATGCCTCCCTGGAGACGTACTTCTGGTTGTATCTCTTGTCGTCGATGTTCCACTCAGTGAACGACTTCATGTACACGCCGTCGCGAACGGACTCGACCAGCTCGTCCTCGCCGTGGTCGCCGGGCGCCACGAACGTGTTGGCCATCCGAGCTATCGGCTCTTTCGAGTAGACCTCGGACCTCGACGAGCCGTTGCTCTTCAGGCCCAGCGTCCCTGCCGTCTCGCGGTTGTGCAGGAACTCGTTGATGACGCCCTTCTTGTACAGAAACCTGGGCTTCGCGCGGACGCCCTCCTGGTCGTACTCATAGTAACCGTAGGAGCCGGGGATTGTAGGGTCGTCGATGACGGTCGCGTGCTTCGACCCTATGACCTCGCCCAGCATCTCCGGCTTCACGAACGACTTGCCCGCCTGGGACATCTCCCGCCCGAGTATCCTGTCGGCCTCCATCGGGTGGCCGCATGACTCATGTACTGCGATGCCGGCCACCTCGGGTCCGCAGAGCAGATCGTAGCTGCCGGGCTTGACGGCTTTGCCGTGGTCTATCAGATCCTTCAGCACGAGCATCTCCTCTGAAAGGGCGGGCGCTGCTCCCCAGGCGTCGACTTGTTCCCATCCCCCGGTGGAACCCCACTCCCTGAAGGACTGCTCGGTCTGCCCCTTGGACGAGACCATGTTGAAGGAGAACAGCCGGATGATCGGCACATGGGACCGCATCCTCGTACCCTCCGAATTGACCATCAATCGCTCCACCTCGCCGTCGGCCAAGTCGAAGTACCTCCCCTGCACCTTGGGTCCGGAGCCCATGACGGCCGCGTCGAGGCTTTTTAGGTATGATATGCGGTCATCGCTCGACACGTCGCACAGCGAGCGCCTCTGAGGCACCTTCCAATTGGCTGTGACCGACTTCTCACGGGACAGCTTGACCTTGCGCCTCCGTTTCCCAGCCTTGGCCAGGCCGAGCGCCCTGCGGACAAGCATTGCCCCCGAGGACTTCGATATTTCGTTCGTGCTGGCGAACCCTACCCCGACATCGAGCACGATCCGGACGTTCATCCCGGCGTCAGAGGATGCGCTGACGCTGTGCACCTCGCCCTGCCTGATGGCCATGTTCCTGCGGTCCGACGTTTCAAGGCGGACTTCGGCCAGAATCGGTGACACCTCCGCCGTTGCCAGATCGAGCACGTGCTCTGCGACATCATCGTCGATCATCGTTCTTCCCCGGTCCGAGAACCGTAACACAGTAGATAAAAGTTCTAAGCTGACCACTTATCTCATGCATGGACCGCTAATATTAGATACGAGAGGGGCGTTGGCAAATCCGATAGCCGATGACCGTCGATCCCGAGAACGCCATCATCCTGTGGCCGTCGTACTTCGACTCGCGCGTGAGCCGAGGTTCCGGCCGGAAGATACCGAAGAAGAACGCCGTCGAGGCGCCGTCCGCGAGGATGTTGTACGACGCCGCGAGGTCCCTCGACCTCGACTGCATCCTGGAACTCGAGAAGTCCTATCCCCGGTTCTGGTACAGAAAGGAGGGGAGGGTCCTGGTCGAGCCCAAGCTGAAGAAGGCTGAACTGATATCGAAGGTGGCTCTCAAGCTCAAGAATCTACCGAAGGAGTAGTGGTCGTCTACCGGTCCTGCGGGGTCTCCACCTCTTCCACGAGCTCCTTCCCTGCCGATACGCTGTCCACCGAGTGAATCACGCCGCCGCAGTCGGATATCGTCTCCTCTATGCTGTCGAAGTCAACTGACGAGCCCTCGATCGTGATCTTCACACTCTCGGTCTCCCTGTCGACCTCCTCCAGCGTGCAGTTCACGCCGGAGACGCCTTTCAAAACACTTATCCTGCGGGCCATCTCGATAATCGTGGGATGGTGGGGCTTGAGCACATCGAGGACTAACCTCTTTATCTCAGTCACTTACGCATTCCCTGCCAAAGACGTCGGGGACTACGAAGTCTTCGTATTTAGTTCTTTTCTGGACCGGGTCCTCGAGACCGTTCGGATCCGCACCCCAGGCTACCCTCTGGACTCGGCAGATTTAATACGCCATCTACCCATCCGAATGGCCGTGGAACGAAGTCCGATTCCGACGGAGGAAGTCAAGGTCCTCGACATCAATTCCCGGCACCTCGGAGTGACGACCATCACGCTCATGGAGAACGCAGGGGCAGCCGTGGCGAGGTATGTGGCCGACAGCTATCCGCAAAAGGCGAGGGTGGCTGTGCTGTGTGGCAGGGGCAACAACGGTGGCGACGGCTTCGTCGCTGCGAGGCATCTGGCACAGACGATGCCCGTCACCGTATACCTCCTGGACCCGGAGGACGGCGCGTACTCTGACGTCGCCTCGATGAACCTCCAAAGGGTGAGGCCGCTGGCCAGAGGGATCAAGGCGTTCGAAACCAGGGAGTGCGACGTCATCGTCGATGCGATGCTCGGAGTCGGCCTGAAGGGTAGACCGCGCGAGCCGGTCGCCGGGATCGTCAGGAAGCTGAACAAGTCGAGGAAACCCGTTGTGAGCGTGGACGTGCCATCTGGCTGGCCTTCGGAGCTCAAGGTACGTCCTCAGGCGACCGTGACGTTCCACGCAGCGAAGGCGGGGATGAACCGGAAGAACTCCGGCAAGATCGTCGTGGCCGACATCGGCATCCCCGAGGATGCGCAGACGTACTGCGGCCCTGGGGACTTCTCGCTGCTGCCGCGTAGGAAGCCGAACGCCCGCAAGGGGGATGCTGGACGCGTGCTGGTGATAGGTGGCGGGCCGTACACCGGGGCGCCCGCATTCACGGGCATGGCCGCCATGAGGTCGGGGGTGGACCTCGTGTTCGTCGCGACGCCCGAGCCGGCAGCGCTCCCAGTGTCGGTCCACTCGCCCCACTTGATCGTGCGCTCGCTCGAGGGAGACATCCTGGAGGGAGGGCACGTGCAGGACCTCCTTTCGATGACGAAAGAGGTCGACGTCGTCGCGATAGGTCCAGGGCTCGGCTCAGCCCCTGAGACCCTGAGGGCAGTGCAGATGTTCGTCTCGAAGTGCATGAAACCGGTGGTGATAGACGCAGACGCCATTGGAGCGTGCGGGTCCAGGCCGCAGATCCTGAGGAACAGGCAGGCCGTCATCACCCCACATGCGAGCGAGTTCAAGAAGCTCACTGGCAAGGCCCTCGGATCCGACGACCCTTCGGCGAGGGGCGAGAAGGTCAAGGAAGCCGCGGCGCGGTTGAGGGCGAGTATATTGCTGAAAGGCCCGACGGATGTGATCAGCGACGGAGGGACGGTCAAGCAGAACAGAACCGGCAACAACGCCCTCGCCGTCGGCGGTACAGGGGATGTCCTCACGGGCCTTGTCGCCGGGATGATAGCGCAAGGGGCGAAGCCGTTCCACGCCGCGAGGATCGGGGCCTTCGCGATGGGGCTCGCAGGAGACCTTGCGTTTGAGGAGAAGAGCTACGGCCTGGTCGCCACGGATGTGATAGACAAGATACCGATCGTTCTCAGAAGATACGAGCACGACCGCCTCGAGTGAAGTGCACGGCATGAGGATAGGGGCCGTTTCCGACATCCACTCGAACCTGTTTGCGCTGGAGGCCGTGCTCGAGGATATCTCAGACCTCGCGCCGGATATGCTCGTCTGTGCGGGAGACATCGTCGGTTACGGAGCCCATCCGAACGAATGCTGTAGGAAGGTCTCAGACGAGGCGAACCTCGCGATAGAGGGGAACCACGACTCCGCCGTGCTGTCCAACGACACCTCCCGCATGAATCCGTACGCCGCAGCCGCGGCGGCCTGGACCGCCGAACGCCTGGACGAGAGCTCACGGGCATACCTGGAGTCGCTCAGGCCGTTCGGAAGCGTCGACGCGGACGGAGAGCAGGTGTCTGTGCACCACGGGTCGGACACCGACCGCGACGAGTACGTCTACGAGGACGGGGTCGACCCAGAGATACTGGACAGATGCTCGAGTGCTTTCGTGATCCTGGGCCATACCCACGTCCCCTTCGTGCGGACCTTACCCGCCGGGATGGTGATGAACCCCGGAGCAGTCGGCCAGCCGCGCGACGGAGACCCGAGGGCCAGCTATGCCATGCTCGACACCGAATCCCGCTCATGCGAGCTGAGGAGGGTGGAGTATCCGGTGGAGGAGGCCTCCGAGGCGATTCTGAGGGCCGGCCTGCCCTTGATGCTGGCACTTCGTCTTTCCGCCGGAAGATGAAGGAGTAGTTTTTTATCGTGGGGCAGACCGTATGCCGGACGTGAACCTGGAACCTCTGCCTGACATCCCCGCGCTCGTCATCACAGGCCAGCGGAGATGGGCGTGCATAGCCGACCTGCACATCGGGATAGAGGCGTCCCTGAGGGCGTCCGGATTCAACGTGCCCAACCAGATGCCAGGCATGCTCTCGATGATGGAGTCGCTCGCGTCCCACGCCGACAGACTTCTGATACTTGGAGACGTGAAGCAGAGGATAACTCACGCGAGCGCGCGGGAGGACCGCGAGATAAGGCACGTCATGCGGGAGCTGATGCGGGTCTTCCAGGCGATCGTGGTCACGCCCGGGAATCACGATGGAGGGATCAGGGAGATCATCCCGGATGGGTGCGCAGTGACGCCCGCCCAGGGAACCGTGATAGAGGAAACGGGTGCGTTCCACGGCCATGTATGGCCCTCGCACAAGACGATGTCGACCAGCAAGCTCGTAATGGGACATGTGCACCCATCAGTGGTGCTCGAGGACTCGATGGGCGGCAGGATGAACGAGAAGTGCTGGTACAGGGCCCCGCTGGTCAAGGAGAAGGTGCTCGAAAGGTACCCAAACCATCCGGAGGAGCTGGTGGTCGTGCCCGCGTTCAACCCGCTCATCACCGGAAGCCCGATCAACGCAGACGGTGGCTTGCTCGGTCCGCTGCTCAGGAACGGTCTGGTCGACACGCAATCTGCCCGGGCGTACCTACTGGATGGCACGAACCTCGGGGCCCCTCCGAAGGTCGTTCGTAAGCCGGCCCGCGCGAAGTGAGGGGACCCTCGCTACTTGCCACGGTCGAAGAATATGTTCTTCCCCTTCGCCGAGAGGGGGATGCCGTGCACGAGACTGGACTCGGTCATCCCGAGACGCTTGGCGGACACGCCGATCCTGTACATTATTCGGTTGTCCACGTTGTGCTCCATGGCCGTCTTCACTGCAGACCCGAGCGCTATCCCTAGGTCCAGCAGCCGGATCGCGCAGCTAGGACCGTTGAAATCCCCGCTGTGCGACTTGCTGTTGAACTCCTCGCAACCCGCGAAGCCGCATGCGCCACAGTTGAGGCCTATCCCCTTGTGAGGCAGAAGCCCTATCAGCAGGACGGCGTCGGAATCCAGCACGTTCTGCCCGTCACGTTCGAACCCAGGTATGGCGCGCTCCTTGGACACCTGTATCATGTCCGTCCCGAGCGCCACCCTCTCTGATTCGTCGACAAGTTTGACCTCGATGAAATCCTGCCCTGCAGCCTTCGGAGCTGTCCGAGCGGATATCTCCATAAGCCCGCCGACCATGTTCACTGCGTCCTTCACAGACATGCCACGCGTATCGATTCCCGGGGATTTATATGAGATGCCGGCCATCTACTGAAACCTCCCCGGGGAGGAAGCGGCACATGAAGGAGAACCGGCGCATGCTCGGACGAACCAGGTTCCGTCGCGGCCTGATGGCCAAGAGACCGCGAATGATCGCCGTACCCAAGGGGAGGATGCGCAGGGCGGCAGCCCGAAGGATGCAGGTGCGCACAAGGCCCCAGGTGAAGGCCATACGCATCAAGGGAGAAGCGCAGTGCGGCATCTGCCTGGGCGTGATAAAGAAGGATCTGCCCAGCGTGCTGTGCGGGTGCGAGAAACAGTATCACAACTCATGCGCAATGCGAACCGGCGAGTGTCCCGCGTGCGGCAAGGAGCTCGGGTACGTCAAACAGAAGCCGCACGTGGTGGACTCCAACATGCCTGCCGTGAAGCCGGCGAGGCTCTCGAAACGGGACAAGTTGTTCCTTCTGGAGGAGAGGTTCCTCCTGGGGGAGATCACGGAGAGGACCTACCTCGGCATGCGGGACGAGGTCAACAGAGCACCGGACACCGCGATGTTCTGCGACATCTGCGGCCGGAGGTTGCTGGACGGGGAGACCTGTGACTGCACGATGTACCAGCGGGAGCTGCAGTGTCCCGAATGCGGGTCGAAGCTCTCGGACGACGACGTATTCTGCAGGAGATGCGGCGTCGTGTTCTCACCCGAATTCTCCGGGGACCTGTTCCAGTGTCCCGAGTGCGGCCGGATCGTCTCCGATGAGAACGGGACGTGCGATTGCGGCGTGCTCCTGGTCGGAGAGGGAAACATGATCTGCCCGGAGTGCGGCGCGGAGATACCGGAGACCTCGCTCGGGTGCCAGATATGCGGTTGCTCGTTCGTCGAGGAGATTAGCGAATGTCCAGCGTGTGGCAGAAGGGTGTCGAAGGATGCGTTCACGTGCGAGTGCGGAGTGGTCTTCTCAGATAGAGTTGCGGGGGCGGAGTGTTCCGAGTGTGGCGAGCGCGTCGAACTCGAGGACCAGTTCTGCCCCGAATGCGGCGCGAGGTTCGCGGACGAGCCGACGCTGGAAGGGAAGCTCGAGAGAAGAGTGAGGAGCTGAGGGGGGCGGACACAGAAACACGTGTCCGCCGTGGAATGTTAACAGGTTTCTTTCCGCTCGGAAGCGGCTCCCGGCATCAGTGCACGAAGTCTATCCCGTCGTCGTCCGGCGTGTATGACTTCGGGGCGCTCCCGCCGGCTGCGGCGACGGCGCTGTGAGAGTCGCCTTTGCCCATCAGGAGAGCGGACCTCGCCCCCGTGACTATGAGCAGTATCCGGACCTGTCCCTCAGCGTCCGGATTGACGCTGCAGCCCCAGATGATCCGCGCGTGCTTGTTTATCCTCTCGCCCACAGCCTCTGCGGCCTTCTGCGCCTCCGAGACGGTCATGTCCGGCCCGCCGACCACCCTGATCAGCGCGCCCTTGGCCTGCTTCAGGTCGATCTCGCCGAGCAACGGGGAGCTCAGGGCCTCGTCGATGGCCTCCTGGATGCGCTCCTCAGCGTCGGAGTCGTCGGATTCGCCCATGCCGACGAACGCAACACCGCCCTCGTTCATCACAGTCATGATGTCGCTGTAGTCCAGGTTGACCAGACCCGGCTTGGTGATGATCTCCGTCAGGCCCCTTATGGTCTGCATCAGCACCTCGTCCGCCACCTTGAAGGCGGCGTCGACCGGCAGCTTCGGCACAAGCTCGAGCAGCTTGTCGTTCGGGATGACGATGGTCGTGTCGCACAGCCGCCTCAGCTTCTCGAGGCCGTCCAGCGCATTCTCCATCCTCACCTCTCCCTCGGCCTTGAAGGGCAGTGTGACGACCCCGATCGTCAATGCCTTGAGATCCTTGGATAATCGAGCGGCGAAGTGCGCGGACCCGGTACCGGTACCGCCGCCCATCCCCGCCGTGACGAACACGATGTTCGCTCCGTCCAGGAAGTCACGGATGTCGCGCTCGTTCTCCTTCGCAGCGGCCTCGCCGATGTGCGGTATAGCCCCTGCGCCGAGACCGCGCGTCACGTTCTTCCCGATCAGTATCTTCTTCGGCGCGTGTATGGCCAGCAGATGTTTCGCATCCGTGTTGATCGCACACAGTTGAGCGCCGGATATCCCGGCCTCAACGCATCTGTCGATAGTGTTCGAGCCACCACCGCCACATCCGAGGATCTTGATACTAACGTCAAGCTGAGCAGCGATCTTTGCGATCTCCTCGTCGTCCGCGCTCATCTCAGAAGGCTTCTCCTCTTCGGGCTTTGAAGGCTTCTTGAGCAGTTCTTCCACGTCTTCGCCCAATGCATCTTTAACCAGTGACTTCGGCATGTAGTGCACCCCATAAAGCTACGTCAGTAATCGGGTACCCTGAATATAAGTATTCCTCAAAGACGGAGGCGAGCCAGATAATCGCGGTGGAAGAGGCGGCGCATATGCGCGCATACGCTGACGCGAGGCGCACCTGAGCGGGGCTGTCTTTTCTCCGTACCATTTCTCCCGCGGGCGGCGCGCGCGTTCGGGGCTCCCGACCATACGAAAACAGGTTAATATACGCAGTCGGTGATAACGTACCAGTCAGTCGGACGCGGATGGGATGATAGTATGAAATCGCTCATTGATGATGCTCTCGAGATACACGAGACACGCAAGGATTCGAAGGCACCAGTCGAGACACCGGACGACGCAGAGCTTGCCAAGATCGTGGAGACCCTGAAGGTCAACATCGCGATCGTCGGCTGCGGCGGCGGAGGGTCGAACACAGTCAACCGCCTGGGACAGGCGGGGGTTTTCGGGGCGGAGATAGTGGCGGCCAACACGGACGCCAAGCATCTGCTCCATGTGCACTCGCCTCACAAGGTCCTTCTGGGAAAGATGACCACGAGAGGCCTCGGGGCAGGTGCGCTGCCCGAGATAGGAGAGAAGGCAGCGCAGGAGGCCGAGGGAGAGTTGAAGGCTTTCGTAGGAGGCAACAACATCGTCTTCGTGACCGCAGGCATGGGAGGAGGCACGGGCACAGGATCGGCTCCTGTCGTGGCGAGGCTCGCAAAGGAGTCGGGAGCACTGGTAATCGGCATAGTCACCATGCCTTTTGCGGCGGAGGGAAGACTCAGGATGGAGAACGCCATCAGGGGATTGGAAAGGCTGAAGGTCAACTGCGACACCACGGCCGTCGTGATGAACGATCGGCTGCTGCAGATGGTCCCCAAGCTACCGATCGATGCCGCCTTCAGAGTGGCGGACGAAGTCCTGATGGAGTCCATCAAGGGCTTGACCGAGATAATCACACGTCCAGGGCTCGTCAATCTCGACTTCAACGACGTAACGACGATCATGAAGAACGGCGGCGTCGCGATGATCGGGATGGGAGAGGCGGACAACAAGTCATCCCGGAAGGAGAGGGTCGAGGCCGCAGTGGAACAGGCGCTCGAATCCCCGTTGCTCGGGGACATCGACATCTCGTCCGCCGGGGGGGCGCTCATCCGAGTCGTCGGAGGGGCAGATATGACGGTGTCGGAGGCGGAGAAGGTGGCGGAGCTCGTCAACGACCGAATCAACCCGAGAGCCCGCATCATCTGGGGCTGCAGCGTCGACCCGGACGCTGAGGGCAGGCTCAAGGTGATGGTCGTCCTCACTGGAGTCAAGGCGCCCGATCTTAGGACGGCGATGGACAACGGGGGCGACAACCACAAGAAAGCCGATGACTTCGTGCGCTGAGTCCTACGATGTCCGGAAAGGTCGAGCGTGGTAAGTGGAGATACGTCGCCTTCCGAGTGGACGCTGACAGACAGGTCACGCGCAGGGACATTGTTGGCGTGCTGCTGGAGAAGGGCAGGACGACCCCAATCGGCGACTCCTTCCGCCTGACCGTCTTCGAGCGGGACATAGGCATACTGAAGGTGCCCCACACGATGAAGGACGAGGCGGTCAAGGTTCTGGGATCCGTCGACACCGTAAGAGGGGGCAGGTGCACGCTGACGACGCTGAAGACCTCGGGGACCATCCGCAAGCTCAAGGAGCAGTACCTGAAAGACCTGCGGATGCTCGCAGACAACGCGCGCTGACCACGCTTCCGGAAGGGGGCCAGAATTCGCCGCAAACCTTTATATCGGGCAACTGCCTTAGGACAAATCCGACCACCGGCTAAGGTAGTTGGGCTTATAAACGTCTATTGACGAGAGAGGTGTCATTTAGGATGCAGCCAGGACAGATGGCGTACGACAGGGCCATTACGGTGTTCTCCCCCGATGGCAGGTTGTTCCAGGTGGAGTACGCGCGGGAAGCGGTCAAGAGGGGAACGACGACTGTCGGCCTGAAGTTCAAGGACGGCGTTGCGCTCATAGTCGACAAGAGGATCGCCAGTAAGCTGATAGAACCCACGTCGATCGAGAAGATATTCCAGATAGACGAGCACATAGGCTGCGCCACATCGGGCCTCGTGGCGGACGCGAGGGTGCTGGTCGACCACGCACGCGTCATCTCACAGATAAACAAGGTGACCTACGCGGAGAGGATAGACCTCGAGACCCTCGTCAAACGGCTGTGCGATTTCAAGCAGAACTACACGCAGTACGGCGGTGTGAGACCCTTCGGGACGGCGCTCCTCGTTGCAGGAGTCGACGAGACGGGGGCGCACCTCTTCGAGACAGACCCCAGCGGGGCGCTGGTGGCGTACAAGGCGGGCTCGATCGGCGCCGGCAAGAACGCCATCATGGATGTGTTCGAGGAGGATTACGAGGAGGACATGACGATGGAGGACGCCGTCCTGCTCGGGTTGAGGGCGCTCACCAAGGCGACGGAGGACAAGCTGAGCACCCAGGCCGTGGAGATCGGTGTCGTACGCAGTGACGAGAGCTTCAGGAAGCTCACGGAGGCGGAGGTGGACGCCTACGTGAAGAAACTAGGCAGCTGAGCGGAGTCATATGGTGGACCTCGACGAGGCGATTGTAGCACGATACGAATCCCACGGCGAGAGCTTCGAGATACTGATCGACCCCAAGGTCGTCCAGAAGATGAGGGACGGCAGGGAGGTCGACCTCATAGAACACATGGTCATAGACACCGTCTTCAAGAATGCCAAGAAGGGTACGCGCGCTGCGGAAGGGAAGATGAAGGAGATGTTCGGCACGACCGACCCCCTGGAGGTGGCGAGGACCATCATCCTGAAGGGGGAGGTGCAGCTGACCACCGAGCAGCGGCGTGTCATGCAGGAGAACAAGCGTAAGAGGATAGTGGAGTACATCGCCCAGCACGCCATGAACCCGCAGACCGGCGGCCCGCACCCGGCCACGAGGATCGAGACGGCGGTCGAGGAGACCAGGGTCAAGATAGACCCTTTCAAGACCGTCGAGGCACAGGTCCCGGCGATAATGGACGCGCTCCGTCCGCTCATACCCATCCGGCTGGACAAGGTGCGCATGGCGGTGCGCTTGTCGGGGGAGAACTACGGGCGGTGCTACGACGACTTCAAGAGTTTCGGCAAGGTCGTCAGGGAGGAGTGGCAGAACGACGGTTCCTGGATAGGAGTCATCGAGATGCCAGCGGGTATGCAGACTGATTTTGTCGAGCGGATGAACAACCGGACCCATGGCGAAGCGGACACGAAGATACTGAAGGGCGACCTGTGACCCCGCCTGCTGGGTGGAGGGCCGGTCACCTCGGAGGTTCGACCTGCGGTACGAGGTCGTACGACCAAAAACTTAAAGCAGGGGACGCGATTTTGGCCCTTGGTAAGAGACGAGGGTAAATGCGCTGCGCAGGAGAGACCTAGGAGACCTCTGTGCCTCCGGGCCCCGCGGGCAGAGTGTTTATCGGGATCGCCAATTGAAGCGAGTGATTGCAGATGCAGAAGAACGATTCTAGAGAGAATGAGAGAGAGATAGTCGTACCTGGGGACCTGCTGTCCGAGTCGGGACTGAAGGCGGGGCCGGGCACGTACGTCGAGAGCGGGCACATATATGCCGCCCAACTCGGCATCAAGACGACAAGGTCGAACATGGTGGGCGTGGTCCCGTTGTCGGGGCAGTACGTCCCCATGCGAGGAGACATGGTGATAGGCAAGATAGTGGACATGGGCGCGTCGAACTGGTTCGTGGACATAAACGCCGCGCACCAGTCGCCGCTCCACGTGAACGAGGTTCCGTGGAGGGTGGAGTTCGGCGAGACGGGCAAGTTCATGACGGTAGGCGACCTTGTGTCGCTGAAGGTCGTGGGCGTGGACGAGCTCGGCAAGGTCCAGATATCCATGAAGGAGCACGGTCTAAGGAAGCTCGCGGGAGGGGTCGTCGTGGAGGTGGCCCCGTCGAAGATACCCCGAGTGATAGGTCGCAACGGCTCCATGATCCAGATGCTGAAGAACGCCACCAGTTGCAGGATCTATGTCGGCCAGAACGGCAGGATATGGGTCGACGGAGACCTGGACAACGTGCTCAAGGCGATAG
Organism: Thermoplasmata archaeon; assembly: GCA_041548485.1. Taxonomy (GTDB): domain Archaea; phylum Thermoplasmatota; class Thermoplasmata; order UBA10834; family UBA10834; genus UBA10834. Next base: position 4,009 of record JBFESP010000018.1, on the reverse strand, counting down.
ATGCCATAAAACTCATCGAGACCGATGCCCACAGCACGGGCCTGACCGAGAAGGTCGAGAAGCTGCTCGGACAGAAAGGCCGGAAGGGAGAGTGAGACGAATGGGAGGAACACCGTTACCTGATGGAATCAAGCTAATAGACGAGAACGGCAAGAGACTCGATGGGCGTAGGCCCGACGAGCTCAGGCCACTGAAGATCGAGGCTGGGGTGCTGAAGCGTGCCGACGGCTCGGCCTACCTGGAATGGGGCGACAACAAGGTCATGGCGGCCGTGTACGGCCCCAGGGAATGTCATCCCAGGCACATGCAGGACCCCACGAAGGCGCTCGTGCAATGCCATTACAACATGGCGTCGTTCTCGGTGGACGACAGGAAGAGGCCGGGACCGGACAGACGCTCCCAGGAGATATCCAAGATCACATCAGAGGCGCTGACGCACGTGGTCTTCACGGAGTACTTCCCGAGGACCTCCATCGATGTGTACATCGAGGTTCTCCAGGCCAACGCTGGCACCAGGTGCGCCGGACTGACCGCCGCTTCCGTCGCGCTGGCAGATGCCGGCATACCCATGAGGGACCTCGTGGCGTCGTGCGCGGCAGGCAAGATCGACGACACGGTCGTGCTTGACCTGGGCAAGGAGGAGGACAACTTCGGCCAGGCGGACATACCGATCGGATACATACCGAGGAACGACGAGATAGTGCTCCTCCAGATGGACGGCGACCTCACGGCCGACCAGTTCAGGACCGGGCTGGGCATGGCCATCGAGGCGTGCAAGAAGATATACAACGTGCAGCGGGACGCGCTCAAGAGGAAGTACGCGTCACCTGCTCGCAAGGACGGCGAAGGCGGGGGGGTGAAGTGAACATGTCCAAGAACGTAATGGCAGACCTCAAGCGGGACCACATCACGAAGCTGCTCTCGAAGGGCATGAGGGTGGACGGACGCAAGTTTGACGAGCCGAGGCCGCTCACGGTCGAGAAGGATTTCGTACAGTCGGCCGAGGGCTCCGCCCGTGTGCACCTCGGCGACACCGATGTCGTCGTCGGCGTCAAACTGATGATCGGCCAGCCGTTCGCTGACACCCCGAACAAGGGCGTGCTCACGACGAACGCGGAGCTCAAGCCGCTCGCAAGCGAGTCTTTCGAGAGCGGCCCGCCGGACCAGAGGTCGATAGAGGTGGCACGCGTCATCGACAGGGGCATACGCGAGGGAAAGGCGGTCGACATGGAGAAGCTGTGCATCGAGCCGGAGAAGGAGGTGTGGATCATGTTCGTGGACGTCCATGCCCTCGACTACGACGGCAACCTGTTCGACGCGGGCAACATCGCCGCGATGGCCGCACTCAAGAGCGCCGTCGTGCCTGCGAAGCGGGCGGATAAGGGAGAGGACTACCCTCTGCCAGTCTCGCACGTGCCGATATCGGTTACGGCAGTCAAGATAGGAGATCACATACTTGTCGACCCGACCTACGACGAGGAGACCGCCGCCGAGGCGAGGCTGACGGTCGCGACGAACGAGAAGGGAGACCTATGCGCGATGCAGAAGGGCGGCAGCGGTAGTTTCAAGCCCGACGAGGTGCTCAGAGTGGTCGAGCTCTCAAGGAAGATCGGGGCGGAAATCCGCTCGAAGATATGAGGATACAGGACGGCTGATAGCGATGGCCAAGAGGACGAAGAAGGTCGGCTCCGCGGGAAGGCTGGGGCAGAGGTACGGCGTCAAGATCAGGAGACGCATAGCCGAGACAGAGGCCAAGGGCAGAGGACGCCACGAATGTCCCAAGTGCAAGTCAAAGGCCGTGACCAGGACGGGGACGGGCATCTGGACATGCAAGCACTGCGGGGTCAAGATGGCCAGCGGCGCGTACAACCTCACGCCTCCGGTCTCGGTCAAGAGAGAGGTCAGGCACGTCCCGACCGAGGAGCTGCCCGAGAAGACACCCAAGGAGCTGCTCTCGGAGGACAAGCCTGAAGAACCCCAGGAATGATGAGGTGCTTGGATGTACAAATGCTCGAGATGTAAGGAGCCGGTCAGGTCAGGCATGAACACGGTCGGGCTGCAGTGCGAGAAGTGCGGGTCCAAGGTGTTCTACAAGGAGCGCCCGAACGTCCGCAAGAGCGTGCAGAGCAGGTGACTCAGACGCACAGGGCTACCCTCACACTCCGGACGAAGCATGCTGAAGTGGTCAGCAGGGCGCTCTCGCCGGAGCTGACGGAGAGGATACAGCGCACGAAGGTCGATGTGACCACCAGGGACGGCGATGTGGTCATAGGCGTCGAGGCGGAGGACCTCACGGCGCTCAGGGCGGCCCTCAACTCATATATCAGATGGGGCAATGTAGCAGAGGAGACGGCAGAGGAGGTTGGAAGGAGATGATGGACAACTTACCACCGAAGGTTCAGAACCAGATAGCGCAGTTCCAGCAGCTGGCACAGCAGATCCAGATGATCACATCCCAGAAGCTCCAGTTCGACGCGCAGGTGCGCGAGCTCGACAAGGCGATCTCGGAGCTCGACAAGGCGGGTGATGACGCGGTCGTCTACCGCAACGTCGGGTCGTTGATGATACAGTCGAAGGACAAGGCGGAGCTCGCAAAGGAGCTGAACGACCAGAAGGAGACGCTCGAGGTCAGGGTGAAGACCCTGGACCGGCAGGACAAGCAGCTGAGGGAGAGGCATCAGGGCCTCCAGGAGCAGATAACGAAGGCGCTGAACATCCCATCGCCCGAAGGCGAAGAGGACGAGAAGCCGAAGGCGGGCTGATGGCAGCCGCCTCAGCACCTATTTTATAAGCATTCGTCATTGACACTTCCGTGCTCAAGGAGATAGCGGCCGAGCTCGGATCGGGCGGCGGCACCACCGTCGTGCTCCACGGGAACGCGGACCCAGACGCGGTTTCGAGCGCTTTCGCGATCTCCAGGGCGTTCGAGCATGTCGTGATATCCGCGCCTGGAGGCTTGGACCGCGCATCGAAAGTCCTCGCACGGCAGCTGGACATCGTCATCACGACGGAGTCCGTCCCGGATTCCGGGCGCATGCTCGTGCTCGACACATCGGGCCCGGACCAGATACCGGTCGAACTCGACTACTCGGACGCCATCGTGGTGGACCACCACGCGAAGAACAGCAAGTGGGACGATTGCCGATTGTATTACTGCGACGACTCCAAGGCCTCGTGTGCCGAGATCGTCTATGAGTTGCTGAAGGTCGCGGGCGTCGTGCCGGACAGGGAGGCGGCACTCGCTCTCATGGCCGGGATACTCACCGACACGGGGCATTTCAAGTTCGCAAGGCCGGGCACCATGGTCACCTTCGCGGAGCTGATGCAACTGCACGGGACCGACATGGACGAGGCGATGGGGCTGGTGTCCATGGAGACGGACCCTTCTGAGAAGATATCGCAACTCCGCGGAGCTCAGAGGTTGAAGTACTGGAAGGTCGGCAGACGCATCGTCGCCATATCGCAGGGCAGCGCGTTCGAGGCGTCGGTGTGCAAAGCGCTGGTCCATCTGGGGGCGGACATCGCCTTCGTCGGTTCGCAGCGAGGCGAGACCTTCAGGATAAGCTCCCGGGCGACCTCGGAGATGGTCAGGGCGGGAGTGCACCTGGGGAAGCTGCTGAACGGCGTCGGATCGGAGACGTCCAACGGCGGAGGGGGGCATCCCGGCGCTGCGGGCATCTCCGGAGTGGGGGATGTCGAGGCGATGTTGAACATCTCGGCCGACAACGCGGTCAAACGGCTCCGCGAACTGGAATCATCTGGTGACCGATAGCGACTTCACCTTCTCGAGGTTGGCCGGATGCGCCTCGAAGTACGACCTCACGGGTTCCAGCAGCTCGTTCACCGAGTCGGACACACCCTTCTTGAGGTCCATCGGATGCAGCGACTTCGCCGCATACGCCTTCTCCAGCTCCTCGAAGCACGAGAACTCGATTGGCCCGCCGTACTTCGCCGGACGGTCGACCTTGAGGACCGCCAGCCTGGGGAAGACTATCAGACGGGCCATGTC
>JBFESP010000017.1:0-35108 GCA_041548485.1 Thermoplasmata archaeon | reverse complement strand
GCTGTACATCGGCGGGCTGCTCACCCAGGTCGACGAAGACTCAGGGGACTTCGCCGCCGTCGTGGCTCTCGTCGAAGGCGTCAACGACATCGTCGTCGAGGCGTTCGACTCGGCAGGTAATTCCGCGACCACGACGGTCGCGGTGACTTACGAGGTGCCGGAAACGAACCTCACCGCCCTCGAGGAAGAGATCGCCCTACTGCAGGATGAGAACGCCGCCCTGCTTGAGCAGCTCAACTCGACTCAGGGCATGCTAGACGATGTGACGGACAGACTCGACGCGGCCGAGGAAGAGCTGGATCAGGCAGATAGCGACATCGAGGACATGGCCACTTCGTCCCTCGTGTTCGGGGCGGTCGCCGCGATCGCCGTCATACTCTTCATCGCCATGCTAGCCATGTACATCGGCCTCAGGAAACAGATACGGGATGCGAATGGCACGCCTGAAGAGCCGGAGCCGCCGAGCACGGAGTGACAAGGACGCCGGAGAACCTCGAACCTCTTACCAGCGTCGTTCGCCAGCCTTCGGTTCACTGCCTGGACCTCTTGATGAGCGTCCTCGAGGTCACGCCCCCGACGACGGTGAGGTCCTCCGTAGGGAGTATCTTGTTGGCGCTCGCGTCGAATAGCATGCTCACAGAGGCGGACACCTCGCTGTCGCCCAGCCAAAACACCACCGACACGGGGACCTTATCGAAGAAATGCAGTCTGAAGGACACGTGCCCCATGTCGAGCGGCTCCGCCCCCAGCGATTCTGCGGTCCGTTTAAGAAGCTCAGGCCTGCATCCGAACTCCTTCACAAGGGGGTCGATCGCCCTCGCCCTGAAGGCCGGATAGTACATCGCCCCTCCGTCTAGCTCCCTGAAGGAGACGGGGCGGTTCGTCAGGGGCGTCGCCGATAGACCCAGCAGGTAGTGGAGGATGAGTATCTGCAGGTACGGCGGCACTTCGCGATCTTCTATGGTATCGTAGTGGATGTTGCGTGAGGCGACATCGACCACGCAGGTGTCGTCCAGCATCCTGATCGACACCGACCGCCCCTCACGGACGGCGTCCGGCCCTAGCTCGGACGATATCACTCCGAGGTCGAGCTCGGAGATATCTTTCCAGGCCTTCTCGAGGGCATCCTCGTGCGCGTGCTTCCTACCGCTCGGCAGCCGGTCGTTCATGCCCTTAGGAACGACGGCGCGTACAGCTTCTGGTTGAGCAGTACCTCCGATGCCTTGACCACTTTCATGAGCTCAGCATCGTTCGGATCGACGATCGCGGCATCCAGGCCTCGCCCGAGCAGCATCGCCAGATATATCCTGTTGAGCAGCGACCGCTCCTCAGCACCGCTTGACACGTTGCTCAGCCCAACGATGGTCTTCGGGGGCGGTGTGTTCAACGTCCGGAAGGCTGTGACAGCGTCGCAGACACCAGGGCACTGGTTCTGTGCGGCCGATATCGGCAGTACCACAGGGTCGAGGAAGACCTTCTCTGGCGGGATGCCCTGGTCCATGGCGGTCGCCAGGAGCAGCATCGCCAGCTCGGTCCGGCCCTCAGTCGAGTTGGGTATGCCCTTCTCGTCTATCGTCAGGCACACTATCTCGGCGTTGTGTTCCTTGGCCAGCGGGAAGAACTTCTCCATACGCTTCTGCTCCGCGGTGGTCGAGTTGATCATCGGCTCGCGGGAGCACGCCGCCAAACCCGCGTTCTGCGTCTTCAGGCCAGGTGAGTCGATGCACAGCCTGACATCTGACGCATCCTGGATCGTCTTCACCAGCCACGCGATCGCCTCCTGCGCGTCGTCCCTGCCAGGACCGGTGTTCACGTCGAGCACGTCCGCTCCGCCGTCGATCTGTTCAGCCGCGAGCTCCTGGATGTACTTCGCATCGCGGGCGTCTATGGCCTTGGAAACCTGAGGGAACTGTCCGTTGATTCTCTCGCCAACCACTATCATCTCTCAACCCCCGTCAATATCAGCGCTTCGGAGCGATAGGCCATTATCCTGATATCAATCATTCGGCCCTCGTTGTCCCCCTGGAGGAGCGCAACAGTTAATACGGACGCTAATCGATTGCGTGGGGCTGGTCCCAGATGTCCGGTGAGGAAGATGATGCCTACTGCAGGGTGAGTTTCTCACCTGACGGCGCCACCACCGATGTGGTCAGAGGGACCACGATTCTCGAGGCGTGTCGCTCCGCGGGGATAACCATAGACGCCGTGTGCGGGGGCACTGGAAAGTGTGGACGCTGCAAGGTCCGGCCCGACGGGTTCTTCAATCCTGGCGATACGAGTACACTCACCGCTGACGAGAAGGAGGCAGGGATAGTCCTCGCCTGCGAGGCCACGGTCACCGGTGACCTCGAAGTGGAAATCCTTCCGCGCTCTAGGATAAGGGAGCATCAGATTCTGACGAGGACCCTGGAGGCGCCTGTGACGAGGCTGTCACCGTGGCTGAAGAAGGTGCTGTTGGAGCTGCCGAAGGCGACCCTGTACGACAACACCGCGGATTTCGAGAGGGTACAGAGGGCACTGGGCGACAGGGACCTGGAGATGCCGATCATCACCCTCCGCAACATGTCGCGCGTCGTACGCGAAGGGGACTGGACGGTCACGGCCACCGTCGCCGATCTGGAGGGAAGGGGAGAGATAACGCGCCTCGAACCTGGCGATAAGTGCGGATGTCTCCTCGGGTTGGCGGTCGACATAGGCACCACGACGGTGGTCGGACAGCTTATCGACCTGCTGACCGGAAACGTGGTGGCGAGCGCCTCCGAGTACAACAGGCAGATATCGAGGGGTGAGGACGTCATCGCGCGCATGATGTACAGCGAGGAGAAGGGAGGGAGGGAGCTGACCACCCTCGCACGCGAGACCGTCAACTCGGTCATCGGCAAGCTGCTCGACGAAGTGTCGAGCGGCAGGGAGAACCCGGTCACCACGCACGACCTGGTCGGGGCGTCGATCGCGGGGAACACCATCATGACCCACTTCTTCGTCGGCGTCGACACGCGCTTCATACGGCTCGAGCCATATGTCCCGGTCGCGCATCACATGCCTCCGCGCAGCGGCTACGACCTCGGCTTGGACATACACCCGTCGAGCGAGGTGCTCCTGTTCCCGTCGCGGGCGGGGTACCTCGGGGGCGATGTCGTCGCGGATGTGCTCGCCAGCGGCATGCACAGGAGCGACGACGTCACGATGCTGATAGATGTCGGCACCAACGGGGAGATCGTGCTAGGATGCGACGAATGGCTCGTCTCGTGTGCGTGCTCCGCAGGGCCGGCCTTCGAGGGAGGGGAGGTCTCGTGTGGCATGAGGGCCATGCGCGGCGCGATCGACCGCATAAGGGTCAACGACGATCTCACCTCTTCGTATCACGTCATAGGGGAGGGGCAGCCGAACGGCATCTGCGGCTCCGGCCTCATAGACCTCATCGCCGAGATGTACGAGCACGGGGTAATCGACCGCAAGGCGAGGATACAAGTCCTTCCGACGGACCGCGTGAGACGGACGGACGAGGGGCTGGAGTTCGTCGTCGAGCGCAGGGACAGGCTCGGAAACGGTGCGACGGCCGACCTGGTCGTCACTGACGCAGACCTTCAGAACGTCCTCAGGACGAAAGCGGCGATCTTCGGCGCGGCGACCGTCCTCCTGAAGAAGATGGACGAGAACCTGGACGACCTCGATGGCCTCGTGATAGCCGGGGGATTCGGAAACCATCTCGACATCGACCGTGCGGTCTCCATCGGCATGTTCCCCGACATACCGAGGGAGAAGTACAGGTTCATCGGCAACGGTGCCCTGGAGGGTGCGAGGCTCGCGCTGCTGTCCGATGACATGAGGAACGACATGGTCGAGATATTCGAGGAGATGACATACATAGAGCTGAGCGTGGACAACGACTTCTACGACGAGTTCTCGTCCTCGCTCTTCATACCGCACACAGACCTCGAGAAGTTCCCGAGCTTCAGGGAGAGGAAGCTGCCGGAGGATGGGAAGTGAGCCCGTTCACCATTGCAGTTGCGGGGAAGGGCGGCGTTGGCAAAACGACATTCTCCGCACTCGCGGTACGACACCTCCACCAGACGACTGACGATGTGGTCCTGGCAGTCGACGCTGACCCCAACGCCAATCTGCACGCCAAGCTCGGCGTGGCTCCAGGCAAGACGATAGGTGACATTCGGGAGGATCTGCTGACGGAAGCGGACAAGCTGCCTGCTGGCGTCTCCAAGCACGAACACGTGGACTATCAGATACGACTGGCGTTGACGGAGGGTGACGGTTTCGATCTCCTCACCATGGGGCGGCAGGAAGGTCCCGGCTGCTACTGCTATGTGAACAACATTTTGCGCACGTTCGTCGACTCGTTGTCAGAGAAATACCGGTCCGTAGTGATAGACAACGAGGCGGGCATGGAGCACCTGAGCAGGAGGACGACAAGGACCTCGGACGTGCTGTTCATCGTCTCAGACGCCTCCAAGGCGGCCCTCGACTCGGCCGTCAGGATCGCCCATCTCGCACAAGAGATGAAGCTCGATATCGGCAGAACGGCGCTCGTCAGGAACATGTTCGGCGCGGATGCTGAGGAAATGTCCGTGCCGGATGGCTTCGATGTGGTCTATCCCGTGAGAAGCTCGCCCGCGATACGTGCCGGCAGCGTCGAAAGCGAATCGCTCTTGGCAATACTGTCGCACGACCCTGCGTACGAGGATGTTGCGAGAGCGGTCGACGAGGAGCGGAGACTCGCGAGGCAGTGATACAATATTCGGGCCCGGATATGAACCTCGAGTTTGATGGCAATTGAAACTTTGAGCTATAATCGTCAAATCTAGAGGCGAACCAGTAACCGCGTGATTACTTGATTACCGAGAGAACCGGCGAGGAGACATCGTGCCCATTCCCACCTCACATGGATCGTGATCTCTCCTGGGAATTGGTTTTATAGCACGAAAACCATGGCAGTCAGGGGAAGTGGTAAGGATGATGGTTCGATCCTTGAGAGTGATAGTCTCGGCGTTCGTCGTGACACTGCTGGTCTCGTCAGCTACAGCTATCTGCGAGGCAGACACAGATACGGATGTCGCTGAGTGGACGGTACTGATCTACCTTGATGGTGATAACAATCTCGACGAGGTCAGCGCAATGGACATCGAGGAGATGATGACTGTAGGATCGACAGATAAGGTGAAAGTCTTAGTCCTTTGGGACCGATTTGATTTGCCTGTCTATCTGTACGAAGTGCATTCGGGCGGGCTCGAGGTGATATCAGGCCTCACCGTGAATGGCATCGACCTGAATGGAGAGGAAGTGCACATGGGCGAGCGGTTGATACTTGAGGCTTTCGTAGATTTCGGCGTCACGACGTACCCGTCGGAGCACCTCATGGTAGTCTTGTGGGATCACGGAAACCCCCTGTACGGCGTGTGCTGGGATGACCACTTCGAATCCCCCTGGCTTCCGTATCACGGCTGCCTCAGCTATGATGACGTTGGAGACGCGCTCCTGGGCCACGACGTCGATGTGCTTGCGTTCGACAGCTGCAGTGGTGGAATGGCAGAGATAGCGTATCTCTATGGACAGATGAACGCCTATGAAGATCTGAGAGTAGACTACATTCTAGCGAGCGAAATATTCGTTCCTTTGAATGGCTACCCATATGACAGGATTCTCCTTCAGATGAATCTAATGGCAGCCTCTTCCGAAGTCGTGGAGATCGCCACGATGATAGCCGAGGAGTACGCCGATTCGTACAGCGCGGAGAGCCCAGAAAATGGTGGAAACACTGCGAATCTTGCGGTCATAAGCCCGAGTGGCCTGTTCGACTCACTAGAGACAATAGGAGACCTTGCCGCTCTCCTTCAGACACGTCTCGAGACAGATTACACGACATACAAGCCTCTGATTTCCGAAGCTAGAGGTGACGCAAACCTGATCTGGGGAGTTGCAGGTGACTACGGATTTGTCGATTTCCCGATGTTTGTGCAGGGGCTGACGAAGACGTCGGGTGACAAGGAGCTAAGGACGGCGGCAAAGACTGTGCTGTCGGCGCTGCAGACCGATGTGGTGCTGTACGTCGGAAACGCTGATGCTGCGGAGAGCGGCTCCGCGATGGGGTTGGGAGTATGGATTCCTCCGACCTATGTCCATCATGAGTGGCCGGCGCTCTACCTGCAATGGTTCTTCGATTTCGGAGAAGACTCGGGCTGGTCCGACTTCCTGAACGCGTATTGGCCCACGTAACGCTAGGAATCGGAATGGTGTTCCAAAGTAGAATCTGGGCGAAGAGGAGTGAGATCACTCATCAGTGTGGGCAGCAGTTCGAAGTCATCCCGAGAGTGACTTCATCATCTTCGGCAGGCCCGATGACTCCCTCGGCCCGACGGTGACCTTCAGTCCGGTCAGCTCGTTGAGCTTGCCACTCATCCTGCTGACCATGCCTGGTATGATAATCTCCCCGCGGACGTTCTTCTCCTTGAGCTTCTCGTCCTCGATGACCTTCGCCACAGACTCGGGCGTGAGCTTCCCGGCGGCGAACGCCGTCATGACCGATTGGCCCTCGGTGTCCACGACCAGCAGCCACGCAGGTAGCTTGCTCTTCTCTATGTCCGCCCTCACAGTGAAATATGTGAGGGAGAAGTTGGTGGTGAACATGACCGGCGACTTCTCGTTCGGCTCGCCCACCGCGTACAGACCCGCCTTGACCTGGATCGGCACCTGCGGGTCGGTGTATATGTTCTGCCTCAGCGCCAGGAGCGGGTACAGGAACTCGCGCGGCAGCTCCTCCATGAGCACGACGGACGAGTACTTCATCACGCCCAGCGCAGCCTTCGTGCGGTCGGCCTCTGACGACCCGAGCACCATCATCGTCGGGTAGCCGAACGGCCGGAACCTGTTCTTGACCGCCGCCCTCCTGATGGCCGTCAGGTTCTCCAGCGCCTCCGTGGAGGTTCCGACCGCGGGTTCGAGGACGATGTCCGCAAGCCCGGTCTTCTTGGCCTTGTCCGCCATCTGCGAGAGCTCATCCAGGCTCGACGCCCCACCTATGACGAGGGGCAGCGACCTGCCCTTCGCCAGCTCGACCATCTGGTCCAGGTTGGCGGGCGTGGCGCGGTACAGGAGCGGCCTCTTGTCCGCGCACGATTCGACGGCCTTCGCCGCGACGGAGGCGTCCTCGCACATCATCACGACAGGCAGATCCTTCGCGGCAGCCGCCTTGACGGCCTCCACGAACTCGTCAGGGTTTCCGGTCGAATGCCTCAGCGCAACCGTGTCCACCCTCATGATCTGCCCGACGCGTTCGAACTCGGCCGCGCGGGCGGCGTCTATCTTCGCCTTCATACCTTCGAGCCCTTCGGCGTCGTCTGCGATGAGACCCAGGACAGTCGGGTGATAGAACGTCTTGTCGTGCCTGAACAGCTGCGTCTCGTCGCCGATCTCAACGGCGAACTCACCCGAGCCGAAGCTGACCGACCTTATCGGTGGGGAGCCGCTCTCCTCGAGCGCGGCCTTCGCCTCGGGACTGACGTGCGGACACGCATCGAGCGAGACCTTCTGGTTGGCCAGCTGCATGGCGAACGCCAGGCATGTCGGCAGCTTGCACTCGCCGCAGTTCGTCTTCGGCAGGAGCTTGTATATCTCCATCGCGGTCGGCAACTCACGCACCTCCCGAGATGTCGGCGATAGCGTCCCTGAACAGCTTGACGGACCTCGGGTGGCGCATGACGACCATATCCGCCCCCGCGATGGCAGCGGCGTAGGCGGTCATGGTCTCCCAGTAGATGCCACGCAGCTCGGCCTCCCCGTGCTCGGGGTTCTCCTCGACCGCCTCGGGCACGTCCCACGCGCACGAGCAGTCGCATATCATCGGCATCTGCAGCATGGGATCGCCCGAGAGTGCGCCCAGCCGGAGCCGTTCTATGTTCGAGTAGGAATAATCCAGCCCCATGCCGAGCGCCGCCATCAGCGGGTCCATGATGATGTTCTCCGGCTTCATGCCGAAATCGAGCAGCAGTATGTTCATCTGCTTCGCGAGATTGATGTCCAGGTTGGAGAACGCCACGACCCCGTGGCCGTTCGCCATCGACGCCGCCGCGATGGATTTGTACGCCTTCTCCTCCGCCAGCCCGAGGAACAGCCGCTCACCCTTGGCGATGTTCGACACCGCCTCGATGACCTTGGCGTCCTTCTCCTCGAACCCGCACCCGTAGACCAGCAGCGGCAGGCCTACGCTCTCGAGCGTCTTCTTCGTCGTGGCCGCCAGCTCCTCGGCCGGACGGTCCTCCTCCTCGGGGTTCGCCGACTGCAGCTTGAGCACGCACGCGTCCGCACCCCACTCGGCCTCGCACTTCCTCGCCCACTCGACGGGGTCGTTCAGGGCGGAGCCCATGGACTCCTGCAGCCTCTCCGGCACCATCCTAACGGTGTCCAATACGTCCATGACCACGACCGGCCCGTTGGGCGACTCGCTCTCGAACCTGTGGAACGCCAGGCCGTTGGAGCCGCCTGCGGTCAGACTCTTGCTCCGCGTGCCACCCTGCTCCTTGGTCGCCCCGATGACGACCTCCTTGATCCTGCCTCCGTACTTCTCCTTCGGTAGCTCGAAACCCAACTCAATACACCCCCGAAACCATCAGTTGATCATAGGCGGCAGCTTCAGTGCCGGATGGTCCACCTTGGCCATCCACTCCATCAGCTCCTCCGGCGTCCGCGCCGTAGTCTCATCCGCTATCTTGTCCACGAAGTCAGGCACGCCGAGCTCCCCGGCGCGCTTAACCAGCTCGTCCTTCATAGCCTCCTTGAGGTCCTTCGGCATCCAGGCTATCCTGAAGAAACCGCCGTCCGCGGTGATGAACTTCCTGCTGACGAGGTATCTCCTCCCGACGCCTATGAACCCGGGCGTCTGGATGCCGCCCCCGATGGACCCTGCCAGCGTCGAGAAGGTCATGCCGATGGGCGTCATGCCGGGGAACTCCCTGTTGACCACGACCACTCCCTGCAGGTCCCCCGAGACGGCGACGATGCACTCGAAGCACCCGCACGAGGTCATCGGGTCGTCCATCATGGTGTACGCGCTGAACTTCTGTAGCTTGCCGAGGGTCTTCTCGGTGACAACCTCGTTCACGCCCGCCCATTGTCCCTTGACCTCGTCTATGACCTCCTTCTTGGGGACGGGGCTGTTCGGCCCTGTGGGGGCTATCTGGAACGACGCCTTGGCATCGAGCCAGTTTATCGCGCCGCAAAGCCCGAGCCGCTCGGGCGTCACGATACACAGATGTCCCGGGGCGAAGCTCTGGCAAAGGGTGCACGTGTAGAACGTGTCGACCTTCTCGTCCGTGAGGTCCGCTATGCGGGCATCCCTCTCGGCGTACGCCTCTGTCGCCTCGTCGACGTGCCTGCGCAGCTCCGTCTCGTCCGTGATTATCGTGGCCTCGACCTTGGTCACGATCGCGCCGAACTCCTCCTTGAGCTTCGTGACCAGGATGTCCCCGATGTGCTTCAGGCGCAGGCCGGTCCTCACGGACGACTTGCTCAGACGGATCCATAGGAGGTTCCTCTGGCCCGTGTGCCACGCACCTTCGGCGAAGTTGACGAACTGGTGTATCCTGCGCTCCAGGACGGACTCGAAGTCCTTCTGCATGTTCTTGCCGTAGACGTTCACGAGTATGCCGAGGTGGGTCGACGAGCCCTCGGCCATCTCGTCCACGTCCTTGCCTACGAGCGTGACCTGGCCGTCCTTGACATCCTCGGCGTCGCGCATCTTCAGCAACTCGAACGCGAGCGTCTTGGACGGGCCGCCGGCCTCGACGTGCATGTCCGGTCGACGGATGGTCTCGCCCTCGAACGCGGGGCCGTACGGCACCGGCAGGTTGACCGCGCCCAGCTTGATCCTGCAGCCCCTGAGCTCGATGGCGGTCGTGATCATCTCCTCGAGGTTCTTCTGGACGACGTACTTGTCGGGTATCGGCTCGACATCCTGGTCGGTGATGGTCGGCGAGCCGTTGAACATCACGGCGAACTCGGCGGCCACCTTGATGTGGTCGAGCGGCCCGAGCTGGAGCACGAAGGCCTTCGGACGCTTCGAGAGATAGTTGTACAGCCCCTCACGGTCGCCCTTCTGCACGCCTCCGAACGACAGCGCCGCCCGGATGGCGAAGTTGAGGCCGTGTATGATCTGCGTGAACTCGCCGACAGGGTAGAGCATCCTGTCGAGACCCATGGCGATCTTCTCGTCCTTCAGCTGCTTGATGATGTCGTACGACGCGACTATCAGCATGCCCTTGTTCTGACAGTCCCGGATCATCGCGGCTAGCTTCTTCGGGTCGCTCGCCTTGCCGACGAACACCGCGGCTCCGGGTATCGTGTCGTCGACGAAGGCTATGCCCAGCTGCCGGAGTATCCTGTCCGGGACGAACCCGCAGTAATTGGTGCCCTCGTACGGCGTCGGCGTCTCGATGTACTTCAGCGCCTCGACTATCTCCGCGGCTATCATCGTCGCCTCGCCCGAGGCGACTGCCGCCTCCAGGGTGGGCTCCTCGACTATCTTGCCCCTCGCCTCCCCCAACAGCGTCGGCAGCGCGCCGAGGGTGTTGCAGTCCCTGCCGAGCCATGCGAACAGGCTCGGTAGCTGGTAGCCGGTCTCAGGGAACTCTATCTTCTGGTCGGGACCGTACTTCGCCACGGCGCGGCTCAGAAGCACATCCGCGTATCCCGTGGCTATGATGGAGCCCTCGACGGCCATCTTGAACAACTGCTCGTGAGTGACCTTGTCTTTCTCTGGAATGTACTCCGCACTACGCTCCATCTCCGGATCCGTCAAATCAAGCTTCCATCGTCTGTACTCTATCGCTGAGTAGAGACGCTTCGCAGCGACAACCGGGTCCTTCTCGAATATGAAGTAGCCGCCGTACACGTCCCTCGCGGTGTTCTCCAGCACCTCCGTTACCAGCGTGCTGCCGTAGAGGTAGTTGATGGTGCCGACTTGGACCGGGAAGCCCATGGTGACGGCCCAGGTACCTATCGACACGGCCTTCTCGTGCATCGCCTCAGGGGCAGCTGCGACGAACGGTATCTGATGCACATCCACGCCGAGCCGGTCGGCCACCTCGGTCGCGAGGTTCGAGTAGCGCGGGTTGTCGACACACGAACCGATGTGCCACACGAACGGAAGGCCCTCCAGGCCAGCCGCCTCGCTCAGCTCCGACAGGAACGATCGCAGGCCGTCTCCCGCGAGCTCCTCCACCTTCGCGGGGTCCATGTATCCCGCCTTGGCCAGCTCGATCGCGTTGCAGCCCGTCGCGAGTATCAGCACGTCCCGCTTCGCCAGCTCGCGCACGACGGTCAGCACGTCCTCGTCGGATTGCGTTCTGGTGCTCTTGCACCCGGCGAACAATGCGAGCCCGCGTATCCTCCCGTTCATGATGTTGCTGACCAAGTGCTGGAACGGGTCGTCTGGGTTCATCTTGGAGAAGAGGTCGCGCATCTGCTCCTCGCTGAACCCCGCGACGACCTTGGACGGCTTGACCGTGGGGAGCATCTTCTTCGTGCCGCGTCGCCCGTACGCCTCGAGCGCGAGCTGAAGTATCTCCCTTGCGGCCGCCCGAGCGCGCTCGGGCGTGACCTCTATGTGCGTGTCCCCCACGAGCCGTGCAGCCGTCTCCGTGCTGATCAGTCGCGTGTGCGTGCATCTGGCAAGCGTCGAGAGCGACGGCATGAAGCACTGATAGTCGAGTATCATGGCGTCGAGCAGCCCGCTCAGGAGCACCAACTCCTGAGCCATCACATTGGACGCGAGAGGTATGCCCTTTCGCATGAGTATCTCGTTCCCCGTGCAGCAGACGCCTACGATGTTGAACCCTGCCGCGCCCGCCTTCTCGGCGTCGCCCTTCATCTCGCGGGCGACCTCCACCAGGATCTCGCTCAGGATAGGGTTGTGGCCATGCACGGCCACGTTCACGCTCTTGTCGTCCAGGACACCCAGGTTGGCCTCGCTCATGACCATCTTCGGCGTGCCGAAGAGCACGTCGCTGAGGTCGGAAGATATCTGGGCGCCCGTGTAGTCAGCGAGGGCGCATCTGATGCCTGCGAACAGGAGGGAGATCGGGTCGGCGTCCACGCCCATCGAGGTCCTGTGCATTATGTCGGTCACGCACGCCTCGATGTTGCTCGGCATGACCGAGTGAGTGTCCCACAGGTGCATACGTTTCTTCGTGACCGTGGACTCGAGGAACGAGAGCGGCTCTGAAGTGTGGCGCGAATAGTCCTCCAGGGCGGCGAGGGCCACCGCCTTGGCGAGTGCCGCCTGGTCCTTCCCGCCAGAGTCGATCCCGAGCTTATCCGCCACCGCGGCCAGCTTCGCCTCGTCGGTGACCTTGTAGTCCGGTGCCTTGCCCTCGGCCACCATCAGCAGAACCTCGGAGACCTCCTTGCCGTGGTACGAGTGCGCGGATGTGCCCGCAGCGATCATCCGGTCTATGTTCCTCGCGACTATCGTGTAGTCGCGAGCGCCGCATATGCCCGACGTGGGCTCCTTGCCCATCGGGTTAATCCTGCATGGACCCTGGAGGCATATCCTACAACACAGGCCGAGCTGGCCAAACCGGCACTGGGCGCCCTGGTTGTCTGCCCGGTCGTGAATGGAGCACACGCCGGCGTCCTTGAGACTCGTGAACATCTCGGAGCAGCTGCGGTCCCACAGACCAGAGATACGATCCTTCTTCTCACCCTTCGACGCATCGGACCCTTTAGGCTGATCCTTTCCCTTGGTCTCAGTCATCTGCACAGCTCTCCTGCATCGGCCGTGCACATCCGAAGACCGCCTTGGAACACGGCCTGTCGTGAGGGGGGGACCGGGTCGATGCGACAGTCCTTCGAAAGACTGTCGAAAATCGACTTAGCACGCGCGCGCCAGCGCGTGCGGAGCATGGGCTCTGAATCCGTGCCTGATGACAATGTGCCGTAGCACGCGAAACGCTCCGAACTGAATAGTCAACCGCGACCCCCACGAGGCATACTCCTGGCTAGTCTCGAACTATAGCACAGCGCTCGGCATTCGACGAATGCAGATGTTCCTACAAAAACATTGTCGTCGGCCCGATGTCGGCCGATGCCGTAGAACCGCGGCCGCTCCGGGGCTCCCCGAAGCTGGGCTGAGGCGCGCTATTCCGCCATCATCCTTAGAATCCTGTCCGAAAGCTCTCTGACGGCTCGGGTCCAATCGTCAGAGGCGCTCCCACCGAACGGGGATCTGCCCTCCAGGTCCGCCGAGGCGACGGCATCGGAGTACGGCAGGGCGTGCGTCAGCTCGAGCGAGTGCGACAACAACAACCTGCGAACCGCCTCCTCGTCCTTCCCGTCCCGGACGCCGTTGGCGACTATCGCGGTCCTGCCCATGCCCATCTCGTCCGCGAGAGCGACGATCCTGCGGGCCGTGTCGACCGAACGCGCCCCAGGCTCGACGACCACCATGAGCAGGTCCACGCCTCTGCAGGTGGACCGCCCGAACTGCTCCAGCCCGGCCTCCATGTCGACCAGCACGGCGTCGTCCCTTTCAAGCATCACATGGTCTATTAGGCTCCTGAGGACGGAGTTCTCCGGGCAGAAGCATCCCGAGCCAGCAGCCCGAATCGTCCCCAGGACCACGAGCCGGACGCCTTCCGCTCCGACCGCGGAGTACCGGTCGGGTATGTCGTCCACGCGCGGGTTCAGCTTGTAGAACGGGCCCGAGGACGCTCCGGGCCTGGCACCCGTGCGCTCCTCGATCAGCTCCAGCTCCTCCGAGATCGGGCGGGGGACGTTCTCCGCCGGTATCTCGAGTATGGAATGCAGGTGCGAAGCGGGGTCGGCGTCGATGGCCAGCACCTTCATGCCGTCCATCGCCCAGATGCGGGCCAGGGAGCCCACGACCGTCGTCTTGCCCACGCCGCCCTTGCCGGCGACCGCAACCTTGTAGCCCAAACCTCTCAGCCCTATCTCGGTCTGAGAAGTATCTCGTGCTTGATAAGATTAGCCTCGAGCAGGACCGCGTCCTCCACGACCTTCCTCTCGCCGAGGGAGTTGACGACGACCGCGCCCTCGTCCGTGATCACGACCTTCGCCGCCTCCTGCATCACAAGCGACTTCACTTCCCCCCGTACCAGATACACCGCTGACTCGCACATGTTGCTCTCCCCCCATGATGATGTCCGAGGGTCCTGGACGGCGGGGTCAGTCCACGGAGTACTCCGCGATCTGGCCGATCACGTGCTTGGCCTTGTCGTAGTCGTCCACGCCGAACACGAACCTCAGCCTGTCGGATGTCTGACCGCTGAGGTAGCTGGTCTCGATGCTCACGCCGGCGTTCACAAGCGCGCGAGCGGCCTTCATCCACTGGCCGGGCTTGTTGTACATCTCGACCACGATGACCTTCCTCTCGGTGAAGTGAAGGTCGGACTTCATGAACGTCCGGCGACACTCCTCCTCACACCCTGTCAGGAACTTCATGACATACTTGTCGTCCACCTTTGCGGTGGCAATGGTGTCAAGGTTGACCTGGTGCTCGGCCAACATGTTGAATGCAGTCAGTAGGTTCTCGCTCGATCCGTCGACGGTAAGCTCGAATTCCGTAGTCATTGAAAACTCCCCCGCGACCCTCTATCGGAGGTAATGTGGTGTTACGTATTTATCGTGTGCCCACATTACGACGAAAGCCGTACTCCGGCGCCTGAGAGCCTCTCGAAGGCGTCTCAGGCGATATGATATCACTCTCCGCGCCACTCCCAGTCCATCGTTGG
Source organism: Thermoplasmata archaeon (assembly GCA_041548485.1). Taxonomy (GTDB): domain Archaea; phylum Thermoplasmatota; class Thermoplasmata; order UBA10834; family UBA10834; genus UBA10834. Next base: position 20,352 of record JBFESP010000017.1, on the reverse strand, counting down.
ATTTTCGAATCGGCGGGCAGTGACCGTCCCCCTCCCACGCGCATGGGGCACGCCGACCGGAACCAACATTACCGGACGCCAACCATTCCGGGGCCGGGCCGAAAAGGTGCGGTATGTGAGGGCTCCGTTCGACAGGGTCGCCGACCGTTACGACGAGACGAGGTCTTTCGCCGCTGGAGTGGTGGAGCGCGTGGTCGCAGCGGTCGAGGCAAACCTTTCCATTTACGGACGGGTCCTGGACATCGGTATCGGGACCGGGCGGCTGGCAGCACCCATGCGGGCGTGCGGGTTCGACGTGGTCGGCGTCGACGTCTCGAGCATGATGCTGAGGAAGGCCAGGGACAAGGGGCTAGACCAGCTGCTGCTCGCCAACGCCATGACCCTGCCTTTTACTGACAGGAGCTTCCCATGCTCGATCAGCGTCCATCTGACCCACCTGATGAGCGATTGGCGGAAGGTGCTCTCGGAGGTCGGCAGGGTCACATCGGAGCGGTACGCGTCCATCGCGACCGAGAGGGAGGGATGCGAGGTCGAGGAGATGCAGAGGACCTACGAGGAGGCCTGCGCGGAGCTGGGCCACGAGGTCAAGCACCCGGGGCTGAGGGAGAGGGACCTCGCCCGAGTCATCGGGCCTGTCAAGGTCGTCGATGTAGCGGACAGCAGGGAGACGGTTCTCAAAGCGGACGCCATCGGGCGCTACAGGACCAGAACCTACTCAAACATCTGGGAGGTCCCGGAGCGCGTGCACGCCTACGCGATGGACAGGCTGGAGGAGACATACGAAAGGATCACGGTTCTCGAGCGGAAGGAGAGGATATCCCTGATCATATGGGATGCGGAGAGCGTGAGGGAGTATGCGGCCGGAGCTGGCGTAGTAGGACGGGAGGGTTAGTTTCGCCTGCCCGTAGCGAATCGATTTATATGCTCGGGTGTTCTTGGATAATCAGCAGCAGAGGACGAACAACGGCTGCTAGGATGATAGGGGGTATATCATGGAAGAGGACAAGCTAGCGCCCCACGTTCAGGAAATCGCACGGGCGCTCGGGGATAAGTTGTCAGAGGATGAGATAGAGGCGGAGCTCCGCAGTTATGTCGACAAGTACAGGCTCAGCATACCTGTGGCGAAGAAGACCATCGTGAAGAAGCACGGCGGAGACACCAGCGGCTTCACGGCCGGCTTCCAGAGGAAGCTGGGCGAGCTGAGGCCTAACGAGCCGAACGTGGACTTCGTCGCGAGGGTTCTGACCGCCAACGACAAGATAATCGACGCCAGGGGAGAGAAGAAGAAGATCGTCTACGGCCTGTTCGGAGACGAATCGACCACCCTGCCGTACACCGTGTGGGAGCCCGAGGGACTCGAGCTCGACAAGGGAGACGTCATCTCCGTCAAGGGAGCCTACACAAAGGAGTACAAGGGGAGGGTGGAGGTTCATCTGGGTAACAGGGTTACCGTGAGCAAGGAGGATCCTTCGACGATAGAGGCCTCGGATGTCGCCCAGGGACCGCCCAAGGTCGTGACCATAGGCCAGATCAGGGACAGCATGGGCTTCGTCGAGGTCAAGGCGCGCGTCCTATCGGTCGAAACGCGCGACGTGACTGTCCAGGGGGAGAGCAAGACGATATACTCCGGCACGCTCGCGGACGAGTCCGGCAGGATACAGTACACGGCGTGGACGGACTTCAAGCTCAAGCAGGGCGAGCTGCTGAAGATATCCAAGGGCACGGTCAAGAGCTGGCGCGGCATCCCGCAGCTCAACTTCGACGAGAGGGCGGACGTGCTGCGCGTGAAGGAGAAGTTCCCGACCGTGGAGGAGCTGAGCAGGATCAGCATAACCCCGCTCTCCGATGTCGCGGGCAGAGGGGGGGCCGCGGGCGTGTCCGTCAGAGGGACCGTGATCGAGGTCAGGGACGGCTCCGGGCTCATCATGCGCTGTCCCGAGTGCAAGCGCGCCCTCCAGAAGGGCACGTGCAAGATACACGGGCAGGTGGAAGGCTACCCGGACCTGAGGATCAAGGCGGTCATAGACGATGGCACGGGTTCGGTCAGCGCCGTGTTCGGTAGGGAGCTCACAGAGAAGCTCATGGGCGTCTCCCTAGAGGAGTGCATGGAGAGGGCCCGTCAGGCAATGAGTTCCGATGGCATCAAAGACTCGATGGATGATGCGTTGCTGTTCAGGACAATCGACGCGAGCGGAAACGTCACGGCGGACACCTACGGCCTGTCGATGATCACCAAGGAAGCCGAGCTCAAGGTGCCCGAGGCGAGGCAGGAGATCGAGACTCTCCTCATAGAGCTGGAGGAGAGCCGATGAATGTGCGTGAGGTCTCATGGCGCGTGTTCGCGGAGGAGTACGCCTCGTCCACGATGGAGCACTCTGGGGAGGGGGACAAGCCCGTGTCGTACGTGGTCACCCCCCTCGGTGCCAGGATCAACCGCATGCTGGTCGTCGGCGTCGTGACCGAGGTCGAGGAGGTCGGCGAGGAGGGCAGGCCGCGCTACCGCGCGAGGATAGAGGACCCCACAGGGACCTTCTATCTCTCCGCGGGGGAGTATCAGCCCGAGGCGGCGGCCTCTCTGTCCAAGATATCGCCTCCTGCGTTCGCCGCGGTCGTCGGCAAGAGCCGCGCGTACTCGCCCGAGGAGGGTGTGACGTATCTCAGCATACGTCCGGAGCGCATGAGGGAGGTCACCGGCGAGGCGCGCGACAACTGGGTGCTTGAGACGGCGAGGAGCACGCTCACCAGGATAGACGCCGTCGGGGAGGCGCTCAAGATGGACCAGCCGAGCGCGGGCGAGCTCGTTCGCCTGGGCTATCCGGAGAACCTCGCGGAGGGGGTCGTGCTTGCGCTGGAGTACTACAAGGAGGTCGACCTGGACCGTTTCAGGGAATCCGTCAAGGACGCCCTGAGGACGATTCTGCCGGAGGACCGGAAGGTGCCTTCAGGCGCGAGGCGTCCCAAGCCGGCGACTCCTGCTGAACCATCCCCCGAGAAGGAGAGGGCGGGAAAGGTGGAAGGCGACGCCGCGGAGGAGCTACAGGAGTTGGAGGTCGGAGGAGACGAGGAGGCGACCGTCCTAGACATGATCGACTCGCTCGACAGGGGGCCTAAGGGCGCTCAATGGGAGAAGATCGTCGAGGCCGCGAAGGCGAAGAAGATAGACAAGGTCCGCCTCGAGGAGATCATATCGAACCTGCTGGACAAGGGCGAGGTGTACGAGCCCGAGCTCGGCATGATGAAGAGGATATAGAAGTTCAACGGAGAGCGTCGTGCAGCAGAGCCAGCAGGACAAGGAACAGCGGTGTGACGACCGCGGATGCCGCCACCTTCGCCGAACTCTTCCATTCCGCTCCCTCCGTCGCCAACGCGATCATGATCAACATCAGCGAGAACATCGTGGCGAACACTCCGGCGACCCCTGCGACCGCAACGGCATAGAACAGCCATTCTGACGATTCTGCCGACAGAACCAGTGCGCAGGCCGCGACCGCCGCCATCGCCATCATGACCCAGTGGGACGGGCGGCACAGGCTTGCGCCCTTCGGCTCGGACGAGGCCAGAAGGGAGTGGATGAACGGTACGATGAGGAAGGCGAGCGCCGTCCCGAACATGACTCCCGTGACAGCCCTTCGCGTGTTGTCGGTATCGACTATCCCAGCGTACGAAAGCACCACGTCTGCCATCGCCGGCAGCATCACGAACCCGATGGCAATCATCGAGCGGATGCTTGGAAGGCCGGACAAGCGAGGGTCCCGCCGTGCCAGTATGGTCGCTGCAGATACGAGGAACCCCAGATGGAGTCCGAGGCATCGCGCGCAGAGGGGCATCTGGAATCCGTCGACGAAGTAGGAACGTTCCACGAGCTGGTGGCACAACGACGAACCGAGGAATGTCAGGACCGACTCGAGCGCACCCATGCGCATCTGGGATGGAATCATCGAGGATTAATAGTTCTCAACGGGCGCATCGCGCGGAACGCGCATGAAATGGAGAATAAGGAGATGGGTGGGGGGAATCCCCCCGGAACCAACTGGTTTCAGCGGCTCGCAGTCCTCTGGGCTCACATAGCCAGGAATCCCAGCCCGATTATTCCGCCCCAGCATACGACGGATATCACTATGGACAGCACCGCGAGGATCAGGCACATCTTGCCCGTTTCCTTGAGCTCGGGCTCAGGCTTGGTGTAGTATATCGCCCCGATAATGAAGCCCACGATCGGGATGAAGAATGATAGCAGGTAGAAGAGTATCTTTACCCCGCTGCTAATCGTCTCTCCCCTCGGCTGGCCTGCGTACGCCTGCGCACGGAAGTCGTGGCCGCAATACGGGCACACGTTGGCATCCCATGATATCGAGCGGCCGCAAGACACACAGTTCCTAGGCTGCTGAGCTTGTGCTTCTGACATGATTCACCATTCCTTCTGTGAGGAGCCGAGCTTCGCCCCGCCTCCGTCGCCTCCGAATCGAACTGGACGATATAAATAGTTGCTTCGACTCGTCCAGGGATTCCGACATCCGTTCCGCTACTGGTCGGCCTCGTCGAACCGACCATCAACTCCGCCATCCGGGGACGTGCCCAGATCTTCCTGAAGCATCTCCTGCTCGGAAGAGACTGTTCGTTTCGCATCTTCCCGAAAGGCGAGCACGAAGCTCGCGAGGAGCAATGCCAGAGCCGTCCCCCCGACCACTCCCGTAACCAGTCTGAGAGAGTTCGTGGACTCGTAATCCGTCACGAGTTGAAGGCCGCCGTCGAGTCCGATCGGGACCAAGCCGATGAGCAGCCACACCGGATTCAGCTGAAGGACGAGGAAAGTGGCTATACCGAAACCGATGGCGATCCCGAGAAACAGGCCGAGGTCTCTTGAACAGAAAGGCATCTGGTTGCCGTTCAGGAAGTAGCTCCGCTCGGCTATCTGATGGCACTCGAGATCGCCCATGATGTAGATGATTCGAGGCACGATGCTCAGTGATTCGAACTGTGCGTCGTTCTCCCGCATCCCGACCGTCCCAGTGAGATCCGTAAGCGTGTCTGATGGCACCAGAAGCGGGGCCGTTACGCTGAGAGCGACCCATGCGGTGCTCGCCACGAGTAGGACCAGCAGAACCCCAGATGTGATCCGGCCGCCATCACTTCTCAACGACCACAGACGCGTACCCAACCACATCCCTCATCGGCCTGACATCGCCCGATGTCGCATACTTGAGAATCCTGGCTTTCCCGCCACGGCAGGCGGTCAGCATAACCATCACAGGACCGTAGCCGCACATGGATATGTTCTCGTCCATCACGACCCGGTACAGTCCCTTGGGGTCCATCGCCTCTATGGCCGTCAACGCCATAGCGTCCTTCGCATTCGCGGTCGCGGCGCTCACGTAGTGCGAGAAGTCCGTGGAAGCGACGATGACCACATCCCTGTCCCTGGCACCGTCCCGGATCGTCTCGCCGACCGAGACCGCGGCGTCGTAGTCTTGGAACGCCATGCAGATGGGTACGAACATGCAGTCCTGCGACAGATACTGTATGAACGGTAGCTGGACCTCGATCGAGTGCTCGGAGAGATGGGACAGGTTGTCGACTTCCACAAGGTCCTTCCTGAGGGCCTGTGCCAGCTCCTGGTCGACCTTGGCCACCCCTAGAGGGGTTTCGAAATCCTCCGTGGAGAGAGCGATGCCCGAGCCTCGTCCTGTGTGGTTCGGTCCCAGGATCACGAACGTTCTGGGAACGCCGTCAGAGGCTATCTCCCCGTAGAGATGGGACGCCACGCCACCGGAGAACATGAACCCAGCATGCGGGGCGATTCCGCCGACGATATTCCGAGGGCCCTTCCCAGACGTTGGCAGAGACTGCGGACCGAGCGGACTCTTGAAACACTCCTCGATCTCGCGGACGAGACCCTGCCTGTCACCCGCGTAGAACTGTCCCGCAACAGCTGGACGCCTCATGTTTCAGCTTCCTCCCTGAGGGCATAGCTATGGCTGGTAGACAATATTAGATTTCCCCACAAGGACGCCGCCGGGACACCTGGCTTATAGGGACGCCTCGAAGTCCTCTACGGTCATCTTGAAGTCCTCATCTGCCGGGATGGCTCCCCTCGCTTTGAGGACCTCCCTCGTAAGCAACCAGTACACGGTCGCCAGAGCGCGCCTACCCTTGTTGTTCGAGGGTATCACGAGATCGACGTTCCTTGTCTCATTGTTGGCATCGCATATCGCCACGATCGGGATGCCGACGCTCAACGCCTCGGACAACGCCTGTTCGTCGGCCGCGGGGTCGGTCACTAGGACCACTTCCGGCTCGACGAAGGACGGGAGTATCGGGTTCGTGAGCGAGCCAGGGACGAACCTCCCCGCGACGATGCCAGCACCGGTAGCCTTAGCGAATGTCTTCGCTGGCTTCTGTCCGTACTGTCGTGCCGAGACGACGAGCACCATGTTGGGCTGGCATCGTGCCAGGAACTTCGAGGCGACCCGTATCCTCTCGTCCGTCTTCTTGATGTCGAGCACGTACAGCCCGTCTGAACGAACCTTGAATATGAAATCCTTCATGTCGGCGCTCTTCTGCTGTGTGCCTATGTGGACGCCGGATGTCAGGTAGACATCCTCTGGTATGAGCAGACGGGAATCCGGTCCCGCTGGCTCCTCGATCTCACTAACGGCCTGCTCCTCCATCTGAAAACCTCATCCACTTCTCTTGACAGTCATCGGTATTATGCCACTGTTGAATTCGAGGATGGCGATCTCGATCGGGTCAATCACGCTATCCTCAATGTCCGCCAGCGCCGGCGAACCCATGCTTATCTGCAACGCCCTCGCGCCGATAATCCTCGCCCTCTCAAACCGAGTGTACTTCACAATGGAAACCTCTTCGTGGAGGTATCCCCTAAAATATGGCTCCTTTATATACGTTTTGGGTCCAGCCTGCCGTTCAACCGTTGCCGACGGGGCGACACCGTGCGCGACGGGGAAGGGTGGTGTCGAAGGTCCCTCGACCACGGGGAATCCGTACGGTTATCGTATCCAGATGTTCGAATTCGGCAGGTTTTCACCCGAATAATGTGTGTAAAACCATAACCGATTTATCAAGCATGCGCTTACAGTCCGACCAAGGAGATGTTTCTAATGACCAAGGTACCGAACATCAAGGTGGAGCCTCCGGGCCCGGAGGCGAAGAAGGCCGTCGCCAAGGACGAGGAATGGCTTGTGAAGGCGACGAAGTCCTGGCCGCTTGTCTTCAAGAAGGCCGAGGGGGCGGTCATCGAGGACGTCGATGGCAACGAGTACATCGACTTCTACGCCGGTGTGGGCGTCCTGAACATCGGGGCGAGACACCCGAAGGTCGTCGCCGCCGTCAAGGACCAGGTCGACAAGTACACGCACGTCGCTGGTACGGACTTCTACTGCAAGCTGCAGAACGAAGTCGCCGAGAGGCTCGCGAAGTCCGTCCCTGGCGACAATAAGAAGATGGTGTTCTTCTCGAACACGGGCTCGGAGTCCTTCGAGTCAGCCATCAAGATAGCCAAGTCAGCGACGAAGAAACAGGTGATCGTCGAATTCCTGGGAGCGTTCCATGGAAGGACCACAGGATCGATGTCGTGCACCGCCAGCAAGTGGGTCCAGAGGGAGGGCTACACGGCCACCCTGATGCCCGGCGTGTACCATGTACCGTACGCATACTGTTACAGATGCATGTACAACCTCGAGTACCCGAGCTGCAACATGCACTGCGTCAATGCGATAGAGGACATCTACTTCGAGAACCAGATACCACCGAACGACGTCGCGGCGATCAGCATGGAGGTCGTCCAAGGAGAGGGAGGATATGTCGTCCCTCCGAAGGAGTTCGTCAAGGGGGTCTTCGAGCTCACAAGGAAGCACAAGTGCCTGTTCTTGGACGATGAGGTCCAGTCCGGCATGGGCAGGACCGGCAAGATGTGGGCGTGCGAGCACTTCGATGTCGTGCCGGACATCATCTGCAGCGCGAAGTCGCTCGGGGGCGGTCTGCCGTTGGGAGCGACCATCGTAGACGCCAAGCTGGCGTTCGACAGATACGGCAGACACTCCAACACCTTCGGTGGTGCGTCGCTGTCGCACGCGGCTTCCATCGCCACGCTCGACGTCCTGGAGGAGGAGAAACTGATCGAGCGCGCGGCCAAGCTGGGTGCGGAGACGAAGAAGAGGCTTCAGGAGATGCAGGACCAATACGAAGTCATCGGCGACACGAGAGGGGTCGGCATGATGCTCGCGCACGAGTTCGTACAGGACCGCAAGACAAAGAAGCACGCGGCGAGGAGCAGGGACAAGATAACGGAGCTGGCGTTCAAGAAGGGTGTCATGCTGCTTCCGTGCGGCAAGTCAGTGGTCAGGTACATCCCGCCTCTGAACATACCGGAGGAACAGCTCGATGCCGGCTTCGATGTCGTCGAGGAGTGCATCAAGATCGTGAACAAGGACAGGGCGGACTGAGCGGGCTGCCGCCTCGTTCGGAAACAGCCCCATCCAAACCCCTTCTCAAACTCAGGGTGCCCGCACCCTGATTCTACTTCCTTCATCAACGCGATATCCACCCTTTCCCGGCTGAGGAGCTGACGGATTCAGCGTAGGATGATGGCATCGCACTCAGGGCATCGATAGCCTTCGGTGATTCCCGGGTTCCCGTAGCCCGTCAGTGGTTTGCCACCGACCGAAGCCATCCTCGGCCTCGTGTCGAACCACTCTAAGCGCGTCGAATCGCTGCGCTTCACGGATATAGCTGCGACGAACCCGCGTACCATCCTGCCTTCGCACGAAGGACACCTCACGCCGTCACCCTACTGGGGAAATCGGATAGGAGCGGGAAAACTGTTTCGACCGTCCTACATGACGTATCCCAGAGTGCTGGCCTGGAGGATGTGGCTACGACTCAGGATTACGCGTGTCCCGTCTTCGATCCTCCGCTCGCGCTCCAGAAGGCCTCTATGAAGTCCATCCAACCCAGCTGCGGAAAGGCGTATGACTGGTATTCCTCCAAGGAACCGTTGAGCATGAGCTCCTCGAGGGAGTGGCCCGGCGTCAACGGCAGGTATATGCCAAGACCGGTATGCAAGCCCTCAGTAAGCATCGAGGTGCCAATCCCTATGACAGCCGCGTAGTAGGCGTCTAGAACTGCTTCGCAAGCCGACTTCACTGCGGGGTCGTCGACGTTCTGCGCGAGGTTGTCTATGAACGCGCCAAGGTCGACCCTTGAAATCGCATTCGTACCGTACAGTATCTGCGCGGATGCCTGGGCAGATTTGATGGCGTTAAGATAGCTCTCCATATCAGCGACCATGAGACCCGCCATGTAACCTATGGAATCCGCGAGGGCGTCCATTCCTCCGAGGTCAACGGCCGCCTTCGAGTTCACCATCTCCGCCTTGTATGGTGTGTCGAGCATCATCTCGGCGAAATGCACGGTCATCGCGATGGACAGCTCCTCAGGTGTGATGTCCCTGTCGAGCTCTATCTCCTCCAGGATTCTATCGTATGCGATACCTCTCCAGCCGGTGTAGCACTCGCTCGCGACAAGGTAGCCGACATCCGCGTTGACGCTGTACTCGTAGGCCACTTCGGTCTGACCGACAAGGCATTCGTCCGCACCGAGTATATCGATGCGGTAGCCTTCAAGAGCCTCGGTGACCTCCTTGTGCGTCAAGCAGTCGGGCTCAACCCCCTCCTCTTCGGACGGGTTGTCGTCCCATGCGATGTAGTACGGCGTTCCGTGGTCCCAGAACACGATTATCGTGTACAAGGCTGAAGACTCGCTGAAGGCGAACGATACGAAGCTCTCAAGGACCTCAGGGTCGCCCATGTTCACTTCCTGGTTGTGGAAGACGTAATCCGTCATCTCCTCGAGAGCCCCTGGAAGAACCCTGTAGAGTACCGCCGGGCCAGCGAACCTGTCAACCAACGTGAAGACATCGACGTTATCGGTCGATCCGACAGCCATCAGCTCCAGAAGGTCCGTCTCGACGACCCCGACCTCCTCCCCGCCAAGGGTTACATCCAGGTTGTTGTCACCGTCGAGATACACCAGCACCCTCCACGTCGGCGAAAGCTGGTTGTCTCCTTTCTTAGAACCCGTCTCACTGCCGGCGACTACAGGCTGAGCTGCGAGCGCAGCAACCGCCACTATTGAGCAGAGCATCAGAAGATGCTGCCTGAACTTCCTCATCACGATTTGGTCCCCCCAACGCTGCCGACTAGTCTCGGCGGCCGGAGTGGTAAAGGCGCGACCCTATATAGTTATTGACTGACCCCCCTCTCGCAGAACCCCAAATGTGTACGCCGGGAGGGCTGGAAGAAACCACATGGAATCACTACCGGACCGACAGCCGTCGGCGTATCATCTGTCCGGTGAATCGCAGCAACGGCAACACGTGCTCGCAGCTGCTGCGTCGGTCTTCGCCTTGTGTCCCCTCGTGTTACAGAGAATAAGGAAATGAAGAGGTTTAGGGAAGGGTTTGGCAGACTTCACTGCCTGTGCAGTGGCCTGCGCCTCATTTGCCACGACAGCCTTACGTCGAATCCACGTTGAACTCGAGCCACGGTCCACCATGGAGTAAGTAGTCGGGGTTGCTCGGGTGCGGATTTGCGAAGTCAGCCGGCCCCTCAATGGTCAGGACGTTGCCTACAAGGTCGTAGTCGTTCCCGTTGAGGTTCATGTAGCCCACGCTCATCGTTCCGTAGTATCTGATGGCGTCGTAGTCGGCCTGATTGCCGTTCCAAACCTGCCAGATGGCATCTGACGGGACTTCCTCGGCGTAGTACCCGGCTACCGAGTCCGTCGGCAGCACGATCACGAGCGTCCTGCCAGCCGCCAGATCCATCTCAACCGGAGTGTACTCATAGCTCACAGCGGTACCGTATTGAACATCTCCGCAATTCCAGCTAGGATACGTCAACCCAGCATACGGGTCGTAGTCAGAATCCGGATGCGCGGGCCAAGAGGCGATGTAGTCAAGGGCTATGGGCTCCCACACCCAGGCGCACGGCGTGTCATCGCCTGGCGTGGCGTCGTTCTGCTTAACACAGTGCAGGCTCCACTGGGCGACACCATCGAGACTCAGATCAACATCGCTCTCGCGGTATTCCACCGTCATGCTGAAATCTTCCAGGTATGGTTGGTGCATCGACACATCCGTGTGCTCCAGCCACCTCGTCATCAAGGCTTCGTAACCCCAGCTGACATGGCCGATCTCCAGCACGACCTCCGAACCATCAGAGCTCAACTTCATTATGGTTCCCAAGACATCGTAGGTCCACTCGTAGCCACAGTAGATATCGAACACTTCGTTCCCTTGTTCGGATATCCATGAGTTCCAGCCAGTGAGGTAGTCGTCTCCCTGATCCGCCCACCAGTCGAGTGGGTCTTCTGTCTGAGGCAGCCCGATCCACTCTTCCGCGCCAGCGCGGTTCATGGTGACCTCGACCATCGTGCCCGTCATGTATCCATCATTCATATCGGGGGACAGGAAATTGGTCTCGATCTCAGAGGTCCACCCGCTCGGGCTGACTAGTTCTTCGTACAGTGTGGCGAAGTCTCCGGTGCTCCATTCAGGCAGCCACAGGCTCGTCCAATCGCCGCCTTCTGAGAACAGGTACTGGAAGTACACGTCCATCGATACCGCCGCGCCTTCTACCGCCGAGCTGCTGGCAGTGGGCATGAGCACGGGATCGTGAACATTCATGTTCGGTATGTTGACCGCATTCACGTTCCATCTGTAAGGCGCGTATATCAGACCCTGATCGTCCTCATCGCCACTCGGGTTGTGCGAGACGGAGTACAGGTACGTCACGTCCCCCGCCTCGTCTGTGAGCAGTCTCTCGGTGTCCCATGTCGAACTGGCGATCCGGTAATCCCACCATGGCCCCCAAGGCTCCTCGAACATGTCGTATACCGTGTAGGTGATTTCCGGGGTCGTGACGGATGCCGGCTCGAAACTCACCAGCAACGTACCGCGACATCCTGGCGGCCCACCCGGGATGGCGGAGAACGAGTACATTGTTCCCTCGGTCACCGGTACGAGTCCTGAATCCACGTTCGCATCACCGACTCCCTGAAATCGAATGGTCTGAGACAGCAGCGTCGGGGACGAAGAAGCGTTGTCTCTTATCTCAATCGTCACACCGGCCATTCCATCGTTCTGGATGTTCAGGTACACACTGCCATCGAGGGGCGCCGTCCATTCGTACCACACGATGTCCGTGCTCGGAGCTCCGGGCGGATGTCTCTCCACTTCGAAGCTGTCATCATCCGCTCCAACGGCACATGGCATTATCGCTGTCGATGCCATCATGCAGAACAGGACGGACGCAATTATTCCTTTTCCAACAATCCTCTTTCCTAGCATTTGCCCTTAGTCCCCCTTGATGAATTCCTCCTTGTCGTCAGAATTAGATTTCAGACGTCTAATTCAGCGCCAGTACAACGGTGAAATAGCGTTTGGACATTCACCGGCCGAGACTGAAATTACCGATGGGGGCTGAAATAGCATAAGAATGCTAGGGACGCAGGTGTGTCAAACCGATCCTTCGCAAGATGTTGTTGACCGATTGCAGGTAGTTGTACATCGGGGCGCGGCCGCTCTTCCACTCTTTCCCCGTGGAGAATGCAATGACCGGGGGTTCAGAGCTGCGGATGTCGATTCTGTCAACGGAGTGAATCATTCCAAGCCTGCTGTTGTAGAGGTTAGGACGACAAGCACTAATCAGGGAGTCGCCGTTTACAGGAGGTAAGTATGAGCCGTTCACGCGATAGCGACGGTTCGACCGGGCCTAGGTCTAGATCGGACGAAGTGCTGTTTATCACATCAGCAGGCACTGCGAAGGAGATGGCGGCTGCGACGCTCCTCATCGAGAGCATTCGTTCATTCGGTGGGAGATTTGGGTCGTGTCCTGTTTGGCTCTTCGATTTTCGCCCATCAGGCGCTGCTGACCTGGCTCCACCAGAACTCGGGATAAGGCTCGTCCCTGCAAGAGTTCCAGCCGCGGTGAACGGTTACGAGCTTGCCGAGAAAGTGTTTGCCTGTGCCGAAGCAGAGAGACTTGCCGAACCGGGGGTCAGATCGCTTGTGTGGCTAAGCCCGGATAGCCTCATGGTCGGTCCACCCGTTCTGTACGACCTCGGTGAGGACTATCACGCCGCAGTAAGGCCGGTCCACGTGAAGAACGTTGGACTACCCGTCGATGAATCGGCAGACGGATACTGGGCTAGGATCATCGAAGCGACTGGCGCCGCGGATTCTGAATATTCCGTCGAGTCATTCGTGGACGGGCGACGAATAAGGGCGTACTTCAACTCGCACTCATATTGCGTCAGCCCGTCAGTGGGCTTGTTCAGCCGATGGTATGAGCGCTTCGAGGACCTAGTATTGGACGACGAGTTCCAGTCTTCAGCCTGCTCTGACGAGCTCTATAGAATCTTCCTTCATCAAGCCGTCCTGAGCGCATTGACGGTTGCAATGATAGACTCGGACCGGATCAGAATCCTACCACCGACCTACTCCTACCCGTACAATCTGCAAGGATCTATACCATCTGACAAGCGGGTTACGACGATGACCGAGCTGGTGTCCATCGTTTATGAGGATCTGTCTATCCATCCTGAAGACATCGAGGATATGGAAGTCAGCGAGCCTTTGAGATCATGGCTATCCGCTCGCATCAGCAGGACTTGAAGGGAATCATGAGTCACTCGACTAGCCTCAACATCTCTATCTCGCGCATCTTCGCGTCCCTCGGAGGTTGGGTCTTCCCCCAGAAGAATGTACCGGGTATCTTCCCTGTGTTCTGCACCATGTACTTCCATTCAGGAAGGTAAGAGACGACATCGCCCTCATGGAGGACGATCTTCTTAGCTTCCCGCTTCCTGAGACTCCCGGCATCCTTGCCATACCAGACGGTGAACTCACCCTGTACGATGTGGTAGAACTCATACGCTCGCCCGTACCACTCGTCCGCTGTTCCATCGTCCTCTGATTCTGTTGAGAAGACAATCGTGGTAAGGCCGGGCTCCATGAAGTAGAGGCCCAAGTCCCATGCCTCGTTTGACACGTACTTGGTAAGCATCCCGTCTCTGTAAACCTCGGTCTTGACATTCTCCACCCTCGTCACACTCGGTTCAGGATTCTCCATCACACACTCCTCCTAAGTCGACCAGATTGGTCAATACCACAGCTCCCTGGCAATCGTGGAGAGAGGCGTCCCTCCGTTCTTGGTGACCACGAATTCGTCCTCGATCTGCAAGTAGCCGAGTTCCTTCACGTAGATCTGTGGCTCAACGGATATGACCATGTTCCTCTCCAGCTTCCTGTCCGCGTATGTGCGGTCGTTCTCGATGTACTCGTATCCGACGAAGGGCCACTCATGGACTTCTAGGCCGACGCCGTGGCCTATACCGGAGAAATCGCCTTCGAACGTCCGCTCCATCTCCTCGGTCACGGCCTTGTTCACCTCGGATGCCATGACTCCTGGCACCATCGATCGTCTGGCGGCCTCCTCGGCCTCCACCAGTCGCTCGTAGAAATCGACGTGCCGGTCGCTCGGCTTCCCGAGGCAGAACGACCGCGCGATGTCGCAGCAATATCCGTTGAACATGGTTCCGAAGTCGAGATTCCATGGGTCGCCCCGCTTGAGCTTCCGGCGACCGCAATACCACCACCATTCGAGATGCTTCTGATTCTTGCCCGACGTCACCATCGTGTTGTGTGGAAATCCCTCGGAGCCTCTCAGTCGGCAGACCCTCTCCACTTCTGCGACAATCTCCGCCTCACTCATCCCGGATCTGACGTATCCGAGTGCCGTTTCAAAGCCGGCCTTCGCTATACCTGACGCTCTTCTTATGGATTCTATTTCGAACTCGGTTTTCACCGCGCGTTCATCCTCCAGTATCTCAGAAGCCTCCACGAGCTTGCACGAACCCAGGCTCCTCTTGAGTCGGCCCTTCAGTCCGGCGGGCGTCGACGAGCTGCCCACGAAGCCGATCCTCTTCAGCCTCGGAGTCGCCCCGTCCAGATACTCCCTCAGCGTGGCGACAGGGTCCCGCGCGCCGACAACATTCTCAATCCAGGTGCAATCGCTTGGAAAGAAATCCGCAGAGTCGATCTGCAGAAGCGGGTCCACGTTCTTCTCGGCCGGAAGAAGAACCATCGTGTCACCGAAGTATGGCTCGTAGCCAGAGATATACAGCACGTGACCCCTCTGCCCATATCTCATGCTGCCAGGTGAGGAGAACACCGCCAGGGCGTCCAATCCACGGTCGAGCATTCTTCTGCGAATCCTGCGCACTCGTCCTGCAGACTCGCCCGATGGGAATCGCAGCCCATGCATCGAGACGTGATCGGGTTGCTCAGTCAAAAGGTTGGCGCAACGCCACTGGAAGTGTCACATCCAGCCGAGACGTCAAGGCCCCCGCTGGACTCAACCGACTTCCCGGTCGGAGCTGCCCGCCGCCGGGTGCCCCTCGCTGAGGCGGCACCGATGATGGACGGGCATTCAGACGAGGACCTCGGAGAGTGTACTACCCGCCTCTGTCCACGCCCATTCAAGGGTCAGAAGGTCCTCCTGCAGCCATGGGAGCAGTAAATCATTCCTCATGTCCTCAAGGATGAGCTTAGCCTCGCTATCGGTAAGAGCCTCACTCGTGAGTCCCAAGTAGACCCAGTAGACATCTAGATATGCTTGCTGCTGGTCGAAATCGTCGGCCCAGTACATCTCGTCGTCTATCATCCAGCTCATCACCAGCTCATAAGTCTCAAGGCTGCAAACCGGGGCCCAATCCATCGTATAGATTCCCCGAAGCGCAGCAATCGCGTTGTTGGTGGAGCCTGCCGACAGATCGGAGATCGCGTCGCTCAAGCTGACATAATCATGCACGTGCTGCGCCGGACGGAGGAAGACGTCCCAAGAACCCATCGAGCCGCCCTGACCAATGGACCACGAGTTGATGATTCGACGAGCGTCGATCAGAGCGTCGTTCAGAATCCCGGCCTGCGCGACGATCACCGCTCGCTCTTCTTCGGTCTGAGCGGCCTCGTAGGCATCACGCAGGTCATCCGCATAGC
The DNA here is from genome assembly GCA_041548485.1 of Thermoplasmata archaeon. Lineage (GTDB taxonomy): Archaea > Thermoplasmatota > Thermoplasmata > UBA10834 > UBA10834 > UBA10834. The sequence goes on along the minus strand of JBFESP010000017.1, from coordinate 4,274 downwards.
TGTTGATTGCCATCACATCATCCCTCAGACTCCTCAACGCTACTTCCACGCGGTCGAACAGCTCGGCCTCCGATGGAACTGATGGTGCTTGTGACTTGACGCACGTGGACAGCCAGTTCACCGTAGGCATGAAGTCGATCGGCAAGACCAGAGTCGCGTCCGATCTGATAGCCATCAGTGCGTAGAAATCTAGAATGTCCTTGATAGACTCAGAGCTGGACTGAGTGAGGTCGTCGAGCTGGGTATGGTAGTAGGCATCTATGCCCTCGACCCACGACGCCTGCACGGCGGAGCCGCCTGCAATCGCAGTGAACGACCAGGCGTCGGTATACGGATAGACTGGGTTGCACCAGGTTGCATCCACCTTTGAATCCGTGATGGCTTCTTTCACGAAACCGTTGATCTCCCAGGTATTCTCCAGCCAATAAGGTCCGTTCGTCTTTTCGAAACCCACCATATCTGCGTTAAGGTTCAGTACCAAACCATCAGCGATCTCTGGATGCGCACATACGAACTCGTAGGATCCAACAATCCAACTGTACCAATCAGACGGGCCGCCGTATTCCTCGGCACCGAACGAGCAGAACACCAATGTCCTTTCGTTCACGAAGGTCCCATCAGCTCTGGACTCGGAGAACAGCCTCGCGAGTTCGAGCACGGCAGCCACTCCGGAGCAGTCATCGTTCGTGCCCGACCACCACGTGTCGACGTGAGCCGAGAATACTATGTACTCATCGGGGTGGACCGAGCCTTTCAGATAACCGACGACGTTCGCCGATTGGGCGTTCTCCACGGATATCAGGTCGACCGAGCCGTCAATCTGGACAGTCACGGGGTCGTGCTGAATCAAATCGAGGATTCGTTGAGCCGAATCCCGAGATATGGAGAGCGCAGGCAGAGAGCCCCCGACCCCATCCTGTTTGATGCCGTCCGATGCCGGATACTGATTGTAGTAACCATAGAATATCGCTGCCGATGCGCCGTGAAGTGCGATTTCCTCGATTGTGATACTTGGATATGGGATAACGTTGTCGTCTCTCAGCACAAGCGCAACCGCGCCACCGAGGTCGCCTATCGCGTCGAGCTCCGTCAGAGTCCCTCGCCCGACATCCACCACCTGCGCGATCAGGCTCTTGCCGCCATTCGAGTTCCCGAAGTAGTAGGGCTCGCCATCCTGCGTTCCCCAGACGGAGTAGCAGCCACCGTAGGCCGTTGTCAGTATCTCTTCCACCTCGGGGGAGGTGATACTCAGGGTTGTTCCGTGATGAACCCAGCTTGAAGTGGAGAATGGCTCGATGACGACTTCGTCAAGACTCATGTTCATGAAACGACTGAAGACGTATTGCTGAGCAAACAGTTCTTCTGCCGTACCTCCCAGCTTCTCACCTAGGCTCGCAAGATATTCGAGTTCAGACCACGCGTTGTCAACATCGATCCCAGCGAGAATCGCGACCTCATCCTGCGTCATGCCTCCAGAGCCCGACGTCGACGATACGCGGTAGCCACTGACTCCAGCCGCCCCAGGTAGAAGAGCGACTAGCACAAGAGTCGAACACAACGCCAATGCTGGCATTCTCTTTTCAAAGATCATCTCGGTCTGCCCCCCACCAACTGCGGTGGAAACGGCGCATCTCTCTCCACCTCCGCGATAATGAAGATTCATACGGTTAATGATTCTATTCGAGAATCGACCTGACACGTCTCAAATCGACGGGGATTCGTGCTCCAGGTTGTTTGAGTCTCTTACAAACGTTAACAAACATGCATACATCCATCTTATGAAACGCGCAGAATCATCGACTCGGTTGATACAGTCAGTAGAGAAATCCTGTCGGTTAGACTCCGTCTTCGACCGAGGAGGAGATGTGTTCAAACACGGACGTTTCGCCTGACATTTGTCGTCAATCCAGCATTTTCAATCGATGGCCGATGACGACTTCGGAAGGATTCCCGGATCTCCTATGGACCTGGGAGCACTTCGGCTGTACAATTGTGACCGTTTCCAAGGCAACCTTCGCAGAGTTTACAATCATAACGAACTTCAAGTACAGAGAACGGTATGCACCCCAGCGTGGGAACCCGAACAGGCAGTGGGTTCCCACAGGGGATATGATTGGGTATGAATAGAAGCAGAGTTGGTGTTCTGAGTGTAGCCTTGGTGGCCATTCTCGTGGTGCCTGGATTCTTGATGACCGCACCCACGAGCAAAGCGGAGACAGTGAGCTGGACGTTCGCCATCTACGTCGCTGCGGACAACAGCCTCGAACCGTACTGGGAGACGACCACCCTGCCGTTCTTGCAGGCGGTTCCAGCGAGTGACGACGTGAACCTGGTGGCCGTACTTGACATGAAATCCACGTCCACCATCGAGATCGTGAAGGTCTCTGAATCCACCGTCACTACCGTGGAGACTTACGGAGAGATGGATACGGGAGACCCAGCCACACTGGAATGGTGGGTTGAGCGCGCGACGACACTCTGGCCATCGACCTACTTCGGGCTCAGCCTCTGGAACCATGGTGGAGGATGGCAGTACGTTTGCGCCGACGACACATCAGGGAGCTCACTGAACACGACCGATCTGGAGAGCGCCTTCACCGGTGCCGGCGAGACGGTCGATGTGGTTGCGTTCGACGCGTGCAACATGGCCATGGTAGAGGTCGCCTATGCCTTGTCCTTGACCGACATGGTCCCGTACATGGTAGCGTCTGAGGAGTACGGACCGGGAGACGGTCTCCCGCTCGATGACATCCTCACGACACTGGTCAACGACCCGACCATGACGCCGGGAGAACTCACATCGGTAATGGTTGAGGAATGGGGGCTCCACTATGGAAAGACCAACGGCGGGAGGATGACCCTTGCGGCGATCGATATCGCCGAGTTCGGAGCACGCATAGGCAACTTCAACAACTGGTCGGCTAGGATGTTGGAGATGTTGCCGACATACGAGAGCGACTACGAGAGTGCGGCCCAGAAGGCTCACTGGATGACGGCGTATCCGTACTACATAGATCTGTACGACCTCGCATACCACCTGCTGGATGAGAGCGGCATCACGGATGCGACCCTGAGATCGTTGACCACACAGGTGAGAGCCGATGTACTGGCGTATGTCACCGACTTCTCGGGAGGCCCCAAGATGGACGATTGCGGAGGGGTCACGCTCTACTGGGCAGCCAGCAATGACTGGGGTTGGTACGGAGCGGACTACTTGGACACCCAGTTCGCAGCTGACACCGGATGGGGCGACTTCCTCACCGCGCTCAACGCCTAGGGTGGAACATAAGGACACCAGAGAGGAGGCAGACGGCCCCCTCTCCAAACTCTTTCCCATGTTTCTCTTCTGACCTCCGACCGTAGGGGTCACTGCACTTCGAACAGAGACGAGGATAGGAGGCGGACCCGGCAGGTATAGTCGCAACATCATGCCAGCAATTGAACGAAGGGGGCCAACCAGGAGAGGTAATGCACTTGGTCGCAAGTCCCTTCACTGTTTTCCCTACTCAGTGGGCAGAGGGGTTGGGTCCATCTCCGCAGCATCCCGCGTCCGTAGGGGCCTTTCGTTTGCGTACCAGAGTGTCAGTGCCCTCACGATCACGGGCGACACGAGCATTCCGAAGATAATCGTCAGGAATGTCACATCTTCGCCGAAGACTCCGATCAGCAGCCAGAAGACAACGTTCGCGAAAGCCATTCCCGACGCGACCATAGTGCTGGCACGCAGGTCCAGCTTCAGAACGATGACCGATATGGCAATCACCGACAGAGATATTATCGCCAGTGCCAAGACCCAATTGACCATATCGAGTGATACCACTCGATAGACTCCGGATATATCCCTCCCGAAATGGTCGTAAATGCCGTCCAAGTATCTAGGCTGGGCGACCAGATAGTAGTCCACGAATGCCCCGACGAGTGTGATTGCGATAACAGCACCGACCAGGGCGACAAAGAACCTGAGCGTGCTCGCGTGCATCAAGCCGCGGTCGTGTGGATTCTTCCTGACTGTCAACAAGAGCAAGCCGGAGTAGAGGAGCAGGTTCACGATGATGTTCACGACGAACAACCAGGCTATACCCGAGACGGGTTCTGTCAGCCTGAATGTCGTATCCGGAGGAGCCCTAGGCATCACCAAGTTGGCCGATGCCTGCTGTTGAAGCAGAACGGTGATCAGGAACAGAGACGCCGCGACCGCTACGACTACCATCGGGTACCGGCCCAGGAAATCCCTCACCAGATGACCACCCAGCCACCCAGAGCCTGTATGTCAT
>JBFESP010000016.1:0-36092 GCA_041548485.1 Thermoplasmata archaeon | reverse complement strand
GTGCCTTGGACAAGCTTTTGTACGGACATCGCACTAACTCCGACAGAATGGCATTCATAGATGAACTCGTCTCCGCGATCGGAAAGGAGAAGGTGTTGACCGATCCTGCCGAATTGTACGTCTACGGCGCCGACTGGAGCCCGAGAACCCCTGATGAGGTACGGCCGCCTGAGGTCGTCGTACTCCCGGACACGACCCGTGACATCCAGAGGATCGTCAATATCGCCTACGCGCACGGCATCCCCATCACGGCAGGTGGTGGACTCACAGGGATGTTAGGAGGGGCCGTCCCACTGTTCGGTGGCATATACATCGACATGACCACGATGCACTCGATCGTCGAGGTGGACCCGAAGAACCAGACTCTGAGAGTCCAGGCGGGAGCTACCCTGCAGGAGGTCAACGACGCAGTGAACCCATATGGTCTCTGGCTGCCGCATCAACCTGAATCGAAGTGGGTAAGCACCGTCGGAGCGGCGATAGCGTGCGACAACGACTCCACTTTCGGCGTTAGATACGGAAAGATACTGAACTGCCTCCTGAGCGCAGAGATCGTCACGGGCACTGGAGAGGTGCTCGAGCTCGGCCATCGGAAAGCGCACTTCACTTCGTCCGGGTACAAGCTCAAAGACCTGCTCGCAGGCAGCGAGGGCACGCTCGGAATCATCACCGAGGCGACGCTGAAGCTGGAGCCGATCCCTGAGGCACGCATGGTGGACATGATAGTGTTCCACCGGATGGGCAGCGCGGTGGATTACCTGAGCAGGATTCTGAAGGCGGGCCTGTGCGTCGAGGCGGCACACATCAACTGCAAGCGTCGACTGATGTTCTACACCCATGCTTACAGGGAGAAGCACGGAAGGGATCCTGAGATACCGTCCTGGGCGGAGGCGCTTCTGGCAATCGCGTTCGCCGGCGACAAGGACATCGTGAAGGAGCAGAGAGACCACGCGCTCGACATAGCCGCTGAGTTCGAGGCCGAGCTGGTCAAGGAGAGGGAGATCGTGGACAGTTGGTGGGCGTCCAAGTACACGCTCGAGTTCGAACCGTTCAAACAGAAATGGCCAGACTCCCAGGGGACGAAGAAGTTCGGCGCGGCGGACCCCGGAGTTCCGGTGGGTCGGCTTGAGGAGTTCTACCACAAATTCATAGAGGTGGCTGGAAAGCACGACCTCGAGGTGATAGGGATGAACGCGTACCTCGAACATCCCAACAGCATAGGTTTCTCGCTCTCGTGCGCGGTCTTCGTGGACTACAGGAGCGCCGACGAGGTGAAACGTTTCCGAATGTTCCACGACGAGCTGAGCAAGCTCGCCCTGGAGTTCGACGGCACCATGAGCACTTTCATGAGCGACTCGGACCAGAAGGCGCCGTACCTCGAGCTCGAGCACGGCCCTTCGCTCAGGTACATGAGGGAGATCAAGAGGCTGTTCGACCCGAAGGGGATAATGAACCCTGGCAAGAAGTTCCCGCGGGAGGCGGAGGGGAAGTGACGGACCTCGAGGAGTTGAAGCGCGACCTCGAGACCTGCTTCGGCACCTCGTGTGGATTCTGCGAGCGCGGGTGTCCGGTCTACCAGTCGCTGAGGGTCAAGACGCTCTCGATGAAGGGGAGGAACAGAACGATGCTCGGCCTCCTCCAGGGGAAGTTCGACATCACCCCCTCTGTCGTGAAGGCGGCCTTCGAGTGCACTCTCTGCGGCAACTGTGACAGGTGGTGTTCGCTGAAGAACACCGAGCATACGCGCGCGTTGAGGGAGTACCTGCTGAAGCACGGCGTCGAGCCGATGAAAGAGCATGCGTCACTCCTCGCGAGCATCAAGAACTACGGCAACCCTTGGTTCCAACCGAGGAGCGCGCGCAATAAGTGGATGAAGAAGCTGGACATACCGAAAGCCGCCCCTGGAAGACAGGAGGTGCTTTTCTTCGCGGGCTGCACGTCCGCCGTGATGAAGCCGCTCATGGCGTCGCTCGCGGCAAGCGCGGAGCTTCTGAAGCGGGCCGGGACCAGGTTCGCGGTGATGGGGCAGGACGAGCCCTGTTGCGGTTCCACGTTGCAGAGGGTTGGACAGGCCGGGGCCTTCGCGAAGCTCGAGCGGGACAACTTCGACAAGTTCAAAGCGCTCGGCATCAAGAAGATCGTCACCGCCTGCCCAGGGTGCTACACCACCCTTAAGAAGTCGGCGGAGAGACTCGGAGAGAACATAGAGGTCGTCCACATCGCTCAGGAGGTATCGGACCTCGTAGGCAAGGGTGACCTCAAAGTCAGAAGGAGCACCGAGAGAATGACCTATCACGACCCGTGCCACCTCGGGCGGCTGGGAGGCGTCTTCGACGAGCCGAGGGAGATAATGGGAGCTGTCGCCGACTACGTGGAGATGCCCAACTCAAGGTACGAATCGAAATGCTGCGGCGCAGGTGCGGGACTGCAATCGGCCTTCCCGAAGCTGTCGAGGGAGCTCGCTCGGAAGAAGATAGACGAGGCGAGGTCGACCGGCGCGACCACCCTCGTCACATGCTGCCCGTTCTGCGAGACCCAGCTCAGGTCAGTACCGGGCGTGAATGTGGTCGACCTCATGGAGCTGCTGCTCAAGGCCACAGATGATGTGCCCAACGGAAAGAGGTGATACGCCGACCCTGCTCAGGGTCCGCGCTTGAGCGCCCTCTCGTAATCCCTTACGACATCCCTCGCTATCGTCCAGATGACGACGAATATCATCGCAACGCCTAGGGAGAGAGTCGCAGACCAGAGCACCTTCGTCGGTGCAGATGCGTCAGTCACGGCGATGTACAGGTACAGAAGACCTATCCCGATCACGGAGAACGCTGCACTGAGCCTGACGGCCATCTTCGATATCTCGGACACGGTTCCAACCTCGACCATGAGTTTCCCTGAGAGCGATTATCAGGTCTGGGGGTACTTAAGGATTAGGTGGGATGTCCGTTTCTGACCGGGCGGGCTGAGTCCGCGGCCTGGGTGCGGAAACCGATCAGACGAGAAGCTCGTACGTTATGCGCTCCCTGTCCTTCCCCTTCCGCTCCCGCTTGGTTATGGAGATCGTGCCTATCTCCGTCAGAGAACGCACATGCGTTCCAGCGCATGGGCAGACGTCGAAGTCACCTATAGTGACGACCCTCAGCTCCCGTACGGACTTCGGCAGGAGGTCCAGGTTGGCTCTCTGGGCATCGACCTCGTTCTCCAGCGCATCGCGCGAGGCGGTCGAAACCTCGACGGGTGTGCCCTTCGAGAATATGTCGTTGCACTTGGCCTGCACCTCGGTCATCATCTCACGGGTGAACGTGATGGGTGCGAAGTCTATCCTCGAGCGGTCGTGGTATATCTGGTTGCCCACTGTCCTCGCCTTGTAGAAGTCGTAGACCACACCGGAGACGACGTGTTGGGCGGTGTGCATGCGCATGTGAGCGTGCCGTCTGTCCCAATCGAGGACCGCCTTGACCTGGTCGGGGACGATGTCTGGGTTCTGCACCAGATGGTGCTTCACACTGTTCTTCTTCGTGACCTCTCTCACCCGGACCTCGCCGTCCGCCCATCGCAGATGGCCGGTATCGGACGGCTGCCCTCCCCCGACGGCGTAGAATGCCGTCCTGTCGAGCGCCACGTAGTCGAACCCACGCTCGACCACCCTCGCGTCGAACTCGTGTATGTAGTTCGACTCGATGTCCTTCATGTAGAGCACTTCTGTCATGGTGGACACTAATCCTCGGACAGAATAGGGAAAAGCGATAGAGGAATTTATCTTATTCCTTCGGCGCACCGCAGTTCGGACACGTGTGCATGAACGTCGGGAACTGGACGCTGCAGTTCTTGCACCGGATCATTGGCGTTGTGTGGGCATGGTACTGCGGATGTCCCGGATGGGGCGCCTGCTGCGGTGGGGGGGCTTGCTGCACGGGGGCGGGTGGCGCAGCATGAGGGTGGGACGTCTGGGGTGCCTGTGCGGCCACGCTGCCTGCCTGGTATGGCATGTAGCCGACAGGCGCGTGGGCCGTGATCGCGTCCCCTAGCTTGACATACGTCAGTATGAGGAGGATCGTCGGCACAGCGAACGCCGCGAACCCGAAGAGTATCCACACCATCGAGTCGTTCTTGGCGTCGTGGAACCTACCCTGGTCTATCGCTTCCAGCACGGTCTTCTTCATGAAGACCGCCGACAGGAAGCATAGCATCATCGCTATGAAGCCGAGCAGCCCAAGGAGCAGCAGGCCTATGCCGCCGTCGAGTGCGAAGACTACCAGTGCGACGATTGCGATCACGAACCATATCAGAACCCAAAGCAGGAACATGATCGCCGCCCACCAGGCGAACCTGCGTCCCTCGGCTACGTCGCGTGGAAGCCATGGGGGGGAAGACCCTGGCGCGAGAACTGAACCCATTGCGCTACTCATCTTGAATGCCTCCTCTAATCATCCCTTCTACCGCTGATAAGCGGCTACCTGAGAATCGTGATGGCTGTATATAGGTCTTTCCGAGAAGGGACTGCTAGCCAGCGGGATGAATCGGGAATCAAGACCGAGGACCGGTGGGGTTCATGTGAGGACTCCTGCTAGCCGCTCGACCTCGCGCATGGCGTCCAGGACGCTCGTCGGCGTGACGGGGAAGGGCATGTTCGACATCGTGTCCTTGGGGTCGCAGGCCCTCTCAGCGGCGATGGGGAGACGCTCGGCATCCACGTCACCGAGCTCGGATAGCCGTATGGGCAGCCCGAGCTCCCTGCACCAACGCATCACCTTCTCTATCTCGTTCGCCGACCTCTTCTCGAGAACCATCTGGACGATCGTTCCGTAGGCGACGACCTCCCCGTGTTTCCTCTGGACCTCAGGGAGCGCCGTAAGACCGTTGTGGATCGCATGCGCGGCCGCGCAGCCTCCTCCCCCGAACCCGAACCCGCTCATGAGCTTGATCGCTTCGATCACGACCTCCAGCGATTCGGTGACCACGCCACGCTCGGCGTCCATCTTGGCCTGGATGCCGTGGGCCATGAGGACCGAGAAGCACTCGAGGTTGATCTGCAGAGCAGCCGTGGCTGCCCGATCCTCGTGTTCCCCAGCCCTCATGGTGGCGGCATAGGCGGGTTTCTCGAAGCCCGAGGCGAGGGCGTCTCCCATGCCTTGAACGAGGAAGTGCACTGGTGCCAGTCCGGCTATCTCCGTATCCACTAGCACCAGGACTGGAGCGCGCGAGAGGTAGTAGTCCTCCACGAACCTGTGGTCTTCCGTGAATATGACTGCATCGGCCATCTGATCGGCGTTCGTCGCGCACTGCGTGGGAAATGTGATCACGGGGATTCCGAGCCTCTCCGCGGAAGCTTTGGCCGTGTCGACCGCCTTTCCGCCTCCACAGCCGATTACTAGGTCGGCACCCATTCGGCCGGCATCTCGCACGACCTCGTCGATCTTCTCGTAGGTACACTCGATGACGCTGTCGTCGTACCCGATCATCGGCAGTCCGGCCGCTGCCAGGCTGGCCAGCAGTTCGGGCCTCACTCTCGAGAAGGCCGTCTTCCCTGAGACGACGAACGGTCTGCCACCGAATTGCCTGGCGTAGCAGCCGAGCTCACGTACAGCGCCCACTCCCTGGACGTAGCGCGCGGGCATTATGACCTTTCTGATTGAGTTCTGAGTCAACGGTCCGATCCTCCGAGAGCCAGCGAAGTCTGATGGGACTCGATAGCGTCATTCGATTTCAAGCTTGTGCCGCGAAGACGGCCCAGCTCTCCTCCAGCCTCAGAAAGTGGCCAGCAAAGTAATAAGTAGAGACTCCGAGATAATGCCCCCCAGACACCGAATGAGATTCACGATTAATGGATCAGGGTGACACCGCAGGACCGTGAGCCTGATGAAATACGACGATTACAAGATGATTTACTCCCGACTCAAGAACCCCCGGGATATCGATAGACTAGCTGAAGAACTCAAGGTTGACAAGGAACTGCTCTTGGTCATGTACACCCAGAGGACCGTCCGTGACGCCACACGCCGGTACTACGTCGTCAAAAAGGACTTGAAGATGCTGACGAAGGAGTGGCGCAAGGGCATGACCATATACAAGCTGGCGAGGAGAATCAATTTCCCACCAGTCCTTCTCGGTCTGATGATCGCGCCGGAGATCAACGTGACGAGGAAGCAATACTGGAAGTACATCCGTGACCCGAACTCCTGTCGCAACAACCGTCTGAAGAAGGAGCTGAAGCAGATCGCAGAGTTGGATATCGTGTACTCTCCCAAGGGCGCGCAGATACAGACCGAGCGTGGTAAGTGGGGAGAGGCGTTGCTCAACGACTGGCTGGACAAGAGGGAGCTGAAATACAGGACCGAGGAGGACCTGAGGAGCACGCACAAGAAGACGCCGGACGTCCTGCTCGACAAGCCCATCAAGATAGACGGCACCAAGGTGTTTTGGATAGAGTCCAAGGCGTCGTTCGGCGACGAGATCGAGCTGAAGAAGAACGTCCGGAGGCAGCTGAAACCGTACACCGAGTTGTTCGGCACCGGGGCGGTGGTTTACTGGTTCGGATTCGTCGAGGGGATCGACCCTCCCGAGGACATCCTGCTCCTGGACAAGACTTACTTCGACGATGGCGGCCCCGGCGACGCTGTTACCAAAGATACTTGAAACAGTATTTTGATTAGCCTGCCTGATGGCGAAGGGTGCGGGCAGGTTCGTCTCCGCTGGAGACCTGGAGAAGTTCAGCTACTGCCCGCTCAGCTGGTGGCTCAGCAGAGATTACGAATCGGAGAACGAAGAGCTTGAGAAGGGAATACACGAGCATCACAAGCTGGGCAGGTCTCTCTGGGAGATCGATTCGAAGGAACGGTCTGCGCGGCAGTCGGAGACGCTCGTGTTATGGTATGCGATAACGGCCACGGTCATCGCGGTGCTGGGGGTGGAGCTACTGATAGAGGGCGACTCGCTCCCTGTGAGCGAGATCATGGGCGTCGTCGCGCTGATCTGGATCCTCGCCGCCTCGTTCTTCCTGTACAAGGCATCGAGATCGACCGTCAGCAGCAGGCTCCTGGACTACGAGAGGATAATACTCACGTTCGCGATAGTCGCCGTGGTGATCGCGGTCAACGCGGTCGGTTTCGTGCTGAAGGACGACAAGATGGCACAGGCGCTCACGCTGATATCGCTCATCTGGCTCGTCGCAGCATCCTACTTCCTGTACAGATCGCTCAAGTCGACCGGCGTCGCGGACCTCCTGAGGAGGGAGTTCCGGCTCAAGGGGAAGATAGAGTACATCGACGTCGATGACTCGAAGGTCTTCAAGTCGGAGAGATATGGCATCTCGGGGCGGCCCGACTACATCGTCAAGCTCGAGGACCAGGTGGTTCCTGTCGAGGCGAAGAGGGGGCGCACCCCCCAGGGGCCGCTGTTCTCACACATCGTCCAGGTCGCCTCATACTGCCTCCTCCTGGAGGATTCGACCGGGAACCCGCCACCGTACGGACTGATCAGGTATCCGAACCACGAGTTCCAGATAGACTACAACGAGGACATGAAGAAGATGGTTCTCCAGAAGGTTCGGGAGATCGGGGAGGCGCTTGAATCGCACGAGGTACACAGGAACCACAACAGGCCGGGCAAGTGCAGGTCGTGCTCGCGCAGGGGCGTGTGTCCCGAGAAGCTCCCCAGCTAAAGCTCATTCCACGGTGACCGTCTTCGCGATGTTCCTAGGCTTGTCGATCGGACAGCCCCTTGCCTTCGCGAGGTAGTACGCCCACAGCTGCAGGGCCGTTATGACCGGTATGGGCAGGAACAAGGGCGGTATCTCCTTGATGTATATCACGTCGTCCGCGAACTTGCCGATCTCAGTGTCGCCCTGGACCGCGACCGCTATCACCGGGCTGGCCCTCGCGGACACCTCGCTGATGTTGCCTATCATCTTCTCGTAGGTGTGGTCCTTGACGGCGATGGCGACGACGGGGGAGTCCTTCGACAGGAGCGCCAGCGGCCCGTGCTTGAGCTCACCCGCAGGGTATCCCTCGCCGTGGATGTACGATATCTCCTTCGTCTTGAGGGCCCCCTCGAGGGATATGGGATAATGGATGTTACGTCCCATGAAGAACATGTCTCGCGCCTCGGAGTACTTGTTCGCGAGCGCCTCTATCGTCTGTGCCTGGTTGAGGACGTCCTGCACCGCCCGGGGAAGGTTGCGCAGTTGGCCCGTCACTGATTTCCTGGCCTGGGCGGTCAGCGACCTCCCCTTGACGCCCAGCTCCATGGCTACCAGGTACAACGCTATCAGCTGCGTGACGAAGGTTTTCGTCGCGGCGACGCTTATCTCCGGCCCGGCCCTGGTGTAGATCACATGGTCTACCTCCCTGGATATGGCAGAGTCGACCACGTTGACGATCGCCACGGTCTTGTTCCCCCTCTTCCTCGCCTCGCGCGCGGCAGCGATCGTGTCGAGCGTTTCCCCGCTCTGCGTTATCAGCAGCACGAGCGGATTCTCCCTGGCGGCCGTCGAGTATCTGTATTCCGAGGATATCTGGACCGTCGTTGGGATCCTCGCCAGCTCCTCTATCACGTACTTGCCGACAAGGCCCGCGTGGTACGACGTCCCGCACGCCACGATCTTCACGCTGGAGAACGACTGGTCCTGGAAGAACGAGCCCTCCGCATCGACGGACTCCAACCTTCCAAGCAGCGACTCATGGATCGCGTTCGGTTGCTCGAATATCTCCTTGAGCATGAAGTGCGGGTAACCGCCCTTCTCGGCGTCCTCTAGCGACCACGCGATCCTCTCAGGCTTGCGCTCCACCAGGTTGCCCTCCTGGTCGGTTATCGTGACGGCGTCGCGCGTGATACGCACCGTCTCCCCGTCCAGGATATAGATGACTTTGTTCGTGTGCTTCAGAAGGGCGGTCACGTCGCTGGCCAAGAAGTTCTCGCCGTTGCCAAGACCCACGACGAGAGGGCTCTCGTTACGCGCGGCGACGACCTCGTCCATTCCCTCCGCCGCCACGGCGAAGGCGTACGTGCCGTCGATTCGCTTCAGGGCGGACCTGACGGCTCCCATCAGATCTCCGTCGCCCAGGTTAGTCTCCACCAAGTGGGCGAACACCTCCGTGTCGGTGTCGGATGTGAACTCGTGACCGTCTGCGATGAGTGACTCCCTCAGCTCCATGAAGTTGGTGATGATGCCGTTGTGGACCACCGCGACTTTGTTCTTGCAGCCGACGAACGGGTGGGCGTTCTCCGATGTGGGCTTCCCCTGCGTGGCCCAACGGGTATGCGCAACGCCGACCATCCCTTCCATCTCGGGCATGCTCGCCTCGAGCACCGCTATCTCTCCCTTGGCCTTGAAGAGCTGGACGCCGTCGCCGATAACGGCAATCCCTGCGGAGTCGTAGCCTCTGTACTCCAGGCGTTTCAGAGAATCCAGGAGTATGGGCTGCGCCCTCTTCCCGCCGACGTACCCGACGATCCCACACATCTGAGTTACACACCTCACAGGACGAGCGCCCTGTTGGGCAGGTTACGCATGATCTTCGATCCGCTGGATACCTTGCATCCAGCGCCGACTATGGTTCCGGGCTCGACGACGACGCCCGCCCCGAACTCGGTGTCCTCACCGACTATGCAGCCTATGTGAGGCACCTTGAAGAACTCGTCCCCTATGTTGACAAACGCCTCCGACCCAGCCCCCATCAGGTGCGACTTGCTCTTCACGCCGTACCCGAACACGCAATGCGAGAGATAGGAGTGGGCGGCTATGCCGCAGTTGCTCATCAGTATGCTGTTCTTGACCACGGTGTACGGCTCGATCGTCACGTTGTCGCCGATGCTGGTTGACGGGAAGACCGTCACGTTGGGGCCTATGTCACAGCCTTCGCCGATCATCACCGGGCCGTATATCGTGGTGCCGGCACGGACGACCGTCTCCTCTCCGATTCCCACCGGGCCCGCGATGGTCACATGCTTCTCGATCTTGCCGGCGGTCCGGACGGATGCGCTCTCGAGGGCGGCTGCGTTGAGCTCAAGGAGGTCCCACGGATACACTGCGTCTATCCAGAGGCCGTCCGAGAAGACCGGCTTGATGCCCGACTGCCCCAGCGTCGCCCTGAAGGCGTTGCTCAGGCCGTATTCGCCATCCACGATGCAACGGTCGATCGCCTCGAAGATCGGGTCCTTGAGGCAGAACAACCCGGTCAGTATTATGTTGGATACGAGGTCGGCAGGCTTCTCGACCACGCTCCTTATGGACCCCCTCTCGATCGTGACGACGCCGTACTTCGACGGGCTCTCGCTCTCGACCACAAGGGCGCTGGGACACGCCCCCGAACGCAGGAGGTCCCCTACGGCACGAGCATCCACGATGTTGTCCCCGGCCAACACGAGGAAGTCGCCGGATACGCGGTCCCTAGCACAAGAGAGCGCGTGCCCGTTCCCGAGCTGCTTCTCCTGGACGACGTATTCGATCTTCGCTCCGAACTTCCTGCCGTCCTCGAAATAGGACATTATGCGTTCCTTGCGATAGCCGACCACCATCACGATGTCGCGGACGTCGTTCTTCACCAGCGCATCGACGACATGCTCCAGTACAGGGCGGTTGGCGATCGGTATCATAACCTTAGGCTCCGACGTTGTCAGAGGCCTGAGCCTCATGCCTTCGCCAGCAGCCAATATGACAGCCTTCATCAGAATCCCACCGAGACATCGGGTGACAGACGATTGGGGCGACTTAAGGGTTTTGCAGGACGGGCTCCGGTTCAGTGCTCGTCTTCGTGCTCCTCGTAGCCCTCGAACTCGCCGTACAGCTCCCTGTTCCTCGCGGAGACCTTGGATCTCGTGGCCTCCTCGAAATGCTCGCACTCGCATCGGATCATCGTGATGATGTCGCGCTCGATGCAGTACCCTAGTCCAGGTCCGGTCATCTCCTCGGGTCTGGGGTCCCAGTGGAGGCAGGCCGGGCACAACCGCTTCTTGTTCGGGTCGCCCCCGCATGAGTGATGCGTGGTCACGCTCAGGTACGTGGGCTTCGTGATATATCATGATTTCTCATTTTTCACGGACGTCGCCGCATCTAGACCGCACCCGAGGTGTAGATATCGTCAGGAAGAAGGGAGTAGCGGGGGTTGGATTTGAACCAACGGTCTTCAGGTTATGAGCCTGATGGGATTTCCAAGCTACCCCACCCCGCTGACTGCGACTAATGGTGACTATGTAGTTAAAAGTATCCGTTTTTTCGGAGGGTGCTGGGTCAGAAGAAGCGCTTCAGTCGGAGAAGGTCCTCCATGGACCCCTTCACCCGGAGCTGTTTCGTCACGAACGCCTTCATCACCCTGAGCTCCTTCGTCCACAATCTCGTGAGCGTGTCGGCGCTCGCGATTACCCTCACATCAGGGTCGGCGGTCTCTCCCTTGTGCGGTCCGTCGACCGCCCCTCCCCTGAGGACGAAGTGATACCAGTCACCGCCCTCGATCTCGACCTGCACGACCTTGCTCACGCCCTCGAGTTCCTTCGCGAGTTCGGGGTCCTCCTTCACCCGCGCATTGAACTTGTCAATTGCATCCTTGAGAAGCTGCTCGACCAAGTCTATCCCTCGAACGAATCCAGCCTCCGCATTTCCTTCCTGGTCATTAGCTTTTCGGATGTCTTCCATGAACGTCGGACATGCGGCGGCAGGGACCTCTCCCTCTCCAACCATTGCTCCAGGAACGACCGCGTGAGCGGGTCTGAGGTGTATCCGGAACCTATCGGCTCACCCAGCTCCTTCTCTATGAAGTCGATCCGACTGTCCCTCGTGACCTTTGCGATGATGGACGCAGCGGACACGACCGGGAACTTCACGTCTGCTCCGTGCTCCGACACTGTTCGCGCCCCACAGGTCAGGCGCGAGCAGACCATCTGGGAGAAACGTTCCTCGCTCGCATCTGCGGCATCGAGATAGGCGACTGAGGGGGAGAGTCTATCGATGACCTTCGCGAAGAGCATCGCCTCGATCTCGTTCAGGGTCATATGTGACCTGAGCGAGTCTATCTCCTCGGCAGGAAGCTCAAGCACCTCGACCTTGGACACCTCGAATATCCGCGGGGCGAGCTCCTCCCGCCTGCGTCTCGAGAGCTTCTTCGAGTCTTTGACGCCGAGCCCGGCCAGCTTCGAGTCGTCGTCAACGGAGACTCCGCATACCACGAGTGGGCCTATCACGGGTCCCCGTCCGGCCTCGTCCACCCCGCAGATCATCGGATGGGCTGATGGGCGGGGAGTGTAATTAGTACTTGGCCTCTGGCTGGTGTGCCTGGCGCTGTTCCGAACGTTTAAGAGGCGGGGCATTCATTTCAGCATCCAGAGGAAGGGAATAGTATGGCCCAGGGCCCGCCAGGCTTCGCGGAGAGTTCGTACAGCGAATACGGATTGCTCATCTTCGCCGTCCTGCTCATCATAGGCATCGTCATAGCATTCGCCGGCAGGATAGTCTGGAGACATCTGATGTCCTTCATCGGAGCCATACTCGGAGGGATATTCGGATTCATCCTAGGGACGGCGGTCGGCGGCGTCGTGGTCGGACTATTCGTGTCGATCCTGTGCGCTATCGTCGGAAGCTTCGTGTTCATTTTCCTCGCCGAGATCGGGCTGGGTGTGGTCGCAGCCATGTTCACGTTCTTTGTGGTCGAGGCTGTGCTCGGCAACGAGATCGTCGCCCTCGTCATCGCTGGCTTGGTGCTCGTCGTCACGATAATATTCATAGAACAGGCCCTGGGAGTCGTGACCGCTGGCATAGGCGGCCTCCTCGTAGGCCTGGCACTCATATGGCTGGACTGGTTCGACATGGCCGTGGTGGTGATCATCATGTTCGGCACGATCATATTCGGCGCCGCGTTCCAGCTCACGGCCATCAAGGACAGGGCAAGGGGAGGCGAGGCGGTGCCAATCGCGACGGCAGCGACGATGCAGGGATCTCCGGCGCCGTACACTCCACCTGTGCCGGGGAGAACTTGCCCCAACTGCGGCGGACCGCTGGAATACATCCCGGAATACAACAGATACTACTGCTACAGCTGCCAGCGGTACGAGTAGCTATAATACGCCACCATGCTACCGCCCGGAGGGTAAATCAGTCACGGATTATTATGTGCCTGGATTCTACCCGGTTACTGCTGGAATGGTGAACCGTCTGGACGTACAGAACCGCAGAGTGGAGAACGGTTTCAGGCTCACGAGGGTGGGCGTAACCGGCGTCAGAAAGCCGGTCATAGTCCACCGCCATGGCCGCGACAACCACATCACACCAGCCATAGACGTGTTCGTCGACCTGCCGTCGACCCAGAAGGGGTCGCACATGTCGAGGAACGTCGAGATCATCACAGAGATGATCGACGAGAGCGTCAGGAAGAAGGTCGGGAGCCTCGAGGAGCTTGCGGGCAAGATATGCAGGGAATTGCTCGACAGGCATGAGTATGCCAGCTACGGCGAGGTCAACATGGTCGCCGACTACTTCCTTGAGCGACGGACGGATGCCGGGAGACAGACGCTCGAGCCTTTCAAACTCGTCGCCAGAGCCACCTCCAGGCGCGGGAACGGAATGATGAAGCTCATCGGTGTGGAGGTCGAGGGGATGACGGCCTGCCCGTGCGCCATGGAGACCGTGAGGCAGCGTCTGAACAGCGACGACCCCGAGCTAGGGAAGAGCTTATCGGAGACGCCGATGATCACACACAACCAGAGAAACCGTACGACGCTCATGATGGAGGTCCCGGAGCACGTGGATGTCGAGGCGGACGACATGATCGACATCGTCGAGGGTTCCCTGAGCAGCCCGACATACGGCATACTGAAGAGGGACGACGAGGCGAGCGTGGTGATCAGGGCCCATCGGAACCCCAAGTTCGTGGAGGACGTCGTGAGGGACATCCTCGGGAAGATACTCGAGAGGTACGGCGACCTCGACGACTCCGTCCATGTCACCGTCAGAAGCGAGAGCGAGGAGTCGATACACAAGCACAATGCTTTTGCCGAGCGGATCACTACCCTTGGCGGATTGAGAGCCGTTGACGAGCAGTAACAGGAAAGGGCGGCCGGACCCAGGAGAGGTCGAAGGAGTCGTTGTGGACATAGACGGCACGCTGTCCGATTCCTCCCGCAGGATAGGCGTCGAGGCGATCTCGGCGCTCAGGAAGGTCAACGACTCAGGTGTCGCAGTGATGCTCGCAAGCGGCAACGTCCTGCCCATCGCGTACTCGCTAGCGGTGTACCTGGGCTTCGACGGGCCGGTCATAGCGGAGAACGGCGGTGTCGTATGCCACAGACAGAAGGTCTGGACGCTCGCAAGCCCCGATGCGCCCAGACGGGCGTACGAGCACCTGGCGTCCGAGATGTCGACGGAGAGGCTCTTCACCGACAGATGGCGAGAGACCGAGGTAGGCATCAAGCAGGAGACGAGTCTGGAGGAGGTGCGGAAGCTCCTGCAGAACTTCGGAGTGGACGTGCAGAGCACCGGCTGGGCGATACACATAATGGAGCGTGGCATGGACAAGTTCGTGGGGCTCGGCAAGGCCTGCGAGATCGTCGGGTTATGCGTCGGGGACGTGGCGGCGATAGGCGATTCCGAGAACGACGAACGCATGCTCAGCGGTTGCGGATGGGGGGTGGCCGTGGCCAACGCGCCCGAGGCGACCAAGCGGGCGGCAACGCACGCCGTGGAAGGAGACAGCTGGAACGGCGTCGTACAGGCCTTGGAGTGGCTAAGGCTGATCTGATCTTCGACGGATGGAAGGATTTATCACCACCGCCCGTGTTCCGACCAAGTGAGATGTCGATGACGGGGATCTGCGACATATGCGGCAAGCCCGCGACGAACACGTGCATGATCTGCGGGAAGCTGGTCTGCGGGTCGTGCCTCGAGAAAGGTATCGGCGTGTGCCTGCGATGCTCCCGCAAGAGAGATGATTTTCTGCCGAGAATCTAGCGAATCACATCACGGAAGAATCCTCTTCGCGTCTTCCTCGGTCATGCCCACAGCTTTCAGGAGGTACTTCAGCCCCTTCGCCTTGATCATATCCCTCGTCTTGTCGTCCAGGAACTTCTCCATGACAACCGGCGCTCGTAGGGCGTACTCCGTCCCGAACTCGGAGTAGTAGTATCTGGCGTTCTCAGGGTCGAGTTCCGCCGCCTTGTTGTACGCTGCCTCCGCCTCGTTGAACCTCCCGATCTCGACAAGGTACGCCCCGTACGACGACTGGAAGATCGGGTTCTTGGGGTCGAGCTCGACGGCCTTCTTGTAGCACTCCTGTATCTCCTCGGCGGACGCCTTGGGAACGCCAACGGCAGCTTCGGCCTTTCCGAAGTACACCTCAGCGTTCTTCGAGCCGCCCTTGATCAACTTGCTGAATCCTTTGTACGCTCGTTCGAAGTCCCCGCCGGCAAGGGCTTCCTGGGCATTCATGAGGTCTTTGTCGTTGGCCATTAGATACCACCTATCCCGGTCGTTCGAGTGATAGCATCTATTGGCAGAAGGGGTTTAAAACGTTCGCCTCGGGGAATCACGATTGATGGTGACATCCACTCCATGCTTGAAAGCAGGGGCTTCCTTTCTCGGCGGCATCAGCCACCACCAGGAACGGTTCCTGCTTCACAGAACGGAGAAGCCAGGTCGTTTATTCGCCCTGGTTGAACTCCACTCTCCACAGGCATGAGTTCGGCGATGTCCTCGCCTACCTGAGACAATCCCCTTTCGAGGATGTTTCGAGCCGCATTTTCGTCCCGGTCTATGGTGTTGCCACAGGCCGGACAGCTGTACACTCTGAACCACAAAGGCATGTCCTTCACATGCTTGCAGACGCTGCATTCCATCGTGGAACGCCACGCTGACGGTTGGACGAACCGATTGCCCTTCCGCTGTACCTTGTAGTCCACGAAGCCACACAGTTGGCCCCATCCTGCGTCGTGGATGGATTTCGCAAGACAATGGTTGTGGACCATATCTCTTATCTGCAACTTCTCCATCGCTACGAAATCGTACTTGTCGGCTATCTGGCGCGAGAGCTTGTGGTAGAAATCGCGCCTGGTCCTGGCGACCTTCCGGCTCTGCTTCGCCATCCTCTCGATGGCCTTGACGCGGTTCTTCGACCCTTTCCGCTTCCGTGACAATTCTCTCTGTAAATGCTTGAGCCTCCGCTCGTGAACCTTCAGGGGTTTTGGCGGCTTGACGTGCCAGCCGTCCGAGGTCGTGATGAGCGCCTTCAAACCCAGGTCTATGCCGACCGGATGCTCGATTGGCAGACCGGACGGCTCCACATCCGGTACATCGTACTCCAGCACAACATACCACTCTATCCCTTCCCGCTTCACAGTACACCGCTTGTTCTTCCCGTTCGATGGGTCGCGGTGTATCAGTATCGGCACATAGCCGATCTTGGACAGGTATATTTTGGTGTTCTTCCGCGTGACACCAAGTCTCACCGAACCATTGTAAGCGTCCGGATACGTTATTGAATCGCAACTGCCGAACTTCTTGAACTTCGGATGCCTGGCGTTCTTCTTGAAAAACGCCTGGTATGCCCTCTCCAATCGTAGTACGACATCTTGAAGGACATGGCTGTACACGCCCTGCAAGAACACGTTGGACCTCTTATCGACCGCTATCTGCCTCTGCTGCTCGAACCGGCTAACCGATATGCGTTCGTTCTCCCATGCGCCCTTACGCTCCGCAAGGCATCGGTTCCACAGCCTCCGGCATGTTTCCAATTGCTCCGCCAGCGTCCGCTCCTGTTCCTTCGTTGGGTAGATGCGGTACTTGCGGATTTCGATGATCTCAAACGCCCCCTTGTTCGGTTCTGTCAATTATCGGGTGGTAATCCCTCGGACCACTTCGACGACTGACTCGTCCCATTCGGCTCCGGCCGTGCACCCATTGCAGGGTCGCAGAGGACCATCATCACGTCATGCTGGGACGCGCCGGGGCTGAACCGTAAGCCCCCTGCCGCCCTGTCGCAGGCGGCTGGTGGCAGCGTGCCCACTCCCTCTGACAGCGCCTGGATAGGCCTATCCGCGGGGGCATGTCCGGCGTACGCGCCCATTCGGGAATATGGATTTCTCCCACATGTCGAGCGCGATCCGCTGCATCCTTCCGGGCCGACCGGTACGGCCCGTGTGCGTGCCCTGTATGGCATCGTGATATCAACGGGGTATGGGGTCTTGGCGCTTCGCACTACGTGTAACACCCGATAGCTTGACAGAACGGCTTTCTTCCCATCCGTCGGCACGAGGCCATCCCATCCCTGGAGCTAGTGATCCGTCACAGATCGTTGGCTGACTCCTGGGAGGGGCTATATCTTGCCGACGTTTCTACCTTTCTAAAATGTCGTCTTTCAGAGGGTTTCTACAGAGCAATATCGGAGAAACCCTTTTATCAGACGCATCGATTCACTAGACTGCGTGTCCATTGAGGAAGGTGCCAGATTTGTTTCCCGGCGGTAGGATGAACCCCAAGCAGATGCAAGCCGCGATGAGGAGGATGGGCGTCTCTCAGGAGGAGGTCCAAGACGTCGAGGAAGTGGTCATCAAAACTAGGTCAAAGGAGATCGTCTTCAAGGAGGCGGCGGTCATGAAGGTGACCATGCAGGGTCAGGTCACATTCCAGATCGTAGGCACTCCTGAGGAGTGCGAGCGGAGGACGGTCGATGCATCCGGAGATGATGGCGTCCCGGATGAGGACGTTCAGTTGGTGGTGTCACAGACGGGCTGCACGGCTGGTGAGGCGAGGAAGGCGCTAGAGGAGTGCGACGGCGCCCCAGCGGAGGCTATACTCAAGATCATGACATCCAGATGAGGCTGAGAGGGCACGGAGGAACATCACGGAGTACGACCGACCGTCGACCGACCTGCGAGGTGAACACGGTGAAGCTTAACGAGATGAGGGCCAGTTGTAGGATGTGCGGGAAGGAGCTGAAGGCGGACGACAAGGACGACATGTTCGTGTCCTTCTACTGCATGAAGTGCGGCATATACACGACGAAACCCATCGATGAGTTCAAGGACGAGAAACCCGTCGAGCCAGCAGCCGAGGCAGGACCTGCCGAAAAGGACGGATGAGGGGACGGTGGAGCATCCACCAACGCTTATATACGGAGTGAGCTTTTGCCTCAGACGCGATAGCTGAAGGCCGCACGTCCAACAGTACTGGACGGACCATCACGCCCCGGTAGTGTAGCGGCCTATCATCCGAGCCTGTCGAGCTCGGGACTCGGGTCCGAATCCCGACCGGGGCGCCACACCATTCTTGATCCCGACATCATCCGGTCCCGTGGTCAGAGGGGAAGCCAAGTGCCGATGTCCTTCCTCTTGGCGCTCTCGAACACCCTGATGGCGGTAGCCATGTCCTCGATCGCCACCCCGAGGTTCATCGACATCGTCCTCTCGTCGGAGCTCTCCCTGCCAGGCATCTTGCCCGTGACGATCTGGGAAAGATCCGAGTGAATGGCGGGTATCCCGGAGAAGTATCCGACTGTCTGATAGTACCTCAGCTGGTCGATGTCGTCGGTGCAGAACTTGTCGACGGCTCGCATAGCATCAGGCTTCCAGTATGAATCGAAATCGAGAGGGCACGCGAACCCGCCCTCCTTCAGCCAACCGGCTTCGATCGTGGGCAGGGGATGTCTGAGTATGGGACCTGCCGTGACCACTATGTCTGCGGTCTCCACGGCCTTCCTGGGCTCGTCCACGACCACCACATCCAACCCGTAGGAGGTCTTCATGTCGTCCGCATATCTCGCGGCGACCGCGCGGTCGATGTCGTAGGCTTTCACACGCTCGAGTTCCGTAGAGACGGCTGCGACCGCCTCGAGGTTGGTCCTTCCCTGGACACCGCATCCGAGTATGCCGAACACCTTCGCCCCAGGGTCCGCTAGGTACTTGGTCGCGACTGCCGTCGCCGCGGCGGTCCGCTTGGCGGTGACCCAGGAGGCGTCCATGACGCATGTCGGCACCCCGGTATCAGGGTCGTTCATGATTATCAACCCAGAGATGTACGGGAGTCCACGCTTCCGGTTCTCCGGGTAGCCGCTGACCCATTTCAGGCCGGCCGCACGCATGCCCTCGACGAAGGCGGGCATTGCGTGGATGAACGAGTCGGGCATCGTGTGTATCCCGGGCTTGGGAGGCATCTCGGTCTTTCCAGCGTCCTTCTCACGGAACGCTTCCTCCACCGCGTCGATCACCTCCGACATCGGCAGACCGACCTTTTCGACGTCGGCATACGACAGATACAGTAGCTCGCCTGGCATGTGGAACAACGACACTCCATCGGTCTCAGCGTCATAAAAGGTTGCGTTGTCGAGCACTCTCGACGGGGCAGGCGGGGTCCTCTGGACATGCTCCGCCCCGGGCGCATCCCCCCTCGGTCAACGCAACAGCAGTGGATGGGGGACTACGGTGGCGTATAGGGGCGGTTGTGCGTTGTGCATGTTTCACGCACAACTTGTGAGGTCAGTGCGACGGCTGGGGGGGAATTCCGCGCGCGGGGACGTCGAGGCTGCTAACGGTGTGAATTACAAAATCAGAAATACGTCGGAAATCATCAACAGTGCCGTGCAGGACGACCCCCTCGAGAAGGCGCTCTCCGTCACTACGGAGATGATGACCACCAGAGACATCGAGCATCTCTTCGCACAGATCGTGAACATCATAACATCTAGTTTCGGATTCGAGGGATGCGACGCTTTCCTGCTGGACAAGAAGACCGACGAGTTCCGCCTCGTGGATACGAGAGGATACACGGCAGAGAAGTCGGACGAGGTCATCGGAATCCGGACGCCGAGGAGCAAAGTCATGAGGGACGTCGGGAACTCCGAGCGACTGGGGAGGTTCACCTACCTCCACAAGAGCGGGCCGGACGAGGACCTCAGCGCCTACTACGGATTGATGCATCCGGAGAAGGCGGCGCTGCCAAGGGAGCACGAGGATGACTGGCACGAGCTGGACGTTCTCTATGTCACCTTCGAGGATCGGGACGGCAACATGATAGGATTCCTTGAGCCCGACAGCCCAGTCGACGGCAAGCTCCCGTCGAAAAGCCTCGTGCTCAACCTGGAGGTGTTCGCCAGCCTCGCGTCGATAGCCGTCGCGAACGCCGAACTAGTGGACGAGCTGAACCAGACGATCAAGAACTACAGGATACTGACGGACGCCACGGCCGCGTTGCAGCAACCGGTGGACCTCAAGGAGACCCTTCGGATGCTCACGGAAAGCATGAAGGAGATCGTCCCGTTCGACGAGATCGCGGTGTATCTCGTGGATTGGGAGCGAAGCTTCCTGATACCGGCCTTCGCAACTGGCCCCTACCGCGAGGAGATCATGTCTGACATCGGCCCAATCTCAGGCCTGGCGGGAGAGGTAGCCAGGACTGGGAAGGGAGATATCGTCGAGGATTCATGGAAGGATCAGAGGGTGGAGGACATTCCAGGCATCGACAAGGCCATGGAGGGGGTGGGGCAAGCCATGATGTGCATCCCCCTCATGAGCAAGGATGGAGAGGTCACGGGAGTGATCGACATCTACAGGGATAAGACACGGCAGTTCACCCGGCAGGAGTACGAGATCGCCGAGCCCTTCGCCACGCACACGGCGGTCGCGATGGAGAACTACAAGCTGAGAGACGAGCTCAGGAGCAACTTCGAGTCTGTCAGGAAGGCCTACGAGGAGATGAAGGACCTGGACAAGGCGAAGGACAACCTCGTGAACACCATATCACACGAGCTCCGAACACCGCTCACAACCATCCTCGGGTACCTCGAGATGGCCTCTGAGGGTCTGTACGGCGAGGTCTCGCCGAAGTTGAGGGAGAAGTTCTCCACGATGCTGGGCTCGATAAACAGGATAAACACATTGGTCGGCAAGATGCTCGAGATGTCGCGGCTGCAGAACAAGACCATCGACCTGAACTTGGAGCAGGTGAACCTGGCCATGGTCACGAGGGAGGTGCTCGACGGGCTCAAGGGTGAGATACACGCCAGGAGACACAGTGTGCAGGTGCTCTTCGGGAACGAGCTGCCCGTTGTGATGGCCGACCGACTGAGGATGCACGACGTGCTGGAGACGCTCATTGACAACGCCGTCAGGTACACGCGCGAGGGCGGGAGCATCACCGTCGGCGCGGACATACTCGCAGGGAAGGTGCATATATGGGTCCGCGACACGGGCATCGGTATCTCCGACGAGGAGAAGGGGAAGATATTCGACAAGTTCTTCCTCGCCGACGCAGGTCTCACCAGGGAGGACGGGCGCGTCGGCATAGGTCTGTTCGTCAGCAGGGAGATCGTCAGGAAGCACGAAGGGGAGATGTGGCTGGAGACGAAGAAGGGCGTGGGGTCCACGTTCCACTTCACCGTCCCCATAGGCAGGACCAAACGGCCTTGAGATATGCCGTAATCGGTTCAACCCATGCGGTCGTGTCCCTGACCTACGCACATTTCTAGAACATACACCGAACCGGGCGTGAAATGGTTTGGCGAGAATAGGTTTCCGAACGTCCCTACGACTAGCACGCGCCCTTCTCGAAGGTCTCGGGTGAGGGCCATGACGGGTCGTCGGTGAGGTACTTGTGCATGGCCTTCGCGGCGCGCTTGCCGTCGCCCATCGCGAGGATGACGGTCGCTGCGCCCGTCGATATGTCGCCCCCGGCGAACACGCCCTTCTTGGAGGTTCTGCCCTCGGCGTCGACGGCTATGGTCCCCCACTTGGTGGTCTTGAGGTCGGGGGTGGTCATCGGTACCAGTGGGTTCGGGCTCTGTCCGATGGCGACGAGCACTGTCTGGCAATCCACTATGAAGTTGGATCCCTCGATCCTTATGGGTCTTCGCCGTCCGGAGTCGTCGGGTTCTCCGAGCTCCATCCTGATTGCCTCGATCTGCTTGACGTTCCCACAGTCGTCCCCGATGTACTTCAGAGGAGCTGCGAGCAGCTCGAACCTGACGCCCTCTTCGCGCGCATGGTGGACTTCCTCGCGTCTCGCGGGGAGCTCGGCATCGGACCGCCTGTACAGTATGATGGACTCCTCGGCCCCTAACCTGAGGGCCGTCCTCGCGCAGTCCATGGCCACATTGCCTCCGCCGAGGGTGACGACCGTCTTGCCCACGCGTATGGGCGTGTCGTAGTCGGGGAATCTGAACGCTTTCATCAGGTTGACCCGTGTGAGGAACTCGTTGGCGGACATGATACCGTTAAGGTTCTCACCCTCCAGGTTGGTCCAGTTAGGTAGCCCTGCCCCGGTCCCGACGAACACCGCGTCGTACTCCTCCAGGAGGTCGTCGACCGTGTCGAGCTTCCCCACGACGAAGTCGTTCTTGACCTCTACGCCCGACCTCTTGATGAAGTCGACCTCTGCCTTCACGATCTCCTTCGGCAGCCTGAACTCGGGGATGCCGTACACGAGCACGCCGCCCGAGTACTGGAGCGCCTCGAACACTGTGACCTTGTGGCCCAGCTTCGCGAGGTCTCCAGCGACCGTGAGCCCGGCGGGTCCTCCGCCCACCACTGCGGCCTTCTTGCCGGTCGATGGGGGCGTCTCGATCCTGCCGTGCTTCTGCTCGTTCCTCTCCCAATCCGCGAGGAACCGCTCGAGCCTTCCGATGCCGACGGGCTCGTTCTTCTTGCCGACGATGCATAGGCCCTCGCACTGGTTCTCATACGGGCAGACCCTGCCGCACACGGCCGGCAGGTTCTGCTTCTCGCGTATGATACTCATGGCTCCCTCGAGGTCGCCCTCCTGGAGCTGCTTGATGAACGCGGGTATGTCGATCTCCACCGGGCACCCGTCCTTGCATATCTTGCGGTTCGGGCTGGGCTTGCACTGCAGGCACCGCTTCGCCTCGAGTATGGCGGTCTCCCTGTCCTGACCGATGGGGACCTCGTCGAAGTTCCTGACCCTCTCCTTGGGATCCTGCTCCGGCATAGGGTACTTCTTCGGGACGATCCTCGACTTCTTCTTCTCCTCGGCCACCTACTTCGCCCCCTGGAATATCCGGAGAGATGTCTCCTCCTCCGCAAGGTACCTCTTGTTCCTCGCGGTGAGGTTCTCGAAATCCACCTTGTGCCCGTCGAACTCGGGGCCGTCCACGCAGCCGAACTTGGTTTCGCCGTCCACTATGACCCTGCAGGAGCCGCACATGCCGGTGCCGTCCACCATGATCGGGTTGAGGCTCACGACCGTGTGTATGTTGTACGGCCTGGTCAGGTTCGCCATGACCTTCATCATGATGATCGGGCCCACCGCGTACACGAGGTCTATCTTCCGCTTCCCGTCTATGAGCTTCTGGAGCACGTCGCTCACGAAGCCGTGGTGCCCCTTCGAGCCGTCATCCGTGCAGACGAACATCTCGTCGCTGACGGCTGCGATCTCGTCCTCGTACATGAGCAGGTCCTTGTTCTTCGCGCCTATGATGGATACGACTCGGTTCCCTGCCTCCTTGATAGACCGGACGACGGGGTACATGAGGGCGAGCCCTATGCCACCGCCGACGCAGACAACGGTCCCGAACTCCTCGAGGTGCGTCGGCAGGCCGAGCGGGCCCACGAGGCTAAACAGCTTGTCGCCCGCCTTGAGCGTTCCCAGTTTCCTGGTGGTCTTGCCGATCTCCAGTGCAGCGATCGTGATCGTCCCCTTCTCGGGAGAGAAGTCCGCCATCGTGAGCGGGATCCTCTCGCCGTGCTCGTCCACCGTCAACATGACGAACTGTCCCGCCTTCGCCTTCCTCGCTATGCGGGGCGCGGCGATCTCCAGTCGCGTCACATCGGGTGTGAGCTTCTCCGCTTTGATAATTTCGTACATTTTCACACACATCTTGCCCAGTCCCTGGAACGGCCTGGTCCGGGGCATCAAAGGGTGTTGTCCGTAGCTCTGGGCGCTGCATCTTTGCGACCATATTTAAGCTTGCTGACTGTACGATTGTCGGGGTGCAATTTCCGACAGTCTGGGAACGCGAAACCCCTTTCAGAGAAGCCCATCCCAGAATCCTGGACCACCGTTGAATAATTGTCGGGGAGGAGTCGACGTCGTGCGACCGTGCTCGGACCTCATTCTCCCAGGTCCTGCATCTGAGTCTTCCCGGACAGGGTTATCATCGGCACCGCCTCGATCTTCCTGTAGACATCCTCCGGGTTCTTCCTGACGCCGTCGACCTTCAGGAGGAACTTGTCCACCGATATCCCGAACAGCTTCTCGTTCTCCTTCAGGTGCGGAAGAATGAGTTTCCAGTCGGCCTCCGATAGTCTCGATATCCGGCCGCCGTTGAGCTGGTCCTCCCCGACGAGCTTCCTCGGGTCGCGGATGTATATCGCGCCTCCGGAGGCGAGCGAGAACAGGTTGCCGCCGGGATAGGGCTCTGGCAGCTCCTCGAGGTCGCCCTTGCCGTCGAACGCCACACCGTTGACGACCGCGAAGCCCCCTCCGTACAAGGGGTTGCCTGCCATGAACGACTCGGCGAGGTAGTCCAGGCATGTCCCGTTGATGACCACCTTCGGCCTGCCGACCGCGTTTATCAGCGGTCGTCCCGCCGCGTTGCCCATGATGTACGCCTCTCCTCCCTTGCCGCCGTACAAGAACGTCTGGCCCACATCGCCGTAGACCACGAGTTTGCCGTCCGCGAGTATCTGTCCGAGCTGGTCCTGTCCGTTGGCGTGCACCCTCATCTCCGCCCCGTCCAGGCCGGATGCGAGGTAGTCTCCGGGGCTGCCGTATACGTCCATCCTGAAGCCTTTGGAGCGCGGACCCATCCCGCACCCGATGAACCTCTGGCCGTGTGCTCCGAAGACGATTGCCCGGTTCCAGCCGAGCTCCCTTGCCCTCGCGACGATGAAGGACACCCCCTCCTCGCCCTCCATGGGGAACCCCCTGCAGTCGACCACGAGCATGTCGTAAGGAGACTTCGGCGGCCTGAGCCTGCGCCTACTCTTCAAGTCCAGGAGCTGGAACACGGACCGTTCGTCCTTCTCTATCCTGGGAGCCGTCCTGAGCGTGGCATCCAGCGTCTCGGTGGCTTTCTGGACGAGCCTACTCCGCCTGATCCGGCCGGAGTCGTACCTCCTGTCGAGCACGAGCGTGAGCAGCTGCAGAATCTCCTCTCTCTGAGAGTCGCCCTTCTGCGCGTAGGGGACCATGCTGGCGAACAAGCTGTTGACCTCGTCCCCGGAGGCGTCCTTCAGGGAGCGTACGAAGGCCTTGAACGACGGCTCCGCACCCTTCCGATCGATTATGTCCGCTGCGTAGGAACCCTTGCCAGGCGCTCTCCTGAGTGGCTTGGCCAGGTCGAGGTCGTCGGCGTGGTCCCATCCTCTGTACGGCGCCGCGACGGTGGTGCCGAACTTGTTGGTCGATATGAGCCTCATGTCTCCGGAACCCTCCTCGGCGTGGAGGCTGAATATGAACGCACCCCCGTAGTTGTGGCTGCCTCCCCTTGCGTTCCAGTACTTGTCCGCGTACTTCGGCACCGACGGCAACTCCTCCGATATGCTGTCGAGCGCGGAGTCTATCGCCTGCTTCTCCGACGCGATGAGCCCTATCTGCACATCCCCGTCCACCAGCGCGAAGACCTGCGGTCGGAGCATGGACGTGTCGGTTATGCCCATCAGCTGGAACCGACGCTCGTAGTAGCTGTTCCTTCCGATGATGAAGAACCACGGGCCGTCGGGGGAACCGTGCATGTGCGTCGCCTGGATAGCCCGGTACACCTTCTTCTTCCGCTCTGGCAGCAGCTCGAAGTCGCGCTCGGTCGTCGGGGCGAGCGCCTCGACGATGTACTCCAGTGGGTACTCGTACGTCCTGTTGAGCAGGTCGAACAGCAGGACGGATACCTCCGTGTCCGTCAGGAAGAGCGGGGCGATGTTCCTCTGTGCGAGGTACTCCGTCACCGAATGGTAGTTCGCGAAGTCCCCGTTGTGCACCAACGCCTCGTCGAGCCCGACAAACGGATGGGCACCCCCTGGATGCCAGACCCTGCCCTTGGTCGGATATCTCTGGTGACCGATCCACACGTGGGCCTTCACGTCGTCCAGCTTGTAGTAGCTGATGACGTCCTCTGCGTAGCCGACGATCTTCAGCACCATCATGTTCCTCCCGTGGGACATGACGAACGCCTGCATCTCCTTGCCCGCGTAGTACTTGTGGTTGATCTTGAAGCTGTTCTGATAGACGAACTCGTCCTCGGCCTTGGTCCGTGGTATGCTCTCCAGACCGGCGCGTCTGATGAACCTGTCCAGTACTTCGTTCTTCACCCTGCAGAAGTACCTCCACACATCCGGCGGTCTGACATCGAACCTGCTGAGCAGGGCGTCGTCCGTGCTGGTCTCGACCTTGTACCTGCGTTCGACCTCGAAGAAGGGTTTGATGTATCCGTCCTCGAGGGCGGCCCTCACCTTGGGCTCGAGGTAGGCGACCTGCACGAGATAGCATTCGTCCAGCGTCTTGCGTGTGACTTTCATCTGTTCGGGTGACAGCCCGACGGCGGCGATCCCGCCGCCCTTCCCGTTCCCCCTGTTGTGCATCTGCACGAGCGGGCCGTGGATATGCCGTCCCGCCACCTGCACGGAGGAGGCGAGACCCACGACCCCGCAACCGCCCTCGGCCTCCACCCAGCGCGGGCGTTCAGGCGGGCGCATCTCGGACATCCACGACCTCGACCGTATCAACGGATGCTGCTCGGGGGTCACCTGCCCACCTCCTTGGCCGGCCTGTCCCTGTACCTCAGGAGGTCGGTCCTCCCAGTCAGCTCGGATATGTCCTCCATCCCGAGGCGGGCGAGCAGCTCCAACCACTGCAGCCTCCAAGCCGTGTACAGGTTGTCCAACCTCTCCGCGCCCCAGTCTGACGTGCTCAGACGTTCGAGCTCCGGGTCGGTCGTCGCTATGCCTCTCGGGCAGCCTCTCCCGCTCTCGCAGTTGCCACATCTCACGCATCCGAGGGCTACGAGCTCCGAGGTGCCGATGACGACTCCGTCCGCCCCCAGGGCGATCGCTTTCGCGACGTCCATGGCGGTCCTTATGCCGCCGCTGGCGATGAGCGTGACCTCGTCTCTGATGCCCTCCGCCTCGAGGAACCTGTGCACCTTCGGTATCGCGTACTCGACGGGCATCGCGATGTTCTTCTTCGCGATCTCCGGGGCTGCCCCTGTTCCGCCGTACCCGCCGTCGAGATGCACTATGTGTGCGCCCGCGTAGTAGCTGCCGACGGACACCATATCGACATCGTTCGGTGTCGAGACCTTGACGGACAGGAGCGCCTTCGGGTTGATCGCGAGCGCCCAGTCGAGATGCTTCTTGTGGTCCTCGACGGAGTACACGCTGTGGAACGGGAACGGCGAGAAGAGGCTGGTGTACGGCACCGCCTCCCTCATCCTGGCGACGTCGGGCGTGTTCTTGTCGCTCAGCAGATGTCCTCCCAGGCCAGGCTTCGCCCCCTGGGCGTATTTGAACTCGACGATGCGGGAGCGCTGGATCGTCTCCTCGCGCACGCCGAAGAGCCCCGTCGCGATCTGTAGCACTATGTTGTCCTTGAACGGCGCAAGTAGCGCTGGGTAGCCGCCCTCTCCCGTGCATGTGAACGTGCCCCACGTCCTCGCCGCCTTCAGCCTTGCGAGCATCGTATGCACGCTGATGGACCCGAACGACATGCCGCCGCCGTAGAACGGCACGGGTATGGTGATCTTCTCGCCTGTCCCGCGCCTGTTGAGCTCGACGGAGACGGAGATGTCCTCCGGGTCGAGCTTGGGCTTCCCAGATGGGAGCACGAACCTCAGCTCGTCGAACCCTCCTCCCGACAGACCGCAATTGGCGGGGTCGTCCAACGCCATTGGCTTCCCGGTCTCCGCCATCTTCCAGGTGGCGAGGATCACATTGGCGGGCCAGCGCGGATCTCCAAGACTACGGGAGTTGTCGCTAGGCCCGACGGAGAGCGACTTGGTCGGGCAGTTGGCCACGCAGAAGAAGTAGTTGACCGAGCAGGATGGGCCTATACACCTCCTGTCGTCGGGCGGAAGCATCTTCACATGCCCTTCCACCCGTCTGTGGACGCCGTACGGGCAGAGGTTCTCGCACATGCCGCACGATATGCACGTGCTCGCCCTCGTCACGGAGTGGCTGTTCATGAACCGCAGGCGCTCGGACGGGTCAAGGGCGACCGCGGGGTAGGCACCCGCATGTATGTCCTTGGACGTCGTCATCGTCTCCCACCTCCGACGAGGGCGGCCCTGAACTCCTCCTCGAGCCTGTCGAAGAACAAGGCCCTTCCGACCTCCCCGCGCAACCTCCGGACCTCCCGGATACCCATGGCCCCTAGGACTTCCAGCAGCTGGTCCCTCCACGCGCCGACCATGTTCATCACGCGTCCCTCGACCCACTCCGAGGGTGCGGCAGCGATATCTACCGGACAGGACGATGCGTCGCACTCGACGCAGTCCCTGCACTCGAGCGCCATCAGCAAGGCCTTGTCCAGCGATACGATGTCCGCGCCGCATACGACGCTCTTCGGCACGTGTTCGGCCGCGGCCAGGCCGCCTCCGGCCATCACCGTGATCTCGTCTCTCCTGCCGACGGATACCAGCTTAGAGTGAATCGCGAGGAGCGACTCGCTCGCATGCCTCTTGGAGGCGCCGTACTCCTCGCCATCGTCATCGTAATCGATGTGCGCGACCGCGACCTCCCGGTCCAGCATCTCGAGGACGGTATCCTCGATGCCTTTGCGCGCCTTGACCCTGAACGACACCACCTTCTCCGGGAACCTGCTTAGGAGCGTCTTGGAGTCGTTCTTCCACGAGGTCTCGACCGTGAGCTCGACCATACCCGTCCCGTTTGGCAGCTCGATGGTCGATACATCCTTCCCTGGCGGGATGACGGGGACGATGCAGTCGCCGTAATCGCTCAGCATGTCTTGGGTGAGCGAGTCGATGTCGACGAACACATAGGTCTCCATGTGCTTCGCTGCAGAGGCGATGCCCCTGATCATCCACTCGGATCTGACCCTGAGTCTCGTGAGATCCAGGACCATCGGGATGGGCAGCTCGAGGAGCGGCGGTAGCTCCGTCCTGAGCGCTCCTGAGGGCGTGAACTGTAACGAGAGCGGGACTCTCCCGATGTCCACGCTCGTGGATATGAACTCGCGGCCGTGGATGCCGTCCCTCGTGGGCCTCACGATCTCGGACATGTCGGTCCACATGCCGTCGAAGTGGGGCCCGGAGAACATGCCACCGTATCCCGCGCCGAAGACCGGTATCTTGCCCGTCTCGGCCTCCCCCCAGATGGTCGATATCCTGAGAGGTGTCCAGACGCCTCTTCCGAGGGAGCAGTACTCCGCCCCCTTGGACATCGTGAGCGCGCGCTGGGGGCACTCAGCAACGCATCTGAAGCAGTTCTTGCACAGGTGGCTCACGGGGTCGGCCATCTCGCGCGGGTCGGGCTCGGAGCGCTTGTGCACGCCGTATATACATGCCTGCTCACACCTACCACAGTTGATGCAGTTATCCGCGCGTGATATCGTGAACTTGGGTATCCTGGGCGCGCGAGGCTCGACGTTCTTCATCGGGATGTGATAGCGCTCATACATCTCGGAGCTCACCTCCTCGCTCGCACCTCGGTGCGCCCACGACGAGCCCGACCGCGACCAGAGAGTCGTACACAGGGGACTGCTCGGCGAACCGCAGGAACCGCTCGATCTCCTTCGCGTCCTTCCCGAAGGACTGCTCGAGGACACGCTCGAACTCATCGAACGCAGGGATGAGCTCCAGCTTGGATTGACAGACCTGTTCGCAGGCCTTGCACCTCATGCAGAGGAACATCCTGTGGGCGTGCTCCCGGGTGATCGGGAAGCCCCCGGCCACCGCCTTCGCCGTTATGAGTTTCCCCCTCGCGGATACCCGCTCGTCCCCGGTGAGCTGGTAGGCGGGGCAGACGCTCACGCATGAACCGCACATGGCGCACTCGTCGGCTATCGCGACGACGCGGTCGCGCCTCTTCGGCTCGAACTTCTCCCTGAGCAGGCACGAGAGCTTGCCGAGCAGGGAGAGGGACAGCGAGGGCAGTTTGACGATGACCTCAAGCAACGGCCTCATGACGCGAGGGGCGAATATCTTGCCTCCCAGACCTGCCCAGCGTCCGGAGAGGACGAAGTACTTGCCCGTGTTCATGATGTCCAACGGGTCCAGCTTGGCCTTCAGACGTTCGAGCGACTCGCGCTCGGACATGTCCATATGATCGGAGAACGCATGATTCCAGATGCCGATGGAGTAGGGGCGGGCACCCGCATCTATGAGCAGTCGCGTGAGGACGAGCGATTTGAACGCGTCGACGGTGTAGGCGAACGTGTTCCCCTGGTCGGCGAGGAAGAAGCATAGCATCAGCGCCTCCCCGTCCGGCAGGTAGTGTATCTCGAACATGGGGTCGAGACCCATCGCCTTGCATGCGGCGGTCGCGCCGTCCATCGCTCCGTCCAGCTTCTCCGCTGGCATCAGGACTTCCGCCCCGAGCATGCCCGGGCCCTCTGTTCTCACCTTCATCGGGAAGAACCGCTCGTTCCAGAGGTATCTGGCGACGTACTCCTTCTGCTCGGACAAGCCTAGCTTCTTCAGCAGTTTCGCGAACCGCTCCTCTGATTCCTGGCCCTCGAGGCTCACGACGACCGCGTCCAGCATCCTCAGATGCTCTCCACCGAGCGCGCCCGAGACGAGCTTGACCTTGGTCTCGCTCTCGAATATCACATGGCCTGGTCCGACGTCGCTCTCCATGACACTGTCGGCGAACTCGAGCGCCTCCTGCGGGGAATCGAACAGCAGCAGGTGCGGGCCGCCGACCTTTGGTATCTCCGCCAGGGCGATTGTGGCGGTGGCGATCACACCCAGCTGCCCCTCGCTCCCGAAGACCTGCGCGAACCCTGGGTCGGCCTGCGAGAGGCGTCGTGCCACTCCGTCCGGTGAGACCAGCTCGAGCGACAACACGTTCGCGCTCAAGTGGCCTTTCGAGTAGCTGTTGATGCCGAGGCCGCCTGTGGCAATCCATCCGCCCACGGTGGAGAACTTGCTGGACGGGCATGTCGGCACGCGCAGCCCGGACTTGGAGAGCTCATGGTCGATATCTGCCCAACGGGCTCCCGCCTGGACCGTAATGGTCTTTTCACTCTCGTCCACCTCGAGGATCGCGTCCATCCTGGACATGTCGACGACGATGCCACCCGTGACGGGCACCGACCCGCCGAACGGCGACGACCCCGCCCCCCTGGGCACGACGGTCGCACCCTCCGACTGGGCGTGTCTGAGAACCGCGGAAAGCGCTTCGACCGATAGCGGCTGTACGACCGCGTCCGGGTGTGTCCTGAAAGCGAACGTCTTGAGAATCCTTGGTATCTCGGACTGGTCCCTGGAATACAACATCCGCTCCCCGGAGGCGGCGATCACGCGAAGGTTGGGGACACCGAGCCCGAGGATGCGCCTGGACACACGGTCCCGGACGCTCTCGTCCTTGGCGTCGAACTCTTCCCGAGTGGAGGGGAGGCCTATGCCATGAATAGGCCGGCCTACACCTGATGATGTCATATGCCTCCACCTCAGGACGGACGTCCGCCTGAGCTCCCTTCCCAGAGTCGAGAGCAAGCACCATGAGGAGGTCGCTCCGCAGAGGAGCGGTGGCCGAAACCAACGCCTGCGTCGTTGCTCAATGGTGTCTTGCTCCCAAGGACAAAAGCGCCGTACGCATGGGCCGTATTTATCCCTTTCTGACGGCAACCCGACAATTGCCCGAGTCGGCATCTGTCGGGCGGTCGGATGTCGACACTCTGACGGTCCGACCGGCCGCTCGTGAAGGGTGCATCTCAGGCGACATTATATATACGACCTCCGCCAACTCAGTCCTGGACACGGGTTGTGTGCCTAGCCAAGCGAGGAAAAGCCGAACTTTCGACCGAGCGGATGTTGATTCTCTTAGCGACGGTTTGATTTTTCGCGTGAAGCGTGGCTTCAACGGTGTCCCCAAAGCAAAGGAAGAGTTAGCATGGAAGACAACACAGCAGCGAGCGGCACAGAAGAGCAGAGCGTAGAGGCCAAGATCAAGGATCTCACCCCGAGTTCGAAGAGGGTGGACGTCTTGGCCAAGTGCCTCGAAGTAAGCGACCCGAAGGAGATCCCCGGCAGGTTCGGGGGTTCGAGAAAGGTGGCGGAGGCCACAATAGCCGATGAGACAGGAGCGATCGTTCTGTCCCTCTGGGACGACCAGATCGGCTCAGTGAACAAAGAGGACGTTCTTCAGATCAAGAACGGCTATGTCTCCCTGGTGAGGGGGCACATGCGCCTGAACGTCGGCAAGTACGGCACGCTCGACAAGGGCGAGGGCGTCGAGACCGTCTCGACCGAGCTCAACGTGAGCGACAAGGAGTACGAGCAGCCCCCGAGGAGGCAGGGCCGCAGCGGCGGCGGTGGCGGCGGATGGTCCAGAGACCGCGACTCCGGCGGATACGACGGCGGCAGGAAGCGATTCTAGGCCGACATCATACATAGACCGGCGGCCCTGACCCGATGGTGGCGGGCTGCCCCAAACCCCACCATATTCTCATTTTCTTGCCGTCCTCGAATCAGTGCACGCTCTCAACTGAGCCCTCTGATGAAGAGCCTGGTCTGTCGATAGAGGGACCAGCCATCCTTGCGAACAAGAAGTAGCCCACGACCGGGGCCGCGCCGATCACGCCGAATATCAGCCATATCACTGTCGTGTCCACTAGCATGCCATAAAGAGTCATCCCGAACAGGAAGCCCAGGCCACTTCCGAGCTGCTGGACAAGCCCGGAGAAGCCCATGTACAGGCCTCTCTTCACCTCCGGGGCCATGTCGGCTATCACCGCTGAGAGTATGGACATATAGAAGATCTCGCCGAGGGTGATGACGACGATACATCCAGCTAATGTGTAGATGTCCGTAGCCAGGAATATGAGCGCGAAGCCGAGCGCCGCGATTATCTGCCCCAAGGCAAGCACCAACGAACGACGGAACCGAACCACACGCGATGTCACCCAGAGCTGCAGGGAGACGATCATTACCGCGCTCAGAGCGAACGTAAGCGCCCACTCGGACGGACTTATGCCGAGTGATTCGGTCGCATAGACCGGAAGCACGGATATCCACTGTGCGAAGAAGAACCAGAACATGGCGCTCAGGGCACAGAGGAGAAGGTACGCTCTGTCGCGGGAGACCGACAGGACCGATCTGAACGTGATCCTCACAGATTCCAGCTTCTCTGGTCTCGTCTCCCTGATGTATGCCAGGTTCAGGAAGAACGCTACGGCCAATATGAGAGCTCCGAACACGAATAGCACCTTGATGGGATAGACCGCGACTAGCACCAGCCCCATGACAGGGCCGAAAACGATGCCGACGTTCCACGCGACTCTCAAAGCGCTGTAGGCTCTAGGCCGGTCCAAGGGCTTGATCACGTCGGCGATCATCGCATTGGCGGCGGGCATGTACATCGATCCCACGAACGAATCTGCCATCACGAGTATGAGGAGCGTCACGAAATCGTATGCGAAGAAATACATCAGGATGGTGATGGACATCAATCCAAGGCTCGCCAGAAGAACCGGCCGCCTGCCGATCTTGTCCGCTAGTATCCCGCCGACTACCATCGACGGCACGCCGGCGACCATATAGCCAGCGAGAACCACTCCCGCCTTCCAGTCTTCCAGCTGCAGATCCTTCGTGATGTAGATGGCCAGAAACGGGATGATCAGCCCGAAGGCCATGTTCTCTATCAGCGCGCTCGCTACGAGTACTCTGAAAACCCGCGGGAACCGCTTCAGGTCGTCTAGCACCATCTACTTGCCTCGCCCTCACCTGTGTGACCGGGATGCCCTCTTCCCCAGATCCGTTCGAGCCCTGCTGGATTGTCTGAACAAGGTTATTTTTACCCTCACGACATTCCGTGACTCGGAACGGAAGTATGTCGATTTGCCAGATAAGCATTCTGTCTGAAGACGATATCGAGCTTGTACACGGGAACACCCTCTACATCCTAGAGGAGATAGGCGTCAAGGTGCTAAGCCGGAAGGCCCTCGACATGCTCGAGAGGGGTGGGGCGTCGGTCGACCCTGAGATCATGACGGCGTATCTGCCGGAGTACATGGTTAATGACGCCGTCAAATCCCTCCCCAAGAGCATCCGCCTATGCGCCAGGAACCCCACCCAGGACATGCAGACTCCGAGGAGGAAGTATCCTTACACAGCGACCAACGGAACCGCGGTGTACACCCGGGACATCGACACTGGAGAGAAGCGGATGACGATGGCAAAGGACCTTCTCGACTTCCAGGTCCTGAGCGACGCGATCGATTCGATAGATTACGTGTGGCCCGTCGTCACGGCGCATGACGGGCCGGATGGGGGCCACGGGCTGTACGACTTCGTGACCTCGTTGAAAGGGACGACCAAGCACTTCCAGGGAGAG
This sequence comes from Thermoplasmata archaeon, assembly GCA_041548485.1. Taxonomy (GTDB): domain Archaea; phylum Thermoplasmatota; class Thermoplasmata; order UBA10834; family UBA10834; genus UBA10834. The sequence continues at coordinate 1,667 of JBFESP010000016.1, read as the reverse complement.
GCGATGTCCGAAAAGGAGGCGAGGGACATGATCCGCGTCGCCTCTGCCGTCGTCGGGGGCGAGGACGAGCTCGCCAAGAGACCGATATTCTCCGTCATCCAGTGTCCGATATGTCCGCTCGAGTTCGAGAAGGGCTCTGTTGAAGCGACGATGGAGTTCGCGAGGGCGGGAATACCAGTGGTCTCGATGTCCATGGCGCTCTGCGGGCTCACATCACCCGTTACCATCGCGTCCACGCTCGCGATAGTGAACGCCGAGAACCTGGCCAGCTTCGTCATCTCGCAGCTCGCGAAGCCCGGAGCGCCCGTGGTGTACAGCTCGGAATCGAGCATCATGAACATGAGGACGGGCGAGATCAAGTACGGCGCGATCGAGGAGACCATCATGGCCGCTGCGGCGGGACAGATGGCGAAGCACTACGGAGCGCCGTCGATGTTCGGCGGGTTCGGAGTAGGCCTGTACGGTATGGAACCGGGGGTCTCATCGAGCGCCGGCGAGATAGCGTTCTCCGCGATGACAACGCTTGCGTTGACGGATTTCGCCTCCGGCATCGGGGGACTCGACCAAGCGAAGGGGGCGGCGCTCGAGCAGGTCGTCATCGATGCTGATATTTGGGAATCGATACGCGAGGTCAAGCGGGATGTGTCGTTCGACGACGACCATTTCCTGACGGACCTCATCGAGGATGTCGGCCATGGCGGGACCTTCCTGAAGACGCCCCATACCATCAGGAACATGCGCAAGGAACTGTTCATACCTTCCCAGGAGAAGGGTGCGTTGTACGACCTCTATCGCTCCACAGGCGACCAGAAGGCCGTGGTCGAGCAGGCGAGGCAGAGGGTCAAGAGCATCCTCGCAGAACACAAGCCCGAGCCCCTGGACGGAGACGCAGAGAAGGCGATAGACGCGATCATGGCGGAGTACGGATGATCGAGTCGTCATCTCGTTCTTGAGAATCCGCGAGGAGCGGGCGCAGAGTGAATACACGGGAGGAGCAAACGTCTAGCTGGACGGTTTCCTCTTCAGTCTCATCTTCAGCACAATCGATGCAAGAACGGCTACCGCCGCGATAGCGCCGACTCCTCCGAGGATCTGCCATAACGGAACGTCCTGGTCTTGAGCACTTGTCAGATACTCAAGGTCGAAGTACAGCGGGTTCCCACTCCAGTGCGCGTCTATGCTCCTGCCGGGGTGTTCGGCCCAGTCTCCCCAGCCCCCGAAGGTGTCCGTCCTCCAGGCGTATGTCTGGTACGGGCAAGCGAGTATTATGTACGCGACGTCGCGGTAGTGGATGCTCTGGCACGCATCCACGTAGCCCTTCCTCTCTGTATGGTTGAGTGCTTGTAAGGACGCAGTGTAGTTCTCCTCGTACTCGGGCGTCGAGTAGAGATTATCGTTCCACCCGTTCCATGAACGATTGGACTGGCAGAAGAGGATGTAGTTCGGATCAGGATCGGATGACCAGTGCCCAATCTGGGTATCGTAAGCGTATGTATACCAATGAGACTGAAGCGGATAATACGTTATGCCCCAGTTGACATCGATGCCGACCTTTGCCCACTCGGATTGTATGTACTGGGCGATGTCCTTCTCCTCGGGGTACTCCTGTCGGACGGCCATCTCGTAGAAGAGCGGCTCACCCTCCCCCACCAGGTTCTCCGTGACTG
>JBFESP010000015.1:0-39337 GCA_041548485.1 Thermoplasmata archaeon | reverse complement strand
CCAGTAACGATTCTTGAGAACCCAACGGCGTCGTTCCCGCCATTATATCCTCTATTAGCCCAGGTTTATAGAAGAAGAGAAGGTCCTTGTATACATAACAAAACATCATCGCTGCCCATAATGCTGCAAGCTTTATCTTCACATCTATCTTCATATCTTCCAACAGCTCGGTCAACTCCTCCACGCTCATGCATTGAATCTCTAGCTCCCATTAATATTATTCCTCTTTCCAAACGTAATGGTCGAGGCGTTCCGGTCAACTTATTGCCACTCTTCGAGGTCTATCTCACACAAACTCCCGTTCCACATCGAAGTCAGAAAGAGAGCGGAAAGAGCTTGGCTCCGGTCAATTCCCAGAGAAAAGGCCATAGGGGCGGAAAGGAAGAGGTTTGCGGGACTCAATCTGCCTCTTCAGAGACTTTGGCAGACCCAGAAGTGATTGCAGATGGGTTGAATCCTTTCACTATCAGCCATACCGCCAGAACCATTTCAAGCACGGCTATCGGGAGATGCAACAGGATCGAGGACGTGTCGAGAGAACTGATGACGCCAAACGCATCCAGCGGGGCTGCCACTAACATGAGTGTGCCTCCAATAAACCCCCAAGCTGACAACGGTCTAGGAACGAGCCTTGACTGATACAACAGATAGTAAACCATCAGGCAACCAAGGCCAAAGACAATACCCGTCGGGACATAAGACCACTCTTGCTGTGCAAGCAATATTGCGCCTTGAGTCTCAAAAGAGGTGGCGTCTGGAGCTTCTGCACCTACATATTCCTGACTCAATGTCAGTAGCGACAGTAGGCTCATCGTCACAACGATCAGGATTACGCACTCAAGAGTTCTGAAGCCAACGTACGCTAGAGCCAAGCCTTCATTGAAATTCTTGAGGATGGGAAAAATCATAACCGCAATGCCAACAATTGCGACTCCCATAATCAAGTAGAGGAGCGCTCCCAATGCCACTTCGTTTTCATGTGCAGAAGTGTTAACAAGGTATTCTGGATCATCCAGAATAGGCCCTATGAAAATAGCACCTATCAATCCTGCAATCGTCGCAATTATGAACAACGCTCCCACAACCACTGCGGTCTTTCTGTGTGGTTCCATTCCCCCTCGCCAACCCGCCAAATCGCTGTTATCGCTAAAGAACCTTCGTCCCGTATCGATGCCAGAAAGAGAACTCGAAGGGTTTTTGCCCCGGACGATTCCCCGCTGATTGAATCCGAGTCGTCACTTGCTGGCTCCTCGGGGGTCCACCCCCTCTCAGTCCACTCTGGTTTCTGGAAGGCTCGCCCATGAATGAGTTGACGGCTCCATCAGGTAAATGACCATCTGCCGGAGTCATGCATAGGCCTCGTCTGCTCCACAGCCCCTCATCCCGCAGGTTCCGCACTGTGTGCGTTAATCTTTCGCGGTCAACGTGCTATCTTAGACATCGTCTCGTCGTTCCACCGGAACGCGCCAAAAGTAACATCTATGCGACCATCAATGCTGTTAACGACCTAGGCACGTCCGGTAGCGAAGCGCTAGCTGGCGGTGAACACGATGGCGCAAGAAGACGGACTCCAACACGACGAGGTGGCGAAGAAGCTCAAGAGGGAGTACCTCTACGGCGAGAGGGACCCAACAAGAAGCGTCCTCGACAGGATCCAGTCGATTCTCGCTCGGTTTCACGAGCAGGGAACGGACCTGAAGAGTCTGCTCCAAGACGTGGCCGACGCGGTAAACAGACAGTTCCAGATCAGGGAAGTCACGATTGGCCTGAGGGATGACTCCGACGGCAAGTACAGATACAAGGTTATGAGTGGCTGCAGGCCAGATGCATGCAGGGTATACCGTGGACTGTCATACACGCACGAGGAGTTCTTTGATTCCGAGCACTACAAGGGCACGGAGATAAGCAAGTATACCAAGCTCTACCTTACCGAGGACAATCCGTACGCTGAAGTGGACGTGGACACCATTAGCCACCCCATCCTGCTCAAGGCCAAGCGCATAGCGGCGGATGACTCCTTAGAAGGGGACTACCTTGTCATCCACATCTACGGAGAGAAGGGCGAACTGGTAGGCTGGATGGAGATATCCGGTATGAGGAATGGAAAGCTCCCGAACGCAGCCGATCTCAGATGGATCGAGCTGATGGCATTGATCATCGGCAATGTAGTGGTCTGCCAGAGGAGAGGCGCACGGAACCGCTAGTAAGAGAGTCGACGGGGCCACCAGGCTTCACCGAACGTAGGAGGTGACAGCGGCGCATGTCGTGACCGGGCCTGCGCTGGCCGAGACGTCCACACTAGGGGCTTTTCCGGCGGGTTGAAGGCGGCGGTCCGACGCCATTCTCGGCAGTATTTATCATGGTGGAGCGCGTTCCCTCATCAGGGATTCGGAGATGGCCTCAGTTGTTCTACTCACCGCTCCGCTTTACCTAGCTCTGCTTGCCGCAGTCATCGTCTCGTTGGTCATCACGAACAAGAAGAACCTGCGAGAGAGACCGGTCTGGTGGGCGACCTGCTGGGTCTCGGCCTGGGCCCCATTCACACTGTTGCTGTTTGTCTACATTGCGTTTCTACTGTGATACATGACCGTCTGGGGGCATCATCCGAATGGGTGCCAGAGTGTCAGTCACGGCACTTCAGCTCATGATGGGGTATGTGACGCATAGAACGACAGTCTTGGCAGTGTCGGGGGTGTGCGGTCATCCAAACAATCATCTACGTCCCCTACGATGCGGCTAACGATTGGAACGCGCCGTCTTCTGGGAGGAGGACTGGTGATTGGGTCAGGTTGCCTGGAGGTGCGATGATTGCAGGACGGCTACATCCTACGTGATGAGGTGGAGAGGAAGCTGCGGCTCAGCCGCCTTCATGGTCAGAAGGACCAGGCATCGAAGACCCTTGACAAGATCCTCCCAATCCTTGCCCGCTACCAGGAGGAGAACCTCGCGTTAATGGATTTCCTCAAGGAAGTCGTTGAAACGGCAAGTAGACAGTTCTGGCTCAAGGAAGTGACCATAGGCCTGAGAGACCCAGATGGTAAGTACAGATACAAGGTCATGTGCGGCCTCAGGGCCGAGGCGTGGGCCGCGCATCAACATCTGGCCTATACGAGGGAGGAGTTCTCAAACCCGGAATCCTACAGGGGTAGCCAAGTGACTAAGCATACGAAGGTTTTTCTGGCGGAGGACAAGCCATTTGTCGACGAGGAATTGGATACATTCACACGCCCCATCCTGCTGAAAGAGGCGCGAACAGGCGTAGATGACTGCGTCGAGGGAGATTATTTCGACACGCACATATTCGGCGAGAACGGAGAACTGATGGGTTGGATAGAGATCTCAGGGACCAAAGACGGCAAGTTCCCTGACCCGACGACCTTACGATGGATCGAGCTGCTGGCGTTGGTCGTCGGAATGGCTATCAGGCTCGAGAATCGGAGCGGGCGGGACCAGCCCACCAGGAGCCGGCTAAAGCCTTTGATTCCCTTCGCACGCGACCGGTGATTCGAGATCACCTTTCGAATCCCCCATCCTCCCTACGACGATGCGGAGGAACGTGGGCGCCACGAGGACCGATATCACTCCCATTATGATTATCGCCGAGTAGACGTCGTCGCCGATTATTCCAGCGTTCCATCCGTACAGTGCTATAATCATTGCGACTTCCAGTCTCGCCGCCAGACCGAGGCCGACGGATACAGACTCCCCTCGACTCATCCCATAAAGCCTGGCAGGCAACCCTCCTCCGATCAGTTTGGAGAGCATCGCCACCGCCGCCAGCACCACCGCAAACAGCCACATCTCAAGAGGCAGTTTGCTGATATCAACGATGATCCCCAACGACAGGAAGAATATCGGTGCGAAGATCCATTCGAGGAAGACTATCCCCTCCATGAACTGTTTCCTGAACTCACAGCGTGCGAAGCACGTGCCTGCGATGAAGGCACCGACTATCGCAGAGATTCCGACCTGCTCAGATATGAAGGCGTACAGGAACGCGAACGCGAGCGCCAGCAGGAACCCGCTCTCCTTCATACCCCTCGCAATGCCAATCTTCTCGACCCTGCCTATCAGGCGAACCGCGAACCTCATACCGAAGTATGAGCCGAGGCCGACGAACAGGACGGCAGCTATCACGATCCACAAGAATCCCACGAGGTCGATACCTTCTCCCGTTGCCACTCCGGCCGTGATAGCCAGCACGATCATGCCGAGGACGTCGTCCACCACAGCAGCGCCCAATATCGTCTTGGCGACGCCACTGCCAATAATCCCCATCTCCTTCAGAACGCCTGCAGTAATGGCCACACTCGTGGCCACTAGCGCAGTGCCTATGAAGATCGACTGAAAGAATCGGTCGTACGCCGGGTCTCCGTCAGGTAGCATGAACCACGCGACGAGGAAGCCCGCGACCCATGGGAGGGATATCCCTCCGACGGCGATCACGATGTTCTTCCTTGTGTATATCTCCTTGATATCACACTCGAATCCGATGAGGAAGAGCATGATGATCGCACCGAAGCCCGCAAAGAGTGGAATCAGCTCGCCGGTTGCAGACTCAGCGTCCACTACGATGATCTTGAGAACGCTCGGCCCGATGATTATGCCTAGGGCAATCTGGCCGACCACCTTAGGCAGTCCGAGCCTGGTGAACACCAGGCTCGAGATCATAGCGAGTGTAACAAGAAGAGCGAGCTGAAACCACAGGTTCTCGATCACCCCTGCCCAGAGCTCCCCAATCATCGTCCTGGAACGGGTGATTACAGGACTAAAGGTTTGCGGTCAGGCGTTCGACGTCCCGATCGGTTGGGAGCGTCGGATTCCGGCCCAAATCCTCCGTGGTTTCGTGTCGACAATCAGGTCCACGAAGCGACTGTGGAAGACACGGCATGCCGGGTCGATATCCCGGCGCCAGCGCGCCCGTACAGCCACGAAATCGGCCCCTACCGCTGGGTCATCGCTCCGAGACGAACGGCCAGCCTGTTGTCGAGACAACGAGGCGGCCACAAATCTATTTTATACCTAGCCATACATAGCGAGGTCCGCTAGGCTAGACCGGGACGTTCGGCGTGTCCTTATACACCAAAATCGTCGACAGTGGGGGTGACAGCCGAGGACGTCGTAACCGAGTCTGCGCTGGTCCAGACATCGACGATGAGGCCTTGTCCAAGGGGGTTGAAGGTGGTCCTGTGATTCCGCTGGAGGGCGGGGTCCTATGCCTTGGTCGCGGGGATCGGGTCAGGCCCTGACGGGAACAGCCTTACCGCGAACTCTCAACGCTCCTAGGGTAGCGGGGCCGAGGAGATGTCAGGGTAGCCACGTGTGGACGAGAGCGGCAACCTCGGTGGCCTAGCACTTCCTATCTCTCTCTTGACTCGTCGGGAGAGGAGAGTCGAGCACGGTGGAGGCAGCAGCGTGACAGCCCCCTTTTGCTGACTGAACCTACCCGAGCGTTTAGGCGCCCTCTCGGATTGGTTGCCAACCGCTGATTTGCCGTGTATCTCGCTCCCTGCATCCGACGATTGTCTGTGGGCATTCATATCCTTTGCGGAGGCCGGCAACCGAGCGTATCGACCGAAAGATCGAACAGCTCGGCGCTTTCCTGCCCCATCTCCACGACCAGCCTCGAGCCAGTTTCAACCTGTCCGCATATCGTGGCGGTCAGCCCTCTCCTTGACAACTCCTCGACGACCTTCCCGGAAACGTCATGATCGCTCGTCAACACGAAGCCACAACCCTGATATGCCCTCAGCCACTGGACGAGGTCCACGCCGTCCGGACGTGGGATCGCACCCACATCGATCCCCGCCCCGCACCCGCTGGCCTCGAGGAGCATGCCCAGCGTTCCCAGGGCGCCTGGGTTGCTTATGTCCTTCCCCGCCGACACCATAGGGGCGACGGCATGCATGGACATCACGCCTCGTCGCACGTCTTTCGTGTCCTTGGCCGATGTGGAGTCCCAAGAATAAGGAATGCCTGGCGTGAAATGTCCGTCGAGGTCCATGGCGAATATGACCGCATCCCCGGAGGCCGCGCCCGAGCTGAGGATAAGATGCTGCGGGTCCGTTTCGCCGAGCGCGGCGACATCTATCGCGCAGTAGCTTGCGTCAGGGTGAAGGTGACCGCCTACGATGGGTACGCCCATCTTCTCGGAGGCGGCCTTCATCCCGCTGATGACCTCACTCCTCACCGGAGGGTTGCCGCAGGACAGTATGTCGACGATGGCCAGGGGAGACCCGCCCATGGCGGCGATGTCGTTGACGTTCACCAGCACGGAACAGTACCCCGCCCAGTACGGATTCGCCTTCACCAGGTCCTCCATGATCCCGTCAGCTGCGAGTAGGATGATCCTGCCATCGAGCTCTATGGCCGCGGCGTCCTCTCCGTGCGTCGCAACGATGATTCCTTCCGGAAGGGTCAATAGATCATTTGCGACGGCCGAAACCTCCGCCTTCCTCGTGACGCCCGGGTGCGCCCTCAGACTCTGTACGAGTTCATCTACATTCACTTGGCGCGCCTCCTTCCTCTTCTGGACTCTGTCAGAGCCTCAGCTGTGTCGTCTCCTTAACGAGGGCGTTGAGACCGAAACGCTCTACCATGATGTGGATGACCACCCGGTTGAACTCAAGGCCCAGGTCCTTCTCGACCACCGTCGGGATGTCGCTGTTCGGTACCTTGTACCCCTGTCTCACGAGGACCGATTTGGCCTCCGACCGCTCCTCCGCCGTCGCCTTCCTCCCGGCGATGGCGCCCTCTAGGCCACACCGCCTGACCTCCATGTCGAATATCGCGCGTTTGAACATCATTTGCAGACAGAATGCGGCCAACGTCGCCCTCTCGTCCGTGGAGCCTGCGGTCGCGAGGCAGGCGTCACCAAGGAGCTCGTGAAACGATTTCTGCCCGGCTACCGATACCGAGAAGACCTTCGCCGGCTTGATGTCTTTCGCAGTCAGGACTCCCATGCCCGCAAGCGCCTTCAGGTATCCAGTGAGCTCGAGCCGGTGTAGCTTGATGCCCCGTGCCTCCAGTTCCCGGGATATCCCGCTGATCGAGGCTGCGTCCTTCCTCAGAACCTCGATTATTATCTCCCTCATATCTCTCTCCGGAGAGAACATGTGACCGGGATTGATAACAAATCAGATAATAAACTTTACCACGACGGGCCAGTGAATGTCACTGACACTCGCTAGACACGCGGGCCAATAAGCATCCACAGGATAAGGAATAGGACTAGCAGGGCCAAGAACAACGTCACGGACCCCACGATCTTATCCCTCTCCTCCTTGGTGCTGTTGCGTCGCACCTTCGTCAGCAGGAAATCCATCCCATCTCTGAAGAGGTATCCTCCATCGAGCGGCACTGCCGGGAGCACGTTCGTCAGGCCCAGCATCAGGTTCAGCCAGAATATCCAATATATCGCGTTCGTCAGCATCCAGAATGTGCCGTCAGGCATCCAATCGAAGCCGCCGGTGGGCTGGTAGAGGTCGGTCACGGGGGATCTGATTGGTGCAAGGTCGAGGAACGGCAATGCGATGAGTCTGAGCCACGACATTGAGAAGTCACCGATAGTCCTGTCCCCGTCGAAGGGATTAGCAAGCATGCTCGCATAGTGGTCCGGTTCCCTGCAATCGGTCCCGAGCATCAGGAAGCCCGCGCCCATATAACCCACCCCGGCATACGATGGGTCGTTATCGTCAGGATAGTATTCCGCGTAGAACTCGCCCTTGTCCGAAAGGGTCAGTTGCGTGATGTCTTCCGCCAAGACGAATGAGTCCGAGGCATCGTCGAAGCGCATGACGGTGATGTTCACCACCTGCCCAGCTGTCGTCCCTTCCATGATGGTGCTCAACGCGTCGAAGTTCACGACAGAAGCGTCGTTGATGGATACAATAGCCATCCCTGTCCTGAGCCCTGCCGCTGAGGCTGCGTAGCCATCGACCGCGAAGGACACCACCAATCCGTCGATGACTCCGGTGGCGGTTCTGGACTCCCCGTCGAAGTAGTAGCCGACGTTGACCGAACCGCCAGGATCCGCAACTCGGGCCTCGAGATCCCCCCTTGACTCAATCGGTTCGCCGTCGATGGACTCTATCACGCTGTAGGGGGAAAGTCCTGCGATCTCGGCTGGCGACCCGGTCACAACGCCGACCACGAGCGCCCCGTCATGAACTGGCTCGACGGCGGACATCATCACTCCCGAGAAGAGGCTCAGAGTGATGACGGCAAGAATCAGGTTGCTCGCGGGACCGGCCGCAAACACCTTTGACCTCTTGGACCTAGTCGTCGCCTCGAGCTGCTTCTCGTCAGGCTCGACGAACGCGCCTACGGGGAAGACCAGGAACAGCAGTCCGAGCGATTTGATGTCCATCTTACCGCGGCGGGTCATGATGCCGTGGGCGAACTCATGGGCCACCATGGCCACCGCAAGCCCCAGTATGCCATAGCCGACTGGAATCACCGGGTTTATCCCAGGGATGCCAACGATCAGCGCCGGAGAAGGAGCCTGCTCGACCTGCGGGATTATCACCACCGCTTGCCAGAGAAGGAGCACCATCATGGTCACCATCGCGCCCGCGCAGATCCAGAGGGACGCCTTGCCGAAGACGGTCCAGACGCGCTTCGCGGAAGCCAGCCTCTCTATGAAGTCCCTGCCCTTCCTCGTCCTCCACATGATCATCGGGCCGAAGAGGCTCATCGCCCTCTTCTCGAGCCACCCTGTCTTCTTTGCGATTATCACGAGGGCAAGCCATGCAATAAACACGACGAGGGCAATCAGGTAACCATTCATCTAGAACATTCCCGCACCGGCCCAATCGAGCTTCCTGTATTAATTGATTTACAACGCGTGGTCCTGACGCTTCGTCGGGTGGCTCGACACGACTGCGGGCGGGATATCCAAAACGGCGGCGGTGTGACCAGCATCATTCACCGTCCGGAACGTGACAGAACCACGACGGATGATTACTGAGTCCCAGTGTCGTTGTCGGATGACGGTCCGCGGTGACGTGCCCATTGCTCGTCAGATATGTCCTCGTACACGTCCGTAACGCCGTTCATCTCAGGGACCACCTTCTCGTCCATGCTCGCCAGCCGGATAATCTGGTCCTTCTTGAGTATCCAGTAGTGGATTCGCCACATCTTGCCTTTCTTGAGGAGGACCTCCTCGTGGGTGGTTGTCACGAGGCCCTCCTCCTCCAGCATGTAGAAGACGTCTCGGTCGCCTGGCGTCAGCCTGTTGTCGATGACCTCGTCCGTGTACCCGAAGAAGCTCATCACGTACTCCGCCAGCTTCTGGACCTCAGTATTCGACATTTCGCTCTTCTTGCCGACGGTCCTCTTGAGGGCCAACTCGACCTGCCGCATCGTGACGACTGACATCCCAATCCCGGAAATCTGAACAATATACAAGCCTAATAATGTGTCGTTCCCATCCATCTGAGTCGCGCGTTCAAATCTGGAGCGGTGGCTCGATATCGACTCCCTCATCGGCGAGCATCGACAGGATGCGCTTCGCCCATACCAGCTTTCTCGCCTTGGTCTCTGAGGACTTACCCGCCTTCGTGGACGGGTTCTCGAAATCGAACCCCGCGAGCCGAATCGTCCTGACGCCGATGGCAGCCGCTATGCAGGCCGCTCTGTCGCCGTCGGTGAAGCCTCCGAAGTTGAAGACACCCTCTACAGGAGGGCACTGACAGGTGCACACGACCATACCAGTGAACTGCGGGGCGTATAGTCTGATTGCTTCCTTGTTATCGCCATGGGCGTGCACGAAGGCCACACCCCCCTCCGCGTTCACCCGTGTCTGGTCCTCCACGGCTCCGTCGAGATCGGTGACGATGATGTCAGGTCGGATGCCCATGGCGACCAGCGTGCTTGTCGCCCCGTCGGCCGCGATGATCATACCTTCCCCACATAACGACTCAACATCCGACGATAGCGTGTCGCCTCCTCCGCAGAGGACTGCCGAAGAGGGCACCCCCCTTCGGAGCAATGATTCGAGGGAATGCCGACTGTCCCGACCTGCGAGAGATGACAGCAACCGTGCGCTCTCGAGGTCGTCTGTCTCCCTGAAGCCGAAGTCCGTGCATATCTCACGATAGATGGGAAGCCATCTGTCCATATCCAGTGTCTCACGCTCCCGGCGTCGCGCTCTTCCGTGCAGCCTCCCGGCGCAGCGACGCGTTCAACACCGAGCTGAATACCGCTATCATGATCCCTGTGACCATCTCGGAAAAGATTATCACGAGGTCGTAGTCACCGTACTTTAGGAAGTATCCGAGGGCGTCGACCGACCCCTGGATGATGAACCCCGTCGCGAGGACGGAGACCATCATCACTATGAACGACCATCTTATCTTGCCAGCCTGGAGGAATGCTGTGACAGACTTGCCCGACTCGAACGCGAACACGCCGAACACGACGAACCAGACGCTGCCGGAAACGAATATGAGTATCGATATCGCGAGACTCCTCTCTGAGGGCAGAAGGGCCTCTCTGTACGCCAGCGCCATGTCGTAACCGATCAGAACGCCGACGATCGCCATCACGAGCCCTACCAGCGCGAAGGGTATGGCGAGGCTGCCCTGTCTTATCGATCTCTTCGTGCTGGACCACTTGAGGCTGATCCTCTCCGCCCACCGGTACGACCAGCCGAGCAGATACAGGCCGAGCATGACGCCGATCGCGCCGAATGCCATCTGCGATACCAGCCCGATGTCCTGATACTCGCCGTCCCTGAACTGGACGAGCTTGACATACAGCGAGAGCAGACCCCAGATCACGAGGACGAGCGAGAGGGGGACGACCCACTTCCTGCGCATCTTCTCGTCCTGGAGCGTCCTGACGATCATGTAGTACGTCCCTTCGATGCTCCTGCTCTGCTTGACGTAGACCCGCCTCACAGAGTCGATCTTGATACGCGACGATATGATCGGATATATCGCCTCGTCCTCCGCCCCGTCGCTTACGAGGATGGCTCTGTCAGGCTTCACAACCTCCAGGACGTTCTCCAGCTGCGTGGTGAGCACCAAGTCAGACTGGAATCCCACATGTGAGTCGCCCGAGATCGTCGCGACCTCCGCATCCATCCCTCTCTTGACGAGGTCGTCGTACAGTTGCAGACCTGAGAGTATTGTATTCGCATCGACCTCTTCGGGATCAGCCAGACCGAGAGCCATGCTCGCCTGAAGGTTCTCCTCGCGGCCGATGACTGGCCCACCGATCCCCGCTTTCGTGCCGAGATCGTCATCCCTGTCGACGCACAATACGAGTGTCTTCATCTCGGGCCGAGATAATGCCGTACTCGACTATTTTAGCATCGCTGTTTGACACTGACCAGACATTTCGGTCTCTTCACAAACGCTTATATAATAACCACCGAATTCTTACTGCGATGGCCAAGAAACCCGGGAAGCCCGTTTCGAAAAAGGAATGTCCTAGCTGTGGGCTCGGGGTCACTGAGGAGTTGTCAATCTGCGAGTTCTGTGGATGGGATTTCCAGGAGGAGGACGAGTGGATCCTCCAGATCGAGAAACTCGAGCGAGACCTCATGCTTGAGAAACAGAAATTCGAGCCAGGGACGGTCAATCATAAGATCGAAGGGACTCTCAGGAGTCCGGTTCTCGAGCGGATGGAGAGCTCGGTCCCGGCAAGGGAGGAGGATATCGACATAGGCGAGGAGGAAGCGCCTGCATCTGTCGCTGAGGAGGCCATCGTTGAACCGACGGAAGTCAGGAGGGTGCGGAGCGTCAAGGCCCCCACCCCCGTCGAGGCGGAATCTCACCCACCGGAGCCGGTTCCAGAGCGGAAGCCCGCGGGCGCGCCTGTCAGGAGGGTCAAATCACCCCCATCCCCCGCCGAGGAAGCTCCTCCGGTCCGGCAGAGGAAGGTCAGAACCGTGGCGAGCAGGCCGTCGGCTGCCGAGCCGGAGGCGAAGACCCCTCCGACCAGGAAGACCCGTACTGTGAGAAAGGTGAAGCAGTAGACGGCAGAGTCCTGAATCACAGCCAGCTCTCATAACATTTCCTGATTCCGTTCGGTTTCCGATGCACACCGTCTGTGTTAAGTATCGGTGTTGCTCTTTGCAGGTTTCCCGGAGGTGTGATGGGATTGCGAATACGGTGGCACGGTCATGCCTGCTTCGAGGTCGCTGGGAGCACGGTGGTCGCGACTGACCCCCACGACGGCAGGTCGATCGGCATCAAACCCCCAAAGGTTACGGCCGATGTCGTCCTTGTGTCGCACGATCACTTCGACCACAACTGCTCGAGGTTGGTCAAAGGTCCAGACGCCGCGGTGGTGACAGAGCCCATCATGACGGTCGACAAGGGAGTCAGGATCGAGGGGTTCGAGGCGTATCATGACGACCAGGGCGGCAGGAAGCGCGGCAAGGTCACGCTATTCAGGTTCGAGTTGGACGGGCTCTCCTTCTGTCATCTCGGTGATCTTGGACACATCGTCGACGACTCGACCGCCGAGCACCTCGCAGGGGTGGACGTACTATTCGTACCGGTAGGGGACGTGTTCACCATCGGACCGGAGGCAGCCCTCCGTGTCGTCGAGAAGATACGCCCGAGGATCGCCGTTCCGATGCACTACAGGACCCAGGGCCTCTCGCTATCGATACGCCCGCTTCAGGATTTCCTCGCGTTGGTGGACGACAGTCGCGTCGTGAAGGTAGGGAACGAGATGGACTTCGCCGCGGAGGACCTCCCCGAGTCGGGGACTGAGTTCTGGGTCTTCTCCGAGTAGGGCATCCTAGTAGAGACCGAGACCGTCCTCCACCTTGCCGAGCTCGATGGGCGTCGACCTAGAACCGATATAGGCGCCCTTGCTGTTCGCCACGGCGCACGCGCCTATGTACGGCGTGCCGTAGTTCAGGGTGGCCACAGATGCCGGAACCTTGAAGAATCCAGACAGGTCCTTCAGCTCATCCTCGGAAGTCCGGGGATGGCAGAGCATGCCCTTCGACGTGACCATGCAGACCGACCCGACGGTGTCGAGACCCGCGACCGACCGCTTCTGAACCTCCACGTCCAGGACATCCTCGAGCATGCCCACCGTGCCACGTGAGGCGCCGGGATGGACACAGGCCGCGTTGTCGTTCACAAGGATGTTGTTGCCTGCGGCGTTCACCTTCTCAGGCATGAACCCCACGTTGAGCGAGGACGGCATCCTGCCGATCTCGTGCTCCTCAGCCAAGTTGGAGAACACCATCCCGTTCGAGTTCATCGCCACGAGGGACCCGACCACGGACGAGCCTGCAATCGTGGTGAGTATGACCTCGACTCCGAGCACCTCTGACAGATCATCCACGACTCGCTTCTCAACGGGCTCAGACACCAGGGCGTGGTTCTCGCTGGCTGCGCAGTACACTCCGATGTACGGATTGCCGTCTAAACTGCCCAGCCTGAGCATAGGGGCACACCTCGCAAGACTCATTCCTCTGGGAGGGAGACCTCTATGAGTCCATCCTCGAATCTGATCGCCTTCACGCGCACCTTGCTGGGCGGATTCTCGATGCCGTTCGCCCAAAGGTGCTCGTTGAGCCTGTAATCGACCCATATCTCCTTCTTCGTCTCTTCGTCTTCCTCGCCTCGCGAGGGTTTCTCGGCCATGTGCCTGTTGACGTAGTCCCTTATCTCCTTGATGGCCCTCGGCGCCCGCTTGGTCCTTGGTACCTGCTTCGTTATCGTCAGGGGAATGGTGAAGATCCTCTCGAGTTCGTCAGCCATGACTATCGCCTCACACCTTCAGCTTCGTCCTGCGCCAGTGCCTCCGCTTGGGGTGGCGCACGAACTTCCTGTCCGTCCGCATCATGACCCAGGCAGGGACCCTCCTGTTGCTCTTCAGCGCCTTCATCAGCCGGATCTTCCTGGCGAACGGTTTGTGTCTGGACATTCGGTCATCTCCTCTCTATCTTGATATCCCTCTTCGTCGGCATCACCTTGCGGAGTATCTGCCGGAGGGTGTAATCGTCTATCTGCTGCGGTATCCTGCCCGACTGCACCAGCATTATCAGCTGGCTCTCGACCTGCTCGACCACGTCGGGCCTCGTCATCCTGAGGTTGGCAAGCCGCTCGCGGGCCTCGGGTGTGAGTATCTGCCGCATCACCGCGGCCTTCTGCGCGTCTATCTGCTTCGCCTGCTCCTGCGCAGCAGCCTCCTGCTGCGCCCGCGCCTGCAGTTCGGCCAGCTTCTTCTGCCTGAGCGTGTCCAACTCGTTGTCGTTCGCCATATGCCATTCACTCACAGGTACTTCGTGAGCTCCGGGTTCTCGGCTGCGAGCTCTTTGAGGAGCTGGGTGGAGGTGTTGTCTACGAGCTTCCTCCCTTTTCCGGTGACGGTCCTCCCACCATCCTTCTCCTTCCTCACCAGCTGGCTCTTCTCAAGCTGCTGGGCAGTTATCCGTGCAATGGAACGCGAGCCCCTGACCGCCTTGCTCGGCTTCGATCCCTTGTCAGCCTTGCCGCCGAAGGAGGCCGCGATCCTCGTCGTCCCTATCGGTCCGTCCACATATATCCTCCTGAGAACGGCTGCGGACCTCACGAACCACCAGTCCTCCTCGATGGGACTCTTCTCCCGGTGTCTGCCCGTCTTGACGAACGCTGCCCACTCGGGCGGCTTGATGTTCTCGATCTTCTTGAGCTCCTCCGCTATCCTCGGTATGAGCTTCTCGGCGGGTACGTCGTAAGCTGTCGCCATCCAATTACCCCAAATGACGTATGAGATATCAGCTATCTGGACTGCCGCCAGAATAGCGACAAATCGCGGATAAGATGCTACCTGTATATAAATGCGCCGTCTCACACTGTGGCGGGGATTGGACTCCTCCAAGACGGCAGAATGGATATTCCTCCGTCAAAAGGTTTTTTGAGTGGCCGCGCATAACGGCGCTCGTGCATATCGTTGTCGGTATCACGGGGGCGTCGGGACTCCGATACGGCGTGAGACTGCTCGAATGCCTGGAGCACGAGACGACCGTGGTGGTATCCGCCGAGGCGGCTGCCATGGCTGAGGGCGAGCTAGGCATCTCGAAGTGTGAGATAGAGGGCAAGGCAAGACATCACTACGAGAACGACGACCTCTCGGCCCCGCTCGCCTCTGGCTCCTTCAGGTTCGACGCCCTGGTCATAGTCCCGTGCAGCATGTCCACCCTCTCGAAGATCTCGTGCGGAGTGGCGGACAACCTCATAACGCGGGCGGCCTCGGTGGCGCTGAAGGAGAGGAGGAAACTGGT
This sequence comes from Thermoplasmata archaeon, assembly GCA_041548485.1. Classification (GTDB taxonomy): domain Archaea; phylum Thermoplasmatota; class Thermoplasmata; order UBA10834; family UBA10834; genus UBA10834. Next base: position 24,099 of record JBFESP010000015.1, on the reverse strand, counting down.
GGTCGTGCCCAGGGAGACCCCGCTCTCGACGATACACATTCAGAACATGCTCCGGCTATCGGAAGCAGGAGCGGTCATCATGCCTGCCTCCCCCGCGTTCTACGCCTCACCGGGGAACATGGATGATATCGTGGACTTCATCGTAGGCAGGATACTCGACGCGGTCGGCCAGGAACACGACCTGTTCCGAAGATGGGATGGCGAGTACGGATAGTTATAGGTAGTCGTGCACCTCGTCGAACTCGTCGGTGATATGCCTGCACTGGTCCTCGTCGACCGAGGATTTGTCCAGGAAGAGAAGGATGCTGGATCCGTGTATCGTTGCGAGGTCGTTCAGTCTCCTTATGAAGGCGATGACCTTCTCGAACCCGTTGAGCTCTATCAGGACATCGACGCCGTCGACCATCAGTCCCGCCCTCTTGGTCGTCATGAGGAACGTCGAGGCGGTCTCCATGACGTCCCCGTCCAGGTCCTTTGGATTGACGTTGTCGATGTCCGTGGTGCTGTCCGAGAACCATCTGACATCGACCTCTTCCCCGAGCTCGTTTTCGGCCCTTGTCTTCCCCGGGAACTCTGAGGTCATCACCATGGCCGGTCTGCCCGAGACGCCCATGGCTCTGACCATACGATACGCCATCATCGGATCGCGGTCGATCACGAGGTAGTTCTTCGACGCCTCCACCTCCTCCTGGAACGCACCGCATCTCGTGCACTGGATGGAGTAGGGGTCGTCCTTGCCCGAGTGGAGGAACGATTCACCGCATATCTTGCACTCGATGGATCTCGTGTCCTGGGGGAAGAGTATCCCGGCGCATGCGGGGCACGCCTGGGCGCGGTCGGCGCACTCGATATGCATCTCGGCTCCGCACGCCTCGCACCGATGGAGCTCCTCGATCATCTCTATGTGCTTGTAGCAGAGGCTGCAGAGCCTCTCATCCTCCTCCTCCAGCTCGAGGAACGCCTGCTTGACCTCGATGATCGACTCCTCGGGGATGTCGAGCGCGGATTTCTCGTATATGTATCTGGAGAGGCCGTACTCCGCGATGATGGCGGCCGGCACTAGGAACATGAAGTAATACGAGTACACCAGGAACCCGTCCACCGCGAACGAGAACAGGAAGGGGAACAGGTAGAGCAACCAGACGGTCGCAATCAGGGCTATGGCCGATATCTTCACGGACATCTTAGGTCTGGCGTACTTCCGGTATCTCTTCGGGTGAAGCTTCCTGAAATCCTGGAACCTGCGTCCGGGCATCCGTGCAATCATCAGCGTGCCTATGGACAATATGACGAATGCGATCTGCTGGTTCTCCATCACGGAGAAGCTCTCGAAGGTGATGGTCTCGCGGGTGAGCGCGCCGGTCACCCCGACCTCGAAATCAGTCTCGTACCACAGGAAGGCCCCCGCGGGGGTTCTTACCTCCTGGAACGAGCCATTGGACACCTCGGGATAGGCGAAGCTGCCGATGCCGAACGCCATCACTCTGTGGTTCAGGTGCATCGACCCCTCGAAGGCGTAGTCAACAGTGTCGTTGAAGGCATCCACGAACGTGTCGACCGCACAGTCGGTGATGAGAACGACCTTGGAGATACCCTGACCGTTGCATTCGAGGTCCATCGAGAATGAGAGGTCCTCGGTTGAGTCCAAATCGGCGTAAACGAGACCTGTCACCAGGGTCGATACCTCTGCATCGGTAACGTTCCGGAAATCGTTCACGACCGTCATCGTGACGCCCCAGTACGCTCTTCCGTTCAATGTGTCAGATATGGCGATGAGCAGGTCTCTCGCCTCATCACGGTCCATAAGCTGGTTCGCGTCGGCATCGAACGTGGTAAGAATGCACCCGCGCAACTCACGCACCGTGTCTCCGCTGAACGTTATCTTGAGGGTGCCAGACCCCTCGAGGTCACCTATACTGGTCAGACGCATGGTCGTCTCGACGGACATCCCAGGGACGTGGTCGTCACCCTGAGCGATAGCGTTCGCAGACAACACCAACACCAGGCACAAGAGGAGACTCGACGCGCACACGGGAACGGGAAATCGCATTGTGTCGACCAGTAGTCCTGATATTTCGCTAGCGTGGTCTTAATGCTTTGCTATCTCATTATCACGTCTGAGACGATGCGCCTCAGAAGACCGGCACGGGCTTCCGTGGCCCGAGAGGAGGCGTCCGGGATGGTCACTGGTCAGCCGGTCGCATCTCACTCTACATACACGGCGGGTCTTCCGGGCCGGGCATGTCTCGCACGGCCCTTTGGATCGACTCGGGCGGGATCGTCAGCGGAGAAGGTCAGTACCTCACATCCGAACTGGTCCGAGAGGAACCGGTTCGCGCGCCTGAGCGTCTCCAGTTCATCCACCCCGGCACGCGCTCCCCTCCTCTCATCGACGGGTGTGCGGGAGACCTCCGTGGCGATCTCCTTCGCGAATGCCGGTATGTCCCTCCGAGCCTCTTCTGGCGCCGACTTCATCGTCTCCTTTATCAGCTGCCCGACATCGACCTTCCCATCAGCGGAGGCCACAGCCCGGTCGATTAGGTCGTGCTTCCATCTCGGCGCGGCCATGACGACGACCCTCGCCGGTTTGATGGAGGTGACCTTTAGTATCTCGGATATGTCATCCACGAGAGATGCCACCAGTCTCTCCCCTTCCTCCTCTGCTGCCGAAGCATCCGAGAGCTTCGCCTCCGGCAAGAGGACTGTGGAGACGAACGGTTTCATGCCAATCAGTTCCCACAGCTCCTCGGCCATATGCGGGGCCACCGGCGCCATGAGAGGTATCCATATCCTCAACGCTTCCAGTACGGCCTCGCCCGAGCCGCCGCCCCTCTTGAGATACCATTTGAAGTCATGGGCCATCTCGAAGAATACATCGTTGGCGTACGATCTGAGGTCGTACACGTCCATGTAGCCCTCCAGATCTACCAGCCGGGACTGCATCCTGGCCGCGAGCCACGCATCCATCTCGGTCGATCCGCGGTCCTCGACGGACACGAGGTCACCTATGAACGACCATATCCTCTCGAGGCGGTCTCTGTATGACTCGACCTTCCTGTCCTCCCAGGCCACATCCACATACAACGATGCGATATGGGCGTAGAACAGTCGCATGGCGTCTACGCCGAACCGCTCAGCAGCGTCGGGGATAGGTTGGGCGCCACCCTTGGATTTCGATATCTTCCCGCCGGTGGCCGTGATGTACCAGTTCACTACTACGCCTCTCGGCCAATGCTGAGGTCTCAGAATGGCTACGTGGTTCATCAGGAAGACAGGGAAGTGCACGGTCATGTGCTCCTTGCCGCCAAGGTTGACATCGAGGGGATACCAGTAGTCGAACTCCGAGCGGACCGCGTCCAGAACCGACCGCCCCAGACCAGTGACTCTCTCCACATCGGCCGGGGTCCCGCGACCGAGAAGGACGTAGTCGAAGAACTCCTCCGTCATGTTCTCGGCAGTCACCTTGCCCTCGTTGACGAACCTGGATGTCACATAGTGTATCGGGTACAGCGTGCTGTCCGCGATGGCCTCGACTATCCATCTCGGGTCGAGGGGGAAACGGGTCCCCAGCCAGTTGCCGAGCCGGACGCATGCCCTCTCGCGGTACCATTCGAGGACGTTCTGTATGTTGTCGTAGTACTCCTTGGGAAAGATGCTCATAGTGAGCGCGTGCTCCTTCGAGCGCTCCTTAAGGGTTGGGTTTGAATAGTCGATGAACCACTGGTCAGGTATCTTCTTGATCATGACCCGGCTTCCACAACGGCACAGGACCTCTTCGGAGAGATCGTAGAACATCGATGCGCCACCACTGTCGAGCAGCCTCCCGCGAACAGCGTCCTTCGCCGCCTCAACCTGCCATCCGGCGAACTCGCCGCACGAGCTGTTCATGACACCCTTGTGAAACCCAGTCTTGTAGACCTCCTTCGTGGCTTCGTCAAGCCGCTCATCGTCGAGGGACTCGATGCCGAGCCTCTCGGTGACCTCGACCGCAGGGAGGGGACCGTATCCGGGCGTGTCGATGATTGCGACCGGCGACGCCTCCTCGACCATCGCCTCGGTTATGCCGTACCTCTCCCGGCCCGCGACATCCCTCTTCAACTCCACGAGGCCGACCCAGTCCACCGGCGCATCTGACGGGACGCTCATAACCAGACCCGTGCCGATCTCCGGGTCACACAGCAGCGATGGAAAGATCGGGATCGACTTGCCTGTCAGCGGCGCCGTGCAACGCTTCCCCATGAACGACGCGCCGTTGGCTGAACCGACAATCTCCACGGAATCCATCTGAAGGGAGAGCTTCTCGGCGGCGGGTCTTGAGACGACCCACGTCTCGTCGCCCACCTTCGCATCCACATACTCGACCTCAGGGTTGACCCAGAAGTTCGTCAGTCCGAACACGGTCTCGGGCCGGAGAGTGGCGGCAACGAGCTTGCGCCCGTCCTCGAAGTCGAACTTGAGGATGGTGTATTCGAGCATCTCAGCGTCGCCTCCTCTCGAGATGTCGGTCTCGGAAGCGTCGACGGCGACGGGGCCGTGTTCCACGCATGCGGGCGCGTAGTATGGCTTCTGGGTCAGCAGCCCCTCGGCCTTGAGCTTCAACATCTGCCATTCGATGAACTTGGTGTAGTCCGGGTAGATCGTGCTGGTGAACCGCCTCCAATCGGACATGAACCCGAACCGTTTCCAGTAATCGTTCACATAGACCTCGTTGAAGAATCTGACGACCTCCACCGGATCCGTAAGGCGTCTCAACGTCTCGTCCGGACAGCCGTTCGACCTGAGGACCTCCGTCGTTGCAGGGTCGCCCCGCTCGACCTTCCGAGCGAAGCTGATTGCCCCGTTGCCGGTGGCATGGGTCCCGACTGGAAACAGTACCCTGTGTCCAGTCATCATCTTGTATCTCACTATCGCGTCCGACACTGTGTACCCGCGCATGTGACCGACGTGGAGATATCCGGTCACTCCTGGATAGGCGAATATCATGAAGAACTTCTTCGTGCCTGGGGCTGGTTCGGACTCGTTTATCCGGGCATCGTACCATGCCTTCTGCCACTTGCCTTCCATCGATGAGAAATCCAGAGCCATCGGACTCAGCCAGTTTGACAACGGAATGTCCGTTCCGCATAAAAAGATTGAGGGCGGCGGGCACGTGCTAGAGTCAGATCTTGCTCCTGGAACCTCGAAGGAAGTGCGCGGCAGGCACCGCCGTCGCAATCACGACTCCAGACATGCTGAGGACGAGTCCGAGCATCAGAACACCGGTGTGACCGAAGAGCGGGCCGCTGTCGACGGTTCCGAGGTCATTAGTGCTTCGAGCGCTCGCGGCCGAGTCCTCCGAGAGTGATATGACAGTCATCACGAAGCCTATCGTGAAGAGTGCTATGCCGATGGTGACGGCAAGTGAGAGAACCAATCGCCTCCCCCTGCTCGATGACTGTTCGCGTGAGTCTCCTACACACATGCGTGCATCTTCCCTTGTCGAAAGGACCGAGCCGGCCCATCGCGGCTACCCTCTATAAGCGTTGCTGTCTCGCGGACGACGGCTCGGGGCATCGCAGCCAGGGCCTGATCGGAGCGCGTCGCCAGGCGCATCTCGGAGGCGGATATGACCTTTTCAGACAAAATGTGACATTCTCCATACATATATATACGAATGTATGACATTATCATCATACCGCGTCAGAAAAGCCGGGATGGGATGCACACATGCCTGAGATGTTGGAGAACGAGAGAATAACGCTGCGGCTCGACTCGGACATACTTAGACTCATGGACGAGTTCGTCATCGAGAGCCGTGAGTTCTCCAACAGATCGCAACTAGCCCGCGCCGCCGTCTCCGCATACATCGAAGCGAAGACGATTGGTGCTGAAGAGGGACCGTCGAGAGGACCGAACGAGGTGGTGGTTCAGCTGCCACCTCTCGTCCTAGACACCATCGCACATCTGGTGGGCGAGGGGATATACAGCACGATATCCGAGGCCTTGGCCGACTGCGCAAGGCACCAGTTCCTCCACGAGGAGCACGTGGAGACTGTGAAGAAGGATGCCGTCCAACAGAGAAGCGCGATGAAGGTAATACCCAAGGCATAGGACGATAGGCACCGCTTTCAGACGCATTGTCCGACTGAGGGAGACTCGCGCTGGGGACTCTCTCGCGGTCGGGCGCTCGGTAGACGGAGGCCAGCAGGAAATGACAGAGGAAGGGAGCAAGATTGGAGATCTAATCACCTCGCTCGGGGTGACCTTGGGTGAGCCGTCAATCGCGGTCGTCGGCTGCGGTGGCGCAGGGTCCAACATCGTGCACGGGATATACTGGGACTCGAACAGGTTGGAGACTGTCGCCGTGAACACGGACGAGAAGCATCTCAAGAAGACCGATGCGCACAGAAGAGTCCTCATCGGAAAGGACGTCACCTTCGGGAAGGACGCGGGCGGGTTCCCTGAGATAGGGGAGCACTGTGCGGAGAAGGCGCGGCAGGTCCTGAGAGAAGCCCTGAGAGACTATGACATAGTCTTCGTGGTCGCCGGTATGGGCGGCGGCACGGGCACGGGGGTTGCGCCAGTCGTCCTGAGCGTCGCGAAGGATTTGAACGCGCTCACCTTCGCGATACCGATCGTTCCCTTCGAGGCCGAGGGCAAGGAGAAGATGAGGATTGCGGCTGCCGGTGTCGACAAGCTCAGAGACGCCGCAGATTTCACGGTCGTACTCGACAACAACCGCCTGACCAGCATCGATGCGGCGCAGAATCTCCCGATGTCTGAGGCAATGAAGGTCATAGAGAGGAGCGTGGTGAAGATCGTCGACACCGTGAGCGCTCAGACGAGTTCGTACGTGAACACACTCTTGCAGGACATCACGGGGTGCGTGGACGCGCTCGAGGAACCGATGGTCATGCCTCCTCCTCCGGGCGAGCATGCGCACGAGCGGATGGTACACGCCGAGTTCACGCCGTCCTTCGACAGCTTCAACCCCAGCATGTTCGGGTGACCGACCGACACCCGGCCGTTCTGACGAAAGCTGGCCCGTGGACTTCGCAGCCTCCCGCCAAACGCCTTCCGCAAACCCTCTCCAGATACATTTCTGTTCCCGTCGACATCATCGTCATCCCTGACCCTGCCGGAAACGGTTTTATCCGCATATCGTGTTAGCTCAGGATGTGGCGGAAAGCATCATCGGCTTCGTTGTCAACCCGATCGCTGGGATGGGAGGGACGGTGGGCCTCAAAGGGACAGACGGGGCGCATGTACTCGGCGAGGCTCTCAGACGCGGCGCGGTCGGAAAGGCATCGGACAGGGCCAAGGATACACTCAGCACGCTCCGCGCAATGGACCTAGACATCCGCTTCCTCACAGCAGCAGGAGAGATGGGCGAGAGATTGTCAAGGGACGAGGGGTTCGAAGCCGAGGTGGTACACGTTCCAAGCGATCCAACGACCGCTTACGATACGCGGAAGACCGCTGAGGCGTTCATGGAGGGTGGGGCTCGGCTCGTCCTGTTCTGTGGAGGAGACGGGACTGCGAGGGATGTCGTGGGCATCGTCGGCACTGGATTGCCGGTCGTCGGAATACCGGCGGGCGTCAAAATGCACTCGTCAGTGTTCGCCGTGACCCCGTCCGACGCGGCACATCTGGTCCAGAGCTTCCTTTCGACGGGGGCTCTCCGAGACGCGGAGGTCATGGACGTCGATGAGGATGATTTCAGGGATGGCGTGGTCCGCTCGACGCTATTCGCGCTTGCGCGCGTGCCCGACGACAGCGCACACGCGCAGCCGACGAAATCGTCATATTCCGGAGGAGACGTCGATGCCGAGGCCGAAGAACTTGCAGCGTTCGTTGCGGGCGAGATGCGGGAGGGGACGGTCTACCTTCTCGGCCCCGGTAGCACCACCGCACGCGTAGCGTGCGCTCTAGGCCAGAGGAAGACACCGCTCGGGGTCGATGCGTACCTCGACGGGGAAGTCATCGGCCTGGACCTCTCGGAACGGGATATTCTGATGCTGCTGCAGGAACACGACATGGTCAACATCGTCGTCTCGCCCATTGGCTCCCAGGGCTTCATCCTCGGTCGCGGGAACCAACAGATATCCCGGGAGGTCGTCCGCAGCGTGGGTATCGGCAACATCGTGGTGATCGCCACACCGGCCAAGGTCAGGGACACCCCCCTCCTGAGGGTGGACACAGGGGATAGTCTCCTTGACTCGGAGATGAGGAAGCCCGTGAAGGTGCTGACCGGCTTCAAGCGAAGGAAGCTCATGAGAGTCGTGTGAACAGCTAGCCCTCGCGGGCCTCCCTCTGCTCGAGTGCCTGGAACGAGCTGTTGACGGACTCCTGCATGCGCTTGACCTCTTCTTCCGTCAGGTGTCCGAACCGCCTCTGCATCGACAGGTAGTCCCCTATCGGCAGTCCCTTTCCCTTTCGTGTGATCCTCACCCTGCCGTCCTCCATCTCGTACAGCGGAAACACGTTCGTGTCGACCGCCAGCCTCGCGACCTCGACCGTCTTCATGGGGTTCATCCTCCAGCCGGGGGGGCAGGGGGACAGCGCATGTATGAACCTGAAGCCGCGGACTCCCTTCGCCTTCCTGACCTTCTTGACGAAGTCCTCAGGGTGTGCCACGGAGACGGTCGCCGCGTACGGGATTCCGTGAGCCTCCATTATCGACATGATGTCCTTCTTGGGCTCGCGTTTGTAGTCATTCGATGAACCGACCGGCGTGGTCGTGGTCCAGGCGCCCCACGGAGTGGACCCGCTCCTCTGGATGCCCGTGTTCATGTAAGCCTCGTTGTCGTACAGCACGTACAGCGCATCGGTCCCGCGCTCGGCGGCCCCGGACAGCGCCTGGAGACCGATATCGACCGTACCGCCGTCTCCGGCGAACCCGACGACTGTCACGTCCTCGACGCCTTTCATGTCCAACGCGGCCCTGATGCCGGAGAGAGACGCGCCAGTCGCCTCGAACGCACAATACACCATGGGTACCTTGAGGCAATGGCTGGGCCAGTAGCCAGGCATCACCGCCCAGCAGCAGGCGGGTATCGTCAGGATGGTCCTCTCGCCGAGGCCCTTCAACAGATAACGCATGACAAGGTTTGCTCCGCATCCGGGGCATCCCGTGCTTCCAGGGTAGGCGTGCTCCTCCTCGGGAATCGTAGCTGGGGACATCAGCTCCGCCTCCTCGGAAGACCAGCCACATCGATCCATTCCGGCTCCGGGTCCGAGCCGCGCTCACAACGGACCAGGATATCCTCGAATATCCTCTCGATCACTTCAGGCGTGATGTCCCTCCCACCGAGCCCGGCGATGTAGTTCTTCATGGCGGGTCTCTTCGACACATCGTACAGCGCTCCCTGGATCTCCGTGAAGAAGGCGCCTGCAGCGCCGTGCGTGAAGCTCCTGTCCAGCACCCCTATGCCCGCTACCCGGGCAGCAAGCGACCGAAACTCCTGAAACGGGAACGGCCTGAACGCGCGGATCCTGGCCAGGCCGACCCTCTTCCCTTCCGCACGGAGTCTGTCCACGACGGTCCGCGCGGTGCCAGCCACTGACCCCGCCGCCACAAGGGCAACCTCTGCGTCGTCACACATGTACTCGTCCAGAAGCCCTCCGTAGCTCCGGCCGAAGACCTGCCTGAACTCATCCTCCACGCTCAGTATCCGATTCCTCGCCTCACGCATGGCGAGCATCGATTTGTACCTGAACTCCATGTACTGGTCGGGCCTCACGAGCGAGCCGAAGCCCATCGGCTTCCCGATCTCTAGCTTCATCTCTGGATCGTAGCTGGGCAGGAAGGAGTCGACCGCGTCCTGGTCGGGGACATCCACCGGTTCTGACGTGTGCGAGAGTATGAATGCATCCTCGATTATCATCGCAGGGAGCATAACGTCGCGGCTCTCGCATGCCTTGTAAGCCATAATGATCGTGTCAAGGACCTCCTGGTTGCTCTCGCAGAAGAACTGCATCCAACCAGTGTCCCTCTCGGCTACCGAATCCATGTGGTCCGCCCAGACGCTCCACGGCGGGGCCATCGCCCTGCTCACGTTGGTCATCACGACCGGAAGCCGCGCGCTAGAGGCCCACATGAGGACTTCGTGCATCAGGGCGAGCCCGTGCGAGCTCGTCGCGGTGTACGTTCGAGCGCCTAGGATCGAAGCTGACACGCATGCAGCCATCGCGCTATGCTCGCTCTCGACCGGCACGAACTTGGCTCTGAGCTCACCCGATGACACGAACTCCGCCAGCTTCTCCACGATGGAGGTCTGCGGCGTGATGGGATAGGCGGGGATGACCTCGGCTCTCGCAGCCTTCGCCCCGTAGGCGGACGCGTAGTTGCCGGTCATGACCGTCCTCATTCAGCCTCCTCCTTGACCATGACGATGCACTCGGCCGGGCACTCGTTCGCGCATATCCCGCAACCCTTGCAGTATCTCAGGTCGATCTCTGGTATGCCGTCCACGAGCACTATCGCGGCGTCCGGGCAGAATTTCCAGCAGAGCGTGCACTTCTTGCACTTGTCGGTGTCCACGACAGGTCTGAACACCCTCCAGAGACCGGTCATGTTCACAGTGCTCGGCGTGTCTGAGATGGGTGTCAGCGGTATGTCTTCGTATGACCGGCTCATGTCGACACATCCCGTGTGCGCTCGTACGCTTCCCTGGCCGCCGCGACGTTATCCTCCTTCTTCACGGGGGCCTTCTCGAGGATGCTCGCGAGCATCGCCTCGAGAGACACTTCGTCGCATATCTTCGAGAACCCACCCATGATCGCCGTGTTGACGATGGGGGTGACCCTGGACCCAATGCCGTGAGTCGCCGCGATGGAGGTGGCGTCCAGCGTGAAGTATCTGAAACCTCCTGGGAGGGAGGGCAAGCGGCGGTCGTCAGGGTAGTTGATCAAGGTCGTTCCGCCGCGTTTCAGGCCCTCGAGCACATCGACCCCTTTCAGCAACGAGCTGTCAAGCACGACGACATAATCCGGCTCGTATATGCTAGACCGGATCATGATCGGACTTGTGTCTATGCGCGTGAAGGCAGTGACCGGCGCACCTCTGCGTTCGACACCGAAGAACGGGAACGAAGCGACCTCGAACCCCATTTTGAAGGCCGCATTCGCAAGAATCTCGGAGGCGACCACAACACCCTGGCCACCTCTCCCATGGAACCTGACCTCGATCAATGAATGCACCCTATCCACGTGTTAGCACTTCTGAGGTATTAATCATTCACCGAACTACCATTTGGATGTCGGCGCTGACAGCGTGATGTCGAAGGTGATCCGCGGCACGCTCATTTTACATACCGAGCGGACGATGTATCAGTCGATGAGGGGGCCGTTCTCGTCGCTTCACGCAAGGGCATTGTGTCATGCTACCGAGGCGCTCGACAGAGTCAAGCAGGCCGTGTTGAACACGGTCGGCGAGGTCGAGCTCGAGACCAAGCGGACAGCGGGACATCACGGGAACAAGATCGTCGTGGTGGAGGCGCACACCAGTGACGCCAGAGCCATGAAGCACCTCTTCGAGAGCTTGCCCGAGAACGACAGGGAGCTGCTCACCGACACACTGTCGCAGAGGCTCGACGAATCATGCAACCTGTTCCTACGCGTGGATAAACAATCTGCCTATGACGGAAGAATCGTCCTTGCGAGGTCGGACGACGTGATCGCCGTCCGGCTGAAAGTCAACGCGTACCCGGCGAGGAAGACGATTGCGGCCGAGAAGACCGCGGAGTTCATAAGCGGCTTGAAAGGGGGATAATAGCAGGGCAGATACGGCCCCGATTACGATTCATTCTTATATCGAACTACAGATGCTGCATGGTCCACAGACCGCAGGGGTAGCCAAGCCTGGCCAACGGCGCAAGGCTTAGGACCTTGTCCAGAAGTGGTTCCGCGGTTCGAATCCGCGCCCCTGCACCACTGTCAACGTCCCCGAGGACGGTCGGGATCCCTAAGTTGTGGCCGGGCATCCGGAACTCCATCGGAGCATTTATTGCCAACGGTCCAGCTAGATGATTAGGGCAGGGTGGTTCATGCGGCCCAACAATCTCCCAAAGTGGATGAGAAGCAGGACTCCTCGGAAAGCTCCAGAGGACAAACAACCAACGAGAGTGCCAGCAGTTGCCCTGCAACTCCTGTTCGGAATCCTGATCGCGTTGAGCGTGTTTGTGGCCATTGAGTACTCAACTCATTTCCATCTCACCGTGATCGCCGCGAGTGCTACTCTGTTCGTCATGGTCTTCCGGAGCCGCATACAGTGCTCCAGGAAGACCGTGGGGGCATTTATCATCGCGGCAATCGCAGTCAATCTTATGATGAGCTACATTGGGGGCGTCGTCAAGGGCAATGCAGGGGCAATCGCAATGGCCGGTGTAGTACTATTCACCGGACTGATCGGACTCCTACTCCTCACAAGAACAAAGACCACGCTGTCTAGAACGGCCAAAGCAACTGTGATGGGGACGGTGATCACCATGAACGTTGCGGGTCCTCTGTTGTATCTGTCCGCGTTGGAAGAAGGGGTTCTCGGAGATGTGACGGGGTGGCTCATGTTAGCGGCCGTTCCGATGATATTCATATCTTACATGACCTTCCTGACACTGGCCGCACATCACCGGAGCGATGTAACGCTCCCATCTGACAGATGGGGCTGAGGCCAGAGCGGAAGGATGCATTGAGTGACAAGCGGAGTACTTACAGCCGATCGAGGTCATTCCTTGGTCGCCGAGAACGAGTCACAGCCCGCCTCGAACTCTGATCTCGACAAGAACTTGCGCCACTTGCCGTTGGGATAGCAGCCGCGGTGCTGTCCCTTCTTTGTGTACCAGACACACTTGATGCAGGTCCTGCCGGACTTCCTCCTCAGAGAGGCGAGGATCTCACGCTCCTCCAGCGTGTACTCGTAATCCTTCAACCTGCCGACGGGCATGCACGTGGGAATCAGCAACGATGCATGTCTACCTTTGCATGCTCCGAGCCAGCGTCCATATATACCCCTTTGGCCCATGGCGGCAGCGTGAAGTTCGTCTACTGCCCGAAGTGCAAGGAGCTGAGGGTGAAGCCGTGGTACTCCGTCAGGGCATGGTGTTCGCGATGTCGCGAGCACGGCCGTGAGATACCCGTTCCACGGACGGCGTTGACATACGTCCTCTACGCACTCATACTCGTCGTGTTCGGCATGGTGTACACTTACACTAGGTCCGACGAGGTGATATTCCTCCTGGGCAGCATTCTCGGACTCGTCGGTGCATTCATCATCCAGGCAATCGAGATATCCCGAGGCGAACGCATCGCGAGGGCGAAGATCAAGGCCACCAAGTCAGATGCCCAGAAGTTCAGGAAGAAGGGCTGGCTCTAGAACGAGCGTGACACGACACCGGTCCGCACCGTCGGCGGGCAGATCGAACGATGCGGCGTGCCGATTCTGACTTACGGGCGGCCGATCTTCTATTCCAGCGACGGAGACCCAGCTGCCGTTCAGGCTCTGCATGATCCACAAATGCGGAACGACCAATTGGCCGGCGATTCGTGCCGCAATGTCTAGAATCATGTCGTTCATCTCCTGGAACGCATCCGGGAGTTCACCGTCCAACAACGCTGCCGCTTCCATCGCCAGGCACTCGCCTACGGTGGTTGTCGGACGGATCGTTATCAGTGCTGTGGTGTCAAGACCCATGCTTTCCCCGATAGACCCCCTGAGCAGGACCTCCAGGAACGAGGAAGCATCGTAAGCGGCCTCAAACTCCGGAGCTGTGATCTCGTCCCTGTACTCGTGGAGTGTACGCGAAAGGAGGATGGAGGATATCAGAACTGCAACGGAGAAGAAGACTACGGCATCCATCAGCGCAAGCTGGCCGTTCCGAGCCCTACGACGAGCACCATACAACGGCCGTCACCTTCACCACAGCGCTCCCATCTGTTCCGTAGGGGGCGTTGACGAGCTTGCATCCGTACCCGACGTAAGCCGCCTGATGCTGCTCTCCGCCCTGGGCGAGCAGGAGCTGTTCCGCCCATGGATGTATGACATTGACCGAGACCAGCCACCCAGTTCCGTCAGGCACTCGTCCAGACAGATGCGAGAGGTCGAGCTGCGCCATCCGGACCACGCTCACGCAGCCGTCCACGCCGTCGGATAGGTCACATAAGGCCTGATAGACGAGGGCGTCCGCTAGGCTCTCAAGTTCCGTCTCTCTGCCAAGATCGGCCCTCACGCCGGCAGCCCACACGCTAGCTCCGATGAGCGTGACGACGCCTGCGAGGACGAACACCAGGACTGGGAGATCCTCAAGGAACCCCCCGACACCGCGCCTATCATCTCGCATGATGCGTCTGCAGGCGACCCGGAGTGTTCCATCTGACCCTTACACGTAGCCTACGGGGGCGGGAAGGGTACATCGATCTGAACCAGGCTCCTGCGTGAACATGGAAAGGGTGAGACGGCAGGGAGGGAGGAAGAAGCTGGTCCCTGCGATGGACCGTGAGTTGAAGTGCCCCCACACTTACTGCGAAGAGGAGGAGCTTCGGCTGGAGATAGACTGCTCGGCCTGTGCGGGAGACCAAGACATGCTGAACAGGAGATGCATGTCAGGAATCGTCCAGATACTGTCTTCGGAGGCTGTGCCGCAGACCGTGGTTCTCAAACGACACATCCACAAACGGTACAGGGAGTCCGCACTCCTGACCGCACGTGGGGCATCTCAAGAGCTGGCGGTCCTCACGCGTACGAAGGCCGTACTTGAGCCCGCGTCAGACAGGAGGTGTCAGACATGCAGGGCCAGTATGTCGAACGTGGCAGGCAGTCTACGCCGTATGCTCTTGGACGACCCGATTGCATACATGAACAATGCTTCGGCGGTTGCTAGACGTGTCCGCGAGACCGCAAGACCGGCGAACTGCCACAAAGGACTGGAATGCGTAGAGACGTCGCTTTCGCAAACCTGCCGCGGGTTCGAGGTGAGCTGATTGGCAGGGGCAGCGCAACCCCCTAGAATCCTCGATTTGTCGCCTCCTGCTGCGGCGGACGCGCCAACCCGGGGAAGCGTACGGGTAGTGGGCGAGTCAGTCCCGGAACTCCAGACGGCGTTCGAGACACGCCCTGCTTTCGCCTCATCATGGATAACGCCAGAGCGATTCAGGGAGGGTGACGTCGTCTCAAGGTATGCAGTCGACGGTGTTGGGGTGACCATCCTATCTCCGGGCGAGTCGAGCTGTGGAGCGTACCTCGTCGATCCGCCGGAATACAGGATGAATCCCAGACAGTTGAAGGTGCTGACAGAGGTCCTCGGAAGAATGAAGGCCCGGGGTCCAGGCGAGGCGGGGGTGCCATCGCTGAGCATGATGAGGTCCCAGATAGAATTCAGGGCGAGGGACATGATATACTCGTCGCTGGCAGAACATGACAAGGAGATGGATGGGAACGAGCTTGAAAAGCAGGCTGGGCACCTTGCGAACGTCCTCTGCAAGTACACGGCCGGGTTCGGCGTACTCGAGACGATGCTCACGGACCCCCGAGTTCAGGATGTGTACGTTGACGCCCCTTCGAGTCAGGTGCCTGTACATGTCGTGCTGAGGTCCGACGCCGCCCCCGGTGTCAGACAGAAGTGTCGGACGAACGTGTTCGTGGGCGCGCGTGACCTCCACGCCTTCGTCTCGAGGGTGAAGTACGACACAGGGCTACCGTTCTCAGAGGCGATCCCCGTCCTGGAGGCGGACCTCCGGCGCATCTCCTCACGAGTCACCCTGGTGTCGCCGCCCTTGAGCGACAGAGGCGTTTCCGTGGCCATCAGGAGGCATTCGCAGGAAACATGGGCGATGCCTCAGCTGATAGGCAACGGTACGCTGTCGCCGCTTCTAGCGGGATTCCTCTGGGCATGCGCCATCGGGAGGAGGGCGGCCCTGATCGCGGGGAGCAGGGGAGCCGGAAAGACGACCCTGCTGACCGCAGCGATGCTCGAGTTCCCGCTGTCCCAACGCATCCTTCTGATAGAAGACACCCCTGAGATACCTATCAGGAGGTTCCAGAGCATTGGCTACGACCTGCAGACACTGCGGTTCTCCTCTGGGAGGATGGACGGCAACCGCACACGGGCGAAGGAGGCGTTGAAGGTCAGCCTGAGGATGGGGGAGAGTGCGATCGTCATAGGGGAGGTCAGGGGGGAGGAGACGCGCGTCCTGTACGAGAGCATGCGCGCGGGCAGCGCAGGTTCGTGCGTCCTTGGGACGATACACGGCAACTCCGCGAAGGGTGTCCTAGACAGAGCGGTGGAGGATCTGGGAGTGTCGGAGCGGGCGTTCTCGTCCACCGACATCGTTGTCGTCGTGGGCCTGATAAGGTCCCCGGACGGCACGCGCTTCAGAAGGCGTATCGCTGAGGTCGCGGAGGTGAGGTACTCAAGCAACTCGGTCGATCTCGTCACCCTTTTCGAGACCGACCATGCATGCCAGTGCGCGAAACCCACGGAGGAGTTCTCGGCAAGCGCCAGGTCGATAGTCGGAATCGCGAGGGCGCTGGGAATGAAGCCGAACGACGCGATGGAGATCGTCAAGGCGAAGGCGCATGCGGACCAGATATCTTCGAAAGTGCTCCCTCGGGACTGTAGGGAACCTCATCGAGTGAGTCCAGATGTCGCTCGTGTCAGGTCGAACGAGGTGTTCACCGAATGCATCTTCGCTGCGTCAACACCAGAGGCGGGGCTCAAGGAGTGGGTCCGACGAAATGGATCGGGTTCTTGAGAGAGGTGCGGATTTGAAGGGACGGTATGAGCGTTTCTGCGCGTTGGCCGCGGACCTCGAACGCTCACGTAAGCCATCTTCGTCAGGTGTGCGCCATCTGAGGAAGTCCCGGAGATTCGAACACTCAGGAGCGGTGCCGCGGGGAGGGAGGCACCGCGAACTCTCAATCAGCCTCGAGCAGGCTGGGCTGTCGCTGAAACCGGGGACAGTGATTGCAGCGGCACGGGTAACCTCGCTCGTCCTCACCGTTCCTCTCATCCCGACTGTGGGGGTACTCGTCGCGCTCTCGATGGTCGACCTCGCAATCCTTGCGGCGTTCGCCGTGGTCTTCGGCGCGATGATAGCGAAGGAGGCGATCCTGGCCTTCCCCAAGAGCCTAGCCAACAAGCGAGCCACCGCGGTCCTGAGGACATCGACCGAGGGAGTGAACATGATGATAATGAGCCTCAGGCACGAGCCTTCCCTGCCGAAGGCCTTGAGGTTCGCTGCTGGACTACCTTCGGAGTTCGGGAAGGAGCTGAGGACGGCGATATGGTCCGTCGTGATGGGCGCCCACGTCACATTCGAGGAGGCTCTCCAGAGGCTAGGGACGAAGTGGGAGGGACACAGCAGGGAGTTGAAATCATCCGTGCTCGCGCTCATCACGGCGTCCTGCGAGGGGACGGAAGAGGGGAGGAGGAGGGCTCTCGACAGGGCCAGCAGCAACCTCGTCTCCGGCGCGAGGAGGCGCATCGAGGATTACGCCCTGGGTCTGTCGTTTCCGTCCATGATGCTCTTCAGCATAGGTGTGCTCCTTCCGCTCATGGTGGGTTCATTCCTTCCGATGCTGTCCTGGGACATGTGGGCCGGAGCTGAGGAAATCGGAATGACCGCTTCGGTGGGCACACCCGAGAGCGTGATTCTGAGGACGGTTCTGCTCATGAACGTCGTCTTTCCCCTTGTCGCGCTCCTCATAACAATCGACGCGTCGTCAAGACGGCCAATCTCGTCAAATGGGACGATGCTCTCTGGTAGATCCCCCGCGACCGTTGGCTTCGTGCCGCTCGGCGCCCTCGCCTGCGCGATCCTAGGAGTGGTCATTTCGCACACGATGCTGGACGGCACCGAACAACTGGTCGGTCTGATGCTGTCTGCAACCACGCCTCCAGCTCTGCTGCTGGTCTCCTCGGGTGAGAGGAGCGTCGAACCGCAGGGTAGAGGCGAGGGAGCGCACGCCGAGGATGCGCTCTTCAGCATAGGCGCGCGGATGGTGGAGGGCGAGAACCTCGAGTCTGCCGTGCGGAGAACGATGGACCTGTCGGACCCGGTCTGGAACGACTACGCCGCGTGCATGTTCCTCGGAGTGCAGGCACCAGACCTGACACCGCACGAAGCCGCGGGAACGGGCGCGCCATCGGATTCGGAGAGAAGTGCGTACGGTGCGGCGAGGGTGGTGATGAGCGCCGCGTCGAAGGACGAGGCGCAGGCAGGCGTGCTGGCCATGGACCTTTCCCGGTACATCAGGGACATTTCCGACCTCGAGCTAACCCTCAGACGCAGGCTCCGGCCGACCGTGTCGATGATGAGGTTCACGACGCACGCGCTCGCCCCGGTGATGTTGGGGGTTACGTACGCAATCTACATCTCACTCGCATCGATAGGCGGTGGAAGTCAGCTGGAGCCAGGGATGTTCTTCATGGTTCTGGGTGTGTTCCTGGCGGAGATAAACGCGGTGGTGGCGTATTTCGTGTGGGGGATTGGCGAGAAGAAGAATCGAGGAGCGCTGGAACACTCCGTAGGGTCGTGCGTACTCGTTGCTGAACTCCTGTACTCGGCCACCGTGCTGGTGGTCGGCTAGAACCAGCTTCAGCCCAGATGCTCCATGTTCCGTTCGAGAAGGGCCAGCTGCCTCTGGTCGAACGCGCGTGGGTCGACAGGGATGATCATCCTACACCTGCTCTGGGAGATGTTGTCGTTCACCTGGTCGATCATCCGTAGGACCTTGGTGAAGTCGTTATTGCTCACGAGATACTCGAGACCGTCGAGCAAGATGACGCCGTCCTTCGTGTCCTCAATGAACTTCACCAGCGTGTGGGTGAGGATTCCAAGATTGGTGGGGGATATGACCTTGGCGCCGGCGCGCGTCGCGAGCCAGAAGATCGGTGTCTTCTCAAGGGAGTACTTCTCCCGCACGAGGTCGGGATGCTGTCTGGTGACCGCGAGACCGGTCAGCTCTCCCTCGCCGTCAGCAGTGGTCGAGACGAGGTTCACGAACGCGTCGAAGCTGATGCTGGGCGGAGCCTCCTTGACCACGTACGACCTGCCAGCGCGGATGTTGTACTTCCTGGATACGCCAAGACCAGATTCCTTCACGCGGTTGCTTGACCTGCCCTTCCTGAAGAAGAGGCTCATTCAATCACTCCACATGGTCAGCACGGAGTTCAACGCGATCTCGTTGGTGGGTTTCAGCAGGAAATCCTTCGCTCCCGCCTCGAGGCTCTGCTGTATCATCCTCTTGTTGATGATCGAACTCATCGCGATCACTACAGCGTTTCCATCGACGGACAGCAGCTCCTTCGTCAACTCCACACCGGACCGACCCGGGAGTATCATATCCACGAAAGTGAACTTCGGCCTGGATGCCCTGAACACCTCGACTGCCTCGTCGGAATCGCCAGCCTCGAGGATGTCGTGGAAGCCAGCGCGGGCGAACAACTCGGTCATCACCCTTCTGAAAACCTCCGAATCGTCCACAACCAGTATCTTCATGGTCTCACTCCGCTATCAGGCCGTTAATGCCAATCGGGTAATTGACTCTTTTCATCTGTCAGGGGGATGTGAGATGGGCAGGCGATCGTGTTCCTGACGCCATGCCCTTCCTTATGGTTCATTTTTGGAGCACGGCGACCGTTTGTCGGCCTGCGTGCTAACTAGGAAGGGACCTACAGGCTACCCATCTCACGGAAATATTGTGGCCCGGACGGCTTAAAGGTTGCCATTACTGCTCGAATGGCCTGGCCTAGCTGGACAAAATGTTAAATAGAGGCAGGGTCATACTTCGGACTGTCTTTTGACTCATAGGTTTTCGCCGATGGTGTCATTTCATGACCACGAACGAGGAAGTTAAGAAGGGCACGACCACGATTGGCATGGTGTGCAAGGACGGAGTCGTAATGGCTACCGAGATGAGGGCCACCATGGGGACTTTGATCGCACACAAGACCACGCAGAAGCTGTTCGAGATAGATGAGAATCTCGGGTTGGCTGTCGCGGGGGTCGTCGGGGACGCGCAGACACTGGCAAGATACATCACTGCAGAGGTGCAGCTTTACAAACTCAAGAGGGGGCAGCCCATGACGGTCAAGTCTGCGGCCACACTCACTTCGAACATACTCTCGGGAAGCAGATTCTATCCGTACTGGGTGGGCCTTATACTCGGAGGCGTGGACAGGGACGGAGGACACGTGTACGCCCTGGACATGGTCGGAGGAGCCATTCCAGACGAGTACGTGACCTCGGGCTCCGGTTCCCCGTACGTCTACGGCGTACTGGAAGACCACTACGAGAATGGGCTCGCCGTGACGGACGGGGTCGATCTTGCGGCTAGGTCGCTGCACGCTGCGATGAAGCGCGATTCCGCTTCTGGTGATGGAATGACCATAGCAACCATCACCTCTGAGGGCCTTTCGTTCGTCGAGGAGAAGGACATTCACAAGAGAATGGCCAAGATGAAGCTGTCCTAGTGACGGCTGGCCGGATTGTACAAGTGATTAAGGCGAAACCGCCGAGAACACGCGAATCCGTTCATACGAGTTGAGTGAAGCCAATGGGCATAGAGCAGATTCTAGAAGATGCCAGAGAGACAGTCAAGAAGACCATTCCTTCCAACGTCGAAGTCACCGACATAGACTTCGAAGGGCCAGTCATAGTCATCTACACGAAGAACCTGGACGAGTTCGCCAAGAACAACGACCTCGTCCGGCAGCTTGCGCAGTCGCTCCGGAGGAGGGTGGCCATAAGGCCAGATCCCAGCATGCTAGCGGACCCCGAGGACGCCGAGGAGAAGATACGCAAGATAATCCCGGACGAGGCGAAGATCACGAACATATACTTCGAGGATGACACCGGCGAGGTGACCATCGAAGCTGTATCGCCGGGCCTGGTCATCGGGAAGCACGGAGCAATCCTTAACGAGATCAAGAAGGACATCGGCTGGGCTCCGAAGGTCGTCAGGGCTCCGCCGATACCTTCGAAGACCGTTAGCGAGATACGGAACTACCTCAGGAAGGTCCAGGAAGAGCGCAAGGAATTCCTGAGGAAGGTCGGCCGCCGGCTGATGAGACAGCGCGTCAACGACGAGACCTGGCTCAGGGCGACCGCGCTCGGAGGATTCAGGGAGGTTGGGCGCAGCGCCACATTGCTGTCTACCAGGGAGAGCAAGGTGCTAATCGATTGTGGGGTGGCGGTCGGCGCCGGCGACAACGGATCAACCCCTTATCTTAGCGCTCCGGAGCTCATGCCCCTCGACACCATCGACGCGGTCGTCATAACGCACGCACACCTGGATCATTCTGGATTGTTGCCGGTGCTGTACAAATATGGCTACGACGGGCCAGTGTACTGCACACCACCGACCAGGGACCTGATGTCGCTTCTCCAGCTCGACTACATCAAAGTGGCCGTCGGGGAGGCAAAGAAGCCACCGTATGACTCGTCGAACATCCGTGACGCGGTCGTACACTGCATACCCCTGAAGTACGGCGAGACCACGGACATATCGCCGGACATGAGGCTCACGCTTCAGAACGCGGGCCACATCCTCGGGTCGTCGATAGCCCACTTCCACGTGGGTGACGGTCTGTACAACATCGCCTTCACCGGAGACATCAAGTTCGAGAGGTCGTGGCTCTTCAACGCATCTGTGAACAAGTTCCCCCGACTCGAGACACTGGTCATCGAGTCCACTTACGGGGGATACCGTGACATGCAGCCGAGCAGGCAGGAGGCGGCCAACCAGATCAAGGAGGTCGTGAGGACCACGCTGGGACGAGGCGGAAAGGTGCTGATCCCCGTCTTCGCGGTCGGGCGTTCACAGGAGGTGATGCTCGTCCTCGAGGAGCAGATGAGGAACCACAAGATCCACACCGTCCCCATCTACCTCGACGGGATGATATGGGAGGCGACTGCGATACACACCGCGTATCCAGAGTATCTCAACAGCCAGCTGAGGACACAGATATTCCAGATGGGGGAGAACCCGTTCCTGTCGGAGATATTCAACAGGGTCGACAGCTCGGACATGAGGGAGCGGATATGCAACGACCCAGAACCGTGCATCGTACTCGCCACGGCAGGCATGATGAGCGGCGGCCCCGTCATGGAGTACTTCAAATCATGGTGTGACGAAGCCAACAACACCATCGTCTTCGTCGGCTTCCAGGCCGAGGGAACCATGGGAAGGAAGATACAGAGGGGTTGGAGCGACATAACCCTCAACCAGAAGGGCAAGCAGCTCACGCTCCACATGAGGATGGACACGGAGACTGTGGACGGGTTCTCGGGACACTCGGACCGGCGTCAGCTGGTGAACTACATAAGCACCCTTGAGCCGCGGCCAGAGAGGATCATAATCGGCCACGGTGAGGAGCACAAGTGTTCAGACCTCGCCAGCACGCTCTACAAGAAGTTCGGGATCGAGACCCGCGCGCCCATGAACCTCGAGACGATAAGGTTGAAGTGAGCGGCAGGCTACCCGATTCTCAGTTCTGAGACGTCTTTGCCGAGTAGAACGACACGGCTGTCCTCCCTTTCCTTCAGGATATCCATGGAGAGCCTTTCCGCAAGCCTGTCGGAGAACTCTCTGACGGTGGCGTGGGATGGCATGTTTGCCATCCTCATCCGTGTTCTGGAATCCCCCACGAATACGTATCCTTTCGGCTCCACGAAGAGGGGGTCCGCGAGCTCGTCGAGCTTGGCGTACTCGTCCTCCCAACCCAGGTTCCAGTCCGCCACGAGCGTGTGACGGATCACGGTCCTTGTGTCCAGGGACGGGAGCAGCTCAAGAGTCTCCATCATGTTGTCCCAGGCGTTCCGAGTCTGAGATACACACAGCCTTTCGAATATCTCCTTGTTGGGAGCGGCGACGGAGACGTACAGCTGAGTCGGCAGCGTGTCCAGGGACCTCAGCGCCTTTGGGACGGAGCCATTCGTGACGAGGAAAGTCGTCATGCCTTTCCGCGTGCATAACTCGATGAAGTCACTCAGGTATGGGTAGAGGGTGGGTTCCCCCGACAGGGATATAGCCACTTGGTTGGGGTTCCTTGCCTCCTCCCAAAGGCTCGGGTCACATCTGTCGTCCCCTTTGAACCCAGAGACAAGCATCCGTTGCTCTTGGATGCAGCCTTCCAGAAGCTCCTCTGGCTCGGGAAAACGGACCACTTCGGACCCGGTCATGCCGTGGAAGCGCCAACAGAACAGACACCTGAAGTTGCATACGTTGACCGACGGGGTCATCTGGAGGCATCTGTGCGAGTCGATCCCATAGAACTCCTCCTTGTAGCACGCCCTTCCGTGGATGAGCTTCTGCCTCATCCAGTGGCAGAGCTTCACGGCCCCTGTGCCTCCGACCAGCCGGTACTGCTGCTTCTCGAGCTGTTCCGTCGTGCCAGCGTCAGTCATGAAGGACCTCCTCCCATCAGAAATCCGAGAGACTCTTGCGCCTCTTAGTCGACGCTGCGTCCGTGCTGGGGACAGGAGCGCCGTGACCGCGAGTCCTCAGCTGACGCATCTCCGAGATAATGTCGTCGACAGTCTCCGAACCTGGGTCCTCCTGAAGAAGGAAGGCCACGTCCCCGTCGTCCAGGTCGGCGTCAACGCCGACGCGAACCAGCAACTGTCTGTCATGTTTGCCGAGGGAACGGAGATACGGCAGAATCGAGCTTCCGATCTGCCTCGACGATGTATGGAACAGAGGGGCCAGCTTCGAGCACAACGCTGCCCGGGACGTCCTCCTACCCTTCGACCGCGACATCATGATCAAGTAGCCGGGGAAGTCGTATCTCGACGGAGCGTGCCTACGACCCTCACGGCGCGACAGCGCTACTCCGGATGTCATCATCTCCTTGGCGTACGCCCAGAGTCCGTAGTGCTGCAGCGATCTGGTCCGTCGAAGGTAGATATCCGCCCTAGACAGCGCGTCAAAAGCGCCCGCCATTTCGGAAGGAGAACGGAATTCCAGAGGTATGTTCTCCTCTATCCATAGTATCAGCTCCTCGGGAGTCTTGTTAATACCCAATGTCGCGTCCCTTGCATCCCTGGCCGTTCTTGCGCCGAACATGTCCCTCAGGGCCGCATCAAGCTCAATCCCCTGATTGCGCCAGCCGAGGGCATCGGCGT
>JBFESP010000014.1:0-43878 GCA_041548485.1 Thermoplasmata archaeon | reverse complement strand
CTCGTCGACCGCTACAAGGCCGACGTAGTCGCCGCCGACCTGAACCTAGCTGGAGTGAAGAATGTCGCCAGGTCTACGAACCCGAACAAGGTGACGCCGGTCCGATTGGACGTCACCGACGAGAAGGCGTTGTCAAGGGCTCTGAAGGACGCCGATGTCGTGCTCAACTCAGCGTGGTACGAGCTGAACATGGCGATTATGACGGCCGCGATCAAGGCGGGAGTACACTACACTGACCTCGGAGGGTTCTACGACGGCACTCTCAAGCAACTCAAGCTGAACAAGAAGGCCGAGGATGCCGGGATCACATGCGTGCTCGGCATAGGCAGCACACCGGGAGTGACCAACGTCTGCGGCGCCGCCGGAGCGAACAAGCTCGATTCGGTCGATGCCATATCCATATACTGCACATGGGGGACCAAGAAGAAGTCGACGGAGGCAGCGATGCCCGCATATTCGATACGGACGGTCATCGACGAGATGACCCAGGAGCCGGGTATTGTGGACAAGGGTAAGAAGATGAAGGTGCCCATCATGTCCGGTAAGACCTCGGTCATCATGCCCGAGCCCGCAGGGAAGGTCGTGGCGTACTACATCAAGCACTCCGAGCCAGCGACGATGGCGGATTACATCGGCAAGGGAACGAAGCATGTGAGCTTCAGGATAGGTTTCCCGGAGGTCGACTTCGCCGCCTTCAAGACGCTGGCCGAGCTGGGCTTCGGCAGCGAGAAGAAGCTCGATGTGGGCGGGGGCAAGTGCTCGCCGAAGGACTACATCACCGCGATGTACACGGACGCCATCTCGAAGTCCAGGCAATCGGACGAGGTGGTCGACGAGTTCGACTACCTCAGGACGGATGTGACTGGCAAGAAGGATGGGCTTCCGGCGAGGTGCACGCTGTTCGTGCGCACCTGGAACGACCGGAAGACTGGGCTGTCATCTGGGAGGGACACTTCGGTCCCGCCGTCGATCACGGCTGATTGGCTCGTGAAGGGCAAGATCAAGGAGACGGGTGTCCTGCCTCCTGAGGCGTGCCTGGACCCGGAGCCGTTCTTCAAGGAGCTGGGCAAGCGGAAGATACTCGTCGACGAGGAGCTGCAGGTGTCCTCCAAGTTCTACTGACAGGGACTGGGCGGACGACGACTCGAAAGCGCCATCCGCGAACGCTCCCGACACCAGAGTTCACAGCACAGTCTCAGCCACGGCGCTGCGTGCGCCCGAGCACCGTCGATGCGGCGAGTGGTGTTTTGCGCATAGTTATAAGTAGAGATAAGTCGATTTGAACCAAATCAGAGCATAGAGGTTGATGGGATGTCACAGCAAGTCGTTCCTCTGTCGAACGAGAAGTCCGTAGAGATCGGCGAGTTTCTCACAAACAACGTGTCAAGGGCGGTGGTGTTCGCGTTGCTCCACAAACAGCCTTTGACGAGACGTGAGATAGAGAGGAGCCCGCTGACGAACTCCATGAGAAGGCTGTCCCTGAGCGCCCAGACGAGGAAGCTCAAGGACAAGAGCCAGATCCAGATGCGGACCCTCCTCTCGAAGGGCGTCGACTGCGGGGCCCTGGTGACGGTCACCTCCAAGAGGCAGAACTACTACTTCCTCAACTCGGACCTGAGAATCGAGCCCGCGCCCATCCGAGGCTCCGTCGACGATGAGGAGGACGTCTCGCTCAAGGTGTACCTCGACCGCTCGTTCGCCCACTCGCCCGGGCAGGCGCTGCTGCCGTCATGGGGCACGCGGGCAGACCGAACAGTCCTCCCGGTGCCATTCATCGACACGCCAAAATCACTCGTGCTGTGGATGAGCTGGTTGACCACCAAGACCAGGAGACAGATCCTGGACTACATCAGTCACAACGACGCGGTGACGAGGCCGAAGCTGAGGTCGGGCCTCGGCTTCTGGGCCGACAGGATAGTCGCCAAGGAGGGGCTGCCGGCCGGCATCCTGGAGAAGGTCGACGGTCGTATCCGTTATCAGTTCTCCACGTTCTCCTTCAGTAAGCTGAAGGTCAAGGAGGAGGGAGACGGGGGGAAGAAACGCTCATGGACCGCGTTCCCTCCATCCTTCTGGCTGACGAGGACATACGAGCCGATCCGCTGCGTGACCGGCGCCTCGAAGTACATCGGCGAGGGTAAGCCAGATGCGACGCCGATGGCGGTGTTGGAGGAACTCGCCAAGGATAATCCCACCGTGGTCGACAGAAACCGCAAGGAGTTCCTCGAAGTCAACTTCCTCGAACGGATGAGCTTCTATGCGGAGTACCACTCGGGAGGAGATCCAGCCGTCAAGATATCAGCGGACGCGCTCGTCCCCGAGAAGGTGGCGTTCAACTCGCCCGACCATCCGCTCGTGTGGGTATCCACTACAGACGAGGAGGACGCCGGAGCGAGGATGGATTTCAAGCACGAGGCCGCGCTGATGCTGCGCTCCAAGAAGACCCTGGACGAGCAGATAGAGTATCTCGAGTCCATGCTGGAGAAGCTGGCGATGGACAGGATCGGCGCACGGCTGGAAGAGCACGAGAGGCTCCTTGCGAAGGACCTGGACAAGCTCAGGGCCAAGTCGTTCAGCCTCGGCTCAGACTCCATCTCCGCCGTAGCCAACCTGGAACTGGACAGGGAATCGGTGCAGCAGGAGAAGGAGCACTTCGAGAGGTTCATGGAGATACTCATCCCAGGCTCGGTCAAGCGGAAGAAGAAGGCAGCGTCAGCAGCCGATGACCCCGGCGGGGCAGACGACAGAGACACGAAGTGATGAGCAAATGGTTTTCCGGAGGTCAGTTGTAGGAACGCGCTGACCTCCGCATCCGCCACGAGAGACTCACTTGGAGAACTTCACATCGAGGCGGATTCCCTCTTTCGCCTCAAGCTTGTCGAGATCCGACATGCTAACCGCGATCTCGCGTGGATGCAGGTTAGAGTCCGACTCGATCTGCACCTTCGCCTCGCGGTCCTTGTGCCGCAGCATCACATGCTCCCCGGACCTCGCGCCCTGGCTCTTCAGCAGGTCCTCGTGTATCCGGGCGACGCCGGATTTCAGATCTGATGCTGTCCTTGTCCTCAACATCTTGGTCGAAAGATACGCTCCCGACAGCGAGGTGCTCTCCTTTCGGAGTTCGTCTGCGACCCGCCGCCTCAGCTCGTCCGAGGAGACATCTCCCTTCGGTTCGGCCTGCTCCGCGACTCTCTTCGCGACTTCGGGAGAGGCACCTGCTCTGCGGACCGATTCCTCGAGCTTGCCCCTGTCGAACTCCTCGGATTCTCCGGAGCGCTTTCTCACCTTCGCCAATTCCTTCACCTCCCGTAGTAGTCAGGTCAGCACATGGATGATAGTTCTTTCGGCGTGAGCCAGTCATATTTATTCTGGTGTTTCGCAATTTAATTTCGGTATATATCCTGGCCTTCCACTCGTAACACTGCCCGGTCGGATGCTCGGCTAGGAACCGACATGACCGTCCAGCGCTCGACTAGCCGCGACTCGTGACTGATGCTAGCACGTTGCCCACTCACGCGTAGTACGCCCGAACGATTAATGTACGGAAGTGTGCGTTCTGTGTCCAATGTTCCCGAACAGGGTGGCGTCGCTCCAGTTCTCCGGGATACGAAAGCTGTTCGAGGCAGCGCCTCCAGGTGCGATCAATCTCGGTCTTGGCGAGCCGGACGTGCAACCCCCGAAGGAGATGATCGAAGCTTTCAAGGACGCCCTGGACCGTGGGATGAACAAGTACGGTCCCAGCGCGGGCATCCTGGAGCTGAGGAAGGCGATAGCTGAGAACCTCAAGAGCTATAGAAGAGACGTCCAGTTCGAGAACATCATCATAACGGCCGGAGCGACAGAAGGCATGAGGATCGCCTGCGAGACCATCCTCGGAAAAGGTGACGAAGCGCTGATTCCGAACCCGGGCTTCATAATATACGGTCCGGATGTGACGCTCGCTGGCGGAACGCCCGTCGAGTACAACCTCAGCCAGGAGAACAACTTCTGGCCGGACCCAGACGAGATCCAGGGACTCGTTACCCCGAACACCAAGGCGATCGTGATGAATAGCCCGTCGAACCCGACTGGGGCCGTGTTCCCCGAGCACGTCGTCAAGGCTATCTGCGACATCGCGTCCGACAGGGACCTGTACATCTTGTCGGACGAGGTGTACCACAACTTTGTATACGGGGGTGAACACGTGTCGTTCGCGCGCTTCCACGACGACACGATAATCGTCAATTCGTTCTCCAAGTCCCTCGCGGCCACGGGATGGAGGATAGGGTACGTCGCGACGTCCAAGGAGATCGTCGAGCAGCTCGCGAAGGTGCAGTACTACACGCTAGCCTGTCCGCCGACCGCCACCCAGTATGCGGTCCTGGAAGGCATGAAGATACGCAAGAGGTTCAGGGAGAGCCTGCTCTCAGAATTTAGGACGAGGCGAGACCTGATGATGAGGAAGCTGGCCGATATCCCGTCGTTCCGGACGCCACCTGTTGACGGCGCATTCTATGTCTTCCCCAGATACACACAGAAGATCACCTCGGACGAGTTCGCACAGGGGCTGCTAAGGGCCGGAGTCATATGTGCCCCAGGGTCTGCGTTCGGCACGCGCGGGGAGGGACACCTGAGGTTCTCGTACGCCAACTCGCAGGAGAACATCGAGAAAGGGCTGGAGATAGTGTCCGAGGTGGCGGAGACACTGTGAGCCAGCACTCCCTACCAGCAGAGTTATATCACGCTCGTCATCTTTAGGATGCATGCCTGAGCAGGCGGCCGGAGGGGGCGACCAGCCGAAGCGGCTCATGAGCCCGAAGGCGGCCCTCTCGGTCACCAACAACGTTCTCGGTGCGCTCCTTGGCACGACCGCCCTGATATTCATAGCGAAGAACATGGGAGCCGATGTACTTGGCATACTCGGATTCGGCGTTGCAGTCATCGGCGTACTCAGTTTCCTCTCGGATTTCGGAGTCGGCTCGGTCCATATCCGTCAGATGAACTCCAGTGAGGACCAGAGCAAGTGTATAGGGGCGTACGCCGTCATCCGGCTCATCCTCCTGGGCGTATTCTCGATTGCCACTCTGATCATCATCGAGTCCTGGAAGGACGGAACTGCAGGCGGGATGATGCCTAGCGGCGAGGCGCTCATACCGACGGTGACGGACACGATGTACGTGTTCCTCGTGTACTACGTCCTCCTCGGGATCAGCCAGATCGCCACACACACCTTCGATGCCATCGGCGCGGACGCAAAGGTACATGTGCCGTCCATCCTGGAACTCGTCGTCCGGGTCTCGTTCGTGATATTCATAGCGCTATCGTCTTTGGGGGCTAGCGCGAACGCGCCGGCGTTCCTCGCATCAGCTTACGCTGCGGGCATGATCGCGTCTATGATACTCGTGGCGCTCCTCATGAGGCCCTACAGAATCTCCATGCCTGACAAGGAGACGCTGTGGAGGTACGTCACATCTCTTGCGCCTGTCTTCCTCGTGTCCATAATCATCATAATCGACCTGTACCTCGACAAGGCGGTCGTCGGGTACTTCTGGGGTGAGCACGAGCTCGGCCTGTACTTCGGCGTGCAGAGGATGGCGATCTTCGTGGGGGTGTTCTCGTTATCAGTAGCGACGCTCATCCTTCCGTCGGTCACGACTTACTTCGTCCGAAGGGACGTCTCGGCCAGCTGGGACGTCGTGAATCAGGCTGAGAGATACGTCTCCCTGATAGTCATACCCACCGCGGCGTTCTACCTGATGTACGGCTCGGATATCCTGAGAGTGTTCCTCTCCGAGGAGTTCGTCGTCGCCGTGAGGAGCATGGACATACTGGTCATGGCAAGTGCGGTCATCGCACTTGTCATACCCCTCCGCTCCGTCCTCGCAGGGTTGGGAAGGCCCGTAACACTGTTCCTGATCGGCCTTGTCGGCGTACTGCTGCAGCTGACCCTTCTTCTCATCCTCGTGCCCGACAGCCTGTTCGGGGTCGAGATGTTCGGCCTGAAGAGGCAGGGAGCCGCGGGCGCCCTTCTGATATGCTCGATATACTACTTCTTCGTCCTCAGGTACATGGCCTGGAAGATCGGCAGGATGCTTCCTCACTCGCGCTCCTTCAAGCACCTGCTCAGCGCAATAACCATGATTGGCGCGATGTACGTCGTAGATTGGGCACTCATACCGGCTGTGGACGGGCTAGCCCTCATTCTGCTGGCCGTGGTGGGCGTGTCCGCATACGCGCTTTCCTCGTACTTCATGGGCGAGCTCGAGTTCTCGGACTACAAGTACTTCAGGACGATGCTGAACCCCCAGGATACGATGGAATACGTGGTCAACGAGCTGGTCGGCAAGCGTGGGCAGTGAACCGCCCAATTCGTTTTATAACATATGAACGGAATTACTGCTGGGAGGGAGCACGGCGTTGTCAGAGGAACTGCTGATAGTCCACGCATCCGAGCTGCTCACGATGCGAGGGCCATGCAGGCCGAGAATCAAGGAGGAGACGTCAGACCTCGGCGTCATCAAGGACGGGGCCGTGTACATCCGGGATGGGCTCGTCGAGGCGGTAGGCGAGAGCTCCGACATCCTTCGCGACAATGGTGCACCGGGAGTCGACGTGATCGATGCGTCCGGAAAGACCGTCATGCCTGGGTTCGTCGATCCGCACACGCATCTGGTGTTCGCCGGTTCACGCGAGTTCGAGATCGAGATGAAGCTCAAGCGCATGAGCTACATGGATATCCTGAGAGAGGGTGGTGGCATCCTCAGAACCGTGAGGGACACCAGAGCGGCTTCGCCAGACGACCTTTTCAGACAGTCGGAACAGCGGCTCAGGACGATGCTTCATCACGGCTCAACGACCGTCGAGGGAAAATCAGGTTACGGTCTTGACAGGAAGACCGAGTTCAAGATACTGGAGACGATGAGGAGACTCGACGAGGCGTGCGAGGCCGATGTTGTCCCCACGTACATGGGGGCGCATGCGGTCCCACCGGAGTTCTCCGACGGCGCGGACGAGTACGTCCAGTTCATCATCGACGAGGTGCTGCTGGATCTCCCTGAATCCGGCCTCGCCAGATTCTGCGATGTCTTCTGCGAAAAGGGGATATTCACCGTCGCGCAATCGAGAAAGGTACTGCTTGCGGCGAAGGCTCTGGGGCTCGGATTGAAGGTACACGCCGACGAGTTCGAGCGCACAGGAGGGGCGGAGCTGGCGGCGGAAGTGGGGGCGGTGTCCGCAGACCACCTCGCGAGGCCTTCGGACGACGGCATAATGGCGATGGCGAGAAAACAGGTGGTGGGCGTGCTCCTGCCCGGCACTCCGTTCTCATCCATGCTCGATGATTACGCGGAAGCTAGACGGCTGATAGAGCTGGGTGTTCCCATCGCGCTCGCAACGGACCTAAACCCGAACTGCTGGAATCCATCGATGCAGTTCACCATAATTCTAGCCTGCTACAACATGAGGATGACTCCGGCGGAAGCGCTTGTTGCTTCCACGATAAACGCCGCGGCCGCCGTGGGGCTCGAGAAGTCCGTCGGGTCGCTCGAACCGGGGAAGAAGGCGGACGTTCTCGTGATGGACGTCCCGAGCCACGCTCAGATACCGTATCAGATGGGTGTCAACCTCTGCGAGGTCGTCCTCAAGGACGGGCGACCAGCCTTCTCGAGAGACGGGCGGTAGACGGACCCACTATATCCTCAGAATGATTATGCCTAGCACCACGGTACCTATCCCGACCCATTCCTGGAAGGTCATGTTCTCCCGCAGGAACACCAGCGCCAGCAGAGTCGTGAAGACCGCATTCGACGTGGCGATCGCGGCCGTGGCGCCCGTCGACATCTCGTTGTGTGACATGGCGAACGCGAACGTCAGGATTCCTACGCCGAGGAGAAGCCCCGCCGCCACCGGGATCACCAACTTCCAGTTCATGGTGACGGGATCTCCCCTGACGAGCAAGTAGGCGAGCAATGCCACTCCGAGGATTCCCATGGCGGCCAACATGACCGCGGCGAACATGGTTGGGTCGATCCCCTTGTTCTTCTCGCCATAGCTTATCAGAAAATTGGTCGTTCCCCAAAGCAGGAACGTGCACACTGCGAACAGCAATGCGGATGTCAACATGGTTCTTCGCTCCACGGGGCTGCGTAGAGATGGTTCTCATAAATAGATTTGGTCGATTCAGAGCGGATGAAGGATAGCTGTCACTAGGAGAAGATGAACACTGCGTAATCACTCAGCCAAATGCCGTTCATGGAGTTACCCGCATGCGTGGAAACGCTGTAGTGGTGACTCGTGCAACCTTGCGGGAGTGTTCAAATCTAACCCCGAGTTAGATGTCGCATGAATCGCACATGCGATGCACGAAACCGTGCTCAAACAAGAAGCCTCGCGCCCAGTCCTAGGAGAGGCATAGAGGTCAGAGGCTAGGGACAGTGCTGTTCGCGACGCCGAGACATGGCACTCCAGGACAATCTTATAATAGCCAGTAGGGCAGTCTGAAGAACAGGTTCGGGACGGTGGGGACGTGGAGAGGCTTTCATGGTACATCCTGAGAAGACTGCTAGTGTTGGTCATCGGTGTTCTCGTCATTTTAACGGTCGTGTTCTGTCTGTTTCGAGTTCTTCCGGATGACCCTGTTCAGTTGGCGGCACCTCCATGGCCATCTGGTGTTCCCATTCCCGATGACTTATCTGAGCAGTACGCAGACACAATCGATATGTTCGAGCAGCCGCTGTACGTGCAGTACCTTGAGTTCATCGGAGACATGTTGACCGGTGATTTTGGATCTAGCATCATATACCGATCCGACATAGGCGACTATGCCTACTCAGCAATGTGGAGGACGTTGATTCTATTCGGAGCGTCGTTATCACTCTGTCTGGTCATTGGATCCCTGGCTGGCCGTGCCCTTTCGAGGGTGAGGTCATACTACAGAAGACAGGCTCTGTCTCTTGCATCTCTGGCGTTGTTCTCGTTGCCCGTCCTTGCATGGCAGTGGTTTCTATTGAGATATTTGTCCTTTGAGTGGAGACTGCTTCCGTCTAGAGGGGCCGCACCTATTGGCTCCTCCGGAATCCACCCCGAATACTTGATTATGCCTTTGGCTTCAGTCTTCCTCGCTTCTCTTGGGGCATTCATTCTCTTGGTTAGGGACGGACAGGCCAGGGCTTCAGCCGCCGTATCCCCGGACCGTTCGACTCTGAGGGATGGATTGTTCGCAGCCCTGCCGAATCTCCAATTCATGGTCGCCGCTTCCATGATCTTCGTCGTATCTGCCGAATGGTGGTTCCAATTCCCAGGTCTCGGGTGGTGTTTCATGGAATCTCTCATCTCCATGGACTACTTCCCGCTGCAGGCGGAGTTCTTCCTGTTGGCAATCATGGTTTTCGCAGTGAACTTCGCGATGGAGACGGTAGTGACGCTGATTAGACCGAAGCGCAGACTGGATCGTTGTCTTTGCGAAGACGAAGACATATCTAGCCCCGTATCTGAGACCTGCGCGAGAATTAACCGACTTCCATTCTCGTTCAGCAGAATCGGAGGAGCGCTGATTCGACTGGCCAAGGATTATTTCAGAAGCCCTGTCGGCGTGGCGTCACTCGCAGTATTCATCGGCATTATGGTATTGGCAGTCGTAGGACCGTGGTTTTCGTCCGACGAGGCCGCTCCGATTGGGCTGGGGCGGGCAGAACCCTCGACAGACCTCTTCCTTGACGGCGCGACCGCGCTGGTCGCGATATCCATTCCGGCTGGCATCGTGGCTCTTCTCGCCGGGATGGCGTTGGGCACTGCCGCAGGATATTCAAGACCGTATGCTGACGGTATCGTGATGGCAATAATGCAAGGACTCATCTCAATCCCGTTCATCGGCCTCTTCATCTACCTGTGGGCGACTCGCTCGACTGGTTTCGGATACCTCGAAGCGGCCCTTGTTTGCTCCGTGCCAATCATAGCCTTGGTCACACTCTTGTCGTTCCACGGATTTGTTTCCGCTAGGGATCGCGTGGCTGCCGCATCCGAAGGAGCCTCGAAAGGCGTCAAGTTCATGCATTCCATCCCCGCAATCGCATCGTGGGCACTCAGTGGTCTCAAGTACGGAATGCCCCTCACAGTTGTCACTGTGTTCGTGTGCGACTTCATTCGCCTGACGAGCTTCAGTAGTTGGGGGTACGCTTTCCGCATAGCGGTGGGCTCTATGTACCACGAACCGATTGAATGGGTGTACATACTCCCGCCGCTCATTGGGTCGGCGTTGCTCGTCGGCAGCATATTTCTGATACTCGATACAATTGAGAGAGTCATTCGCATACGGTTCTCAGAGCTCGTATGATAGTTGCTTGTCGTGCTATCGAGGATTGAGGGATTATGCAATGGACTGTGATGTGGCAATAGGCGTGTCTCGTGTGTGCTGAACATTTCTCTACCATCAAAGAATTCGCTGTTTGACTCCTCTTGTCTGGCTTTGAAGATTATATCTACCAGCTTTAATTACCATCAAATTCGGGGTCAATATCCGGGCCCTCGCGGAGTAATAGTGAACGGACGGGATTGTCAGCAATCGTCACCCCGGTTGAGCCGCCAGTGCTGCCTCCTGGGCTGGGGTACATATATATGTCCAGAAACTATCATCGCGGCCAAGGCTCGGGCTTGGTCCAAGAGCTCGTCTGGAAGGACTGAGAGATGGTCTCCGTTTGCATGCTCACAGAGCTAGAGAGTTATAGAAAGCTGATCCCGTTTAAGAACCCAGGCGGAATGGGCACGAACGCTCCTATGGTCGCCAAGGAGTTGGAGAAGCTGGGGTGTCATGTAGTCTTCAACGACCCACGCTCGGACTATGACGTGCTCCACATCCACAGCCCTCTACCGAATTCCTTCATGTGGGCGCTGAGGAGTAAGATAGCTGGAAAACCTCTCGTGGTCCACGGACGGCATCTTCCTGAACTCATCAAGGGAGGATTCAAGGGAGGCGACCTGTTCTACCCATTCGTCCGGAGATACTCGACCTTGTTCTACAACATGGGGGACGTCGTGCTAGGAGCGACTCCGTACGTTGCTAAATCGCTCTCCAGAGACGGCGTTCGGAGGCCGTTCAGGACGATACCGAATGGCATCAACCGCGAGGTGTTCGTGCGCGACGCGGGCAGGGGACAGGAATTCAGGAGCAGCATAGGCGTAGATAAGAATCAGAAGCTCGTGGTCTGTGTGGGTCTGCGTATACCCAGAAAGGGCGTTGACACATTCGTCAATGTCGCCTCCAAACTCGCCCACAGGAAGAATCTCGTCTTCGCCTGGATAGGGGCTTCGGAGGTGTTGCTGGAGGACGCGATTCAGACAACACCGCCTGCCAATGTGCTCTTTCCGGGTCATATCCCGTTCGACCGGATCGTGGGCGTGTACTCCGCCGCTGACGTCTTCATGTTCCCAACGAAAGCCGAGAGCTACGGTAATGTCATGCTCGAGGCCGCAAGCTGCGGCTGCCCCCTGCTGATTCGGGACATTCCGGTCTACGAGGACTGGGTGGTCGACGGGATGCACTGTATCAAGAGCAAGACGGACGACGATTTTGCAGCGAATCTCGAGAAACTACTAGACGACGAAGCATTCAGTAAGCGAATGGTCGATGGAGCGATGAAGCTCGCAGAAGGGCATGACATCAAGATCACAGCGAGGATGTTGAAGGAGCTCTACGAAGAGTTGGCAGAGGGGAGGCCGGGCCGATGATAGGTGAGGAGATCATCAACACCTTCGCCTCCCTCGGGGATGTCGGAATGATCCTCGCGCTCATCGCGATCATACTCATCGACGGTACGGGCGTGCCGACGCTCCCTGAAGTCTGGATGATCTGGATATTCAGCGTTCACTTCGATTCGATAGGATGGGCGGCCTTGCTGATCGTCGTCGCAAGCATCGCCAGCCTAGGAGGCAACTTCTTACTCTACTCCATCGTCAAGTTCGTCGGCATGCCAAAGAGGATACAGAAGGTCATGCGGAAATACACGGACTTCCTCATAGTGAGCGATGAGCGCCTCCTACTGCTGAACAGGGTCGCACCGCTGGTGCCATACACCGGAGCGTTCATGGCGGTATGCAAGTGGGACCTGCGCAAATGCGCGATGTATCTCATCATAGGAGCGCTTGCGAAGTCGACGGTCGTGATAGCGCTGGCATGGCTCAGCTACGACAACCTCAGACAGGACATCGCACCGTGGGTGGCCATAATCGCCGTAGCCGTCGTAATATTGGTCAGCATCGTCGCATCAGTGATATACAAGCGGAAGACCGGAATTGGGAGGGGAGCGCCACGATCTCAGTCGTGATTCCAACATACAACGAGAAGCTGAATCTGCAGGAACTGGTCAACAGAATAGAGGCCGCCTGTAAAGGGAAGGACATAGACGTCGAGATCGTGATAGTCGATGACAACAGCCCGGACGGAACGGGCGCCTACGCCGAGGAGCTCGGGAAGGTTCACAACATCAAGGCCGTGCACCGGACGGGGAAGCTCGGGCTGTCCACGGCGGTCATGGAAGGGTTCGAGGCCGCGACGGGAGACACACTGGTGGTCATGGACGCGGACCTGAGTCATCCGCCTGAGAAGATTCCCGAGATGATAGGCAAGATCGAATCGGACGAGGCACAGATGGTGGTCGGAAGCCGCTACGTCAAAGGGGGCGCCGTCGAGAACTGGCCCATACACCGACGGGTCATTTCGAAGTGCGCTACACTTCTCGCACGCGGGCTGACGAAGGTGAAGGATCCGATGTCCGGTTTCTTCGCGCTGAAGAGGTCTGTCATCGACGGTGTGGAGCTTAACCCCATCGGCTACAAGATCGGGCTCGAGATACTCGTGAAGGGGAAGTACGACTCGGTCGCGGAGGTACCGATAACTTTCGCTGACAGGAAGGCCGGCAAGAGCAAGCTGGGAGCATCCGTCTACCTGAAGTACATCGACCACTGCATCCGGCTGTACGAGCATAAGAAGCCGTGGCTCGCGCGGTACATCAAATTCGCGTTCATAGGCGGCATAGGCACCGTTATCAACCTCGCAGTCCTCTGGACGGCTGTTGAGATATTCTTCGCCCATTACCTCTGGGCGGCGGTGCTGGCGTTCGTGGTGGCCGACACGAACAACTTCATATGGAACAGGTGGTGGACATTCAGGTCAAAGGGAAAGATCCACATCCAGTACTCTCAGTTCCTGCTCGTGAGCATCAACGGGCTGATGCTCAACCTCATAATCCTGAAGACCATCGTCGAGGACCTCATGCCCTACCTTGGGATCGGGGAGGACAGAGCGAGCGTATTCCTCGTGGTCGCTCAGATGATCGCGATATTCCTCGTCAGCGTATTCAACTTCATAGCGAACTCCCTCTGGACTTTCAGCGACGACATCTGAGAGGCCGTACGGGTGCGCGGGTGTGGCCGTCTACGATGCAGCGACCCTCACGTACAGCGAGACAGGGTCGATGCCGTCCTGGTAGAGGTCGAGGACGGCCGTCCCCTCGGGGATGACTCGCTCAGGCAGCCCGAGGGTGTAGTTGTTGGATTCCAGGAACGATGGGAATTCCTCGAAGTCGTTGAGATGATAACATATAACGACCACCGCCACGTCGTACTCCACCACCGCCTGGCACAGCCGTTCCAGAGTGAGTTCAGGGTACTGCCGCTCAGCCACGTTGACCACCTCCGGCGGGGTCATGCGCCCGGCATACGCTGCGATCAACGGATCGCCACATATCACATACTCGTCTTCGGATGACAGCTGGGCAACCACCTCGCCCCATATGACCTGCGGGGGTTCGCCCTGGGCCACAAGACCGTATGTCGAAAGGCCGCCCGAGATCATGATAGAGACGACGAATGCGGGGATCGCCACCCTCCGGGCATATCCCCATTTCGATTCACTCACCTTTGATGCACTCTCAACAGGCGCCTTTTTGGCTTCAATCGATTTTCCGATGACCACGCCGGCCAGAATGGCGAGTGCGGGACCGGCGATCACCACATGGTGTAGGAACACCAGCGGCTGAACGACCATGAACGCGAGGACGACGAAGGTGGTTGTCAGGAGCATGCGCTCCCTCGGACCCCGCCTCCACAGACGGTTCGCATAGGCGAGCGGAAGCACGAAGGCCAGGTTCAGGCCGAAATAGGCGAGCAACGAGAGCTTCAGGAAGGCATCGAACTCCCTGTGGCCCTGGTCGAACACCATCCCCTGGATCATGTCGGGGGCACCGAGCAACGCCATAAGGATGATCAGGGGCAACGCGGCCAATGCGACGACCAGGGCAATGTCCAACGATGCAGTCTTCCGAGACGCCCTTCCCTTGAACGCCTCGATGAGGATGAATATGATGATGGCCAGCAGGGCAAGCCCGCCGATGAGTTTCATCGAACAGGCGATCCCTGCGAGAATTCCTGCCAGTGCCAACACCGCCGTGTTCCTCCGTTCCAGGTGCAACACGAAGACTGCCAACGAGAACGCCAGGAACGATGTGGCCATCGCATCGAGCGAGAACAGTCTCGACTCCCGGACGAGGGCGAAATCCACGGCGAGCAGCGCTCCCGTGACGATCATTGCATGGTTTCCGCCGATACGGCGCGAGACGGCCATGCAGCAGGCGACCGCGGCGAACGACAGCATCGCGGTGAGAGCCCGCAGCGACACGACGTCCCCTCCGAACAGAGCACCGATGAGGAACGCCAGGGGTGCCTGGTCGCATGGAAGCTCGGAATAGAGTGCGAGCCCAAGGTCCACCATCAGCACCCTCTCGACCATCACGCCCTCATCGATACCGTTGTTGGAGTAGCTCCAGCCGATATTGGCGAACCTGAGAGTGGCAGCGGCGATCAGGATACACAACGTGGCAACAACGACCCAATGTCGACGCGTCGTTCCGACGATGACTGCCCACGACGAAATGCGGACCGACCCTCCTCTTGTCCAGGCGAAGGGTATGGAGAGTTCTTGATACTACCGCAGACGCGGCGTAGCTACAGGAGCTCCTGGAACTCCTTCACGAGGTCTGGATGCCTCTTCTCCACGGCCTTCAGGATGGCGAAGGTGGACATCTTCTCCACGCCCACCTCGTTCAGTGTCACGATGATCTTGTCGAATGTCTCATCCGATAGCGTCACAAGCTTCTCCTTGGCCATCCAGTTGCGATAGAGGTGATCCTCGATGAGGTCGCGCCACCCGTTCTCGTAGCGTTGAAGGAACTCCGCGCTGAAATCATCCTCCTCCGTCGCCTGGGCCAGCACCTCACCGGCGACCCTGCCGGCCTTGCAGCTGTTCGATATGCCCCCGCCTGTTATCGGGTCGATCTGCCTCGCGGAGTCACCGACCAGGATCAGACCGTCGGTGACCGTCTGGTCTATCGGTGCACAGACAGAGACCGCCCCGCTCACAACCTCGAGCGGGCGACCCTTCTTCAGGCCCGGCTGCTTCTCGATGAAGCGGTCGAGGTATCCCTTCACCTCACCCGGTTCCTTCAGCTTCGATAGCTGGACGCCCAGACCGACATTGGCCGTATCCTCGTCCTTCGGGAACATCCAGACATACCCGCCGGGAGCAACGCTGCCGAGGTAGAACTGACAGTACTCGTGCTCCTGCTCGATGTTCGTTAGTCTGTACTGGAGACAGGTCGTCACATCCCTCGGGGCGAGGCCGGTGTCGATACCTGCCCAGCGGCCGACCTGGGATTCGAACCCGTCCGCGCCGACGACACATCCGCACCGAACCTCGCGCGACTCACCGTACGACCTGATCTTCACGCCCGTGACCTTCCCGTCCTCCATCAGGAGTCCAGTGGCCGAAGTCTTGAGCATCAGGTCGGCCCCGGCCTTCACGGCGTTCTTGGCCACCAGCTTGTCGAAGAACACGCGGTCCAGGACGATTCCCACCTCGTCCCCTGCCATCTCCTCGGACAGATAGAACGGCGTCCCGTTGGGCGATATTATCTTCGCTCCCTTCACCTCGCACGCGACGCTCTTGGAGTCGAGCTTCAGGTCCACCGAGTCGAGCCACGCACGGGATATCCCTTCTCCGCAACGCACCGGAGAGCCGATCTCCTGCCGCTTCTCGACCATGAGGACCCGTGCGCCGTTCTGGGCCGCCCACCGCGCAGTCGACGCGCCAGCCGGCCCGGCCCCGACGACCACGATATCGTAATCGTTCATATCAGTCGCCTCCGATCATCGAGATGGCGCCTACGGGGCATACCTTGACGCACCTCCTGCAGTGCGTGCAACCGTCCCCGAACTCGAGCAGGACCTCGTTGAGGAAGATCGCGTTCGCAGGGCACGACCCGACGCATGCTCCGCAGTGGAGGCACGTCGCTATGTCAACCTCAAGCTCATCGAACTTCTCTTTGACCAATGAACCCACCTCATGTGTGCTCGTCGCCATGTCTGCGTCTCCACTCCTCCAGCGGAACGGAGAACTTCTTCTCGACCTCAGTCCTGTAGACGGGGCCGGAGTTGTAAGCGCAGAACGGGATTATCATTCCATCGGGCGTGGTGTAGTGTATCATGCATCTCTTGACGCGTTCTATGTCGTAGTTGTACGAGTCCATGAAATGCATAGCGCCAACATACATCATCTGCCAGCTGAACTTGGAGAGCTCCGATTTGGTCTCCTCGGATAGCACCCCCTTGAGAGATTTCAGGAACTGCGTCGAGCTCAGGCCTTCGGGGAGCTCGTCCTTTCTCAGGTACTTCTTCAGAAGGGCGTACGCCCGGACCTTGCTCAACGCTTTGACCTTCCTGCCCTCCGTCTTCTTTGCCAGCTCGTACATCTCGTGGAAGAGCGGCTCGACGTCGACGAACCTCGTCACCGGGATGATGTTGTCCGGGCCCTTGACGAACATGTACGTCGCGATACCGCAGTGGACGTGCGTCGTGAGCGTGACCTTCCTGTCGCCGTACAACGCCTGCCAGAGCTCGGAGATCGCTGAAACGGTCGGTACAGGATACCAGTCGGTCTTCTTGATCTTCCCTCCGGACTGCACCTCCATATCCTTCGCGAGGTCGGGCAGCGTGTACCTTCCCTTCTCCAGCTCCTCGCTGCTGCACCTTCCCGTGAAGGCGACTGGTTGGAAGTTGACCCCTCTGATCACGTCCATGTTCTGCAGGGCGTAGCGGAGTATCGGCCACACCTGGTCGTCGTTGATGCCTTTGACGATCGTCGGGACGAGCACGATGGACGAGTGGTTCTCGACCTTTCTGAAGTTCTCGACCACTTTCTTCTTGGTGTCGAGAAGATCCCTTCCTCGAGCGCGCGTGTATATCTCAGGTCTGAGACCGTCGAACTGAAGATAGAGGGTGTTCAAGCCTGCATCGCTCGCCTGCCTGCAGAAATCGACGCTCTGGGCGAACTTGATGCCGTTGGTCGCCGCCTGTACCTGGGCGAAGCCCATGTTTCTAGCGGCCGCGATGATTTCGATGAATTTCGGATGGACCGTCGGCTCCCCCCCGGAGAACTGCACGGCAGGACATGGCACGGGCCTCTCGTCCCTGACGACCTTGAGCATCTTCATGACCGTGTCGAAATCAGGTTCGAACACGTATCCAGCTGCATTGGCGTTCGCGAAGCATATCGGGCATTTGAGGTTACACCTGTTCGTGAGATCGATGTTGGTCAGGCCCGTGTGGCTGAGGTGAAGGTCGCAGAGGCCGCAATCGAACGGGCACTGTTTCGCCTCCTTGATGGCCGGGTTCTCAACGCCGACCCCGTCCTTCGCCCAGGATTCCACGCGTAGGTACATCTCGACGTCGGACCAGACCACATCGCTGAAGCTCCCGTGTTCGGGGCAGGCCTTCTCCATGACGACCTTGCCGTCCTTCTCCTTCAGCGTGGCCTTGATGACGGTCAGGCATTCAGGGCACAGACTCTCCGTGGTCTTCGGAAGACCGGAAGCTATTGCACTCTCTCTGGTAAGCATGAGTGACCCCAATCCTGACACGTTAATTCTTACAGATTGACTTATATGTTATGTAGCCGATGTCGCTACAAATGGACCTGAAGTCTTTGGCATCGATAGCCGGCAAGGACGTAGACGCGCTCCTGGAGGAGTACGCCAAGGTATCTGGAACACTCTCGAGGCTTGGCCTCTCGGAGTATGAGTCCAGAGCGTACATCGCCCTCGTCGCCGCGGGACCCACATCTCCGACATTTGTAGCGGAGATTGCACAGATTCCACGGACATCGGCGTATAAGATCCTCGAGAGCCTTGAGGCGAAAGGCTATGCCCGGTCCAAGACGGAGCGCCCGCGCACGTTCGCAGCCGTCGACCCTTCGGAGCTGGGAGAGGCGTTGACGACGGAAGTACGTGAGACGTTCCAGAACATCGAATCCATCAAGGATGTCCTGTCCGAAAGAGGGATCCCTCAGCTGGTCTACACTATCCTCGGAAAGGAGAGGGTCCTCGAGAAGATCGGCGAGATGATGGACAAGTCCGAACACAGCTTCGTGATCTCCTCGCCGTCCATAGCGGAGTTCAGGCGCAAGCTTGGCAAGAGGTTCACGAACGCATTCTTGAGGGGCGTGGAGATCACCGTGATAACGAGTCCGTTCGTGAAGGTCCCGAAGAAGGCGATTTCGATCCGGAGGAAGGGATTGATCGCCACAGACGTCATATCCGACGGGAAGACCGCTCTTCTTGCAGCGCCAGATCTCTCAGCGTGCGGCTACACGGACAACGAGGCCCTCTCATCCCATCTGCAGGAGTTCCTGCGGATCATGAGCGAGAACGAGGTCTGAATCCCCAGGAGGACCTATGCTCTTTTTTCGTCTCAGCCTTGATTATCGTCCTTATCAGGAACGGAGCGTACAACGTGGTGGCGATCGAGACGAGGACTATGACGGAATATGTCTCCGAGCTGATCGTCCCCATGCCGAAACCGATCATAGCCACCACGATGCCGACCTCACCTCTGGGCACCATGCCCGCGCCGACTATCAGGGCCGTCTTCTCGCCTCTGGTGGCGGCCCCAGCGGCACAAGGCCCCAACTTGGTAAGGATCGCCACGACCGTGAGCACGATGGCCAGTGGTGCCACGCTCGTGATGTTCGTGAAATCCACCTTCGCCCCCATGACGACGAAGAAGAACGGCACCAGGAAGACGTTCAAGGGCTCGAACTTGTGCTCGAGCTCGTATGTGTTCTTGGTGTCAGAGAATATGAGCCCCGCGAAGAAGGCGCCGATGATGGCCGCAAGCCCGAAGAAGGAGGCCATGGCCGACAGGCCGAAGACGACCACCAGGATGATCACGAACGGGGCTTCCTTCTGTACCAGCTTCTCCAACCAGCTGTCCTTCTTGAAGGCGTGGGTCTTGTAGTGTACCGCCCAGCTGCCGTTAACGGCACGGTCGTGCCTGACCTCCTTCTTACCGGAGGCGTATCGGACCATCCTGGTCCCGAGTATGGTCACGATGGCGACGAAGCACACGGCCTCCGCAATGACGATTATTATGTCGATGTTGCTGAGCGAACTGCCGGCTGCGGTGCCGCTCACGAGGGTGAGGACGATCATCGCGAGAATGTCGTCGACGACTGCCGCTCCTAGGATGATCTTCGCCTCAGTCGACGCAATCAGGCCGAGGTCCTGAAGCACCCTGGCCGTTATTCCCACGCTCGTGGCGACGAGGGCGGCACCGATGAACATGGCTTCCGTCGATTCGAAGCCCAACAGGAGTGAGATGTAGTATCCGAGCACGAACGGGGCAGCGACGCCTAGCGCTGCCACCGACCCGGCGACGAGGCCGACCTTCTTCAGCTCTGACAGCTTCGTCTCCATCCCGACGGAGAACAAAAGGAAGGTGGCTCCCAGCTGAGCTAGCACATCGAAGAACGTGTGCTCCGCGGTGATCAGGTTGAACAAGGTGGGACCCAGTATGACCCCGGCCATGAGCTCGCCGGTCACAGCGGGAAGCTTCAGCCTCTCCGTTATCTCGCCGCCGACCTTCGCCGCGAGAAAGGCGATGAAGATCAAGACTAGAGTCTCTTCAGTCTCCACTGCATCCCATCCGATGGGTCGAATGTAATAGTCGATATAAAACTTTGAGCCCAGCGGAGGCATGCTGCATGTAACTGCAACTGATTACCTCGGCCGTGAGGATGGCGTCGTCGACGGGATGGCATTGAGCAGTGGCCTTGATGAGTCCGGAGCGGGCAGGAGATCGAAACGCAGGCTAGGCAGAGACGGTGCGGCCCAGGTATCGTTCTCTGTGATAGCGACCGTCCTGCTGCTGTCTACCGTCGTCGCGGGAGCATACCTCGCAAAGAGGGAGATCGATGACTTATCAGCTGCACGGAGAGACAGACTGTTGGAGGAGATGGAGGCATCCGTTGCGGACATCGTGCTTGAACTGTCCCTCTGCGCAGCGGCGCGGGCGCAGAGAATCGTGTCGGGTTGGGACTCGTTCCCCGTGAACAACACGGAGGTATCGGACAGATTCTCAGAGTCCATGGACGAGTACGTCCGCTCATCCTTCCCGAGACTGAGTGCCACATTCGAGCACCGGGTCTGCAACTGGACGGGGGGTCTGTTCTTCATCGAGATGAACACCGTCGGTCTGACCTCATCGGATGCTTGCAGGACTTCGTCGATCGAGCTGGAAGGGACTCAGATGGAATACGACGAGGTCCCACAGGCTGGAGCCGAGGTCCTGAGCGAGCAGAGCGTGACGCCGTACTACGTCGCGGTGGGCAACTTCACGGTGGTCGTTTCGAATGGCGAAGACAGCATCACCAGGACGGCATCCTTTGACAGACCGGTCATCTCGGCCCTTCCGTTCGTCGAGTCACAGCTCAGGGCCTTCGAGTCCGCCGCGC
The DNA here is from genome assembly GCA_041548485.1 of Thermoplasmata archaeon. Classification (GTDB taxonomy): domain Archaea; phylum Thermoplasmatota; class Thermoplasmata; order UBA10834; family UBA10834; genus UBA10834. The sequence goes on along the minus strand of JBFESP010000014.1, from coordinate 23,069 downwards.
TCGGGGGGATGTCGGACCTCGGGAGGCTCGTGTCCTACATGCTCACAACCCTCGCTCAGCTCAGGGTGCTGGAAGGTTACGGGTCGCCGATGTACTCGACTGGGTTCGAGAGCGAGGACGTGGTCACCCCGAACGACGTCTACAGGGCGACGATGATAGGAGTCTTGCTGGAGCAGGCGCGACTGTTCAGAGACGTGGACGAAGAGTATGCGGCAGAGGTCGCGGGGGAGTGCGAGGGAGGAGACCTCGGGTTGAAGGCGCTTTTCGGCACCTCGGCGAGATACGCCGATGCGGGGGAGCTATTTCTGTGGTTCCTCGGCAGGACAGAGCACGGACTGGACCCAACCATGATTGTGGCGCATGCTGTGAACGGGTTGGCGGACCAGTTGATCGTGAAGGCCCTTGAGTACTCCGGATGGCTGGGCGTGCTGGACGCAGCGGACAGCGCCCTCCAGGCCGTCGCAGGTTCGCTCGACTCGCTCATAGCCTATCTGACGGGTGAGGACAAGGCGCAGAAAGCCGTCACGTCGTGGATCGAGAATGCGATGCGCTCAATGTACGTCAACCCGCAGGTGTACAGGGAGCTGTTCTCGCCGCCAGCAGACTGTTGGGTGTTCGTTCCCGAGAGAACCTATTTCGTCGAGGACGTCTCAGGGAACATCTATCCTGTCTGGGTGGGCAACCACACAGTGGCGATCGACCTGCCAGTCTACGACCTGACGGAGGCCGCTGCATGGGGGGACTTCTATGAGGAGTTCAAGGAACACCAGCAGACCGCGCGAGGACTGATATCCGACAGCATCCGCAGGTTCGCGTACGATGTGGCGTCCATGACTGCCTACGAACTCGACATGTTCGTGATAGACCCATTCGACGAGCACGACATCTTCTCATCCATGGCGTCGGCTTCTGGGGAGGTCTCACTCACGCCGGATGTGGCTCGCCTGTCCGATGCTGTGAGGGCGTTGCCCATGTTCTCGGCACAGTACGAAATGATGTCTGCACTGTCGGAATTCGCGACGGACAACGTGCCGAGCCTGTTCGGGCAAGGTCTGGAGGAGGCCGCATACTCGGACCTCGCCTCCACGCTCCTGGCGGACGCCAGATATCCTTACATCCAAGACCTGGTCGTCCCGGTGGAGCAGCAGCTAGCCGACATTGTCCGAGCGGATGTCGAGGGAGACTTCTCTTGGGGAGTCGGCTCCGAGGTATCCGATCGTGTGCGGTCCGCAGAGCTCGCGTACATGAGACGGTTCCTGGACACCCTCAACACATCGGTCACGACCAGCGACGACGGGTTCACCGGACCGCTGGTGGACGGATTGGCCACGTTAATCGTCCAAGGAAGCGCGGACATACCGGGTATCGCCCAACTCGTCGAGACGCTCCTGTCGGAATCGGCGGAGGCTGTCGTCGCGCAGAGGTCCATCGCGGGGCAGAAACACTCTGTGTATCTGGACCTGGCAGGAGACTTCAGCTTCTGGGAGGGGGATCTCGCCTCGGCCGACGAGAACGGCTCGGTCCTGACGGAGTCCGTATCCGTTGAGGTGACGGACGGGTTGGACCCTATGAGGGTCGTCCCGTACTCACCCGAGCTCGGATACGATGGCCTGGGCAATCTCGTACCTTGCGACGAGGTGCTGGTCCAGGTCCGGGCTCCCTGGGATTTCGACGCAGAGCGGTCGGACTACCCAAACACGCACTTCACTTCGCTCGCCACCGTCTCGGCGACACCGTACTCGACGCAGTGGGTCGTCTCGGCCCGTGGGGACATCCAGCTCACGGTGGCCGCAGAAGGGACGGCGATGGAAACAGTCTACAGCGACGGCCCCACCACATCGACAAGGTCGATCAGGATAGACCTGTGCCTGCCGATCGTCGTGCACTCGGCCGCGCCACTCGCGGGGGTCGAGTACAACCCGACGAACACCGCGTTATCGGACGCGATCGCCGCAGCACGCGCCTTCTGCGATATCGTCTGGGAGAAGCTCGAGCCCGTGGTCGGATGGATCAAGAGGGGTTTCGACCGCATCCTGTGGTTCCTCCAGGACTTCTTCGACGTGATGAACAGCTTCGCGACACGCCTGGTCAAGTGTCTCGCAACCGGCGTGCAGACGCTCGTTGAGACGCTCCAGGAGTACATAGGCAAGTTCGCGGACTCGGTGCTAGGCAAGGCGGTCAAGCTGCTGATAGACATCACGGGAACCGTGGAGGTGCGAATCTCGCTGTACGGCTTCACGATCATAATACAGACCAATCTCCCAGACCTGCTCTTCAAGGACTGCAGGGACCTCCTCCGGATAATGGTACACACCCGGCTGCTCGGTCCAGGGCTCACTTTCGGCGTGAGGGTGGCGCAGCTCTCCGACGGCAGGCACGACCTGATAGTGAACGGCACCCTCGTGACGGACGACTTCACGGCGGAGGTCGTGATAGATCCGTTGATGCAGGTCAAGAGGCGACTGGTGGAGTTCCACCTCATCGCCGAGACGTGGAGGCTCGACCTGACGATACCGGAGGTCGAGCCCTACGACCAGGCAAAGGTCAGCACCTCGGATCTCCCCGGCGTGGGCGCGTTCCTGTCGAACATTCCGCTCCCCATGCTCGGCCTGTCCGCCTCGTTGGAGCTCGGCATGCGCATCAAGTACTCCCCGCCGTTCCCGACAACGGTCGTCGTCAACGAGTTCGAGGCCAATCCGGCCGGAGACGACAACGGAAGGGAGTGGGTGGAACTGTACAACCCCCTCGCCGAGCCCGTCGTGCTGGACGGATGGGCGGTCGAGACGACCCACGGAGGCACATGCTCCATGCAGCTGGAAGGGGCCATCGCCCCGGGTGGGTATGTCGTGTTCGTGTTTCCCGATACCGCCATCGATAACGGCCAGACGGGGGAGCCGTTCAACGACGGCGACTCCCTTGTCCTGGTCGACCAGGCCGGGCGGGTCGTCGATGTGACACCCACCCTGAGCGATACGGCCAACGACGGCAGGTCCCATCAGCGCAACTGGGACGGAGGACCGAAGTGGTACCTGAGGCCAGCCACGATGGCGGACTCGAACGGAGTTCCCGTGTTCCTCGCGACGGCAGACTACATAGCCAAGGCTCTGTTCGAGGCGGTGAGGGAAGCCTTCGCCGAGACGAAGACCGCCGAGGTGTCCGCCTCCATCGAGTTCCTGCAGCTGCTGGGTCGTAGGGTGATAGAGAACTTCATCGACAACCTACTGGACATAATCAAGGAGGTCGTGCACGAAGTCATCTTCTACATCGAGGTGGGTCTCAGCGACGCGACGGGCGCCGCCGGCGCGGGTTTCAGACTGTCGTTCGTGATCAAGGGCGAGGCCATCGCGGAGCTGCTCAAATGGCTGGTCAAGAGCCTGGCGACATACATCGTCAACCTAGGGAGGATGAGCAACCCGATGGAGTACCCATCGAATCCGGACGGCTTCTTCGCGAACCTGCACCTGAGGCTCGAGGTGTTCTTCTCAGTAGGCATGCCGAAGATGCTCAAGGCGCTGGGAGGGCGGGTCGACGAGGCGGTCGAGGTCTGCGCTACGGCGTCCATCGCCCCCAACCTGCCGGCGATAGGCAGGCTGTTCGGCAGGGACTGGGGGAGCTGGAGCGTGGACTTCGGGCTGTGCCTCGAAGGCATCCCAAGGGAGGTCATAGGAAGCTTCATGCTGAGGGAATCCGGGGACCTGGTCGACGTATGGCTCGTGAGGGCTAGGGCGTACGGCCTGTGAGCCGCCGTTAGAAACAAATAAATGCCGAATCGGCATCAGAGGTCCGAACTCAGATGGATGTTCTGACCCAGTCGCTGATGGACAGCTTCAACGCGCTCCTCGAGTCCGTGTGGTTCGAGTTGACGTTCCTCGTAGTGGTCGCGCTGTTCGCTGGCTTCCTTTTCGCAAGGTTCGGACAACCCAAGGTGATTGGGTACATACTGATAGGGGTAGTGATCGGTCCGAGCCTGCTCGGCATCATCGGTCCGGGCGAGGGGCAAGTGGACGGGGAGACCAACGGCGTCTCTCCCCTCCCCGAGACGATCATGATGCTCGCCGAGCTGGGAGCCCTGGTCCTCCTGTTCATGGTCGGCCTGGAGTGCGACCTCAGGAAGATATACACACGCATGTCGGTGAGTATAGCCATCGGTGGGGTGGTGATCCCCTGGGTCGGCGGCTTCGGCGTGGCGTACTTGGCGGGCTACACCATCGAGGCTGTGTTCATCGGGGCAACGCTCGTGGCCACCAGCGTAGCCGTGACGGCGAGCGTCATGTCCGAGATGGGATTGGTGGGAAAACACATATCGAACGCCATCGTCGGCGCAGCCGTCGTGGACGACATACTCGGCATGGTCGTCCTCTCAGTCGCCAAGGGTATGGGGACCGGAGGCAGCATCGACGCCTTGGGCCTCGTCCTCCTCGTGATCGGGGCCGTCGTGTTCGTCGTCGGCGGCGCGTGGATAGGCACGAGGTTCCTCGTCAGGCTTGTATTCAACGTCCAGATAAGAGGTTACAGGAGGAAGCTGCCTCTCAGCGGCTTCACACTCGCCCTCGCGATCGCATTCCTGTACGCCTTCGTCAGCGAGCTCATAGGCATATCTGCCATAGTCGGAGCGTTCGTCGCAGGTACCATATTCGCGGGATCAGCCCTGAGGGACGGCATCAGGAAGGGCACGCAGTACCTGGAAGCGCTGTTCGTACCGCTGTTCTTCGTCTCGCTGGGCGTCGTAGTGGACCTGGGGGCGATGTGGAACACGATCATCCTCGGCGTGAGCCTCACAGCCGTGGCTATAGCGACGAAGGTCGTTGGGTGCGGGCTCCCCGCATGGCTGTGCGGTATGAGCAAGTGGGACTCGATCGCTGTGGGCGTGGGGATGGCGCCCAGACTCGAGGTGGCGCTCATCATAGCATACTACGGCCTGTCGACGCAGCTGATCGGAGTCGACCTGTACTCGGTCGTGGTGTTCATGGGGCTGGTCACGGCGATAGTGTCAGCGCCCCTCCTGAAGAACGTCCTCGTACGTGGCGGCCACAAGCTGGAAGGCATCTGAACCAGAGAAGACATGCCGTCCGTCGACACCTATGTCTCGACTTCCGCGTAGCCTTCCGAATGACCCCTGCCGTTGAGTTCAGCGCCACCCTCTGCGGCCTCAGGACCCTTGTTGCCTAAAGCGAGGAGAAACGCCCGGCCGAAGGCTATCGCTTGGTCGCGGCCTCCTTCCTGCAGTTCCCTGAGGAATGCCTTCCCGACCAGCAACGCAAACTCCCTGTCGGCAGTCACCGTGTTCACGGTCATCTCTTCCGTACCTCTAGTTAATCATATTCCGGTCCGAGGAGTATAAAAGGGTTACAGCTGACAATCATGGCTGATTCTCAGGCATGAGAAATGAGGACCCGTCGAAGCTGGGATCCACTTCCCAGCCAGCTATTGGATGAGCTCCTGCCCTCTCATATAGGGCCTGAGGACCGAAGGCACGGTGATAGTCCCATCCCGGTTCTGATAGTTCTCCAACACGGCGGCGAACGTGCGTGCCAGGGCTATACCGGAGCCGTTGAGGGTGTGCGCGAACTCGCTCTTCAGGTGCGGCTCCCTCCTGAACTTGATCATCGCCCTCCTCGCCTGGAAGTCCTTGAAGTCGCTGCAGGACGAGACCTCCAGCCACTGGTCCATGCCGGGGGAGTGCGCCTCGATATCGTATGTCTTGGTAGATGCGAACGTGAGGTCTCCGGTGCACAGGAGCATCACCCTGTACGGCAGCTCCAGACCCTTCAGGACCGCTTCCGCGTCCGCCAGCAGCAGCTCCAGCTCCTGTTGGGAGGTCTCCGGCGTCGTGAACTTGACGAGCTCCACCTTGTTGAATTGGTGCACCCTCGCGATGCCTTTCGTCTCGATGTGCTTCCCAGCCTCGCGCCTGAAGGAGGGGAGGTAAGCAGTCAGACATATGGGCAGCTTCGAACCGTCCAGTATCTCGTCGCTGTAGAGGTTCGTCACGGGGACCTCGGCGGTAGGGTTCAGATATAGGTCGTCCCTCTCTATCCAGTACATGTCGTCATGCATCTTCGGCAGCGACGCGGTGCCTATGCAGCTCTTCCTGTTGATGACCACCGGTGGGAACACCTCCGTGTATCCCTGGTCCCTGTGGATGTCGAGCATGTAGTTGATCATCGCCCGTTCCAGCCGAGCGCCGTCCCCCTTGAGGACATAGAACCCGGTCCCCGCAACCTTGGCCCCTCTCTCGAAGTCGATGATGTCCAGACGGGTTCCGATGTCCCAATGAGTCTGCGGGGCGAAGTCGAGCTTCCTGGGCTCGCCGAAGCTTCGGACGACGCTGTTGTCCTTGGCGCCCCCGCCGACCGGAACGCTGGGGTCCGGCATGTTGGGTATGTTCAGGAGACATTCCTCTCTGGATGCATCCAAGGAAGCCAGCTCGCACTCAATCCCCTTGATCCGCTGGGAGACCGCCTTCATCTCCTCGATCTTGGCGGACTTGGAGTCGGATGACAGCTTAGGGATCTCCTCGGCTACCTCGTTCCGATGCTTCCGGAGTCCGTTCGACTCTTCCGTGAGAGCCCTCCATCTGCCGTCGAGTTCCAGGAACCGGTCGAGCACCTCCGTGCTGTGAGTCCTGTCCGACAGAGCCTTCCGGACAGCCTGTTCGTCCTCGCGGATCAACCTCGCGTCCAACATCCAGCACACCTCCTTTTACTCATCAACCATCTGTTGTTGTCGTAGTCCGACTGCATATTTATTGAACATACACTCACTTGGACAGCACGGCCGTCCTGCCGCGCACCTCGACGAGCGTGGACGACGAGACCCGAGCGAGTTCTCTCCCAGCCTCGGCGCGGTCCGTCTCGACCGACGGCCGCAACCTCACCTTCACCAGGCCGTTCTTCTTGAGCTGTCTGATCAGCTCCATGGCCACCTCCTCGGTGACACCGTCCTTCCCCACATGGAGCGTCACCTTCAGAGCCTGGGCCTCCTTCCTCAGCCTGCGGATGTCCTTCGCGTCCACCGAGTCACCTACCTCTTCCCGTCCCCAGGGGAAACCTCTGGATGTGTCCGCACCGGAGGCAACTCACCGACAGCCGGTGGTCGCCGGTCCGCACACGCACGTTCCTGGGCGGGACGAGAAACGCACGACATGAAGGACAGTACGTCCTCTTATGCCTCGCGGGTACCTTGTACCGCTCGCACACCCGGACTGCCAGTGTCACGTACCGTGTGGCCCTGTCGTCGTTCCCCGATCGCGCCTCACGCTCGGCCAGCTCGAACAGACGGTCGACCTGTCTCTCCGCGAGGTTTCTTGCGTCCCTTCTGCTCAGCTGCCTTCGAGCCATCGATTAGCGGAATCAGACGCGTGCTATTTGAACAGTTCCCGAGGACGAGCCAGGACGGGGTGCGTGGACCACCCATGTCCTCCGGAGGGTCAGTGAGATTTATATATGAATACCATTATTGCGCAATCCTGAAGAGGGTTTCGAACCAGGTGGTCTCATGTCGCGCAAGCCGAACAGCATGTACAGGGAGATAAAGGGCCAGGCATACTGTAGAAGGGAGTACATGGGCGGGGTCCCGGCCAGCAGGATCACGCAGTTCGAGCACGGCACCAAGGCGGACTACCAGGTGCGCCTGACGCTGAACGTGGTCGAGCAGTGTCAGATAAGGCACATCGCTCTCGAGTCCGCCCGTATCTCGGCCAACAGGTTCCTCTCGAAGAAGATAGGCCAGTCTGGATACCACATGAAGATCAAGGTATATCCTCACCAGGTCCTCAGGGAGAACAAGATAGCTACAGGGGCGGGCGCGGACCGTATCTCGCAGGGCATGAGGAGTGCCTTCGGCAAGGCCATCGGGACGGCCGCACGGGTGGCTCGCGACCAGGAGATCATAGCGCTCGAGACGTCCCAGAACCACTTCAACACCGCGAAGCAGGCACTCAAGAGGGCTGCCATCAAACTGCCGTCGCCGTGCTACATTGCGGTGGAGCGGGGAAAGCCCCTCGCGAAGTGAGACCTGGCTGAGGTTCTGCCCAGTCGCGCGACCGCGGATTGTCGCACAATCTTTTTTACGAATGGTGTGAGTACCCCACGTGAGGTCTTCGCCCGTGTGTTCATACAGGGCCCTGGCCTCGGGGTGGCTGGCTATACCATGTACGACATAGACCTCGCAACCGCGGTTGCCGAGCTCAAGCGGCTGAAGGCCCGCATAGTCGCCCTGCAGGTACCGGAAGGTCTTAAGAAGAGGGCGTATCAGATAGCCGAGGACATCGAGAACAAGGCGGGGGCGGAGGTCATGCTCGTGGCGGAACCGTGCTTCGGAGCGTGCGACGTGCCGTCGTCGTTGTTCGATCTGGTCGACGCCGTCGTCAACGTGGGCCATTCGCCCATACCATCCCTCACGTTCAGCAAGCCAGTTATCTTCGTCCCTGCGAGGGCCAACGTGCCGGTGACGGACCAGCTCAGGCAGGCGGTCGGCATGCTCAAGGAACCCGTAGGGGTGATAGCCACCTCGCAACACCTAGCTGAACTGGACGATGTTATCGAGGGGCTCGAGGGCATGGGGATCAAGGTCAAGGTGGGCGAGGGAGATTCCAGGATATCGCATGTCGGCGAGATACTCGGATGCAACTACACCACCGCGACGGCCATCGTGAAGGAGGTCGGCAGCTACCTGCTGATAGGGAGCGGGACATTCCATGGGCTGGGAGTGCATCTGGCGACCGGCAAGAAGGTGGTCGTGCTGGACCCGAACCTGGAGGAGCCGCGGGAGATCGAGCAGGCCAAGGACAGGGTACTGAGGCAGAGGCACGCGGCCATCGAGAGGGCCGAGAGGGCCCGGTCCTTCGGCATCATCATTGGAGAGAAGGTCGGCCAGAGGCGCCTGCGGCGGGCACGTGAGCTCCGGAAGCTCCTCAGGTGGAAGAGGAAGGATGCGAGTCTCGTCCTCATGGACAAGTTCGATCCCGAGAAGCTCAGGGCGTTGGGGTTCGACGCCTACGTCTCGACGGCGTGCCCCAGGATAGCGATAGACGACGTCGCCCTGTACGACAAGCCGCTGCTCACCCCGCACGAACTGGAGATCGTCTTGGGAGTGCGCAAGTGGGAGAACTACACCTTCGACCAGATGACGGAAGACGAGTTCTGAATGAGGGGTGGATGGCAGCGTGATTGACCTCGAAAGCCTGCTCGCGACCGGGTGTACATCCGACGAGAGGATAGGCGTTGGACTCACGGGGGAGATGCTGTCATCGACGGCTTCCCTGCTGAACGACAGGGGCTGTGGGGGGGTGGAGCTGGTCGGGTACGACAACCCCTCCGAGATGTCGCAAGCCCTTCTGAGGCGGGAGATCGACGGAGGTGTGAGGGGCACCCTGAGCTCTAAGGACTTCCTCGGAGTGCTCCGCGACGCGTATGGCCTGGACAGGATACTCAGAACCGCGGTTCTGGGCTCCGCCGACGGCAGGGCGTTCTTGCTTACCCCCGTGGGCATAGACGAGGGTAGGACCCTGGACCAGCGCGCGGAGCTCGTGTCGTCGACCATCGAGTACCTCCGTCCGACCGGTTGGTCCTTGAGGGTAGGCGTCCTCTCGAAGGGCAGGACGGAGGACGGCGGGCGCGGAGAGGACATCCGCAGGAGCCTCGAGGAGGGCGTTGAGCTGGCTTACATGTTGGGGACGGAGGGGATCGACGCCAAGCACTATGGGATCCTGGTCGAGGAGGCCGCGAGGGAGTGCGACCTCCTGGTCGCGCCAGACGGAGTGACCGGCAACCTGATGTTCAGGGCGCTCCACTTCGTCGGCGCGGGCAGGGCGTACGGCGCGCCCTTACTGAACATCCCCTGCGTATTCGTGGACACGTCCAGGGCCAGGGAGGACTTCGTCGAGCCCGTCCTGCTGGCCGCCGGCTTGGCGAAGCTGGGATGCGGCCGGGCTGGCGGGGTCTGAAACATTTATTACGAACCCAGGGTTATCTTGCCCCGATGAGACTCGAGATAGACGGCTGGAGCTCGAAGATAACCTTCTCGGCCACCCACATCATCCCGGGACACTACAAGTGCGGGAGGCTGCACGGACACGACTACGCGATAAACGCCACGATAGAGGGTAGCATCGGACCCGAAGGCGTAATCATGGACTTCATCATCGTCAAGGAGTTCCTCCGAAAGGTGGCAGAGGAGCTCGACCACAAGGTCTTGATACCTCGTAGGGACGAAGGGGTCAGAGAGGAAGAGACGGCCATCCATTACTCTCTCAGCGGCAAGGAGTACCTGTTCCCGGCAGAGGATTGCGCGCTGCTGGATGTCGGTGTGGCGTCCGCGGAGGAGCTCGCGAACTTCGTCCTGGCGAGAGTGATGGAGAAGGTCCACTTCCCGGACAACGTCACCAGGGTCGAGATCGGCGTCGACGAGGGAGAGGGGCAGGGCGCCTGGACCGGCAAGGACCTGAGATCCTGATCGGAAGTGCTCGGCATGGCTCTGGCTGTTGTTCTGCTCTCGGGAGGCCTTGACTCCTCCACTGCGCTAGCCCGGACCGTCGAGCGCGGATGCGAGGTTGTGGCGCTCACATTTGCCTACGGGCAGAGGCATAGCAGGGAGCTTGGAAGCGCGAAGAAGGTCGCTGACCACTACGGCGTCAAACGCCACATCACGGTCGACCTGGACATCGGGAAGTACCTGGATAGCTCGTTGACGCAACCGACGATGCCCATCCCCACAGACGCTGACGAACAGGGTGACCGGCCATCGGTCCCCAGTACTTACGTTCCCGCGAGGAACATCGTGTTCATGAGCGTCGCAGCCGCCGTCGCGGAGAGCGTGGGAGCTGACAGGGTCGTCATAGCCGTCAACTCCCTCGATTTCAGTGACTATCCCGACTGCACTCCGCGGTTCATCGACGCCTACCAGAAGATGCTGGAGGTCGGCACCAGGGGAGGCGTGGACGGAAGGGCGGTGCTGATCGACGCACCCCTGCTGGAGATGTCCAAAGCGGAGATCGTCAGGGAGGCCGTCCGTCTAGGAGTTCCGCTGGAACTCACGTGGAGCTGCTACGCCGGAGGGGATAAGGCATGCGGAGTCTGTGACTCCTGCCGCCTGAGGCTGAAAGGGTTCAGGGAAGCCGGTGCGGATGACCCGGTCGAGTACGAGAGGGGAGGAGAGGTATGAAGATCTACTCGGTTTTCAGGTCGATACAGGGGGAAGGACTGATGATCGGGACTCCCACGGTGTTCATCCGGACATCGGGCTGTCCCCTGAGGTGCACATACTGCGACACGCCCCAGGCCTTTGACGAGGGGGAGGAGTGGTCCAGCGACGATATCGTGGAGCGCGTCCGGACGTACCGGACGAGGGACGTCTGTCTCACGGGCGGGGAACCCCTTGCCCAGAAGGACTCGCTGGGACTCATCCAGAAGCTGCTCGACAGCGGGCACACCGTGGTCGTGGAGACCAGCGGAGCCATCCCGTTGGACGAGATGCCGTGCGACGGCAACCTATCCATCAGCATGGACATCAAGTGCCCATCGTCGGGAGAGGAGGACAAGATGCTGTATGACAACATCGAGCTCCTCGGTCCGACGGACCAGCTGAAGTTCGTCATCTCGGACGACGCGGACTACGAGTTCGCCAGGAAGGTCATCGATGAGTACGGCCCCAAGTGCGAGGTCATCCTCACCCCCGTGGGTGGAAAGGACCTGAAGGGGCTGGCGGAGAAGGTTCTGAAGGACGACCTGCAGGGCAGGGTGCTACCCCAGCTACACAAGCTGATCTGGGGAGACGAGGACGACCGATGAGACGTCAGCCCCGGAAGACCGGTCTCTTCGAGAGCATGACGGGCAGTGGAAGCCTCGCAGAGGGATAACCCTCTGAGAGTCTGCGGATCTCATCGACGAGCTGTTCCTTGGTCATGTCCTTGATCTCGCCGGTCCTGAGACGGACCGGATATAGCCCCGAGGACTTCTCCTTCTCACCCATCACGATGATCATGTTGATCCACTCTCTCTCGGCTTTCCGGATCTTCTTGCCGACGGAGTCGTCCGAGTCGTCGATGTCGACCCTTGCGCCAAACGTCTTGGAGAGCGACTCGCAGTCCGACAGGAACGACTCGCTGACGGGTATGAGCCGCACCTGGGTGGGAGACAACCAGAACGGGAGGCTGGGCTTCTTCTGCTTAAGGGCCTCCTCCAGCAGGACGTACACCCAGCGCTCGATCGACCCTATCGACGAGTGACAGATTATGCAGCCTTTCTTCTTGCCGTCCTCGTCGACGAACACTATCCCGTACCGTTCGGCGTCTGCGACATCGAGCTGGACAGTGCTGAGCTGCACGGCGCCACCTGTAGAATCGATGCCGTTGAACTCGTGCTTGACCGCCCAGTAGTGCTTCATCTCGGAGAGCACCTCGATCAGCGCCGGCCTGTCGGAGTACTTCAGCAACTCGACGATGTTCTGCTTGTACTTGTCGTAGAAATCCTTGACGATCCTGAAGGCGACAGCGTACTCCACGCCTGTGGCGTCCGCAAGGTCCGAGTAGCTCCTGTAGAGGTGCATGTACTCCTTCCAGCCCTCTTCGATGTCCCTGTCGAAGCAGTGCACATCCGGCATGTGGAACGCCCTGAGCCTCTTGAGACCGGACAGCTCGCCCCTCTGCTCCAGCCTGAAACTCTTCGAGAACTCGTATATCCGGAGAGGGAGGTTCCTGTAGCTGAGCGTGGCGTCCTTCATCATCCGGAAGAGGCCGAAGTCGCCCGCGAACCGCAGCACGAACTCTCTGTTCTCCTCCGTCTTGATCGTGTAATGCCTCTCGTGGAAGGATGTGCCTTGGCTTCTGATGTCTGGCTGGGACCAATCGTACATGATCGGCGTGTCGATCTGCATCGCCCCGATTCTATCGACCGCTATCTGCTCGGCCCAGCTCTCGAGAAGCTTGAACACCAGATGGCCTTTGGGGTACAGCCTGAAATGCCCGCGGTCGCTCGCCTCCTCGTAGTCGACGAGTTCGAGCCTCTGCATGGCCTTGATCGACGGGGGTTCCACACCCTTCGAACCGCCGATCTCCTCTGACAGGATGAACTTCATCAGGGGGTGGTCGTCCCCGAGAGACGATAGGCTTTCGACATCGTCCATGTCGACAGGTATCTCCCGGCCGTCCGGCATCAGGATGATGTAGCTGCTCGATATCCTCTCAACGACCTCCTCCCTCGCGACCTTCTTCTCGGAAGTGTACTCTCTTGAGAGCTCCGATAGAGGATGCCCCTTGCACCTTATCTCGAACGCCTTGTACCATCCGAACGGCGCACGGTGGACCTCGACGCCCTTGGACCTGATGGCCTCCTCGACCTCTCTGAGCACGGCGACGGCGAGTTCTGGTCCGGCAAGGTTCGGACTCAGGTGGGCGTAGGGATAGAGCACGACGCGCTCAGCCTCGACCTTGCCGCAGACCTCGACTACGTCCGATGAGACCTTCTCTGCTATGATGGCGACGTCTTCGTCGGAGGGCTCGACCGTTGAGAACACCACCAAGGCCTCCTGGAAGGACCGGTCCTTAGAGTGTCCTTCAGGGATCTCCTCCGCCACCTTGGTCGGAGACTTCGACTCGTACTCGAACCTGTCCGCGTGTATGAGGAGGGCCCTCATCGGTATACCAGCGTCGGAATAGGGCGGAGAGTATTAAAACGTGGCATGACAGCATCGTTCCAGAGGATGGAGACCGTCCGCCGATGTTGGGGTAACCTCTTCAGGTCTGGAGGGACCTACCACGGTCAGGGACACCCCGCAAGCGAGCCTACGGAGGCTTGGCCCGCTATTGTTGAAGGACGGACAGGAACTCTTTTGACCACCGACCGACATAGAGAGGAGGGGGTCGGATGTTGAAGGAGTTCGATGTGTACGTGCAGGACAAACCTGGAGAGCTGGCGAAGGTCTGCGAGTTGCTCGGCAACAATGGCGTGAACATAAAGGCCATATCCAGCGAGAGGACCCAGTCCAGACCCCAGATCCGCATCGTAACGGAAGACGAGGCGACGACCAGGTCCGCCCTTGGGCGGTTCGGGATCCGTTTTGAGGAGAGAGAGGTGATGAACGTTCGCCTGCCAGACAAACCGGGTGAACTCGGCAAGATGGCCCGGAAGTTGGCGAGAAGCATGGTGAACGTCGACTCGATATACATTCTCAGCAAGGAGAACGGAATGACCGAGATGGCCCTGACTGTGGACAATATCAGAAAGGCCCAAGAGGCTCTGAGATGATGGGCTGAGGTCGACGGAGACGGGGAGCGATTCAGTCGAGACTCTTGCCCCTCCGAATCAGAATCTCCTCCAGCATGTTCCTGGCTTCCCTGACATTCTGGAGTTCATCCTGGGTCAGGTCGAGACGCAGGACATGTGACCACACCCTCGACAGCGAGTGATACGATTCCCTGATCAGCTCGAGATCCTCCTCCAGCTCCGGCGAGGGAGTGACGGGTCGCTCTTCAACTGGACGGTATACGACACTTCGTCCAATCCTCACCCTGGTCAGAGCTCCCTTCCGTTCAAGCTTCTGGAGCGCCTGGGTCGCCCCGGATTGAGAGATTCCTAGTTCCGCGGCCAGTATGGTCGGCGAGCTGATTCCGTCCCGGACCTTGTCGAGTATCTCAGTTTCCCTCGGAGTTAATGTCATGTTCAACCACATCCATAAGCGAAGCATAAGTCTCCACTCCGGCAGACTTATACTTGCTTATGCGTGCTCATCGGTGAAGTAATGAGTTCCTGATTGATTAAGGCTTCGAATCGCCGTGCTGGTGTTTTTCCGTGGGACACTTATTCGATGTGGGTTATTCTTCACTTATGCTTCGCGGGCCGGACAAAACGCCAGGTTTGGCTGACTGCCAACGTATCGCTTCATCAGCGCTGGCGTCCATCTCAGAGCCGTCTTCGTAATGGTCATCACCCATCGCATCAGTGAGACTGAGAAGACCACCCCAGACATACGGAATCATGGCTCTCAGAAACCGTCCAAGCATAGTGTTGCCTATTTTAGTCCAATAAACAATATATAATACATCAATGCTCTCAATGATTCTATGATGTACAGACGTGTCGGTGCAAGGGCAGGTAGAGGCTCATCCGGAGCGGACTGCCGACCATCGAACCTGGTGACCAGTGTTTCCATATCGGCTGGGCCGCAATTGGACCCAATATCAGTATTCTACTCCATGCGCGAGCAGTTCCCGGGGGAGACGTTTCTTCTCGAGTCCGTGGAGGGAAACCGCAAGACATCTCGGTACTCCCTCATCGGCGCCGATCCTATATCGACCTTCAAATCCACTGGCCATACGGTTGAGGTCGACGGGAGAAGCAGAAGAGAGAATGATCCGTACGAGGCCCTCAGAGCATACTCCAGCTCGTTCAACTGCGGGACGTCAGACATCGCCCCTTTCTCGGGGGGCCTGGTGGGCTACGTAGGATACGGGATGGTGAGGTATTTCGAGAGAATCAAGGAACCCAACGGGAACACCGATGGACTTCCAGACATGTACTTCGTCCTTCCCCGGCACCTGGTCTGCGTCGACCATCTCAACTCTCAGACTCTCCTGATCACGCATGGTAAGATGGAGGACCTCAAGAACTCTCTCGCTAAGGTCCGGCCAGCTCCGCCTTTGGACATATCGATCAGTGCGGGACGGTCCAACACGAGCGAGACCGAGTTCTGCAGCATGGTCTCGAGGGCCAAGGAGTGCATCCAAGACGGTGAGATATTCCAGACGGTCCTCTCTCGGAGGACGGATTTCAGGTTCGAGGGCGATTCGCTTGAGATGTACCGGGCACTCCGCAGTCTCAACCCATCGCCCTACCTGTTCCACCTCGATTTCGGCGAAGTCAAACTCCTTGGGTCGTCACCTGAGATGCTGGTGAGGCTGGAGGGCGGTCGACTGACGACCCGACCCCTGGCAGGTACCAGACCCCGTGCGAAGGACCCAGAGGAGGACGAGAAGCTCAAGCTGGAGATGCTCCTCGACGAGAAGGAGAGGGCTGAGCACCTGATGCTGGTCGACCTTCATAGGAACGACATGGGCAGAGTGTCTCGTTTCGGCACGGTCAAGGTGAACGAGCTGATGTCTGCCGAGAAGTACTCGCACGTCCAGCACATCGTCAGCAATGTCGAGAGCAGGCTCGACGAAGGTAGAGATGCGTTCGACGCCCTCAAGGCTTGCTTCCCGGCCGGGACAGTCACAGGCGCCCCGAAAGTCAGGGCGATGGACCTGATTTCCGAGCTGGAGGTGGCGCCGAGGGGACCGTACGCTGGAACCGTTGGATACTTCGATTTCACGGGGAACATGGACTTCGGCATCACAATCAGATCCATCGTCGTCTCAGGCGACAATGCCAGCGTCCAGGCAGGCGCGGGCATCGTCGCGGACTCGGTCCCTGAGCGGGAGTACGCCGAGACGGAGCATAAGATGGGCGCGATGCTCGAGGCAATATCGGCGTCGGGAGGAGGGAAGAAGCGATGACGGCCATACTCATTCTCGACAACTACGATTCATTCGTCTACAACATCGCACAGTACCTCGGTGAACTCGGCGCATCGGTCAGGGTCGAGAGGAACGACTCACCCGAGTTGGACGAGATGATGGGAGAGGCCGATGGCTATGTGGTCTCTCCGGGCCCAGGTCATCCGAGAGACGCGAACCGTTCCCTCGATGTGATATCCAATGATGGCTTCGGAAGGCCTCTGCTCGGAGTCTGCCTGGGCCACCAGGCCATCGCGTTCGTCCACGGAGGGTCGATCGTCAGGGCGGGCAGTGTCGTCCACGGAAAGGTGTGCCCGGTCGTGCACGTACCAGACCCTCTCTTCGACGGCGTACCTGAGAACTTCTCGGCGACACGGTATCACTCGCTCATAGTCTCCGATTCGGGATTCCCGAGCTCGCTGGAAGTGCTCGCCCGATCGACGACGGGGGAGATCATGGCCTTGAAGGCCAGGGGCAGGGACATCTACGGACTCCAGTTCCACCCTGAATCCGTTATGACGTCTCATGGCAGGACATTCGTCTCGAACTTCCTGGGGATGTGCAAGCGATGATCCTGGAAGGCATACGCCTGGCAACGGAGAGGGCGGACCTCTCGGTCGACCTGGCAGAAGGCATCATGAATGAGATGATGTCCGGGAAGGCGACACCAGGCCAGATGGCCTCGTTCCTGACCGCAATGCGAGTGAAGGGAGAGACGAAGGACGAGCTGCTTGGATTCGCCAGATGCATGCGGCGCAAGGCAAAGAGAGTCTCGGCGCCAGAAGGAGCCGTCGATCTCTGCGGAACCGGTGGGGACGGCGCGAGGACCTTCAACATCAGCACTGTGGCGTCCTTCGTGGTCGCTGCGTGCGACGTCCCGGTTGCGAAGCACGGGAATCGAGCTATCTCGAGCAGGTCGGGCTCCGCGGACGTGCTGACAGCGTTGGGGATCCCGGTCACACTCGCAGAGACTGATGTGGAGAGATGTGTCAAGGAGACCGGCATCGGTTTCATGTTCGCGCCCCGGTTCCACGAGTCGATGAGGAACGTGATGACCACCAGGCGGGAGATCGGGATCAGGACATTCTTCAACATCCTCGGGCCGATGTCGAACCCTGCGGATGTGAAGAGACAACTGATAGGGGTCTACGACCCGCGCATCGCAAGGACCGTCGCGGAGGTCATGCGCGACCTCGGGTCCGAGCGCGTCATGGTCGTGCACGGAGCCGGAATGGACGAGATCACCAACACAGGACCTACCAAGGTCGTCGAACTGAGAGGTGGGGACATGCACGAATACGAGATCGCCCCGGAGATCTTCGGCCTGGACCTGGCTTCCCCAGCAGACCTTGCTGGCGGGTCGGCGCAGGACAACGCGAGGATGATGCTGTCAATCCTCGGAGGCGATGTTTCCCCCAGAGCAGACGTCGTGGCGATGAACTCCGCCGCGGCATTGGTAGTGGCAGGGAGAGCGGCGAACCTCGAGGAGGGATTCGCCATCGCCACCGAGGCCATGGCTGCCGGGAAGGGGCTGGACAAGCTGAAATCGTTCTGCGACGGGTGCAACGCACTCGAGGGAGACGCACAGAAGAACATGAACGTCTCAGACCTCGTCGACCGCCGCATCCTGCCTGATACGCTCAGGTCGAGATGCGGCGACATAGCGGCGGACTTGGTCTCCCGAATATCCGGCATCGAGCATGGGAAGACCAGTCTGGAAGGGCTCGACAGCAAGCTCATGCAGGATCCCAGTGTTCTTTCGGTGCTCGTTTTGAATCGTATGATGAGGGTGCTCACGGGATTGAAGACGGACGCTCCGACCGACGTCACCAAGTCTAAGGCTAGATTCTCCGATTCGATCGCTGACTCCCGTGGTCTGGCAATCATCGGCGAGTACAAGCCGAGGTCGCCGTCCATGAGAGGACTGCACGTTCCCCCGGACCCGGACATGACGGCGAGCGTCTACTCCGGCACGGGCGTAGCCTGCACGTCCATACTCGTGGAGGAGGACTTCTTCGGAGGAGGCGCCGACCTCTTCTCCAGATTCAGGGCCAGGGTCTCCATGCCGATGCTCTTCAAGGACTTCGTCGTGAGCGAGAGGCAGCTGCTGACTGCCCGGGCTATCGGGGCAGATGCGGTGCTCCTGATCGCCAAGGCGCTCAATCATGACATGCTCGACCGACTCGTCGCCGCCACCCTTGGGCTGGGGCTCGAACCTGTCGTCGAGGTGCATGACCAGATTGACCTCGAAAAGGTAGGTTCATGCGAGTCGGCAGACACGATTGAGATGCTTGGGGTCAATGGAAGGGACCTGAGAACGCTCGACGTAGACGTCGAGCGCGCGAAGAGACTCAGGGAGCTGATCGGGAAGGATAAGCTCGTTATCGCTGAGAGCGGTATGAGGGCTCCCGAGGATGTGGGCGATCTCACGGGTTTCGACGGCGTCCTCATCGGTTCCATGTTCATGCAGGCGGAGAGGCTTGAGGAGACGGTCCGCAGAACCGTCGAGGTGGCAGCGGAGGTGCGATCATGAAGGTCAAGATCTGCGGCATCACCAATGCTGAGGACGCGTTTGCCTGTGAGGATTCGGGAGCAGACGCCCTCGGCTTCGTACACGTCCCTGGCCGCGGCAGGAGCGTACCCCTGGACCGGATAGCGGACATATGTGCTTCGCTCGGTCCGATGACGACATCGGTCCTCGTCTGCCTGCCTCCAGACGATGAGGCGGCCATGGACATGGTCAGGCGCAGCGGGGCAGACATCATACAGGTGCACTCGCTGGACCCACGATCGCTAGATTCCGTGCGAGGAAGCGGCATCGGGGTGATCAGGGCGGTCCGGCCGGACAGGGAGGAGGCTGCAATATTCGCGGAACATGCAGACGCGCTCCTGTTCGAGAACGGCGTGCCTGGGACCGGGACCGGTTTCGATTACTCCCAGACACCTGTCAACTGCTGTCGAAGGGCGATAATCGCTGGAGGTCTGAACATCGATAACCTCGAGCGGGCGAAGGTGATGAAGCCGTACGCTCTGGACGTTTCGTCTGGCGTTGAATCAGCCCTTGGAAGGAAGGATCCAGAGCTGGTGCGTGAGTTCGTAAGGAGGTGCAGGCTGTGAATGGCAAGGGCTATTTCGGAGGGTTCGGTGGATTCTATGTGCCAGAGGTTTTAGTTGCCTCACTGAAGGAGCTCGATAGAGAGTACCGACAGATATCGCAGACAGCCGAGTTCGAGGCCGAGCTCCAGTCCCTCCTCAGGGATTACGCTGGACGACCCACGCCGCTGTACCACGCGAGAAGCCTGAGCGACAGGGTTGGCGGGGCCAGGATATTTCTCAAGCGAGAGGACCTTGCACACACGGGGTCCCACAAGATCAACAACGCGATCGGCCAGGCACTCTTGGCGAAGCGGATGGGCAGGTCCAGGGTGATCTGCGAGACAGGCGCTGGGCAGCACGGGGTTGCGACGGCCACCGCGTGCGCGCTCCTCGACCTCGATTGCGAGGTCTACATGGGAGAGACGGATGTCGAGAGACAGAGGCTCAACTGTTACAGGATGAACCTGCTCGGAGCCAAGATCAACGTCGTGAAATCCGGCTCTCGCACGCTGAAGGACTCGATCAACGAGGCGATGAGAGACTATGCGGCGACGAGCGAGGACACGCACTACCTCCTGGGAAGCATAGTCGGTCCACACCCGTATCCGACCATAGTTCGGGACTTCCAGTCGGTGATAGGGACGGAGACGAAGGAGCAGATGGCTGGGGTGACGGGGGGGCTTCCGGACGCGCTCGTCGCCTGTGTCGGTGGTGGCAGCAACTCGATAGGTCTGTTCCATCCGTTCATAGATGACATGAGTGTCCGCATGTTCGGGGCGGAGGCGGCAGGCGACGGCATCGAGACAGGGAAGCATTGCGCAAGCGTCGTGGTCGGCGAGGAGGGAGTGCTCCACGGCTCTCGCACGCTCATACTGCAGGACGACGATGGACAGGTGTCGGAGACCTCATCAGTGGCTGCAGGTCTTGATTATCCGGCGGTCGGGCCGGAGCACGCGCACCTCAGCGCGACCAAGAGGGCGAAGTACTTCGGCGTGACGGACCAGGAAGCGGTCCTGGCTTTCCATCTCCTCTCCGAGGCCGAGGGCATAATCCCCGCACTCGAGAGCGCGCACGCAGTACACCTGGCAGCGAAGATTGCCAGGGAATTCTCGAAGGACCAGTCGGTTGTCGTGTGTCTCTCGGGACGTGGGGACAAAGACGTGGCACAGATCGCCAAGCTGGAGGGCAGGTTATGAGCAGGATAGCCGCTACATTCGAAAGGCTCAGGGAATCTGAAGAGGGGGCGTACATCCCGTATGTGTGCTGCGGCGATCGCGGGGTCGAGTTCTCCGGTGAGCTAGTGCGGAGGCTTTCCAGAGCAGGAGCGGACGTGATCGAGCTTGGCCTGCCGTTCTCTGATCCATTGGCCGATGGCCCCACCATCCAGGCTGCGATGGTGCGCTCGCTATCGTCAGGGTTCAAGGTCGCCGCGTTGTTCGATGTGATTTCGAAGGCGCGCTCCGACGGAGTGGAGACGCCGATGGTCGTGATGACCTACTACAACCTCATCATCAGGATGGGGCTGGATATTTTCTGCAAGAGACTTGCCGAGGCAGGCGCTGACGGTATACTCCCCGTCGATCTACCCATGGAGGAATCGGCTGATCTCGAGCGGATCGCCGGTGCACACGGACTCGACGTCATCCGACTCGTGTCGCCCACGACTGACGACGAGCGCATGGCACAGATACTGCGGTCTGCCCGTGGTTTCGTGTACGCCGTCGCCATCTCAGGGGTCACTGGACAGAGAGAATCGCTCCCACACTCCGCAATCGCGTTGCTGAAGAGGCTCAGAGCCAAGAGCGACCTGCCGGTCGCAATCGGGTTCGGGATATCGAACCAGGAGCAGGTGGGGCAGGCGATAGCCGCAGGAGCCTCAGGCGTTGTCGAGGGTTCAGCGCTGATAGACCTCTATGCTCGCGGGCTGGAGAACGAGGGTGACGCGCTCGATATCGTCGAGAACCACGCACGTGGGATGAAGGATTCCGCAAGGGCCGCTGGGCGACGGAAGGGATAGCTGGACACAGGAAGTCCAACTGTCACCACCAGGTCGACAGAAAGACTTAATCGGGTGGATTGTCATCCAAGTGGCGGGATTCCCAGGTGCTTGCGCCTGGGAGAGTGGATGGTGATGCACGTGAAGAGAGTGTCGATAGTCGCAGCCAGTGTCATCATGTGTGCAATGCTAGTCTCGAGTGCGAGCGCATTTCCTCCTGCCGCCTGGCAGGATGGCGACGAGGTCGCGGTCTTCGGGCATTCGTTCGAAGAGGAGTACTGGACGAACGAGTCCATGAGCGCGACGGGTCCGGAAGGCGGTAATGTAACGTTCTCCGCGTCCTACGTGAACTATCAGAACGTCCAGGCTTTCCTGCTCGCCCTCAACATGGTCGAGAAGAACAACGAGAGCGGGACGATTCCCTTCCAGCTGTTCGGTATGCACTACATGACGCCCGAGGGGCAGGAAGTCTTCATCGGGGCGGTCCTAGCATTCCTGATGGCGTTCGACGACACTTACAACGGAACGGGCCCCGGGTCGAACGGCCTGCCCGATCCCGGCAATGAGAATGTGTCATATGTGATCCCGTTCGGAATCGGGAGCATGCTCGACGGTGAATACGTGCCTGAGGTGGATGTCCAGGCGGTGGAGAAACTGGGAGAGGGACACTACAGGTTCGGAATCCAGTACACGAACCTGTATGCGTTCGTATCGGAGAATCCTCTGGCCAGCTTGTGGCTGAGGACGGGCTACATCGCGAAGTTCAGTGAGCTCACGGTTAGCTACGAGGTGAGAATGGACAACGAGACGGGAGAGGTCACCGCAGAGACCTGGTACACGATAGGAGAGGTCACTGAACTCTGGTTGGTGTTCCTGGGAATCCCATTCCCCCTGAATCCGCGAGACATACCTGACACGATGGGCATAAGCGTGGTCCACTTCGTAACGGTCCTCACCTCAAGATACCAGGGAGCATCTGGCAACACCACCGGTAACACAATAGACACTGGCATCACCTCGCCGATAGAAGAGGACATCGTTCTCAAGGTCGGCGACGACAACGAACGCGCGATGAAGATCGGGACGCGCGGGACATTCGACCTCATCAACGAGAGCACGGGCTATGTCGTCAAGGAGGACCAGGATGCGATCAACGCGATAATCGGCGCGAACCTGGTGGACCTCCTGCTGGTCGGATGGCAGCTTGGGTTCGCAGCAGGGGCGATGAGTGTGTTCGCCTATGCACTGAGCGATTACGTCCAGGAGAGCTACGGCAGTCCGCTGGACCTGGCCCAGAGGAGCCTCCTCCCCGCGAACGAGGACGGGTTCAACGCGTATCCGCTGTGGTATGCGGTGTCGTTCCCCGAATGGGACGGATACAGAGTGGTGCACGACCCGGTCTACACGGCGTACGCGAGCTTCGACACACCGGCCGGGGACGAGCCACGGTTCGATCCTGCAGGTCTGCTGGTGCTGATAGTCATCGTG
>JBFESP010000013.1:0-47757 GCA_041548485.1 Thermoplasmata archaeon | reverse complement strand
GTCCGCGCCCGACGGCCAGCAACCGCCGGACGGGTGCGAGTGGACCGTGCCGACTACGTGGAAGTCGATCGGGAGCATGTGAAGCCTGAAGAGGGCGGCCGAGTCGCTCGATTCCGTGCCCGGGATGAGCCAGAGCTGGTCTATGACCTCCCCCTCCGCGCGCAGTATGGCGCCGAACTCGTTGGGCATGCTCGACCTGCCCGCCTCGAGAATCATCTTCAGCGTGCGCCGTCTGATGCCGCTTATCTGTTTCTTGCTCTTCGTGAAATCGAACAGCGGCAGGGTCATCCCTCCTCTGCCCCGCTCATGCACGCGACCGTGCTCAGGAACGAGTCGACATCCTTGACGCTGAGCACTATCTGGCCCACCGTCGGCCCCAGTAGGCCACCGAGTCTGAGGTCCATGTTGAGCTTCATCACGACGAGGTTCTTGAACGATGAGACGACGAACATCGCCCTCAGCTTCGGCTTGTGACGGACGCCTATCCCGACGGTCAGCGCCCCCCTCCTGACGGTGTCCGGAGCGATCTCCCGGATGGCGGCGTACGGCACCGTCGCGTTGATCAGGAGGCCCATGCGGAGGTGGAGCCCCTTCTCGCCGGCGACATGCGTCGTGATCAGGCAGGGGATGATGAACACCGACAGGAAGATGACGAGGGCCGACGCGACTATCACCCAGAAGGTGCGGGTGAACTCCTCGAGGGACCCGTAGGCGAGATAGGCCGACGATACGATGCCGGCCGTGCATACGACTGCGCCGAGGCCGAACCACGTCTTGGGGTATCCGATGGCGACTGTCGGTTGCTTCTTCGCGAGGTGCATCTCCACTACCATCCGCCCCCCGACGTCAATGACGCTGTACCGCGTGAGGCGTGAACGCTATCAGCTTCTCCTCGAGGTCCCTGTAGAAGTCGTCCTCGAAGCTGACGAACCGAGCCTTCTTCTCGGACGCGGTGAACTCGAGCTTCTCGTGCCCAGCCATCTCTATCTCGTCCTGGCCGTCGATAACCATCGTGCACTCCCTCGGCTCCTTGATGGCTATCACGACCCTGCTGCTGGCGGGGACGACGAACGGCCTCGCCGCGAGCCTGAAAGGTGCGATGGGCGCGATGACCAGCGCCTCGACCCGCGGGTCTATGATGGACGAGCCGACGCTCATTGCGTAGGATGTCGAGCCCGTCGGCGTGGCCACGATGACGCCGTCCGCCCTGAGGTCCGTCGCAGGCTGGCCGTCGACGGATATGGAGAAATGCCTCATCTTGGCGATGTGCGCGGTGTGTATGACCGCCTCGTTGACGGCGTCCAGGAGTCGCTCGTCGCCCATGACGCTCTTCAGCCGGAGTCGCTCCTCTATGCGATAGTCCCCCGAGAGCAGCCTCTTGATCGCAGGTTCGACGCCGTCCGGCATGACCTCCGTCAGAAAACCCAGGACGCCTGCGTTCACCCCGAGGACGGGGTGGTCGGTCTCCTTCAGGGTCCTCAGCATCGTCCCGTCGCCACCCACGGATATCACGACATCGGCGTCGATGTCCTTGAGCGGGACTCCCTCGAGCCCGAGTGCGCTCGCGGTCTGCTTCTCCAGGACATAATCCTGCCCATCGAGCGCCTGCAGTACCTCCTGCGCGACTATCTTGAACCTGCTCAGGTCGGGCGTGCCGACGATACCTAGCTTCGTAGGACCAACTCCTTGACGACGGGGTCGCCGTAGGCGAGAAAGTTCTTCCTGTCATCTAACGAGAGGGATATGTCGTATTTGTTGCCTTCGAGGTCGCACAGCTCCCCGCCCGCCTCTCTCAGCACGAGCGCGCTCGCGGCGATGTCCACCACGCGTATCATCCGCTGGGGGTTCTCGCAGTTCATGTAGTGGGCGTTGACAGCTCCCTGCGCCACGAGGCACATCTCGAGCGAGGCGCAGCCCATGGTCCTGGTCCTGCTGGAAATCTTCCTGATGCGCTCGGTCTCGGGGGCGGCGTCCCTGCCGTCGTATATGATGAATATGGAATCGTCCTGGACGTACCTCGAGGCCGCTATCCTGTGGTCGTTGAGGGTCGCCCCTCCGCCCCTGCGGGCGTAGTACGTGTCGCCCGTGAACAGGTTCTTAACGAGGGCGAAGTCGCAGTCGCTCATGGTCTTGGTGCAGACTGCGAGCGATACGGAGAAGAAGGGTATGCCATGCGTGCAGTTCAGCGTGCCGTCGATGGGGTCGAGCACCAGGGTCCTCTTCGCACCACGGTCCACATGGCCTATCTCCTCGCTGAGGACGTTCAGGTCGACGCCTTCCCGCTCGATGTGCTCGAGGACCGCGTCCTCCGCGAACTTGTCTATCTTGGATGTCTCGGAGCCGCTCGCCCCTCTGCCAACCTTGACGTGGCCCGCGAAGTCCATCGGCAGCTCGCGGTACTTACGCATGACCTCGTCCGCTATCCCGCTCAGTTCAGCCTTCACGACCCGATGTATCAGACGCTACGGCTATATTAGTTTCCTGGAGGCGCTATCACCATCTGACCTTCTTGAGGATCGGGGTACCTCCGCTGTCGATGACCTTCCTGACACTCAGCTCGGACCCGTACGCCTCCCCGAGTCTCATCGCGAGGTGCGGCGGGACGCCGTTCTCCTCCAGACTCCTGACGAACGTCTTCGTGGCCCTCTGGGAGCCCTTCTTGTGCCTGAGATAGGAGAACCCCAGCCGGATGACGATACCTGGAGCTCTGGCGCCTACCGCCCCGACCAACCTGGGTATGTCGGTCCGGCGGACGCCATCAGTCATCGTCATCCTTTTCCAGCTTCAGCTTCGCCTTGACGCGCTTCTTGATCTCCTTCTCTATCTCGTCCTCGCCGCCCCTGCCGCCTTCGAAGGCCTTCGATATCAGGCCGCCCACGCTGAAGCTCGACATGAACTGCTTCGTCAGCGCATACGCCTGATCCTCGTCCATGCCCGCGTCCTTCATGGACTTGTAGAACTGCGCCACCGACTTGGCCATGCTCTCCGCGTTCTCCTCGTTGTACATGGTCTTCGTTATCGCCTCGACCAGCTTCGGTATCTCGGTCGACACGACCTCGAGTATCTCCTTCAACTTCTCGGCGTCCAAATCATCTTCGAAACTCATTCCGTCTCACCTTCCAGCCCCTTCTCGGGACTTCCGTCTGTAATAATGATGGGATCCCATATATGACCGGACTGGGCAAAAGTGACCGACGACTACTCATCCTGCTCGTTCTTGCCGAGTCCCAGCCCGAGCAGCTCGTACCACTTCTTCACATAACCTTCCGTCAGCCAGTACACCTTCGCCCTCTCGGAGCCCCGGGAGACGACAACGCCCTTGCCCTGGAGCTCCTTCAGCCGCTCGCGCACGGTCCTCCTGGAGGACGTGCCCCTGCGCTCCTTGAGCCTCTGGGTTATCTGCGATATGTTCTGCCCGTCCCTATCGAAGAGTATCTTGACTATCTCCCTCGAGATGGAGTCCTTGACGCCCGGCACCAGCAGGTCGGGGGATATCTCACCGTACCTCTGATAGAGGTCTATGAGGCGGAAGTAGCTGGACGATATCTTCTGAAACCTCTCGATGTAATCCAGCAGCTGGGAGTACGGCGTCGCTACCATGCGCATGGACTCCTCGAGGCTCTCCATCTTGTCAGAGAGCGACCTGATCTGTTCCTCGAGGTCTTCGTCCGCCATGGCACTTTCATTATGCCGTCGAGTGTATAACTTCTTTATTCGGAAGTACATCAGGTTGTCGTCATGGCTCTTACGAACCCGTTCAAGGAGCTCGACGGAGTGCCGGGGGTGTACACCACAGGTCGTACACTCATGACGGTCAACTCAGCCAGGGATCTGGACGTCTACGGCGAGCGGCTCGTCGAGTTCCAGGACTCGCAGTACAGGGCATGGGACCCCAGCAGGTCCAAGCTCGCGGCGGCGATACTGCTCGGCGCGAGGGCCATCGGACTGGACGCGTCGAGCAGGGTGCTCTACCTTGGGGCCGCGTCGGGGACCACCGCCTCCCATGTGTCCGACATCGCGACCTCTGGGATCGTGTACTGCATCGAGGTGTCGCAGCGGTCGTTCAGGGACCTGATAAGGGTGTGCGAGACCAGGAAGAACATGATACCGATAATGGCCGACGCCTCCCGGCCGGAGGACTACTCGCAGATGGCCGAGGGAGTCGACTTCGTGTACCAGGACATCGCCCAGCGAGACCAGGCGGAGATATTCGCGAGGAACATGCGGCATTTCGGGGCCGAGCGTGGCATGTTGATGCTGAAGGCAAGGAGCGTCGATGTGAACCGCGATCCCAAGGCAGTGTTCGCCGAGGTGGAGAAGGAGCTAGCCTCGAAGGGCGTCCCCGTCAGGGAGGCCATCGACCTCCACTATTACGCCAAGGACCACGCAGCCTTCGTGGTGGGCCCATGAGTCTTAGGGACCCGTTCGTGTACGTGATAGCGTTCTCAGGGGAAGAGTTCGTCATGGTCCGGCACGGGCACAGGGCGTGGGAGATGCCCGGCGGCAGGGTCGAGCCCGGGGAGACCCCTGACCACGCGGCTTCGAGGGAGTTCCTCGAGGAGACTGGCATGACGTTCGAGCGTGTGGGACATCTCGATGTCGACGGCGGGGACGTGGTCGTGGGCCTGGTGCGCTCGACCTGCGCCGACCCGTGCCCGTCGGAGGAGATAGTCGAGGTCCGGCTGTTCACGGAGCTGCCCGGGGAGCTGTCGTTCCCGGAGGTGGAGTACTGGGATATGCTGGATAACGCCCGGAGGATGGTCGAAACCTTTAAAAGAGGGAAGAATATAAGCGCATCTGCTTCGCCACTTATCAAACCACTTCCATCGGAGTAGAAGTACAATGGCAAGGATGCACGCACGCCGGCGCGGAAGCTCCGGCTCCAAGAGACCCCTCGTCAGGAAGGCACCCGCATGGGTGCAGCAATCGCCGAGCGAGGTGAAGGACATGGTAGCGAAGCTGTCCGGAGAAGGCGTCTCCATGGCCAAGATAGGGCTCATACTCCGCGACCAGCACGCCGTGCCGAACGTAAGGCTCGTCACCGGCATGAGCATGAAGGAGATATGCGTGGAGAAGGGCATCCAGGCGAAGCTTCCAGAGGACCTGTCAGACCTCATGAGGAAGGCGGTCCGTCTGAGCGGTCATATCAAGAAGAATCCGAAGGACAGACACAACACTCGTGGCATGCACCTTGTGGAGTCGAAGATCCGCCGGCTCGTGAAGTACTACAAGCACGAGGGTATCCTCCCGGAAGGGTGGAGCTACTCGATCGCCACGGCAGCGCTGCAAGTTGAGTGATGCAACCATGAGCGGGAGCGTCGTACTCCCAGCAGAGTTCTCCGAAGCGCTCAAGCACGCCTGCAAAGCCATCCGGTCTGCGGGGCGGTTGAGGGTGGTTTCTCACTACGATGCCGACGGCATCGCCGCCGCGGCGGTCATGGCCGGCGCCCTGGCCAGGGAGGGCAGGCAGTTCCATCTGACCATGGCCAAGGGGCTCGACGAGGCGGTGATGACAAGACTCGCCAAGGAGGGCAACGACGCCGTCATCTTCCTCGACATGGGCTCGGGCCAGATAGAGAGCCTCGAGAAGCTGAAGGGCACGGTCATGGCCCTGGACCATCACAAGCCAGTCCGCAAGTCCAAGAAGGTCCTGCAGGTCAACCCCCACTTCCACGACATCGACGGTATGACGGAGGCGTGCGCCTCCACCCTGAGCCTCCTACTCGCAGTCACGCTCGACCCGTCCAACTGGAGCCTCGCACCCATCGCCCTGGCAGGCATGATCGGGGACAGACAGCACATGGGTGGGATGAGGGGCTTGAACAGACAGGTGCTGGATGAGGCGTCCGACAAGAAGTACGTGGACACGCAGAAGAGCCTCAACCTCAAGGGCTCGACGGTCCTCAAGTCGATATCCGAATCGGTGGACCCCTATTTCGTCGGCCTGTCGGGCCGACCCGACAACGTGTTGACGTTCCTCGAATCGATGAGCGTCAACGCGGACACCCCGCTGGGATCTCTGGACGAGTTCTACCGCAGGAAGCTCACGTCGATGCTGTCCCTGCGCCTGATGGGCCAGGGGTGCCGTCCCGAGACGGTCGAGGAGCTCGTGACCGACGTGCTCTGGATACCGTCCATGGATCTGAGCGCCGCGGACCTTGCGGACCTCCTCAACGCCTGCGGCCGTCAGGACCATGAGTCACTGGGGGTCGCGATATCCTTGGGAGACCGCGATGCCCTCGAGGAGGCCCGGACTCTTAGCGGCGAGTACGACAGGAAGCTGATGGAGAAGCTGATGAGCATTGAATCCGACGGTGTCGAGCAGGGGGACCACATACAGTACTTCCACGCGGAGGACGCCTCCCTGGCAGGAGCACAGTGCGGCATCGCGATGCAGTACATCCTCGACCAGGCCAGGCCGACGCTCGCCCTGTCGACGGTCGGCAAGAAGGTGAAGGTGTCTGGCAGGGGGACCAAGTACCTCGTCTCCAAGGGTCTGGACCTGGCTTCGGCCATGAAGCGTGTCGCCGAAGGCGTCAAGGGCACCGGTGGAGGGCACGCGGTGGCGTCCGGCGCGACGATCCCCATCGGCAAGAAGGACGAGTTCGTCAAAGCCATGGACGATATAATCGGAAAACAGCTCGGGTGATCCAAGATACGACGTTTTCGACCGAAAACACAATTAACCCAAGGGCTGATTCGTCAACGGGGTTGACGTGATGAAGTGCGGCAAGTGCGGCAAGGATACTCCGGATGGTATGCGTTTCTGCGGAAACTGTGGTTGCGAGCTCGAGAGCCCTGCGGTCACCCAGGACGCCGCCCGGTACAGGCACTGCGTGACCTGTGGCAGGATGATATCTTGGGACGCGAACGCATGCCAGTACTGCGGTCACGATTTCAGGGCCAAACCGCCCAGCGAGGGACCGGACGGCGATCCTCTCCTCATAGGGGCGATCTTCTCGATCCTTGCGGGCATCATATCCATCCTGCTGGTGGCGGTGATAAACATGGATGGAGCAGGCCCGTCCGACGCCGAGATGCTGGTCTCGGCCATGATGTACGTGTTCGCAGTGCTCGCGATCATAGGCGGTCTCTCGAGCCTTGCACGGGTGTCCTATCCGATGTCAGTCCTCGGGGCGGCGTGCAGCATATTCGGGCCGGGGTTCTTCTTCGGTATCCCGGCTCTGGTGCTCACCGCGAAATCGTCCGAGGCGTTCGAGAAGGGCTGACCGTCCGAGAGCTGGCAGACAGTGACGACCCCGCAGCTGAATCGACCTGTCAGCCGGCTTCCTCTGCACCTTGGGGAACGTGCCCGGGTGGACCGACGGTTCGGTTTCACGAACCTCTGAGGGTGCCTCCGAACACCTGCCACGCCAGCGCGGTCTTCGCCGTCAGGCTGAGTATGATGTACATCCGCTCGCCATGCAGGTAGTCCTTCCACTTGCCCCTGGCGCGATACTGCAGCACCATGTTGATGGCGAAAACGTTGAAGAACGCCGCAAGCGAGAAGAATATCCCATACACGAACGTCGGGACCGCGTCGCCGTACGGCAGGACCGCCCCGAAGAAGTATATGCCCATCACTATCCACGGTATTATGCCCGCGAAGCAGCCTATGATGAACGCCGTCCAGATCGTCTTCTTCGTGGTCTGGTTGTGCAGTTCCATCATGAGCCCGAACAGGTTCATCGAGGCGTTCAGAGCGAATATCAGCACCAGGCTTGAGAGCTCGTATATGCCCACGAGCATCGCGATGACCACGATCATAAGGGACGAGGAAACGGCGTACTCGATCCATCGCGCGTAGTTGATGCCTTCCTTGAGGTTCCGTACATACCACGGATACCCTCTGCCGAAGGACACCGAGAAGTGAGCGATCGCGGAAGCCAGCAGGAACATGGCGATCACCGGGCCGAGCCTCAGATTGAAGAGGACCTCGGTGTTCCTCATGAGCGTCTCTGTTGCGGCGTCGTATTTGATAAGCGTCAGCTCCACGGGGAGCGAGTAGCTGTTGCTGAGCCAGAGCATCAATCCGGCCTGTATGGAGTGTAGGAACCCCATCACTATGTTGAATCTCCTCAGCCTGCCGAACTTGACGTCCTCAGATGATTCCAAGCCCATTCCTCCGTCTCCCACAAACGCGCTCGTGGAATATTACGGTTTTGCCGAGTGGCGGGTCAAGGAGGCGGATCCCAGCCCTGTCTGCCAATCACCGCATCCAAGGCAGGTCGACCTCGTCCGTCCTGAACCTCTGCCTGACAGCGCTCCCGTCGATCGGGGTCCTGATTCCCGCTTCGTGCATCACGACCCCCGTCCACGCGATCATCGCGCCGTTGTCGACGCACAGTGAGCCCGGAGGGACGAACATGCTCGCGCCCCTCTCCTCCGTCATGATCCTCACCATCTCCTGGAGGCGCTTGTTCTGGACCACTCCGCCTCCCAAGAGCACATGCTCCTTCTCGACATGGGCCATGGCCCTCTCGGTGACCTCGACAAGCATGGCGAAGCAGGTCTCCTGTATCGAGTAGCACACGTCCTCCAACCGACAACCGCCCTTGTGCAGCTGCAGCGCAGCGGTCAGTATGCCGGAGAAGGCGACATCCATCCCTT
Source organism: Thermoplasmata archaeon (assembly GCA_041548485.1). GTDB lineage: Archaea > Thermoplasmatota > Thermoplasmata > UBA10834 > UBA10834 > UBA10834. Next base: position 39,147 of record JBFESP010000013.1, on the reverse strand, counting down.
TCACGCTGTACGGCAGCTCGAGCAGCTCCTCACCGTCGCGAGCATGTCGCTCGAGATGAGGGCCTGCAGGGAAGGGCATGCCAGTCGACCTGCCGAACTTGTCGATCATGTTGCCTATGCCGATGTCCATGGTCTCTCCGAAAACGCGGTACCTACCACCGGAATGGGCGATCACCTGCGTGTTACCTCCGGACGCGTAAAGCAGGGTCGGGTCGTCACATCCCGTGACCTTCCTCCCTATCTCCAGATGGGCCACGCAGTGGTTGACGCCGACCAGGTCGGCCTTCAGCGCCAAAGACAACGCCCTCGCAGCGGTCGCAGCGGTCCTGAGACAGGGTCCCAGCCCCGGCCCCTGGGAGAACGACACGAGGCTGATGTCCTCGTACGAGATGCCTGCCCGCTCGACGGCCTCGTGCATCATGGGCACGATGTTCTCGGCGTGATGGTTCGCCGCCTCCCGAGGATGGATGCCGCCCTTCGAGCCGTCGATCATCTTCGTCAGGTTAGCGAGGACGTTGCAGTCGCCGTCGACGATGCCTACGCCTATGGTGTGGGCAGTGCCCTCGATGCCTAGGCAGATCATCAGCTGCTTATCGGGCAAGGGATAGAAAGAGTATTCCCCCGCTTCAAGAGCGAGGTGATTACACCCGATATCGCTCACAGGACTATCTGGACGAACCTGCCGACGTTCTCCTTCGAGGCGGCGTCGTATACTATCTTCGCTGTCAGACAATCCTGGACGGCCAGCCCGGTCGAGCAGAACACCGTTATCTCGGCATCGCTCTGTCGGCCCGGGGAGAGTCCCGCGACGATATGCCCTATCTCGTCGTTCACGTCATCCTTGGTCAGCTCTCCCCTGGAGAGCGGTACGTTGATCTCACCTGAGTGGCTCGCCTGCTCCCAGTCGTCTATGATCACTCGGGCGCGCTTGAGCACCTGTGGGTCCAGTTCCTGCTTCCCAGGGGCGTCCGCCCCGATGCAGTTGATGTGTGTGCCCTCCCCGACCCACTCGTACTTGACTATCGGCGCCCTGGAGGAGGTCGCCGTGACGACGATGTCGCAGCCGGAGACGGCGTCCTTGGCGGAACTGACGGATCGTACCTTGCCGATTCTGTCCTTGTACGATCTCCTGAACTGCCTCGCGACGGCCCTGGACTTCTCCGGGAAGAGGTCGAATATCCTCACCTCGTCGAAGCGGCCATACTGCGTTATGAGCGCGAGCATCTGCGTCTTGGACTGGTTCCCGGCGCCGATGATGCCCAGGACCTCCGGGTCGGGCCTTGCCAAGTACTTCGACGCGACCGCGCTCGCGGCCCCCGTCCTCATGTCGGTTATATGGGTGGCGTCCATGATTGCCAGTGGCGCGCCCGTGTGGGGATTGATGAGCACCAGAAGCCCCATGACGGTCCTCATGCCGTACTTCTCGGCATTCTGCGGGTGCACGTTGACGATCTTGACAGCCGACACATCCATGTCTTCGACATAGCACGGCATGGTGCGCAGGTCACCGTCGAACTTCTCGTAGAACAGGTAGGCCTTGGGCGGCATCTGCACCTTTTCGAGCCCCTTGTGCCTGAACGCGTCCTCGACGGCTCCGAGCACGTTCTCCATGGCAAGGATCTTCCTGACCTGCCTCCCCGTGAGGAGCAGGGTCTTCACAGAGGTGTGGTGTGCGGACATCGCGGTGCACGACTCTGATGACGCTCTAACGGATGCTGGAATATAAGGGTATTCGACCTAAAGGATAATGGAACTGCGGGGCCTGGACGGTCAAGAACATGCAAGTGGAAGATCGACCCGTCGTGGTCGTCGACTGCCGTTCTTGAGCAAACGGATTTATCCGAGGACTGTGTATCATACTCGGTGAAATCCCGCCCCTCTGGGGAAGCTGGAAGACCATGTCCGGAACCGATGCATCGATGGACGAGTCCTTCAGAAACGATGTGATCGAGCATCTGAGGTCCAAATCGGACAGGATAGTCGAACTCTGGGCAGCGGAGGTCACCTCGGCGCCGTATACCCGGATAGCCGATTTCTCACTCCCGAAGGAAGCTCGCCTGACCAGGTTGAAGGCATGCCTGGAAGCCATCCTTGAGCTGGCCGTCAAACCGGGAGACTCCCAGGCGAGGGAGCGTCTCAGGATAACCATCCGGAGCGAACACATCAGAAGCGTGGGCCTCGTGAAGATCGTCTCGAACGATCACGCCCTGCGGAGGGTAGTCCGTGACCTGCTCAGAGAGCGGTTCGATGGAAGGGAGGCCGAAGAGGCAGAGCGGTTCATGGAGGGCGTCATCGACATGTGCGTCGAGGAGACGGTCATCCTGGTCGAGCAGCACATCGAGGCGCAGCGTGCCCTCTCCAGGAGCGAGTGGGATTCGAACGGCACGTCCTCGGACCCGGAGCAGATGTTCGCCTCCTTCTGTCGGAACACGATGGAGTACTTCGATGCGGACTTCGTGGCGCTTTTCAGACTCAACAAGGGCGCGAAGGAGATCACTTGCGTGTCGTGCTTCGCGAAAGGGGTCAGCCTGTCCAAGAATGCCAGGATACCAGTGCCATCCGTCCCGCTAGTCGAGAGGGCCATCGCAGCTAACAAGTCGCTCTCCTGTCTCGACCACGAAAGCGGGAGAGGGGAGAAGGTGAGGCTCGTGGGCGGCGCGAGCTTCGAGCACTGCATAGCCGCACCGCTGAGCAGAAGGGGTGATGTCACAGGCATCCTGTTCATAGGCGACAACGGACGCACGAGCTACTTCACCCCGGAGGAGGTGAGCATGGCGGAGGAGTTCGCAGGACTCGTGGGCGGCTCCCTCGACAGCGCCGACACCCTCAGGATGCTGAGCTTCAGGTCACGCGCGCAGAAGGCGCTCATCGAGACAGCTGCGAACATGCAACAGGAGATAGACTCCGAGGAGATCTACAGGATACTCGCCACCAAGATGGTCGAGCTGATCCCGAGCCACGAGGTGGCCTTCTACGTGTTCGATTGGAAGCGGAATGTCGGGAACCCCGTCTACGCCACGGGCCCGTACACGGACGAGATAATGGCCGACAGGGATTTCCCGGCGGACATGGGCGTCGTCGGCGCTGTTGGCAAGAGCAGGCGCGCGGAGATAGTGGCCGACGCGGAGGTGGACTCCCGCGCAGCAGTCATACCGGGCACTCCTGCGATTCACACAGCTATGCTGGCGGTACCTGTGCTGGGGAGAAGGGAGGTGCTCGGCGTCATAGAGCTGCAGAGGTACCTGCCGGACGGCTTCGTCCAAGAGGAGCTCGAGATCGCAGTCATGTTCGCGAACCATGCCGCCGTCGCCCTGGAGAACGCCAGGCTGCTGCAGGAGATCATGGGGGTCAGGGAGGAGGTCGAGCTCCACATGGACCTCCTGACGCACGACATCGCCAACTACAGTACCCCCCTCATGGGATATCTCGATACCCTGAAGGGCCAAACCGACGAGAAACAGGTCGAGGAGACCGTCGAGAAGACCATCTCGCAGGTGGAGAACATCTCGAGGATGGTCAACATGGTCCGGACGCTGGCGAAGCTGCGGAGCACCGCCCCACGCGAGCTGAGGCGTACGGACCTCAGAACCGCCATCGAACAGGCCGTGGGCGTTGTCAAGAGCCAGAGCGCAGGCGCTAGGATGGATATGACCGTCGAGCTGCCGGACGAGCCGATGCCGGTCTTCGCGGACGAGCTGCTCCCGGAACTATTCATATGCCTCTTCTTCACTGCCGTCAGGCCCGAGAGGCGAAAACAGGCGAAGCTGATCGTCAGGGTCGAATCCGATGGAGAAGATCCGAAGCCTATGTGGACCGTCCAGGTCATTCATCCCGACAGGGGCATTTCCGACGAGCTGAAGAGGAAGATCATGAGGGTCGCCAAGGCGTCGAAGTCCGAGCTGTCAGGAGGGTTCGGTATCGGGCTGGCCTCGGCGAGAGGCATCGCCGAGAGGTACTCAGGCAGGATGTGGGTCTCCGATATCGACCCCAAGAACCCCGAGAAGGGTTGCGTGTTCAACCTGCGGCTTCCCCGGACAACATGAAGCGGGACGCTGAAGACCATCCTCATCATCTAGTGCCCCGGCGTTCGGCAGAACGAGGCGACAGGCATGCCACGACGCAAGTACGGAAGGTTGAGAAAGCCGATCCCACCGGTGCCCGAGGAGAAATGCAGGTACTGTAAGCTCGGCATGAGCTGTCCCGTGCACGGGAAGAAATGATCGTAAGCCGCCCGTGTGAGGCCGAAGTTTATTGCCGTGGAAGGACGATTCCGTTCCCGTGGGAACCGGAACGAAGGAGTACGGGCTGATAGTCATCGGCTCCGGCGCGGGCATGAACGTCGTCGGCTCCGCCCTGGAGCGTGGGCTCAAGGTCGCCGTGGTCGAGGAGGGGCCTTTGGGCGGCACATGTCTGAACAGGGGCTGCATACCCTCCAAGGTTCTGATCCACGCCGCGGACGTGGTGCGCGAAGCCGAGCAGGCCTCTTCGGTAGGCGTGCACCTGCGGGTCGACAAGGTCGATTTCCCCCTCCTGAAGAAGCGCATGTGGGAGATCGTCCTCAAAGGGAGGCACGAGATGGAGGCCGGCGTCAAGGCGGCGAGAGACCTCGACCTCTACGACTCGATCGGCAGCTTCGTCTCCGACTACACCCTGGAGGTGGGAGGGGAGCGCATCAAGGCGCCCCGTATCGTGATCGCGTCTGGCGCGAGGCCGCGGATACCCGAGATTCCGGGCCTGGACAAGGTCGGATACCACACGTACCGAACGGTGTTCGACATCGAGGAACAGCCGGAGAGCGTGCTCATCCTCGGAGGGGGGTACATCGGCTGCGAGTTCGCGCACTTCTTCTCGGCGGTCGGCACCAAGGTGACCCTAGTCGGAAGGAACGCGGCCCTGCTGCCGAAGGAGGAGCCGGAGACGAGCATGCTGGTGAGGAAGCGTCTCTCGAAGCACGTCGATGTGCACACAGGTGCCGATGTGTTGTCCGTCGAGGGCAGCCCGTCCAGGGTCGTAGCGGCGGTCTCCGCCGACGGAGGGAAGAGCGCCAGGACCTTCGAGGCGCAGGTCTTGCTGGTCGCGACCGGCGTGCGCTCCAATTCTGATTGGCTCAAGCCGGAGAACACCGGTGTCAGGACCGACGACCGCGGCTGGATACTAACGAACCAGTTTCTCGAGACATCTAAGCCGAATGTCTTCGCCCTGGGGGACGCCCTCGGTCGGAACATGTATCGACATACGGCGAACTACCAGGCCGGCATCGTGGAGCACAATTTGTGGACGGATACGAAGCGTACGATGAACCTCCACGCCGTCCCCCACGCGGTCTTCACCGACCCTCAGGTGGGTCAGGTGGGGATGACCGAGGAGGAGGCTGTGGGCCAGGGCAAGGTGCTCGTCGGCAGGGCCCGGTATGGAGACACCGCGATGGGATACGCGTACGGCGACGACGAGGCGTTCGTGAAGGTCGTCGTGGAGCATCCGACGCGGAGGGTCCTCGGGGCGACGGTCGTCGGTCCGCAGGCGGCGACCCTCGTGCAGCAGGTCGTGAACCTCATGTCCTCAGGAGACCAGACATACCTGCCGTTGGCAAGGGCCCAGATCATACACCCCACACTCACGGAGGCCCTGGCCTCCGCGTTCAGTCAGCTGAGGCCGGTCAACTTCGAGGCCGAGCATGCCCACCGTCACGACTGACGGAGTCTGTCGTGGCCGCGGCTCGATTCAGCGCATCCGGTTCGCCCGGTCCGATTTATCCGACGTAGCAACTATATATTGTCCCCGTTAATGCTATCGGACCCCCGGGGTGTGCCAAACGATAAGGGTTCTCCACGTCGATGACGAGGAGTCGTTCCTCGAGATAACGTCACATTTCATGCAGAAGACTCGCGGTCTGGAGGTACGATGTGCGACTTCGGTCCGTTCGGCCATGGACATGATGTCGGAGACCTCGTTCGATGTCATCGTGTCCGACTATCAGATGCCGGAGACGAACGGCATCGACTTCCTCAAGATGGTACGAGCCAAAGGGTCTGACATACCGTTCATCCTCTTCACAGGTAAGGGTAGGGAGAGCGTCGTCATCGAGGCCCTGAACCAGGGCGCGGACTTCTACCTTCAGAAGGGTGGCGACCTAAGGTCCCAGTTCCACGAACTCGCCAGCATGATATCTCAAGCGGTGCAGAGCAGGCGTGCCTCGGTCGATCTGGTGGAGAGCCAGGAACGATTCAGAGGCCTGGCCAACAGCATATCCGACCTGCTGATCGGCCTGGATGACGATTTCCGGGTGACGTTCTGGAACAGGGCAGCGGAGGAAGTGCTGAAGATCAATTCGGAGGAGGCGGTCGGCCTGACGGCGTTCGACCTCGTCCCGCAGATCAAGGGCACCCCCGTCGAGGAGGCGCTCAGGACAGCGGCTAACAGCCAGAATATGACGTCGGAGCTGACCGACCTGCTATCCGCGGATGGCGCGAGGACGTTCGAAGTAAATGTCTACCCCGGCGTGGAGGGTCTGCTCGTCTTCGCCAGAGACGTCACAGAGACGAAAGCTGCCGCTCAGCTGCTGGCAGAGAGCGAGGAGCGCTACAGGGCCCTTGTGGAGGCAGCTCCCAATGCGATCGTCGTGTATGCGACCGATACGATACTGTACGCCAATCCTGCCGCGGTCAGGGTATATGGCGGCGATGACGAGAGTGACCTTCTCGGGAAGAGGGTATTCGACCTTATGCCGCCCGAGTTCGCGACAGAGACTGCAGCCCGAATCCGGAAGATGCACGAGGAGTCCGTTCCCGTTCCTCCACGGTCAGTGAAAGTCTACACGAAGACCGGACAACTCCTCGACATGGAGATCAACTCCATCCCGATCACGTTCTCCGGCAGAAAGGCGATCCAGACGATACTTCGTGATGTTACGAAGGAGAAGCGCGCCGAGGCGCTGCTGCGCGCCCATCAGGAGGAGCTTCGGACGATAATCGACTCCGTCCCGTCGATGATATCATACCAGGACGTCGAAGGGAAGTTCTTGAGAGTCAACAGGCTCTTCGCGGAGACGACGGGTTTGGATGAGGAGCAACTGCGTGGTCGAAAGGTGGAGGATGTGTTGCCAGGCTTCGGTGAGATGTTCTCGCCGAGGGACAAGGAGGTCATCGAGACCGGAAGGCCCCTCATAGGCGCCTTGACGCCCTATCCGGCGAGTCAGGGGGTTAGATGGGCCAGAACGGACAAGATGCCGTACAAGAACGACGCCGGCGAGGTGGCGGGCATCCTCACCGTCGCTGAGGACATCACCGACCGCAGGAGGGCGGAGGAGGATGCGGCGAGGATCAGAGAACAGCTGGAACATCTGGTATCAGAGAGTTCGGCCGTGACCTACTCCTGTAACGCTGAACCCCCGTTTGACGCAACGTACACCAGCCCGAACGTGAAGAGACTGTACGGCTACGAACCGGAGGAGTGCGCCCAGAATCCCGGATTCTGGGCTAGCATGATACATCCGGACGACTCAGAGAGGGTCTTCAGGGAACTGCAGGAGTTATTCGAGATAGGCTATCACATCCACGAGTATCGATGGAAGAGGAAGGATGGCACATACGCCTGGATCCACGACGAGGTGAGGCTCATCAGGGATGAGGCGGGGGTCCCGACGCAGATGGTCGGCCTCTGGCTGGACATCACCGAGCGCAAGAAGGCGGAGGATGGGCTGAGGATGGTCAACAAGAAGCTCAACCTCTTAGGAAGCATCACCCGGCATGACTCCATGAACCAGCTGACCGCCCTGAGGGGTTGGCTGACGGCCGCGGTCGAGAAGGAGGGCGACGATTCCGTCCGCGACATGTTGCTGAAGGTAGAGAAAGCCGCCGACTCTCTGAAGACGCACCTGGACTTCACAGCGCAATACAAGAACCTTGGCATGAAGCGACCCGGGTGGATGCCCCTCGCGGAGGTGGTGGCGAAGGTGACGGAGGGGCTCGGCAGGCAAGGTATCTCGGTGAGCGTCGAGGTGGAGGACATCGAGATATTCGCCGACCCGATGCTCGAGAACGTGTTCAGGAACTTCCTCAACGACTCCATCGCTCACGGTGGCCACGTGGATAACATCTCCTTCTCGTACGAGGAGGGTGAGGACGGCCTCTTGATAGTCTACGAGGACAACGGAGTGGGAATACCTGCCGAGGAGAAGACGAAGATATTCGCGAGGGGATACGGCAAACGGCATGGGTACGGCCTGTACCTGAGCCGGGAGATACTCTCCATAACGGACATGGTGCTCAGGGAGACCGGCATCCCCGACGAGGGTGCCAGGTTCGAGATATCCGTACCTCCTGGATACTACAGGCGCCGGAGCGGATAGCCCGTCACTCCATAAGCCTGCCCCGAAGGGACTTCTCCGAGACCTCCTCGACGAGCACGTTCCTGTACCGGTCGAGTATGGCCTCCCTGTCGAGCATGCCCACCAGCCTGTTCGGCTTGTTAGGGTCGACCACAGGCAGGTGGCCCAGCTTACGGAGCACCATCTTCTCCAATGCGGTCTGCAGGGTCTCGTCGGGATACACCGTCACGACTCGTTTGGTCATCACGTCTCTGACGAGCACGTCCCTTCTGTCGCTCTCGAACGCTTTCCTCACATCACTCAGAGTGACGATCCCTCTCAACCGTCCGTCGGAGGATATCACGGGGAATCCCTTCCTTCCAGTGTACAGGTGCATGTCGACGACCTTCCTCAGGGGTGTGTCGTCCTTGATGGCGACGTAGTCCACCGTCATGGCGTCCCTGACCCTGGCGGACTCGAGCACGTTGACCGACAGGTCCTGCACGTACCTGATCCCCTGCTTGGCCAGTTTGGCGGTGTATATCGTCTCCTTGGACAGCAGGCTGCTGACGGCGTCGCTCACCACGCAGGCGAACATCAGGGGTAGGATGATATCGTATACCGATGTCATCTCGAACAGTATCAGGATGGCCGTGAGCGTCGCCCTGCTCGTGGCGGCGAACAGTGCTGCCATGCCGACCATCGCGTAGGCACCGTAGTCCGCCGACTCGAACGGAGACACCAGGCTCACGAATATGCCGAAGCCGGCCCCGAGCATCGCCCCCAGGAACAGGGACGGGCCGAACAGTCCCGCGGATCCTCCTGATCCGAGGGTCAGCGATGTGGCCACCATCTTGACTACGACGAGCAGCCCTAGGAACAGGATCGCCATGACAGGCGCCGACGGTATCTCCATGTTGCCGTTCAGCACATTCGCCACGGAGTCATACCCGACACCCATCACCTGCGGGTAGAACAGGCCCACCGCCCCGACGAGCGAAGCGCCGATGACCGGCTTGGCGTACATCGGGAGCGAGATCGCGTCGAAGACGCTTTCGAGTCTGTAGAACACCTTGATGAACAACACTCCTGCGAGACCTGCCAGAAGGCCGAGTCCAAGGTAGAACACCAGCTCGTACGGGTTCTCGAGCCGATACTCAGCGACGATGGCGAAAGTCGGATAGTCGCCCAGGTAATGGCGCGACACCAGGGTGGCGAAGACCGTCGACACGATGAGTGGGATGAACGACCTGGTCTTGAACTCGAGGAGGAGCAGCTCGAGGGCGAACACGGCTCCTGCGATAGGCGTGTTGAACGTGGCGGCTATCGCCCCTGCCGCCCCGCATGCCACCATGATCCTCAGTTCGGCGCTCGTCAGCTTGAGCTTCTGCCCGACGGCGGAGGCGAACGAGGCGCCTATCTGGACTATCGGCCCCTCGCGGCCACCTGAGCCGCCCGACCCCAGGGTGATGGCGGAGGCCAACGCCTTGAGCGCAGGTACCCGTGCCCTGAAGCGGCCCCGGTTCGCCACGAGCCCCCGCATGACATCGGCGACGCCTGCACCCTTCACCTCCGGTGCGAGCCAGTATATGATCACCCCGACGAACACCGCGCCGATCGCCGGCACCGCGATTATCCATACCCCGAGGGAGTTGTCCATCGGGGATCCGCCTATGAAGAATACTTTCTGGACCGCATCGATCATCCATCTGAACACTATCGCGATGAACGCGCCGAAGACGCCGATTATCGCTGCGAGCACATTGAGCTTGCCGTAGTCCCTCATGAACTCGCTGCGGATGTATCCCCGCAATGTCTTCTGGAACTCTCCGAACACGTTCTGATCCCCCCTTGCCTGGGCCGACACTGGACTCAATCAGGCAACGGGCGTTTCGCTGGGTCCATCGAACCCAGACCAGTCGCGTACTGGGTGAAGTGGTACCTCTGACATATTTCTTTCTGACTCAGGCGCTCCCCTTCTTCCGCGCGCCCCTCCCGCGTTTTCGATAGAGGACCATGAGTATCTCGTCAGAATACTCCCCATCTTCCTTCATGGCGTCGGGGATGCAGCCAACCTCGACGAAGCCCAGGCTTCTGTAGAGGGCCTGAGCCGCTTCGTTATAGTCGAGAACCGAGAGGTCGAAGGACTCGAGCCCTCGCATGCGTTCCTTGGATAGGTCCATAGTCTCCTTCATGAGCACCCTCCCGATGCCTATCCCTCTCATGCTCTTCACGAGCACGACGCCGATCATCGCCCTGTGGCTCTCCTTCCAAGGGCGCCTGCTCACATGGCAGTTCCCCACGATCCTGCCGTCGGCCTCGGCGACGAGCATCACCTCGGACCTCTTCTTGATCTCCTCCAACCTCGTCTTCAGCCACGCCTCTTCCTGTTTGAGGGTGACGGGACGGTTCATCAAGATTCCCGATCTCCGCTCGCGGATGACTGAGTTGATGTACCTCATCATGGGTCTCGCATCCGTGCTCATCGGCTCTCTGAGCACGATCCTTGTGCCATCCTTCGCTGTGAACACCTTCCGCGCCACGGGTCTGGATACCTTGCCCGGGTTAAAGAGGGTTGCCCTGCTGTGATACTCTCCTTTCACAGGACAGCGTGAGACCGGGAAACCAGTCATGGCCGCAGAGAAGTTGGTGTCCTCCTCAGAACCTTCGGTCGTCAAACGGCATCCTCAGGTCCTGTCCGCTTCGATGTCTTCAACGGTTTTGGCGACCTTTCCGAGCAGCTCCTTGTACTTCTCCCTGTTCGACGGCGTCACCGACTGATCCTCACTCCACATCTTGATGTGCTCCAGCCTCCATCGCAGGTGCCTGGCGTCACCCATGGACGCCGCAATTCGCAGCTCGATCTCTGCCGCCTTGAGATGGGCGTCGTCGACCTTCTCGATGTTTTCGACGATGGCGTTCTTCGTAAGGATGATGCCCATTCCCTTCACGTTCTCTATCTCGACGAGCTCGTGGACGACGATGAGCGGTATGGGAATTACCTTGTCGAGTCCGAAATCCTCGTCAAAGGGTGTGTCTGCCTGGAACCAGAGAATCAAGTCCTCGGCCGTTGTGTGGCATTCGTAACCGTGCTCTGACAGGAGCTGTTTCGCCGCGGCCACCGCCCTGTCCACCTCACCCTTCTCCACCGTCTGGTGCCTCCCTCTCTTCACCAACCACAACGCGGCGCTGCATATTAATCAGGATGCCCCGGCTCACCCCCGCCACATGGAGGAACAGGGTGGACACGGCAGAGGCTAGCTGCGACTCCGGGGACATGACCGCCGCTACCGTGGCGTGCACAGAGGCGACACTGCCACCAGATCCTCCATGGGAATGTCCCTTCCTTCGTCGGCACCCCGCGTGGCGCCTTCGGAGAGGGAGCGCCCCGACAGAAACGCCGATATACCTGGCGGTGATATCTGTTTCTCAGGGTCGTCCGAGGCTGATGCGTGATGTGCCGAACCCCCCGCGAGGCCGCCATCGACCCGCGAAACCCCTGCAGGGCGGATTTGACATGATCCACGCGATGCGGAACGACGAGGTGTCACCGGACCAAGTCGAGATAAATCTCAAGATGGCTTATCTCAAGACCCGGAGAGACCCCAATTCCAGGGTTCTCGAGGGGTTCGTGACGCTTCTGGAGCATTTTCAGAAGAACCACTTGGTCCTTGCAGCGCTCCTGCAGGAGGCTGCGGACCTCATCAGGAGCCGGTTCACCTTGAGGTATGTGATGATCGGCCTGAAGGGCCAAGACGGAACGTACCGATACGAGGTCATGTCCGGGATGAGGGACGACTCATGGGCTGCGCATAAGAAGAAGGTCTACACACTGGAGTCGTTTGCCACATCCGTACCTGGATGGTACAGTGTAGGTGTGATAAGCAAGCTGAGCAGGGTCTACCTCGAGGAGAAGAATCCTCTGGGTCCGGGATATGAGACCTCGGTGAACAGGCCCGCACTCCTTAGCCAGCAGAGGTCTTCGGTCGATTCGAGCCTGGAGGCGGACTTCTTCAACACGCTCATCAATGGTCCCAGGGACGAGCTGCTCGGATGGATAGAGTATCCAGGAACCGTGAGTGGGAAGCTACCGGACGCGACCGTGATCAGGAACATCGAAGTGATAGCATCGATCCTGGGCGCCGCGATAATCCATCAGGACAGGAAGAAGAGGAATCCCTAGTATGGCGTGACATCGCAGCAGCAAGGAGCCAAGTCGTCGATCAGCCAGAGGGTTGCGCCGACACGGCAGGTGTCGGCCATCAGGTCGTCAAACCGTTCGCTAGAGGAGAGATTGGTGGTTGGGTTGAAGGTCGTCATAGCAGTCGATAGTGTGCATGGCAACACCAAGCAGGTGGCGGAGGCGTTGAGGGACGAGATTGACAAGGCGGGACATGAGGTCGTGTTCATAAACCTGAGGAAGGAGTTACGCGTACCGTCCGACGGGGACCTGCTTCTGATCGGCTCCCCGACCCGGATCGCGAAGATGACAGGGAGGGCCAAGAGATTCGTCAGGAAGTTGGACGTCGCTGCTTGGACCGGCAAGACGATAGTCACATTCGACACCCATATGCCGCTTCCCGATGACCCAGAGGAGCGTGAGAAGGCACTCAAGTGGGTCGAACCGGGCGCTGCTGGCAAGCTGCTCACCCTCGCCACAGAGCGCGGATTGAAGGTCCATTCGCCTCCCCTCAGATGCATGGTTTCGGACATGAAGGGGCCGCTGGTTCCTGGAGAGATTGAGAAGGCAAGTGAGTACGCCCGCCGATTGCTGTTGAATGTCACCGCGTGAGAGCAACTCGCGCAGTATGATAATGAGTGGGCCCAACCGGATTCGAACCGGTGATTTTCTGCATGTCAAGCAGATGTCATAACCACTAGACCATGGGCCCGTGCAGGGGGCGACATAAGGCAGGACTATCTATAACCTTTTCTGTTTTCAAACAGGACAGCCAGACCGTCAGGCGTTGGTTTAAGACCGGGAAGTCACATCCCTTCTCCGGAATGCCTCCGAAGCTCGTCGTGTATGCTGGCACAGGCAGCTCGCATTCGTGGACCTGGTTGGCCGACCTCCTCGAGGCCAACGCCTACGGGGACGCGCGGTTCCTCGATGTTCGTGGGTTCGCGGAGTCGCTCGGCGACCGGCGTTCCACCGCTGTCATCTCAGGTGGTGACGCGTACGCCATCGCCTCCGCCCTCTCCAAGGACGGGTTCGCCAGACTGGAGAGGTTCATCCGGTCCGGTGGGAGATACGTGGGCATATGCGCGGGCGCTTACCTCCCGCTTCCCACATCCGTCCCTTCTATGAGCGAGTTCAACCTGTGTTCGGTCAAGATAGAGAACATAGCACGTGGGTTGCCGGCATGCGAGAGCGAGTCACCGAGACTGGGCGTGGACTATTGCGACAGACGGATCATCCACCCTGTCCGCGGGGAGGTCCTGCTCATCTCTGACGACGTCTCCGTCAAGGCGCCGGTCTACGGTGGTCCGATCTTCAGGGAACCATCCGACGAGCGGGTGGTGGGGCGGTTCTCCGGTTTCACGGAGAAGACCGAGGTCCAGATAGACGCTGAGAACGCCGCGGGTATGGTCCTTGGCAGACCAGCGGCAATCGAGGCGCGGTACGGGGCGGGTAAGATGCTCCTCCTGTCCCCCCATCTCGAGCACCCACTGTACCCGGAGGCCAACCTACTGTTCATGGGACTCCTCCGACTGCCCATCGACGAGGCCAGGGGCACGGCTGTGACGCAGCCTGCGGTTGACTCCCCCAAGAACGAACTCTCAAGAGCGCTCGCGGATCTCGCGGTCTCGATTCACGGGCTCGAGGGCCAGTCATTCATTGTCGGCAACAAGATATGGGATTCGGAGAGGTTTCTCGTATTGCTCGATGCGGTCCGGAAGAGGTCTGCGTCGCTTCCGGAAGACGTCGCGAACGGTCTTGCCGCCCGTCTGCACAGCATCAGGATGAGCCTGCTCGACATATCCATCGACAATCCGGAATCCGTCGACGCTGTCCTCGACTCTCTCATGCGTGTAACGAGGGATTGCGTGAACCTGCGGTTCGAGCATATGTCGAACGGCAGATGACTATATACGAACCCAGTCTGATTCTCGATGGGATGTCGAGGAGCAACGGATCGGCGGGAAGGCTGCCCCTGTACCTCATTCTTGTCTTCGTCATATCGGCGTTCACGTTGGCCGTCCTGATGTTGCCGTACGACACCGTGTACGTGCAGGACCGGGCATATCTCGACTGGTTCCTCGTGGTCATGATAGTGTGTTTCGCGGTCTTCGTCCTCGGCACCGTCTCCAACGCACTAGTGTGGATGCGTGGGAAAGGGCTCGTCGGGACGCCGGAGTCGCGACTGATGCGGACCGTCGCAAAAGCCTTGACCATCGTCTTCAGCAGGAGGATCGTCAAGCTCGCGTACATCTTCGTCAGGGAGACGCTGTACATCGCCAGGCTGCGCGAGTTGAGCACGTTCAGATGGTTCGCCCACTTCATGATACTCGGAGGATTCCTCCTGATGTTCGCCCTGGACATACTCGTCACACTATCGCTCGACATCTTCGGATGGGAGGCGATGATATCGGAGGACGGATGGGCGAAGCTGCTCGTGAGAGACCTCGCGTTCGAGATAGCGGGCCTAATGATGCTGGTGGGGCTCGCGATGGCTCTGACCAGGAGGTTCGTGGTCAGGCCGAAGCAGCTATCGGCCGAAGGAGCCGATGCCGCCTCGCTCGTCTTCCTGTTCCTGGTGGTCGTCGGAGGGTTCGCCCTCGAGGGCATGGGCATGGCCGGGAGCATTGCAGGTCACGGAGGTAACGAGCCGTATTCGTTCGTCGGCTACGCGTTCAGCCTAGTCATGCCCGAATCGGCCGGCGACTACTACGACCAGGCATGGCTCGTGCACGCCGTCATGAGCGCGCTGCTGATCGCCTTCATACCGTTCAGCAGGTTGTTCCACATGCTGGTCGCGCCTGTGGTCGTTCAGCTGGAAATGTTCCTCGGTCAGGAGGGGGATGCCCGGTGAAACGGCTCGACCTCTCCCGGCTCGATGTGTCCTCCCTGATGCGCTACGACGCGTGTGTCAGGTGCGGCGAGTGCACCATCACGTGTCCCACGGGTGGGGAGGCTCAGGATATCGAGCTCGTCACGCCTAGGGGCAA
The DNA here is from genome assembly GCA_041548485.1 of Thermoplasmata archaeon. Taxonomy (GTDB): domain Archaea; phylum Thermoplasmatota; class Thermoplasmata; order UBA10834; family UBA10834; genus UBA10834. The sequence goes on along the minus strand of JBFESP010000013.1, from coordinate 23,672 downwards.
GATACTGCGCCTTCGGGAACTCATCCGGAGACAGTACGGGATCAAGGCGCGGCTGTTCGGGCCGAAGGCGATAGCTGACGACGAGCTCAGGGAGTTGTCGGAGCGCGCGTACGAGTGCACGATATGCGGGCAGTGCAGGGCCGTCTGCCCCGTAGGGCTCGACACGATCGCCATGTGGGAGAACATGAGGGAGTTCCTGGTGGCCAATGGCCTCGGCCCGCTGCCGGCGCACGAGCCCATCGTCAAGAGCATCGAGAACTACGACAACCCGTGGATGCAGCCCCGGACTCAACGCTCGAGATGGTCGAAGAGGCTCGGGAAGGAGGTCTCCGTGGGCGATTCCATGAGCGAGGTCCACGAAGTACTGTACTTCGTCGGATGCACAGCGGCGTACGACCCCAACATACGCGCGATGGCCGAGAACACCGCGCGCGTGCTCTCGCATGCGGGCGTCGATTTCGGCACGCTAGGGAACGACGAGGGGTGCTGCGGGTCCACGATGATGCGTACCGGCCTGTCCGAGGCCGCGAGTGGTTTGGTGCTGAAGAACATCGAGAGGTTCGAGCAGGCGTCTCCGTCGGTGATAGTCACGAGCTGCGCGGGATGCTACAAAACCCTCAGGCAGGACTATCCGAAGTACGGTAGACTCCCCGCGCCGGTCGTGCATGTGACCGAGCTCGTGGGGGACCTGATAGAATCCGGCATGGTCTCTCCCGCAGTCAGAGTGGATAGAACGGTGTCCTTCCATGACCCGTGCCACCTGGGGAGACATGTCGGCCTGTACGACGCCCCTAGGAGGATACTCCGACACATCCCAGGGATCCGCCTGGTCGAGATGGAGAGGAACCGTGAGAACGCTCGGTGCTGTGGGGCTGGCGGCGGCGTGAAGACGGCCTTCCCCCAGCTGGCGGACGATATATCCGGGATGAGGGTGGTCGACGCGGAGGAGGTCGGGTGTGAAGTCCTCACGACGTCGTGCCCGTTCTGCTACCAGAGCTTGAAATCCGCCACTGCATCGCGCGAGTCCGAGCTGGAGATGGTCGACCTCATGGAGCTGCTCTGGAGGTCGCTTCAAGTCCCGCGATGATGCTCCGAGATGGGCACGACCTCGCACCCCCTCCTGGCCTTCCGGTCCTCGAATGCGACCAGGCTGAGGGCCAGGAACGGGATGCACAGCAGGAAGCATTGCTGCGGGGTGAAGCCCACGTAGAGGAGCGCCATCAGCAAGACTATCGTGACGACCCTGCCGACGTTGAGGAAGAACTCCCTCCCAATGACGGAGTCGTTCTTCGCGTCCTCCATCTTGTCGGTCAGTATGGCGAACAGGAAGACGGGCAGGACGAAGCACGCGACCTCCAGCAGGCCGTTGGCGAGCGCGAACTGTTCCACGGAGGAGGCGTAGGAGACAGCGATGACACACGGTATCGACGCGAGCGCGCTCACCCGCAGGAAGAACACCCTGTTCTGTATCTTGTCCGAGACCTTGCCCAGTACGATGGCCATTATCCCCGCGCACAATCCGAACAGCGAGAACAGGGCTCCCAGAGCGACCTCGTCCTGTGTGAACACGTACATCACGAGGATGAGTCCTATCCAGAACACCCCTTCGAACCCTCCCTCCCCCAGCAGCGCCAGCACGTTCCTCTTGCCGAGGGCGTCCATGCGTATCCGCATGACCTGTTTCTTCGGGATGTAGTTCCTGTAAACGAACACCACGCCCATGGTCGAGGCGATGATGGCGATGCCGACGATGAACAGCAGGGAGTAGCTGGCGAACCCTATCACGATTCCTCCGAGGAACGGAGCGACGAAGGCTGCGAGCGGCCACGCGAAGAAGAACGCCCCGTATGTCACGCCTCTGTCGCCCTTGTCGGTCATCCTCGCCATGAGCAGGTTCACCGGTGTCCAGAAGAACGGGTAGTAGACGCCGAAGGCGACGCCGACCAGTATGCCCAGGAGCCACCCGTCGTGCACGATGAGGAACAGGGAGTATTCGACGCAGAGGCAGAACAGGCCGAACATGATCGCGTTCCTTGGGTCGATGTGCGGCCGCCAGGACATCCAGAGGTTCGCGATGGCCGCTATGCCGAACCCGAGGAGGAGGTATATCGGGCCGTACCACAACGGCACCTCGAGCTCGTTGTACATGTAGATGATGTTGAACGACGCGGCGAACGTGATGCCGAAGGCGAGCATCGTCTCTATGAGCATCAATCCAAAGAACGCGCGCTTGTCCATCAGCCACGGGAGAACGGAAGGTTCATCTTAAACGTTGCTGGGGCGCACGGATCGCTCACTCGCTCTTCAGGAGCTCCGATATGTCCCGCTTCTTGTGTCCGCCGGGGCCTCCTCGCTCCATGCGCGCCCTCTCGATGCACTCCTCGTCGTCGCAGACGAAGGCCGCAAACAGGAACCTCGTGGCCGGCTTTCCGCAGATCTCGCACTTCGCGTCTTCCTTCATTGACAATCGATGCGCACGATAGGATATCAAGTCTTGCGGTCGCGACCGTCCGCCTTCTGGGCGACCAGTCTCCTACCTACCCTCGATTCGGACAGTGCCTCGTAGAACTCGAGGTCCGCGCCGCAGTCTCCGCATACCGCGGCGTTCGCTGGCACATCTGAGTCGCAGACGGGGCACGACGCGATCGAGGTGAGTCTCGAGCGCGACCTTCTGACGCCCCACACGAGCGGTCTTCGGCTCAGGTCATCCGACGGTTCGTCGGAGACCATCCTCATGACGAGTTCCCGGGGCTCATGGGGCAGCTCCTGCTCCTCCTTCTCGAGGCTCACCTCCAGACCCGAGGCTATCCTCTTCATCGATCTGGGGGCGACCCACACGAAGCTACTGCCGGAGTTCGCCCTCGCGAACTGGGCGAGGCGATGCCTGAGCCAGTTGGGCGACCCCGTCCGTGGGAGGCCGTATATCGCACACAGTATCCTGAGGTCGTCCGGATCGTCGAAGAGCCCGAGGTCCCCCTCGGGGACCAGCTCGACACGGTACCGCTTGTAGACCACGTAGAGGTAGACGGAGAGGACGACGACCACGAACGGCAGGACGAAGAACATCTCCTCCCCGCGCGAAACCAGCAGCGCTGACACGGTCGCGAGGGCTGATACGAAAAGGACGGTGACCGCTCCCCAGACCTCACCTGCACGCATGGTTACCGATGCTGGAGGTGCGAGACGGTAGAAATACCTGCGGACGTACCAGCTCATTCCCCGGTGACCGTCATCGAGAAGTCCACTGAACGGACCGAGTGCGTCAGCCATCCGAGCGATATGATGTCCGCGTACGAGGCGTACTGCTCGATGTTGTCCGGCCGTATCCCGCCGGAGACCTCGATCACCACCCCGGGCCACCTTCCCTTGATCGCCTTCGCCACGCGAGCGCCATCGGAAGGGTCGAAGTTGTCCAGCATGATTATGTCCGCTCCCTCCTCGGCCGCGATGAGTGCATCCTCTTCGTCCTCGACCTCGACTTCTATCTTCTTCGTGAAGCTGGCTGCCTTCGCCTTCCTCAGCGCCTCGCGGACGCCTCCTGCGAGGACGATGTGGTTGTCCTTAATGAGGATCGCGTCGTCGAGTCCGAACCTGTGCGGGTCGCCGCCTCCGAGGGAGACCGCGCGCTTCTCGAACTCCCTGAACCCGGGGGTCGTCTTCCTGGTCGCGGCGACCTTGATGCCCGGGTTCGTGTTCCGGCATGTCTCGAGAAGGTCGTTCGTCAGTGTGGCAACGCCGCTCATCCTCATGAGGAAGTTCAACGCCAGCCGCTCGCCCGTCAGGATGGCCCTTGCGGGTCCTCTCACGACGAGGACGGCGTCCCCCTTCGCGACCCTTGTGCCCTCGGGCACGGGCAGGGTGGCCTCCGCACCGAGCTCGGCGAAGACCTCCGCCGCTTCCTTCGCACCGGCTAGGACGCACTTCTCCTTCGCATTGACGGTCCCGACCGCTCTGCGGTCGGGGGACAGCAGGAGCTCCGAGGTGATGTCTCCGGAGCCGACATCCTCGCGCAGAAATTCAGAGTACTTCGTCCTCATGATAAGCACAGACTAGAGGTGTGCGCGACCTCTTCTAGGTTTTCCTATCACGGCTATATCGTGAACTTCTCGCCGTTCTTGGGCAGGAGAACCTCGAACCCGTCCTCACGGAGGTCGTCCGCCAGCGCCTCCCTCTGGTCACCGTGGCAGAGGACGATCTTCTCGGGGGAACAGCCCCTGGCGAACCCGAGGAGCTGGTCGTGGTCGGCGTGGGCGGAGAAATCGAACTTCTTCACCTCGCAGTTTACCTTCACGGTCGCCCCGTTGACCTCGATGACGCCGTCGTTGAGCAGCCGCCTGCCGTTGCTACCCTCCACCTGGTAGCCTGTGAGAAGAACGGCGCTCTTGGGATCGTCCTTGAGCTGGTCCAGGTATCCCAGGACCGGGCCGCCGTCCAGCATCCCGCTGGTCGTCACGATCACGTCCGACTTGGCCGCCAGAGAGCGCCCCTGTGCGTTCCACACTAGCTTGGCCCTGTTGACCGCCTGGCGCAGCCTCTTGCCGGAGCGCACGTACTCGGGCATCGAAAGGTAGATCTTACTCACCTTCCTGCCCATGCCGTCCACCCAGAACTCCCGTTTCAGATCGTTGAGCAGCAGCACTATCTCCTGCGTCCTGCCGACGGCGAAGGCTGGGATGATGACCCTCCCTCCCCTGTCGAGGACCTCGTCCACCTTCTTCAGGAGGGCGTGTTCCGTCTTCGAACGGTCGGTGTGGTTCCGCCCTGAGTAGGTGGACTCCATGATGAGGTTGTCGCACTTGACCGGCTTTGCTCCCTTCACGAGGCGGGTGTCTATCGTGTGAAGGTCTCCGGTCACGAGCGTCGTGGACTTGCCCCTCAGCTCGTACATCGTCGCCCCGGGGATGTGTCCTGCAGAGTGGGTCTTCAGCTGCAGCTTGCCAGCATTGACGGTCTCGCCGAAGCCGATCTCCCTGAACCTCCTCTCGGCGACCTTCACGTCGCTCATGTCATAATGTTCCGGGTAGCCTTCGGCATTACCGACCTTGATGCTGTCCTCCATGAGCAGAAGGGCCACCTCGCGTGATGTGGGCGTGGCGACGACATCTATGTCGTATCTTGCCGTTAGCCACGGGATCATACCGCAGTGGTCCAGGTGTGAGTGCGTGAGGAACATCCTGTCAATCGGGGGCGAAGGCTTCGGATACTGGGGCGGTGACGTGGCTGTCATGCCGTAGTCGAACAACATCCTGGTACCGCCGTACTTCAGCAGGATGCCCAACCTGCCGACCTCATGTCCTCCGCCGAGGAATTCTCCCTGTAGTCGCATTGGGGTGAGTCAATCGGCTCCAGTATAATATGTTTACCCCAGCTAGCCGCCCGCTGGTCAGTCCGTTCTATCGGTCGCCCACCACCTGCACATGGACATCCCTCGTCCGGGGCTTGTTGTCCAGCTCCATGAACACAATCTGCTGCCAGGTGCCTAACAGGAGGCGTCCATCCACCACGGGCACGCTCAGCGACGGGCCTATCATCGCCGCCCTCACGTGCGAGTGGCCGTTTCCGTCCCCCCAGCGACGATGGTGCTCATAATCGTCGCCTTTCGGGTAGAGTCTGTCCATGGCGTCATGGAGGTCAGAGACGAGGCCAGGCTCATACTCGACCGTCGTTATGGCTGCCGTCGACCCCGCCACGAATACACAGGCAACGCCCTGCCGTATCTCCGATTGCGATACGACCTTCTGTACACCGTCCGTTATGTCGATTATCTCGTCCTTCGCCCCCGTCCTAAGGCGGAGGCTGTCTGATGCCGTCGTCATCATAAGAGGCTCCGGGCGCTCATCCCATTGCGCTTAAGGGGCATAAACAATGCCATCCTTCGATGATTGCACCACCCACAAACGCACGGAGGAGTGGTACGTACCACTCTTGCCTGACATTTCCTGCGAAACCCTATATATCATTTGTTGCCAATAATCCCCCTCAATGAACACGGACAACACCTATGTTCCGAAACGCCTCCGGAACAACGACGGCCGAAGGATCTGGCTCACATCGTCCTTCAGGGTGGAGTTCATCAAGATGGGGATCGAGAAGGCGGGGAGCATAAACCGGCTCGCCCGCGAGCTGGGCTATCGATCCAGGATCCACCCAGGGTGGAGCGTGAGGCAGATCCTGGTCGGAGAGCAGCCGTTCCCATACGAGCGTCTGCTCAAGATGACGGATTTCGTCGGCTACCCGATGGATGAAGTGCTCAGGCACAGGACCGAGCCCGCCCGGGTGACGGTCGACAACACTAACGAGGCCCTTAGGAAGAACGGACTCTGGTGCTACCACGTGGCGAGGATGCGGCTTCGCTGATCGCCCGGGTCGCAGCCGTCGGATCGCGGATTTTGACGGCGTCCCGAACGGCCGCTACGGAGCCGTTGGCAATCCGACATAAACCATAAATAGACTCTATCCTCTACTATCGTACATGGCTCTAGGTGCGGATCTGGCGCTGGCGTTCGTCATAGTGGGCGTGCTCATGCTGTTGGCGGAGCTCGCCTCTCCGGGGGCGTTCATAATAGTCCCGGCCAGCGTGCTGATCGTGCTGGGAGGCGTGGGGCTTCTATACCCTGATTGGCTGCTCACCTGGTGGGCGCCGCTCGCGGCAGTGGTGATACTCGTCCCCATGACCCTGGTCACGATGAAGCTATACCAGAACCTCGCCCCTCCCGCGCCGCCGGAGACGACCGTGGCGACCACGCTGGTGGGGCAGAAGGGCGTGGTGTCGAGTGATGTCCATCCTGGCAATCTGAAGGGGAAGGTCAGGATAGACCATGACACCTGGAGCGCGACGTCCGCCTCGCATGTCATCCCGGTTGGGAGGAAGATCGTGGTGACGGCGAGCGAGGGCGTGCATGTGACCGTCGAGGAGCTGCCTGAGACCACGCCGAAGGCGTGAGCCAGAACGATCCCGAGGTCTGAGTAATCTGAGGAGGAGGGAATAGAAATGGATCTGGGAATGACAATCGCACTTGTTATGCTCGCGATCATCGTGGTGTTCGCCATCCTGATGAACGCGATCAAGATCGTACGGCCCTACGAACAGGGCATCTACATGAGCCTTGGAAGGTTCATGGGCGTACTCAACTCCGGCCTGAGCATAGTGAGGCCGCTCATAAACGAGGTCGTGAAGCTCGACCTTAGGACGCAGGTGCTGGACGTGCCTCGTCAGGAGGTCATCACCAAGGACAACTCGCCTACGAACGTCGACGCGATAATCTACATCAAGGTGATCGACCCGAAGAAGGCGTTCTTCCAGGTCACGAACTATCGCACGGCCACCATATACCTCGCGCAGACGACGCTCAGGTCGATCATCGGCGAGATGGAGCTGGACGAGATCCTCTCGAACCGTGACAAGATCAACCTGCACCTGCGGGACGTCCTCGACGAGGCGACCGACAAGTGGGGCGTGAAGGTCGAGGCTGTCGAGATAAGGGAGGTCGACCCGGCCAACAAGGTGAAGGCCGCCATGGAGGACCAGACCTCGGCCGAGAGGCTCAGGAGGGCCGCGATCCTCAAGGCGGACGGCCAGAAGCGCGCCGCGATCCTGAGCGCCGAGGGTGAGAAGCAGTCGAGGATACTGAACGCCGAGGGTATGCGGCAGTCGAAGATACTCGAGGCGGAGGGACAGAGGCTCGCCATCATACTCGAGGCCCAGGGTGAGGCGCAGAAGCTCAGGGTGCTCGCCGTGGGTGCCAGCCCGCTCGACTCGAAGGCGCTGACCGTGCTCTCACTTGACACCATGAGGGCCATCGGGAACGGACAGGCGACGAAGATAATCTTCCCGTTCGAGCTCACGAAACTCATAGAGGGCGCGTCAGAGTACCTCGGCGTCGGAAGGCTCACGCCTCAGCGCGAGGTGACCGCGATGGCGGACATCGAGGCGTCGGTCGGGAAGGCCGACGACGTGCTGGGCCCCATACCGAAGCCGGAAGAGCTGAGGAGGGAGATGAAGGCGGTCGAGGATGCCCTGAAGAAGGAGAAGATCGATGCGGAGGAGATCGCCAGGCTTGCCAAGAAGGGATGATCCCTCCGAGCCCGACCGCATCGGCGCTCGGCTCGCCACAAACCCTTTGCGGAAACCCTTTTCCTGTTTTCGTCTGAGCGTTTTTCAGCCGGACAGGAGTCCCTCGACACATTCGACGGCCTCGGCCGCGACCTTCTTCTCGTCCGCCTGTGTGAACCTCCCGTCGCGGACGACGAACTTGCCGTCGACCATGGTGTCACGGACGGCCTTCGAGGGGCTCGCATAGACGAGGTTCGCCACGACGGTCTCCGCCGTGGTCGGGGCCATGGCGGGGTGCCGGCAGTCGATGATCACGATGTCCGCCCTCTTGCCCGGCTCGAGCGAGCCTATCCGCTCATGGGCCCCGAGGCTCCTTGCTGCGTCGATGGTGGCGAGGTCCAGCGCCTTCTGCGCCGGCAGCACGGAGGCGTCCCACCTGCTGGCCTTCTGCAGGAGCGCGGCGAACTTCATCTCGAGGAACATGTCGAGCGAGTTGTTCGAGGAGCAGCCGTCCGTTCCGAGACAAACGGCCCCACCGCTCTCGAACATCTCGGGGAGAGGCGATACGCCTCCCCCCGCGAGCTTCATGTTCGAGGTAGGGCAGTGGACGGCGGACACGCCGTGCCTGGCCAGGTCCCTCACCTCGTTGAGAGTCAGCCAGACGCAGTGCGCCGCCAAGTCGCCCCCCGACAGGAACCCTATATGGGCCAGATGCTCCACCGGCCGCCTGCCTCTGGTCTTCTTGTATTCGTACACCTCGTGCCTCGTCTCCGACAGGTGGTAATGACAGAACGTCCCCTTCGTGCGGGCAAGCTCCTTCGAAGCAATCAGCGTCTCGTCGGAGCAGACGTAGACGCCCTGAGGCGCCACCACGGGGGTTATGAGGGGATGGTTCCCGAGCTGCTCGATGAACCGGTCGCAGTTGTCGAGCGGTCTGCCCTTCTGAGTCGTCAGCTCCTCGTCGAGCACGGCCCAGCCGAGGTACGCCCGCAGGCCGGCCTTCTCGACGCTCCGTGCGATGATGTCCTCCGAGTAGTACAGGTCCAGGAAGCAGGTCGTCCCCGAGCGGGCCATCTCCATGCAGCCTAGGAGCGCGCCAGCCTCGATGTCCTTCGCCTTCCTCCTCGCGTCGACGGCGAAAGTCCTCTCGAGGAACTGCTCGAGCCTGAGGTCGTCGGCCGTGCCTCTCATGACCGCCATGGCCACATGGGTGTGGCAGTTGATCAGGCCAGGCATGACGACGCATCCGCTCGCGTCGACCTCCTGGTCGGCCTCCTCCTCCACCTCGCCAATATGCGAGATGGTACCGTCTTCGACCAAGACGTCTCCTCTGAAGACCTCCCTGCCCTCGTTCTGCGTGACGATCAGTCCATCCTTGATGACAGTCCTCAGAGCGCATTCCTCCTGGAAGTGGAAGGGTATTAAAGGGGCCACGCATTAAGGTTTTGCAGCTCATGGTCAGGATTACTTTTCTCGGGACGGGCGGGGGCCGCTTCGCGACCATCTACCAGGCGAGGGCGACCGGTGGCATCTACCTGGAGGATGGGCGGAACCTGCACATCGACCCCGGCCCGGGCGCGCTCGTGCGTATGCGGTCCGTCGGCCTGGATCCGATGTCGACGGACGCCATACTCGTCTCCCACTGCCACCCCGACCACTACCTGGACGCCGAGATACTGTTGGAGGCGATGACCGAGGGCGGGACGAGGAAGCAGGGGGTGCTCGCTGGCAGCAAGAGCGTCATCGAGGGCGACGGCGAGTTCGGGCCTGCGATATCGAAGTATCACTTGGCCAAACCGAGGACCGTCAAGGTGATGGCCCCGTCGGCCAGGGTCTCCATCAAGCCACTGGAGGTCACGGCGACGCCGTCCGCGCACAGCGATACGAGCTCGGTCGGCTTCAGGATACAGACCACCAAGGGCGTTTTATCGTACGTCTCGGACACGCAGCTCGTAGAGTCGGTCATCAAGGCGCACAGGCGGTGCAGGCTGCTGATAGCCTGTGTGACGCGTCCCCTGGGGAAGAGGATACCTCATCATCTGAGCACCGAGGATGCGGGATATCTCATCGAGAAGATCAAGCCGGAGTTGGCGGTCCTCACACATTTCGGAATGCGGGTCGTCCAGGAGAACCCTGAGACACAAGCGAAGTGGATCGAGGACCGTTCAGGGGTGAGAACGGTCGCAGCGAGGGACTACATGATGCTGGAGATGGGGGACGGCGATATCTCGGCCTCCGACCGGATACGCAATGGCGTGCCGGATTGACCATTCGGTCAGACCCTGTCTCACCGGAGTCGGCCTTCGCCCGTCGAGTCCATCCTGTTCAGGGCGTCATACACTCCGCGTTCGTGACAAGCCTGCGTCATGCCACGGGATGCCTGGCAATCCCTCCCAGGACAGATGATGCCCCCACCCCGCCGGTGCCCGCACCACGATGCTGCTTAACCGTGCGCGCCCCTCACGCGCGAGGGACCGGCAAAAACGTTATCTACGCAGCCGAGAATCCACGGGCATGGGAGGCGCATCGCTCGACCCGGCATCGATGGAGGCCATCAAGGAGCATGTCTCGGGGTCTCGGATGAGCCTCGCGGTCGTTCGCACATCGGAGGCACCTCAACAGCTTCGGCCCGTTTTCGAAGCTGTTTCAAGGACGTGTTCCCTCGACCTAGTGAGGACGATATTCTCGCCCCTTTCCGATTTCGGATTCGCTGAATTTAATTCGAACGGGAAGATGCTCGTCATGTTGTTTATCGGAGGCGAAGGTACGGAACTCGTAAGCATCTCGGACACCGATGAGATCACCGTCCGGGACTTGGAGGACTCGGTGTCCTCATCCAACATCCAGTCGTCCATCATTCGTGACGGGTTGTGATGATCCCACCGCATTTCGCCGACCCCTTCCGCCACAGGTCTGGCCTGTAAGCCAGAAAGGCTCATATAGCACCTGAGGATTGGGCGACAATCGGTGTCTTAGGTCGGTGGCTCAACTTTCCTCCTAAGCAAACAATTCTGACAATCCCCAATACACCGGCCGAAAGACATCATCCTTTCTCCCTCTCCATTCCTATATGACGCCGCGGAGTTCGCTCCTCCGCCCTTCTGTGGGCGATTCCCCGATTCTTTGGAAATCGTCCAACTCCAATCCGGGCACCTGGTTTAATAGCCGAGGCAATCATCACGGATACGACATGAGAGCTGTGGAGCGCGAGGTGCTTAAAAGGGTCAAGCCGTCGGTCGCCGAGGACCGGGAGGTACTCAGCGCAATCGAGGCGCTCGTGCCTAAGGTCATGGAGGCCGCGACGGCGCTCGACGCACACATAGAGCCCAGGCTCGTCGGCTCTGTCGCGAAGGGCACCCACCTCAGGAACATGGACATCGATCTGTTCATGCTGTTCCCCGAGAGCACCCCGGTCCAGCGGCTGAGGAATGCCGGGTTGGAGATCGGGAGGAGGGTGCTCGGTGGCGAGGAGCATTACGCCCAGCATCCATACGTCCGTGGTACCTTCGAGGGTTTCCAGGTCGACCTGGTCCCCTGCTTCAACATCCGTGACCCTCGCAAGAAGATGAGCGCGGTAGACAGGACGCCTTTCCACACGGAGTTCGTCAAGACGCACCTGAAACGCGGCCAGCATGACCAGGTCAGGTTGCTGAAGCGCTTCATGAAGGGCATCGGTTACTACGGCGCGGAAGCGAAAGTCCAGGGATTCTCCGGCTACCTCTGCGAGCTCCTCGTCATCCGCTTCGGCACATTCGAGGAGGTGCTCAGGGCGGCCACTGGCTGGACCAAAGGGGCGGCGTTCGAGCTGCCGGACCATCCGGGCAGGGAGTTCCCCGAGCCGATGACGTTCGTCGACCCCGTCGACAGCGGGAGGAACGTGGCGTCAGCGGTGTCCACGGAAGCCCTCAGGCGCTTCATCCTGGCATCCAGGGCGTATCTCACCGATCCGGACGTGAAGTTCTTCTTCCCGACGAAGCAGAAGAAGTGGTCGAAGGCGAGGGTCGCGAAGGCCGCAGGGGACCGGTTGGAGAACATGGTCGTGGTGTCGTTCGAGCGGCTCGACCTCATCGACGACGTGTTATACCCTCAACTGAGGAAATCCCTGGTTTCCATGACCGCCCTCCTGAAGAGGAACGATTTCGAGGTCATCGGGACCGCGATATCCGTCGAAGACGAAGTGACCCTCCTGATAGAGCTCTCGTCCATACGCCTCCCGCGCGAACGGGTCCACAGAGGCCCCTTCGTGGGCTCTTCGAACGAGGTCGAGTTCCGCGCCAAGTGGGACCACGCCGGACTCTCCAAGCCGTACAAGGAGGGTAGGAGATGGTATGTGGTCGTGGAGCGGAAGCATGTCCAGGCCGACTCCCTCCTGAAGGACAGGATGCCCTCCCTGACGCTCGGCAAGGACGTCAGGAAGATCAGATCCTTCAGGGTCGAATCCGGCGACGAGCTGCTGTCAAGAAGATGTGCTGGCGTGATGACGCAATACCTCGACGAGAGGAACCCTTGGGAGCGGTAACGCGACCCGTGCCCCGCCTACGACGCCAGAGTTATGCCATCCGCGGGCACGAAAGTGATCTCGTTGCCGTGGTCGTCCACGGCGTGGATGAAGAAGAACAGTTTCGATGAGCCCGCGAGGTCCTCCCCGCCTATCTCGTGGTCGAACCTGTTGACGACGTCGGCATCCTCCTCCATGTCCACGTAGGTGCCTTCCACGTTGCCGACACATATCTCCGTGATCCTCAGCTCTCCGTTGTCCGTCACGCGGGCCGTGATGTTCACCGTGAAGCTCTCGTTCGCCGTGATGAGGTTGTCTAGCTCCCCTCCGTGGCGTGGGACCCACCCGTAACTGCCTTGGCTGGGGATGTACTCGTAGTCGATCGCGGTGATGTTGCCGGTGTCCTCGTTCGTCACCCAGATAACGATGTCCTCGACCTTGGGGTTGGCGTGGTCCGATATGGGGAAGTTGAAGGTCAGTATCCACACGGCGAGGAATGTCAGGAAGAACCACGCCACATTCCCGGCCCAATTCTTCTTCTGGAAATCCTCCGTCTTGATCCTCAGGAACGGGTAGAAGTACTTGAGCGAATAGAGACCGACGAAGACCAGGAGGAAGGAAAGACCTATGAGGCTGTTCGAGATGTGAGCGAGCGCCGTCGCCATGACCCCGAAGCACGCCGCATAGCCGACGGTGATCAGCACGGTCTTGGTGTCCCTGAGCTCCTTCCGTATGAACTCCTTCTCGTCGAACTCAGGAGGCGTGAACTCGTACTCCTCCTCCTTCTTCGCCCTGTCCTTCTTCCGCTTCTTGGCCATGCCACCCCTCGAAGAGCAAAGCCTATTTAATACCTTTTGGTGCCAGCCAGCATCCGTCCCGACGGCCGCTCCGTGGATACGAGGCCGCCCCCCACTTTCGCGTACCTCCAATCAATACGCTTATATTCCGCGTGGCTGGTCTTGGAGGTCGCAGGTGTTGAGTGTCAATGTCGGAGGAGGAGATATCGAAACTCCCTGGTGTCGGTCCCGCCATCCTGGAGAAGCTGAAGGAGGCCGGGTACAACGACATCATGATGATCGCGGTGGACTCACCCAGGAACCTCGCCGAACTGGCTGAGATAGGCGACTCGACTGCGGCGAAGATAATAGCCGGCGCGAAGAAGGCCGCGGACGTCGGCGGCTTCGAGACGGGCGAGATGCTCCTCGAACGCAGGAAGAGTATCGCGAAGCTCCCGTCCGGCTCGAGATCGCTGGACGATCTGATGGGCGGTGGATTCGAGTCCCGTGCCATCACCGAGTTCTTCGGCGAGTACGGCTCGGGGAAGTGCGTCTCGCCACGCACCGAGGTACTGTATCTGACCGAAGGCGAGCCGCGGGTGGAGGAGATCTCCAGGATGTACCAGCGGCTGGGACGGGGGATGGCCGTGCCGTTCGATTCGGGACATGTCGTTCCCCTGAGCGGCGTCGAGGTCCCCAGCCTCGCCAGTGGTAAGCTGGGGCGCGCCTCCGCCGCCGCGATATATCGCGAACGCGTCATGCTGATGTTCGAGGTCTCCACGGTCGGAGGCAGGAACCTCGAGCTCACGGGGCCGCACAAGCTCTTGGTGATGCGCGGGCCGGATATCTCCTGGATGCCGACCTGGGAGGTCCGTCCCGGAGATCTCATCGCCGTGCCTGCGTCATCAGCGTCGTACGACGACGCCTGCAGGGAGGTGGACGACAACGCCATCTCGTGGGACGAAGTGTCGTCCGTCCTGCCGTTCACCCATGACGATTTCGTTTACGACTTGGTCGTGCCAGGCACTCACTCGTTCGTCGGGGGCAACCTGCCAACGGTGCTTCACAACACGCAGATATGCCATCAGTTGGCGGTCAATTGCGCGAAGCCGGTGGAGGAGGGGGGTCTGGACGCACACACCATAATGATCGATACGGAGCAGACTTTCAGGCCAGAGAGGATAACCCAGATGGCGGAGGCGGCCGACATGGACCCGGGCGATGTGCTCAAGAAGATCCATGTGGCCCGTGCGTACAACAGCCACCACCAGATGCTGCTACTTGAGAAGGCGTTCGAAGAGGCGAGAGAGACGCCTGCCAGATTGCTGATAGTCGACTCCCTCACGGCCCATTTCCGGGCCGAGTACATCGGGAGGGGGGCCCTTGCCGAGAGGCAACAGATGTTGAACAAGCACATGCACGCCCTCCTGCGCTTCGGCGATGTCCACAACGCCGTGATAGCCGTGACCAACCAGGTCTCGGCGAAGCCCGACGCGTTCTTCGGCGACCCCACGAGACCCATAGGAGGGCACATCGTGGGCCACACGGCCACATTCAGGATATATCTCAGGAAGAGCAAGGGGGGGAAGCGCATCGCCAGGCTCATCGACTCGCCGAACCTGCCGGAGGCGGAGGCCGTGTTCCAGGTATCCGAGGCCGGCATCGGCGACTGAGCCGAAGCATTTATCCAGGCCGTAGCATCTCGTCGCTCCGTGAGACTGCTCCTTGAGCTCTCGATGGAGTGCGAGTCGCTCGCTCGGTCTGAGGCTCTTTCAACGGCGGAGACCCTGGGCGGCGCCGTGTCGATAGTGTCCGAGGAGCCCGGAGTCGTCGTCGTCGAGACCGAGGCGGACCCGGTTGCCCTCTCCGAGCGTCTGGCGTTGTGTCACTGCGTCTCGGAGCATCTCTTCTCATGTGCGCCGGACGGGCTGATGGATGCCGCCAGGGATATCGATGTACCGGGCCCCATCCGCGTGCACTCCACCAGGGTCGGCACTTCATTCCCGGATTTCGACTTGGAGCGCACCAATGCCGCGGTTGGCGAGCTGGTGTGTGGTCGCCTGGGCGTCGACATCCATTCTCCCAAATCGGAGGTTCGCATCGTTCTCTCCGAGCAGGCCAGTGTAGGTAGGTGTATGGGACGGATAGATCGGTCGTCATACGAGAGAAGGAAGGTCCGCAACCTGCCGTTCGACCACCCGATTTCCATCCATCCCAAGTATGCGCGGGCAATGGTGAACCTAACGAGGACGCGGCCGGGAGGTCGCCTATTGGATCCATTCTGTGGGACGGGCGCGATGGTCGTCGAGGCGTCACTCGCAGGCCTCGAGGCGATAGGGACGGATATTTCGCAGAAGATGGTCGAAGGAGCTCGGATGAACCTGCGTTCGCTGGATATCGACGCCGAGCTTCTGAGGTGCGACATCGGCGAGATACCGAGGGTCGTGGGAGATGTCTCGGGCGTTGCGACCGACCCCCCCTACGGCAGATCGACGAGCACTGACGGAGAGCCGTTGCCGGAGCTTTTCTCCAGGGCACTCGGTGCGTGCGCTGACGTGCTGAGCCGTGGCTCCAGGGTGGCGATGGCGATGCCCGATCCCGTGCTGCTCGAAGGGAGCAAGGATTTCGAGACGGTCGAGATCCATCCCATGTGGGTTCACAGGTCCCTGACACGTCACTTCTGCGTTCTCAGAAGGGTTTGATTCACTCAATGACTATGGTTATCTCGATCATCGCCAGCTCGATCTCGTGATAGGTGGCCTGAATGTACAAGGTCGTCTCTCCGGGTGTGGCCTGCGAGGAAACGAATATCAACACTTCGAAGGATGAATTGGTCTGTGCTAGAACTGTCAGGTTCAGGGTCGTCGTCGAGTTGCCGTCTAGCGAGTCTTCGTAGAGGACCACACCCACCATCGAGGGGGGGTTCAACGCCGTCACGACGACCGTAACGGTCCCGGTCTCCGTGTTATTGACTTGGATGCCCGTGGTCGCTTCCGCACCGGCTGAAACGGACAATGCGCTCTCAGCGAGCCAGAAATCGAGCGATGGGCTGTCTACCGTGATGTTGAACTGGACGGCCCCCTCGAAGTAGATCTCCCCTTGCGGCGACAGTGCATGTCCCGTGATGGTGATCGTCTGGTTCCCGGGAACGGCTGTCTCAGACGGGGTGATGCTCGCGTCGAAACTCATGCTCTCGGAGACGTCGAGCCAGTACGAGATGGAGTTAGAATAGTCCGACGGGCTCGTATCGGATTGTCTGAGCAGGACAATCCAATCAGGCGGAGCGCCTGTGAACTCGATGGACAGGTTGCTCTTCACATTCCCGAGGCTCTCGACCTGGAATGACAGCACTGCGGTCTCTCCCGGCGATAGTACTCCGTCGATGCCGTCCACTCGTGTCATCTCGAAGGAATGATCGATCTCCGTTACCCACATCGGTATGGGGACGAAGGCCAGCACAAGTATGATGAAGGCGAATATCCCCAACGCCTTCCTCTTGGAGTCGAGTCTGTTGATGTCGTTGAGGGGTGGCGGATGCCTGCTTCCTATGACGAGGATCAGGATGGCCAGGATGACCCAAGCGAGGAAGAAGAAGGACAACCCTATCAGCACAGCGATTGTGACCCAGCTGGCGTACTTGGCATACTTGCCGAAAACAGCCCTCGCGATGTGCCCCCCGTCGAGTTGGCCAGCGGGCAGTAAGTTTATCGCAGTCACCCAGAACCCGACCCAGGCGGCGAACGCCATCGGGTGGAGCAGGTAATCACCCTCTATGGGCACCAAATGTTCGATGCCGATGTAGATGAGAGGAAAGGCTATGCTCAGGGAATCTCCTGGCTCAAGATCGTCGGGGACGACCTTGGCCTCCACGTTGGTTAGCATCAGGCCTGCGACGCCAACCATTATTGCGACCAGTAGGCCCGCTATAGGGCCGGCCACACCGATGTCGAGCAGGGCCTTCCTATTGGGTATTGGGTCCCTGAGTGAGATGAACGCGCCGAAGGTTCCGAACGGCGGTATCGACGGTATGAAGAACGGCAGCGACGCTGCCACCTTCCTCCTCCTCGCCGCGAAGAAGTGAGCAAGTTCGTGTGCTCCTAGGATCGCCAACAATGGCAGGGTGAATACGAGGACGCTCATCGCCACGTTATCGGGGGAGTACACTTCGTCGCCAGGGACTTCTGCGTAGGATCCCCAGTAGAGGATGCCAGCGAACGTAACCGTGACGAGGGTTATCATGAGCATCGCGAGGTTCACGTACGCGCTTCTGTGCCTCGCTGACGGCTTCTTCCCAACGACCAGAACGTGCTCTCCTTTCACGTAGGTGATCATCGGGATGTATCCCTGCGGAATCATCTCCTCTCTGAGCCTCTCGAACGACTCCTCGAGCGAGTTCTCATCGATCTTGCAGTAGAACTCGACAACGTCGTAGTTGACTCGGACATCATAAACGGGGAAGTGCCGCGCAACGAGACTCTTCACGTGCTCGATCTCTCTGGCGGCATCTGGTGGCATCGGATTTTGCATTCCAGAACGGACGAACAGGACATCCCTACATAATGTTTTTCATACAGGCTTCGCTCAAAACCCTTATATCCGCACAGGATGTGCCAGAGTCGATGGCATCCCGGAGGTGGCCTGGCGTAGTTGCGGGACTCGTATCGATGATGCGCCCTGGAAACTGTGCCATGGGAGCCGCAGGGGTCCTGCTCGCCGCCGTGATATGCGTCGGATCCGAGAGTGTGGGGGATTATCTGGCAGAGATAATCCTCTCTATGCTCGTCGTAGTTGCGTTCACGGGGGCGGGCAATTCCCTGAACGACTATTTCGACCGCGATGTGGACAGGGTTGCGCATCCATCGAGGCCGATCCCTCGCGGGTCCGTGTCACCTTCTGGCGCAATCGTCATGTCGTCAAGTCTCTTCGCCGTGTCCGCAGTCGGGGGGTTCGTCATCGGCGTGCCCTCGTTCATCATCGTCGTGGCATCCGCCGGGGTCATGTTTGCCTATGAGGTATTCCTTAAGTCAGAAGGCCTTATGGGCAACCTGGCGATAAGCTGGCTCACGGGGGCCCTATTCCTCTTCGGTGGTGCGTCCGTCGACGGCCTCGACCTTGCGTGGATACTGGCGTTGCTTGCGTTCCTGGCAACCCTTGGGAGGGAAATCGTCAAGGATGTCCAGGACCTGGAAGGGGACAAAGGCACCAGAACCACGCTTCCCATGAGGATGGGCGCCAGGGGCGCGGGGGTTCTTGCGTCGCTTTCTTTGGTCGGGGCGGTGATCCTCAGCCCCGCACCCTACCTGCTCTCACTGCTGTCTATCTGGTACATCCCGTTCGTCGTGCTCGCCGATGGAATCTTTATATATAGTTCTCTGATACACTTCGGAGACCCCGAGAGAGGGCAGAAGGTGACCAAGCTGGCCATGCTCATCGCTCTGGTGGCGTTCCTGTTCGGAGGGATTCTCTGAGGGTGAAGGATTACATCGATCAGACCTTGCTCGCGCATAAGATGCACATGACTCTGGTGGATCCCGCGAAACAGACTGTCGACGTGGCGGGTGATATAGCCTCGGAAGCGCAAGCTGCGGAGTCTGACGCGATCATGGTCGGTGGCTCCACTGGGATAACACAGGAGAACCTCGACCAGACCGTCGACGAGATGAAGGCCCGGTGCACACTCCCAGTTATCTACTTCCCATCACGAGCGAATGCCATCGCGCAGAGGTGCGATGCGATATACTTCATGAGCTTGCTCAACTCGAAAAACCCGAGGAACATCACGGGGGAACACTCGCGAGGAGCACCTGTGATAAAGAGACTGGGACTTGAGACGCTCTCGATGGGATATATCGTTGTTGAGCCCGGTATGAAAGTCGGAGAGGTCGGTGAGGCCGACGTCGTCAGAAGGAACGACATCGAGAGAGCGCTCGGGTACGCTCTAGCGGCGGAATATCTCGGCATGTCTATGGTGTACTTGGAGGCAGGCTCCGGTGCGCCATCACCCGTCCCGTCAGCGATGATAAGTGCTGTGAAGGACGGCATCAGGGTGCCTCTGATAGTCGGAGGGGGCATAACCGACCCTGACAGGGCACGGGACGCGGCCACTGCTGGAGCCGACATCATAGTCACCGGGACTCTGGTGGAAGATGGCGATTTCGAGGAACCCCTCAGGGTGTTGGTCCGGGCTGTGCATGACCTGAAGTGAGGGTCACGAACCAGAACGTGGTAATGTTCTTACCTGGATATGCGGATGTCGCGTGGCGGCCGAGGTGAGTTCCTTGGAACACCCAGAAGACATTGAGAAGGACCCGATGTGTCCCGAGTGTCAGAAGCACAGGAAACATGTGAAACTCGTAGAGGATGACGGCAAGATCTTGAAGTGTCCGGCCTGTCACTACTCCCAATTCGTTAAGAGGTGACCGTCCGTCCAGAGACTCTTGACGCACATGCTCCTGACCGATGGACGTGGGATTCACGTATCCGCGAGTCTGATTGACCGCCTTGTGTCGACTGGCTACATCTTCGTTGGGACTTCAGGCCGGAGCTGCACCTGGCGTCGACCTGAGCATAAGATTAATAGGAGCGTTGAACCCTTGATCGTGGGAGAACAATGGCTCCCCCCCCGGAAGCCGGCTCTCCAGAGCTGGATAGCGGATCACACTCCACAAGAGTGCTCCTGATTGATGACGATAAGGATTTCGTGGAACTCGCCGTTCGGTTCCTTAGGGAAGGATGTGTCGACTCGGTAGATAGCGCGAATTCCGGGAAGGAGGCCCTCGCCTGTTTGGATATGAACGAGTACGACTTCATCCTGTGCGATTACCGGATGCCCGAGATGGACGGGATCGAGCTGTTGAAGGAGGTTCGGTCGCGAGGCATCGATGTTCCGTTCGTGATGATAACTGGACAGGGCATGGACGATGCCATCATCGAATCGCTCAGCGCGGGAGCTGACCTCCATGTGGAGAAGAAGGGTGACCTGAGGTCGCAATTTGCCGCGTTGTCGGTGGTCGTCCGGAACATGGCCCGTCGCAAACAAGCCGAAGATCTGCTTAAGAGAGAGCGAGACCTCTACAAGCTCATCGTCGACATGAACATGGTTGGCATCCTCGTCCTGGATGCCGACGGCAACGTCGCTGTATGGAACGATGGGATTGTCAAGTTGACTGGCATAGGATGCGGAGACGCGATAGGTCACCCCTTCTCCCCGGAATCAACCCCCTTCCTGTCAGTGATCGTCGAGCGTGGCAAAGTGGAGGATATGCTCAACGGTCGTATCAGTCAGCTCAATCTGATGCCATATCCGGACAGGGGATCGGGGAAGACGAGGTACTTCGAGGTGGGCTACTATCCCGTTCCCGGTGAGAAAGGGCGGACGAGCGCGGGCGTGGTTTTCGTCCTTGACTCGACGGAGCGCGTCCTCACGAGAATGGCTCTTGAGGGCAGCGAGAAGAAGTACCGGCAGCTTGTGGAGCTCGTGGACGAGGGCATATGGGCCGTCGACAAGGATGACAAGATATCCTTCGCCAACCCGAAGATGGCACGGATGATAGGGTGCTCCGTCAGTGACATGATCGGGAAACCATTCTCTGAGTTTGTCGCTGATGATGGGCGGAAACTCGCCAGCGAAGCGTTGGGGCTCTGCAGGAGCGGGAATGATGTCGAGGTCGATTACGAGTTCGAGAACAGAATCGGAGAACGGCAGTTCGTTAGCTTCAAAGCGTCTCCCCTGGGGGGAGACGGCGATTATCAAGGAGCCGTATGCATCTTCGTAGACCTAGCCTCCAGGAAACTGATAGAAGATGCCCTATCCGAAGCTCTCAGGAGTCGAGAGGCGTTCGAGAAGATCGTCAACGCCAGTCCCGTCGTTGTCTTTCAGCTAGATCCGAGGCCCCCATGGAACGTTGAATTCGTCTCCGACAACGTGACACAGTTCGGCTATACGCCTGACGAGTTCAGCTCACGTAGTATCACGTTCACCGATGTGCTTCACCCCGACGCTGCCGAGGAAGTGCTGGAGGAGTTCGAGAGGAACATCCTTGCTGGGAATGATCTCTTTGACATGAAGTATCAGGGCCTGACTAAGAGTGGAGAGAGCGTGTTCATCGACGCCCATATCTACGTCCGTCGTGACCCAGAGGGAAACGTCACGAAGCTTCAAGGGGTCATCCTGGACGATACCGAGCGCAGGAGGAACGCCCTGGCAGTCGAGCGGCTCGCGTCGATGATTGATTCCTCCATGGACGCCATAATCAGCAAAGGCACTGACGGTACGATACTGACATGGAACCCCGCTGCTGAGTCCATGTGTGGCTATTCTGCCCATGAGGCCGTGGGAAGGCCCATATCCATGTTGATACCGCCCGATCGATTGAACGAGTACTATCGGAAATTCAAGCAGGCAAAGAGGGGAAGCCGCGGACAGCCGTTCGAGACAGTATGGATCAGGAAGGACGGCTCGTTGGTGGATGTTTCGTTGACGATCTCCCCTGCGAAGGACCGATCTGGTAAGGCTTTCGGTGCTTTCGCCATCGCCAGAGACATAACGGAGCACAAGAAGGCGGAGGCGGCGCTCGAACAGGCAAACGAGAAGCTGAACCTTATGGGATCCATAACGAGACACGATGTCATCAACCAGATTGGCATCCTGTCAGGATATCTCTCGCTCGCGGAGGATGGTGGCAGCGAACGTGAGAGGACTGAACACATGGAGGCGGCGAAGAAGGCCTGCAGGACTATCACGGAGCAACTCCAATTCGCGGGCAGCTATCAGAAGGCAGGCACGAAGAATCCAGAGTGGACAAGGGTCAGACTCGAGTTCGCAGGTGCGGCGTCGGTGATCGACATGGAGAATATCAAGGTCAAGGAGGAGTTGGGGGACCTCGAGGTGTTGGCCGATCCGATGTTCGAGAGGGTCTTCCTGAACCTTCTGACCAATACCCGGAGGCATGGGCAGAAGGCAACTCAGGTGGTCGTGGAGTTCGAACCAAGGGATGACGCAGTCGCAATCAGGTATTCGGACGACGGCGTGGGCATCCCTGCAGACGCGAAGGAGAAGATCTTCCAGCGTGGGTACGGCGCGGATAGCGGTCTAGGTCTTTTCCTGGTGCGAGAGGTTCTCAGCATAACTGGCATGAGTATAAGTGAAGTCGGAGTACCCGGTGAGGGGGCGGTCTTCGAGATACTCGTTCCTAGCGGGAAGCATAGAATCCCCTCAGAGTCAGATTGAGCTTGGGATGAGCTCTGCCGCGCTACCTTTCGCCTGTCCTCCTCAGACTTGTTCAGAATCAGCACGTGCTCGAACGCGGAGCTGTGTGCGGGAGGGGGGATTTGACACATCTCCGAGCCAGACGTCCTTTTTCTGATTTCAATCAACGGGGAAGAGCCACGTCCGGCTATATGTGCTGTTCTTTGTCTTCGAATTGAGCCTCTGCTGAGAATCCTCGCTATGTGCCTTCAGAAGCCGAAGCGCTATTATACGGTGGTTTCCTTCGAGTATTGAGTTGGCAGTGGCCCAACTGGGGGAATTTCGTTGAGAAGAACCTGTATAGTCGTTCTTTGTTTGGCAGCCTTCGTGAGTCTAGTTCTGACGGGCAATCTATCGGTGGTGTGCTCAGGGACTGAGGCAGAATCCGGTTGGGGTGTCGCGACGCTCATCGAGACCGACGACGCGGGAGTTCCTTTGGGTGCTCGGAATTCCCAAGTGGCCGTTGACGGTTCAGGCAATGCGATTGCCGTGTGGCGACAATACGACGGCACCCGCGATAACATCTGGTCGAACCGGTATGTTGTCGGGGCTGGCTGGGGAACTGCGACGCTCATCGAGACAGCCAACGTGGGAGATGCAAGGGAGCCCCAAGTGGCCGTTGACGGTTCAGGCAATGCGATTGCCGTGTGGCAACAATACGACGGCACCGCCTGGAGCATCTGGTCGAACCGATATGTTGTCGGAACGGGCTGGGATAAGACGGAGTACATCGATGCCGGCTTCGGAGATGCTTACAATCCCCAGGTGGCCGTTGACGGTTCAGGCGATGCGATAGCCGTGTGGCATCAATTCGACGGCACCCGCGACAACATCTATTCGAACCGATATGCTGTCGGGACTGGCTGGGGAACTGCGACGCTCATCGAAACCGACGACGCGGGAAGTGCTTACAATCCCCAGGTGGCCGTTGACGGTTCAGGCAATGCGACAGCTGTGTGGCGACAATCCGACGGCACCCGCTGGAATATCTATTCGAACCGATATGTTGTCGGGACTGGCTGGGGAACTGCGACGCTCATCGAGACCGACGACGCGGATTCTGCTTACAATCCCCAGGTGGCCGTTGACGGTTCAGGC
>JBFESP010000012.1:0-54518 GCA_041548485.1 Thermoplasmata archaeon | reverse complement strand
TTCAGGGTCCTCGACAAGTACACGGACTACTGGGGTAAGGACCACGTCACGCCTGATGGCTACTGGCTCTATCCGCCCAACGTCGATCGACTGTATTTCGCGATAATGGGCAACATCGACTCTGCGATATCTGCTCTGACGGACGGCTTGATCGACCATATCGCGTCGCCCGTGCCGGCGGACAAGCTCCCGCTCATAGACGCCGTCCCGACCATAGCCATCGACTATCTGGACGACGCCGGCTACTTCTACCTCGCGTTCAACCAGAAGAAGGAACCGTTCGGCTCTATCCTGTTCAGGAAGGCGGTGTCCCACCTCATCGACAAGACGCGGATCGTTGACGACTTCATGGGAGGGCTGGGATCCGTCGGCACGACGCCCGTGCCATCGTACTTCGGCGCGTGGCACAACGAAGCCGTCGTTGACTACGCCTACGACGACCCCGACGAACCTTCTACCCAGGTGCCAGAGTTCCTCCTTGACGAGGCCGGGTTCATCGACTCCGACGGAGACGGCTGGCGGAACCTCCCGGACGGAACGCCCATGGAGAAGCTGACGATACTCACGCCACCCGCGGACTACGACCCCGTCAGGGCGCAGACCGGGTTCATGATAGCCGACAACCTCGTCAAGGTTGGCATAGACGCCGAGGCTTGTCCTGTGGATATCCTCACGATCGTTGAGAAGCTGGAATCCTTCGAGTATCAGATGCTCGTCCTCGGGTTCAGGTTCGGCGGGTACAGCGAGTGTGTAAGCGTCCTGTTCGACATCTTCGGGCACGCGTCCCCGTCGAACATGTGGGCCTTCTGGTCTGATGCGAACACCAACCCCTTCTACTCCGATCTCGGTGATATCAGCACCCTAGCCGACGCTCCCACGCAGGCGTTGGTGGACGAGTTCGCAGACCTCGAGGACGCCGCAAGGTCGTCCTTCGACGTGGTCGAGCAGATCGACTGTGTCAGGGCGGGCCAGGAGATAACGGCGGACGCCGTCCCTGTCAACGTACTGTACTACAGGGTGAATGCCATGGCCACGAGCGTCGCTTGGACCGGTTGGGTGCCCCACATGGGGTCACTGATGAACATGTTCTCCCTCTCGGAGCTCGAGCCCACGAGCGCCGTCGTCGTCGAGAGACTCGCAGGGCCCGCATCCGACAGCGCGGTCTCAGTCGCCTTCCAGCCGAAGGCGGACGGTCAATGGCATGCAACGATCCAGAACGACGGCCTCAGAGCCATGGTTGTGAGCGTCTACGAGGTCGACGGGGACGAGCTGACCAGTGTGGCCCAGCAGAAGGTCAGCTTCAAGGGAGACCCGAACGCAGTCGTGGAGACGGAGCCCGTCAGCCTGCTCGCCGGGCACGTGTACCGGATGGTCTTCCTGCCGATGGGACCCGAGGGAGGCAGCGCGTCGGTAGCTCCATCCTTCGAGGCGCAGTATCTCGTGGGGTCTGTGGCAGAAGGAACCGTCTAGAACACGTGACCAAGGCCCACACGCAGATCGAAGACGTGGTCACGGGCCTTCGGACGAGGCTGCGGCCTGCTCCGACTGCACGTCGACGGAGCCCTTGACCTCGGGGACTTCCGGCGGCCTAGCGCTGGTGTCCTCAGGGCCGCCGTTAGGGCCGTTCTTGCCGTTCTTCCCCTTCGGCTTCTTGCTGTTCTCTTCGACGAACGCCTCGATGAGAAGGTGCGCCCCGGCGAAGTCGACGTCTATGTCTCCAGTCCAACGCTGCAGGCTCTTCTTGTATATCTTCTCGATCTTCTTCAGGAACGCCGTCAGCTTCTCCTCGATGTCCTTCGGACGGTCGCCCTCGAATATGATCGCGGCGTAGGTCTTCCCGCCCCTCCTGATCATGACCCTGTAGTGCTCGAACCCGAAGAACTTCAGGTGGTCCTGGGTTGCCGAGGAGGACATCGAGTCCTCCACGAAGTTCAGGACCGCGGTGAGCATGCCCGTGAAGATGTCCTCGTCCAAGTCGTCGTCCTTCCCGCCCTCCGCACGCCTGCTTATCAGGAAGCCGTCCTCGTGGACCAGCATCATGTCCCTTATCACGAACGGCTTCTTGCGCATGCTAATGACCATGCCGAACAGCGCCACGGAGGTGGCCGCCGCCAAGAGGGTCAGGAACAGACCCCACTGCGGGACGGCCTCGACGGCCACAAGCCTACTGACGGTTATCGTCATCGTCGACGTGTCCCACATGCCGTCAGGGTCGACCACCTTGAGCCCGACCTCGATGGTCCTGGAGCTCTCGTCGGAGGACAGGTAGTCGTCCGGGAAGTCCAGCCTCACCAAGGTCGCGCTCGTCGTGATGTACTCGTGGTACTCCTCGGACACGACCTCGATCGTCAGCTGCGAGTCCTCCGAGTCAGGGTCGTGCACGTATTCCGACAGATCGAACGCGGTCTCGAAGCCCATGGTAACGTTGAAATCCCTCTGGATATCGAATGTCGGAGGGTCGGAGCAGGACACGACCGTGAGGACGATGGTCTCCTCGACCAGCGCTCCCTCGGAGTCCGTCGCCCTTATCGTGACCCTGCTCTCGCCGTGATAGTCCGGGGTCGTCGAGAACCTGAGCGTCCAGCTTCCGAGCGCGTCCTGCACGGGGGTCACGGTGACATCGGACGACCATGAGAACGCCTCGAACTCCAGGTCGTTGCCGTCCTCCTCGTCCTCGAACCATATCTCGAGCTTGCCCGAGGGCGGGTACGGTATCGCCCAGTCCTCGGAGAACGAGTGGTCGGGTGGTCCCAGGGACTCTGGCGGGCTGTTGTCGGAGATGGTCACGTCGATGACCTGCGAGTGGGAGAACTCCCCGTCCGAGACGGATATGTTGACCTTCACGGTCGTGCCGTTCATCGACATGGGATAGTGCAGCGACAGGACCGTCCCGATGACGGCTATGTGCACATCGTTCGTCGATATCAGGAGCGAGCCTATGGTGTCGTCACCGTCCCCGATGTACTTCGTGAGGTCGAACTCGTACGACCTGTCGTACCTGACGGCGAGGTCGGGCACGTCCGCGATCCAAGGCGGCTGGTTGACTGGCAGGACGGTCACGAGTATCGCAGCTTCCACACGGGCACCTTCAGGGTCCATCGCGCTGAACATCACGTACTCCTCCCCTGCCCAGTCGGCAGGCGCGTAGAAGTTCACCTCCCCGTTCGTGATGTTGACGAACACGTATGTCTGCCCCGTGACATAGTACAGGATGTCCTCGTCGGGGTCCATGAAGTAATCGTCCAGGTCGAACGCGTTCAGCACCGCATCGCCCTGATACAGCATGACGTCGGGCAGCTTGTCGAGCAGCACGGGCACGTTATCCGTGGAGACCGTGACATCTATGATGGTCGAGCCAGTCAGCTCGCCGTCGCTGACCGTGACCACTATGCTCTGCGTCGTGCCGACCATGGAGAACGGATACTCGATCTCGATGGAGAGCCCCACGACGTCCACGTACTGCTGGCTTGCATCGTCGACCGACAGGTGCAGATCGGAGTGGTCGTTGTCTATGTCCGTGACGTAGTATCTGAGGTTGTAGACGTAGGGCACGTCGTACCGTACGACCAGTGGCCGGATGACGTCGATGGTCGGGCCGTCGTTGACCGGTTCGATCCTGACCACGAACTCCGTCTCGGTGAAGAGTCCCTCTTGATCGACCACGAACAACTTCAGCGTGTTGTTGCCATACATGTTCGGGTCGGGCGTGAGCATGAGCTGTAGGTCGCCGGTGTTGTTCTCGTTGCTGGCGGTCACCAGCGTCTCGTTGGTGACGAACCACCGCAGCTCTGAATCGGAGTCGACCGAGTCATACACGACCGGGCCCAGGTCGTAGGTCCACGTGGGTCCGTCCTCCATGACGGTCTGGTCAGGTATGGGTGCGAGTATCGTGGGTGGATGGCCGATGGCCTCGATCGATATGAATATGGAAACCGTGACGGTGTCGGAAGTGACGTTGATGTACCCTGATTGGCGGGCATCTCGTGCGGTGAATACGACCGAATCGCCAGTATACGTGCTCAACCATCCGAGGCCAGTCGTGACGGTCCAGGAGAATGTGGCGTCAGGGATGGCGTTGTCGTACTCGTCGAGCGCAACCACGTCGATGACCGTCGTCGTATCCTCCGTGACGGTGCCGAGGTCATCGGGGTTGACCTCTATGGCCGCAACCGGTGCCGGGTGGACGACGATCGGGTCGCTGAGCCCAACGATGCCGCCGCTCTGGACTAGTATCCTGATGGTCTCCGCGACATTGTACCTCTGGGTCGTGATGTCCAAGTGCCCCGCATTGGTAATTACGTCCGAGGTGGTCCCCAGCTCGGCGGACGCAGGACCCGTGCCCGCGCCGTTCATCGCCTGCATCGAGACCGCTCCCACCCAGAAGGACATCGTGTCGTTCTCGGAGTTCTTCGCCCAGATGGAGACATCGAAGTATTCCCCAGCGACGACGTCGTCCGGCGTCTCGATGTAGAACGTGGAGAGCGCAGTCCCGTAGGTGATCGAGAACGACTCTATCGAGGGCGTACTCAAAGTGTCCCACGACGACATCTCCGCCCTTATCCTGATGGACGGCTGGATGGAATAGATGCTCCCCGAGGTGTCGGAGGTGATGAACTCCCAGCTATCGCCTTCGTCCACGGAGTAATAGTATGTTATCTGCCCGTTGGTCCCGTCATGCTCAGCGTTCAGGGTGAGCCAAATACTGAAGTCCGTCGGTGTGAAGTCGTGGCTCTCCAGGACTCCTGTCTCCGCGTATCTCTCCCAACCGACCGTGAATTCGTGGAATGCCGGCGTGTACCATTCCACCGGAGTGGACATGTAGACTCGGTATCTGATGTACTTGGCGTCGATGTCCAGCGTGGCGTCGTTGCCGGGGAGCACCGCGCTCCAGTCGGTCCACGAAGGGTCCGAGAGCGACGACGAGTTGCCCGTCCTGATCATCAGCTGGAGGGTCGGCGCCGCCGGCGGGGCCACCCTGAAGAAGTCGAACTCGGCAACGGGCTGCGCGGCCGAGCCGGATGTCACGAACAGGCCGACCTTGATCTTCTCCCTCATCATGGGATGTGGGACGTGCTGATAGATATGTGTCCAGTCGACGCCGTCCTCGCTGGCGGACAGCCACAGCCCCGTCGAGTTCCTGACGGCTCTCAGCTGGGCGGTGGTCATGTCCGACCATGCGATGTTGGCCTTGGTTTCACTCGTGCCGTTCTCGCAGGCGACGACCCTGACCTTCCCGCTCGCGCCAGTGTCGCTTTTGGATATCGACAGCCAGCTCGTGCTGTCCTCGATTACGAGCATGCCAGCATCCATCGAGTTGACGGTGAACAACTCCTTGAGCGATGTCGTCGCTGTGAAGTAGCCGCTGACGTACTGGTAGACATTGTTCGCGCCCACGGCCGTGTCGATGTTCTGCGTGTTCGACTCACCCATCACGCGGAGCCAGCCAGGCGTTGTGATGCCCACGTTGTAGCTCCCGCCGCCGAGCGTGGGATCGTTCCACCAAGCCCACTCGCTCGACAGGGCTATCCCGGAGAACTCGTCGTCCGGGAAGGACAAGGTGCCGTTGGACCATGACGCAGCAGTGAAAGTCGCGTTCGTCCCCGGTCCGATCAAGCCGGACTCATAGGCCCCCTCGCCTCCCTGCAAGGTGTAGTCGACTATCAGCTTGGGCCTGTACTCCGAGTTCCCGGACTCATCTGCGGACGCGAATATCTTGACGGAATCCCCGCCTGCCTCCTCAGGGACGAATATCATGCCGTTGTTTGGCACGTGACCCCTGACCCAGCACTCCACGAGGGTGGTTATGTCGAGGCTTCTCCAACCGATCGTGCTGTTGAAAGTGCCCTGGTGGTAGATCTCCGGTTCGTAGTCCCCCCCGGGAGTGGTCCAGAATTCTGCTGTCAATGGCTTGGTCCAGGTGGCCTCATCCTCGACGAACGGCACGTCGAGGGCGTGTATCTTGAAGGCGACATCGTCGCCCTTCCCGCCGGACAGCTCGTACATCCTCAGAACGGCGGAGGTGACCACCGCCGTCGACGGGATGCCGCTGATATCGAATCGGATCAGGATCCTCTGGACCTTACCGATCTCCGAGTTGATCCTGACGTCGTCGTCTGCCCCATAGTTGTCGTTCTCCCTGTCCTCGTTGACGAACGTGTCCCACCCAGTGGTATCGTCCGGATCGATGGTGATGATCTCCGTGAAGGTCGTCGTCTCGTTGAGGGTCATCGACCCCGGCTGGGATGTGTGGTTCATGTTCGTCCAGTACCCGGAGGCGAAATCCGTCTCGGTCGTCTCGATGTCCGACTCCGTGACCCAGGCGAGGGTCGCCTGTCCGTCACTCATCGTGACATCGGTCAGCAGATAGTCGTCAGGCTCGTCCAGACCCCAGAGCACCGTGTTCGTGTAATCGGGGTTGTCGATTATGACGTGGTCGGAAGAGGCGGTTGGCACAAGGGCGAGGAGGGGCGCGATCATCATCGTCGCGCACACCAGTAGCGATGAGAATCTGCGAGAGCGGGTCGGCTTCGTGGTCGATGTCCCGCGGTCCGAAGGTATCCTAGACATGTCAATGAGCCCTCGCTCGCCCTTGAGCAATGCATTACTACTCCCCTCTGGGGTATTTATACCGTCGAGGGTGGGTTATCGAACCTGATAACGGTACTGGCCGTGGCGGCGCGAGGCGGAGGGGTCTGTGGCGGCCATCCAAGCGTCATCCAGGCACCACCGCTACCTGAAAGGGTTTAAGTATCACCCACGTCGCGCGGGCCGGTCAGGTTCTTCGCAGGATGGTTAAGAACGTATCCCTGACGGCCGTCCACGCCTTCGACAACGCGCTCCTCGCCTCACGCCGGAACACGGCCGTCATCAGCACACCCAGGAAGATCAGCGCCGCCCCCGCATCCGACAGGAAGCTGGTGGTGCCCATGTCGGCAAGCTCACGCATCCCGTAGTCCAGCGAGAACCCGAAATGGAACCCGCCTTCGACCGCGAACGTTATCGCGGGCTCGAAGTAGAACTGCTCTGTAACGATGGGCCAGAGGAACGCCACGCCTCCCATGTCGAGGACCACATGTGAGGCGAGATAGAACTGCACGATGAGCGCCGACAGGAGCCACTCGGGCCTTCTGAACCTCGCGTAGACCAGGATAGCCATCGGCAGGACGAGGATCGGGATGAAGCTGTGTCCGAGCGCCCTGTGCAGGTCGAACAGCGCGTCGAAGTCCGGCAGGACCGCGAGCGGCGCGAATATGATCGCCCTTCGGTGGTCCATCCTGATAGCCAGCAGGAACAGCAGTGGAAGCAGCAGATGCTGGAACGGGTCCATCTCGCTCTCGGCGAAGGTCGTCCGGGGTAATCAAGGCATTGGCCAGATACGGTCCCGAAGACGAAGGCAAAGAGTATCTATCGGCTCGGGCTTCTCGTGCGTGCGAGAGACGGACCACTGGTCCGGAGGAAGGAGCGAGGACGACATGCACAAGATGACGAAGCGTGATCTGGAGGAGGCGTTCGCCGGAGAGAGCATGGCCTACATGAAGTACTCCATCTGGGCCGACAGGGCTGAGATGGAAGGCAAGCCGCAGGTGGCTCGCCTGTTCAGGGCGGTCGCATCTGCGGAGAAGGTCCATGCGACGAACCATCTACGCGTGCTCGGAGACATAGGCGAGACACCGGTCAGCATCGAGCACGCGGTCGAGGGCGAGAACTACGAGGTGGACGAGATGTACCCTGCCTTCAAGGCGGTGGCCGAGCACCAGGGCGAGAAGGCCGCCCTCAGGAGCATGCACCTGGCGCTCGAGGTCGAGAAGATACACGCCAGGTTCTATGCCAGGGCCAAGGACGCCGTCGACTCTGGCGGGGATATCGAGCTCGGCGAGCTCCACGTCTGTCCCGTTTGCGGCTACACTGGCGAGGGCACCGTGCCCGATACGTGCCCGATATGCGGCGCGAAGAAGGAGAGCTTCGCGAAGTTCTAGGAAGGCTGTTCGCCGAGTCGGGGCACGCGCGCTAGCACGCGCGATAACACCCCCTGTTCTTCGATTATCCTCGCGAAGGTCCGCGCAGCGGACAAAGACCCTGCCCGGAGAATATCACGCCGCAGGCGGGCCCGCATTCCTGCGAGGATCGGCCTTAGGCGCGCAATTGGGCGCACCTATGTTTACATCCGGCAAAGGGGGCCCTTTGACGGGTCCAAAATGGCCGAATCCCCCCATCAGTTTGAGTCCTACCAGATAGATTAGTGCCAATCGTAAACTAATCCTTTAAAAAGATAACAGCGCGATATATCCATGGTTCCGTGGAGGCGCTCCGCGTGGGTGACGACGCATCAGCCGTTCGTGATGATGGGCATCGGTCAGCGGCTGCTCCGGAAAGCTCTCCCATGACCGCTCCTCGCAGGCGGCGCGTGATCGCGCTCGCCATAGCAGCCGTCTCGATCATCGCCGTCCTCTCGTCAGTCGTCCTCATTACACCGTCACCAGATACCGCCACGATCGCGGTCATACTCCCGGTCGATGACGGGTCGTTCTCCCACTCGGCCGAGATCGAATCGGCCATGACGATGGCAGTCGACGAGCTCAACAAGTGGGGTGGGATCGGGAACGTTCGGATAGAGCTGGCAGTCGAGGAGGCTCCGCTCGATCCGGAGGCCTTGCCGACCCTGTTCGAGAAGCTGGAGGAGGAACGCAGCCCCGTCGCCTACGTCACGGTCAGCTGTGGGCTGCTGTCCGCGTTGTCGCCGCTCGCAGAGGCCGCGTCAGTGCCGTTGATCGGGATGGCTTCCGCTCCTGGCCTGACGGAGGGATACGAGTGGGCGTACCGTTACTACACGACGGCTGAGTCCGAGGTGACCTCGACGATGAGGACGCTCCAGTCACTCAACGTGAGCTCTCTGGGCATCATCTACACTGGCTCTCCGCACGGGTGCGGTATCAACGACCTCATGGTCGAGACGTTCTCTGCCGCCGGAGGCACGGTCGATTCCGAGAGGTGCGCTCTGGACGAGACCGACTTCACCACCGAGGTGGCCAACCTGTCCCACGCGGAGGCCATATACATCGCCAGTTCATGCTCTATCATCGTGGACATGATGTCGACCGTCCACGACAGCGGCTTCGCAGGACCTGTGTTGACGTCCAGCTGCGGGTCCTCCCCGGGCCTGTACGGCATGATGGACCCAGAGGTGGTCTATGTCTCCGCTCCGGCCTTCTACAGACTGGAGAACCCGCTCGCGTCCGCCTTCATCGAGCGGTTCGAGAGCATACACGGTGCTGCGCCGAACCACCACGGGGCGACCGCTTATGACCTCGTGTACCTCATCCACGGGCTCCTCGAAGGGCACGAGGCGTCGCGAGAAGTCCTCGGGTATCATCTGGATCAGGGGTTCGTGTACTCCGGCGTCATGGGGAGCCTCAGGATCGACCCAGGAGTCCACGACTTCCAATTTCCGGTGTATCCCGCAATGGTATCGGAGGGGGAATTGTCGTACCTTTGACTGCTGATCCAGGGTCGGCCGGGTTCTCGAGGCTCGGTCTGAAGCTGATCGGCTCCTTCCTGGTCGTCGTTATCATTCTGGCGATGCTGGCCACGTTCTCTATCTTAGAGAGCCAGAAAGCCATGATCGAGTCTGTCGGGACCGACGGCATCCACAACGCGGAGTTCATCGCGCACGTGCTGGACAGGACGATATACCTGAAATATCATGAGATCTGGAGCACAGGGAGCACCGAGCAGGTGCAGTACTCTCTCTCCATGTCCAACTCGGAATACGATGACATGGGCGACCCTCAGGGGTATGTGGACGCCATCGATTCAGCCTGGGCGGACACGCCCTTCGACGAGCGGACACCGTTCATGGAGGAGATTATGGCGAACAACGTGTCCGTGTACCTGACGACGACACTGACCGAGCACTACTTCGAGGAGCACGGGCTGAGAATATACACCAGAGTCGCAGTGGTGAACGCATATGGTGCGGTCATAAGCATGACCGAGCGCACCCCCGATTTCCGTCAGGACGACAACGCATGGTGGCCGCAGGTCGTCGAATACGGCCACTACTTCGGCGACGCCGAAATCGATCCCGTGACTGGGACGCTCGGGATTCACGTGTGTGCGAGGTTGCTCGACCCAGTCGGCACCTTCTCGGGGGTCATGATTGCCTTCCTCGACATCATCGCCATAGCCGAGGAATCGGTCTACTTCGGGGAGTCATACGGGACGACGGAAACGCATATCGTCTCATCCGACGGGCGGATGCTGTTCTCCAACGACGTGTTCCAGATGATGGAGGATGTGTCCGACGAGGACTACT
The DNA here is from genome assembly GCA_041548485.1 of Thermoplasmata archaeon. Taxonomy (GTDB): domain Archaea; phylum Thermoplasmatota; class Thermoplasmata; order UBA10834; family UBA10834; genus UBA10834. The sequence goes on along the minus strand of JBFESP010000012.1, from coordinate 44,206 downwards.
TCGTCGGCGTGACCGAGACGTCAGGATACTTCATCGGACACGAGGGAGATCGTGAGAGGCTATTCGCGTACTCTCACTCGGTAGGCTACCTCAGATACGATGGTAGCGACTGGATCATATTGATTGACCACGACACCTCGGAGGTACTCTCGGATGTGAGCGCGCTCACGTGGAGGATCGTCGCGGTGTCCCTAGCCGCCATCTGCGCCGCGGTCGTCGCATCCGGCTACTTTGCCTCATCACTTTCTAGACGTATCCGGGCGATTGCCGCTGCGGCAGGCCGATTCTCGGTCGGCGATTTCCGCAGAGGCATCGAGACCAGTGGCTCGGACGAGATCGGCGAGCTTGCCAGGTCGCTCAACAACATGGCCGGGGAGCTCCAGCTGCTGTACAACGGCCTGGAGTCGAAGGTGCAGGAGAGGACGAAGGAGCTGGAGCAGGCGACCAGGAAGCTCCAGCTGCTAGGATCGATCACCCGTCACGACGCTCTCAACCAGGTGACCGTCATACTGGGATGGGTGGCCATGATCGAGGAGACCGTCGACGACAAGAAGACCCTGGAGACGCTCAGGAAGATCGAAGAAGCGTCCTTGAACCTGCTGAGGTACATGGAGTTCACGGGGATATACGAGCGCGTGGGGGCCAAGCGGCCCGAGTGGATCGAGCTGGGGGCATCCGTCACGCAGAGCTTTTTCGGGCTGGGCCCGCGGGAGTTCGAGCTGCGGAACGAGCTCTCAGGAGTGCATGTGTACGGTGACCTCATGCTCCCGAAGGTGTTCAGGAACCTGGTGGACAATTCGATAGCGCACGGAGGTAAGATCACGACCGTGTCGTTCACATGGAGGGAAACGCCGGACGGCCTCATGATTGTGTACGAGGACGACGGCGTCGGCGTACCAGAGGACCAGAAAGAGCGGATCTTCGGGAGGATCCCGCAGACCGGGCGCAAGTCCCTCGGCCTCTACCTCTCGAGGGAGATACTGTCGATCACGGGCATCAGCGTGGAGGAGACCGGCGAGCACGGCAAGGGCGCCCGGTTCGAGATGCTCGTCCCGGAGGGGTACTACAGGATAGACGACGGTATAGTTGCTGGAAAAGAAGAGAGTTAAACGGTTTGAGCGGTCTGGTCAGGGGCGGGGCGGTCACTTCGCGGGTATCTTCTTCTCCGCTTCCTGGACGATCGCGGCGAGCTCCTTCCGTATGTCCTCCGCGAGAGGCTCGACCTGGTGGGTCTTGAGTATCTCCTTCGCCTTCTCCCTCGCGTGGTCGGCTGCGCTCTTGCACCCCGCAGCTTTCCAGGTCTTGTACGGCTGTCCATCGGTCACCATCGGCTGCCACATCTCCCTCGCGTGGTCTATCGTGTGTTTCTTGCCCATGAAGTGTCCTTCGTGGCCGACCGCCTCGATGGTGTCCAGCGCGAGCGTGTCGTCGTCCACCTTCACGCCCTTCAGCATGTCAGCCATCATCGTGAACATCTCGTGGTCGATCAAGAGCTGCTCGTACGACAGCACCATCCAGTTCTCCAGCAGGCCGGGCCCGGAGGTCATGTCCGCGCCCGAGAGGTACGCGATGAATGCCGAGAAGGCTTTCTCGTACCCTGCCTGCACGTCCGGCACCTTCGAGCACGAGCCCCAGCCACCGATGAATATCGGTATGTTGTAGTACTTGGCCATCTGCACGTGCGCCGCCCTGACCATGTTGGCCGCGGGGAACAACCCCTCCATCAGCCCTGTCTGGACGTCCATCGCCATCGGTTCGGAGCTGTAGCAGAGCGGCGAGCCCGGAGCGGCCAGCTGTAGTACCGTCGCGAGCGCTATCACCTGCGCGTTGCCCAGGAGCGTCGCCCCGGCGACGGTCATCGGCGCCGTCGCGCCGACCAACGGCATCGCCATGAGCAGCGGCGGGCAGCCCCTCCTGCTGAACTCTATCGCGGCGTCGGTCGTCATGCCCAGCACGAGCGGGGAGGTCGTGCAGGTGAGGTTCGATATGATCGGCCTCCTCTTCAGCTCCTTCTCGCCGCCCACGATGGCAGCTGCCATATCCAGCTGGTAGATCGCCTCCTCCTTCTTGTAGGTCGAGCCCGTGGTGTAGTGCTTCGAGCAGTTGTCCATGGACACCTGGAACTCGTGCACCGTGTGCGCGTGCTCGGGCACATCCAGCGGGGTCACCAGAGGGTTGTACATGTGCATCATCGGCAGGTAGTCCACGACCTTCGCCGACTCGCCGACATCCTTCTTCGTCGACGGACGTCTCTCCCCGGTCTCGAGGTCTATCGTGGATAAGCCGACCCCGTCCGTGCATGTGTAGCAGTGCTTGCCGTCGAGGACGAAGTCCTTCTTCCTGTCCCTCGAGGCCATCTTCACCGGCCGCTTGCACTTCCTCATCATCTCCTCGACGAGGTAGCTGGGGATCCTGCACACCTTCGTGTTCTCGTCGACATCCGCCCCCGCATCCTTCAGCAGCTGCCTGCCCTGGTCGCTCGTGACCTTGATGCCCATGTTCTCCAGCAGATACAGGGAGTTGACGTGTATCGCCTCCGCGCCCGTCTGGTCCATGACCTCCAGCCTCTTCATGCCGAAGAGCCCTCTCTTCATGTCCTTGGCCGCCATGGAGGCTCACTCTCCCTTGCCTGCGAGCTGCTTCGCGATGCCTACAGCCGTGCCCGCATCGGACGAGTATGTGGCGCCTATCTCGGCGGCCCACTCCTCGCTGACAGCAGCTCCACCGACCATCATCGGGGCGTTCACGCCCGCCGCACGCAGCGCGTCGACGAGCTCCTTCTGCATACCGACGGTCGTCGTCATGAGGGACGACGCGCCGACTATGCCAGCGCTGACCCCCTTCGCCTTCTCGACGAAGAGCTCGTTCGCGGCGTCCTTGCCGATGTCGTGCACCTCGAAGCCCCCCGCCTCGAGCATGATCCTCACGAGGTTCTTGCCGATGTCGTGTATGTCCCCGGCCACTGTGCCGAGGACCACCTGGGCGACCACGTTGCGCTTGCTCGCAGCCTTCTTCAGCTCGGGCTCGAGCACCTTGATCGCCCCCCCCATGATCTCGGCGGCGTAGATCAGCTCGACCACGAACATCTCCTTCCTGCCGAACTTCTCGCCCACCTCTCGTATGCCCTTCGCGAGACCGTTCTCTATCGCCTCCACGGGATCGACCCCGGCGGCCAGCGCCTTCTTGGCCGCCTCCACGGCCCCTTCCTCCTGAAGGTTCTTCACGCTGTTCTCCAGCTCACTCAGTATCGCCTTCATATCAGCTTCTTCGACCATGTTTCGTATCACCTTTTATGGTTCAATTACTTGTAAGGAACTAAGAAAACCGCCCTTATGTGGTGAAAGATGTTTCAAGGCGGAAAATCAATGTCATCTGCGGCGTCAGCTGCCCACCTGCAGCCCTGCCCCCGAGTGCATCAGCAGGCGGACGAACACGGGATCGATCCGGCAGGTCTGCTGCCGGACGGTCTTGCTGCGACTTGCTCCGCGCCTCGTGGAACGGTTCATCACGCTCTTCATCGCCTCTACCTGTCTGCCAAAGCATTGGATTGAAGCGCGCATGCGCGCTCGGGCTATCCGTAAGGAACCGCCCGATACTTAAGATTTAACGAACCTCGGCGCCAATATTGATAAAACGTTCGGAAAACGATTTTAAGGAGGTCCCACATCACCAATCAGCCCCGTCCGCCGTTCAGGTTGACGGGTTGGAGGTGTTCTCCTGTGGCAATAGCACGACTTAAGTTTCTGAGCAAGGACGAGGAAGATCTGGTACACGAACAGAGCCTGAAGAGCCTGGCTACGCTGGGAATAATGGTGAAGAACGCCGGTGTGCTGAAGATGCTCGGGGACGCCGGAGCCACGGTCGACGAGAGCAGGAGCATAGCCAAGGTTCCGGAGGACATGGTCAACGACGCGGTCAAGAAAGCGCCGAAGAGCATCGTCCTTGGAGCACGGAACCCCAAACACGACAAGAAGGTCCCGGTCGAGACGTATCCTCTCGTCACGACCACAGGACTAGCTGTGTACACGACCGACCTGGAGACCGGCGAGACGCGTACTTCCACGGACGCCGACCTGGCCAACATCTCGAAGCTCGCGGACGCAATGGACGGGATCGATGTCTGTTGGACGTCCCTCACCGCCTCGGATGTGAACCAGGAGACCCTCGCGATAAGGTCGCTATGGACTGTGTTGAAGAACTGCGGGAAGCACGTGCAGGTGGTCCCCGCAGCAAGGGACGGCAGGGACGCTCGGAAGCAGGTGGAGCTCGCAGCGCTCGTCGCGGGTGGGGAGGACGAGCTAAGGAAGCGTCCGCTGTTCTCGGTCATTGCCTGCCCGATCGCTCCCCTGACGTTCGACACGGGCCCCGTGGGCGCCCAGGTCGAGTTCGCGAGGGCTGGCATCCCAGTGGTCTCCATGTCCATGTCACTCTCGGGGCTGTCTGCCCCGGTCACGATGGCTGGCACGCTCGTGAACATCAACACGGAGAACCTGGCGAGCCTCCTGATATCGCAGACGGCCGCTGCTGGCGCTCCGTTCATCTACAGCTCCGAATCCGCCCCGATGGACGTGAAGACGGGGATGATGGACTACAACTCGTTCTCGTTTCCGATGATATGCGCGGGGGCCTCGCAGATGGCCAAGAGGTACGGCCTCCCCACGATGGTCGCCAGCTGGGGCGTCGAGACGAAGAGGCCCGGTCTGCTGCTGCCCTTCAGCGATGTCTTCCTTGCCGCAGTGAGCCCCTTGTCCGGCTCCGACATGATATCCGGCGCGGGCAGCTTCGACTCGGCGAAGGGCGCGTCGTTGGAGCAGGTGATGATCGACTCCAACATGTGGGAGGATGTGCGAGCCATGATCAGGAAGTACGAGGTGACCGAGGAGACCGCCGCGCTAAAGGTCGTCGAGGAGGTGGGCCACGGCAACTCGTTCCTCAACCATGTGCACACCGCGCGCAACTTCAAGAAGGAGCTGATACTCCGCGACCCGGCGAAGAAGAAGTGGCAGGCCACGATGTCCGACGAGATGGTGCCGGAGGTCAGGGCACTCGTCCTTCGCACTCTGAAGGAGCACCAGGTACCGCCGATAGACGCAGACACGCTGCGCAAGGGGGACCAGCTCATAGCGGACTACGAGAAGGAGCTCGGAGTCTAAGCCCATCCGCCGCCCCCAAAACGCTATTATCGCAGCTCAGCAATCCGTCTGTAGACGCTGTGCGGAAATGGTTCCATGGGCACGACTGGTGGGCGGAGACAGACGCCGTGCGAGGAACCGTACGTGACGCGGTTCCGCAGGATGCTTTCGCAGCAGCAGGCGCGTTGCGCCCCAGTCGTCCATGTGGGTCGTAGACGAAAGCCGTTGTTGGGCCGCGAGGACTTCCCGTTCGCCTCCCTCTCGATGCTCGTGATACTCGCGAGCCTGTTCATCCTGTCGATGCATCTCGGCGGGTGGACATGGTCGAGCTGGACGTACGCGTTCTCGCTCGGCATCGCGGTGCCATTGGCCGCTATCGAGATCAAGCGCAGGGCGGTGATAACGGGCGCGGCGATACTACTGTTCTCGGGCACCGCTCTCGTAGCGGCAGGCCTGCCCCAGTACTTCGGCTACTCCACCTCCGTCCTCTCATGGTACGACCTCACCGCACACTACCTCGGAGCACTCGCTCTTACGGTGTTTCTCTGGTCCGTCCTGTGTTGGACCAGGGCTGCCGACGGTAGCGCTAGCGGTTCCAGGCGATTGCTGATGTTCGTCGTTGCCTTGATGCTCGTGGCGTGCGTCGTCTTCGAGCTGCTGGAGTTCACCACCGATGCGTTGATGGGGTGGGCCAACTTCCACGCGGGGATAGATACCATCGGCGACATCATATTCGACGTGGCGGGCGTCGCGACCGCGGCGATGGTCATAGCCAGGCACGGGGTGACCGTCATCAGACGGCCCTTCTGGCATGCCGAAGGCCTTCCGACATGAGCGGGCGCTGCTGCAGGAATGCGGGTCAGTACCCGCCTTCGATCCGGTCAATCGTCTTCATCACCCTGAGCGGATCAGGCTTCTCGGGCATGCTCTCCGCGTTGGCGTCCTCGCTGCACGCATACTCAACCGCTCGCTCGAGCGCGCCTCTGTCGTGGTCGCAGATCGCACTGAGTTTCGTGGGGAGGCCGACACTGTCGCACCAGTCGATTATCGCACGTACCTCCTCGCCGGGTCTGCCCTCGTACGCCGCCTGGACGATGGTTCCGTACGCGACAATCTCGCCATGCTCCGCCTTGACCGTGCCGGTCTGCGTCAGCCCGTTGTGGAGCGCATGCGCCAGCGCGCAACCGCTATTCTCGAACGCTATCGCAGACGACAGCTTCACGGCTTCTATGACCTCGTCCACGGCATCCGAGTGAGTGCCTTGTTTCAGAGCCTCCACGGCATTGAGCCCGTTCTTCATGAGCGATTCGAAGGTCGCGTTCGCGAGGGCGAGCGCCGTGTTGGTCGGCACCGGCTCTCCCTTCCTCCTCATGGCTTCAGCGTGCGATTCCGCCTCGAATTTGACCGTCAGCGCGTCCCCCATGCCCCAGATGAGATACTTCACAGGCGCAGCGGCGATCACGTCCGTGTCGACTATGACAATCGCCGGGTTCTCCGGTAGGATCACGGAATCCAGGAACTTGTGGTCCTCCGTGTACACGACGAACTCCGCGCTCCCGTCCGCGTTCGTCGCGCATTGCGTGCCTACGGACACTGCGGGGACTGAAAGCTTCCACGCGACGGCCTTCGCGGTGTCGACCGCTCTCCCTCCACCGACACCTATGACGAAGTCCGGTTCGACTAGTCCGCCCTTCTCGACGAGCCTCTCGATCGTGGAGTACGTGCAGTCCTTGACATCGCTGTCGACGGCCACGACTTCGATGCCGCTTGCGTCGAGCGAAGTCCGTATCCGCTCCTCGGTGATGGAGAGAGCGGTGTGGCCGCCGACCACGTACGCTCTCTTGCCCAACCTGCGGGCGTTCTCCCCGAGGAGCGCGATAGCCCCCCTTCCTTGGATGTACAGGGACGCCGCTATCAACTTCCTCTGATCCTTCATGATGAATTCAGGTATGCAATCCGTGCGAGATATTTAAGGAAACCTTAAACGAAACAAGACGGATACTCTCTGGTGGCGGTCGTCACGGAGGGACTGAATCGATGAATACGTCCACACGCGGTAGCTTCGGTTCCGGGAATAACGTCAAGGGCGGGACTCGGGCCAGATACGAAGCCCAGTGGGGACGATATGACGAGCGCATCGCTGCCGAGCGCCGGCTCAACAACTCCCCTGTGGCGGATCCTCTGCTAAGGACGATCATGCCGTTCGCCGGCAAGACGATGGTCGACCTGGGCGTGGGGACCGGGGGATTCGCCTTCCGCGCCATGGAGCTGAGTCCTCCGAAGAAGATGATCGGTGTGGATTTCTCGTCGCGTGCCCTTCTCGTCTCGAAGGCAATCGCGAGCGCTCAACCGTTTGCCGACATGGATTTCGAGGGGGTGCTCGGTGACCTCGAGCGTCTTCCGCTCGCCGACCGATGCGCCGATATCATTCTGAGCCAGGCGAGCTTCAACCTCCTGCCGGACAAGAACGCCGGGATGAAGGAGATGGCGCGCATAGCCAAGCCCGGAGCGAAGATGGTGCTCTCCGACGCCTTCAGGGCGAGGAGGAAATGCGAGGGCGAGCCGTGGGAGGCGTGCGTGGCAGGCGCCGTCACCGTCGCCGAGTTCTCCACGCTCGCCCTGTCCGCGGGGATCATCATATCGCACCAGATAGACTTCACACCGCGGGTCACGCAGCTCGTGAAGTCGAAGAAGTGGGATTGGCCGGAGTTCATCGAGCACAGGCTTGACTACAGGGGCTTCGTGATGGTCAAGGCGTGACTGAACATTAATATGTTCTATGAAATTAAAATATGCGAGGGCCCGGATATCGACCACGAGTTTAATGGTAATCGTAACTGGGGGCTATTGTCTCCAAGTCCGGAGGGAAGCCTGCGAGATGTGGATATTTCTAGTGAATGCGGATCTGCGAGGCGTGGAGCGTTGTCTGGTCTAACCGTCGTTCACGCAGTAACGGTCGAGCTCGTAGCTCTCCCTGGGCCTCTTCTCAGCGTCGATCGCCCGCTGGATGAACTGCCCACAGTTGCTGCCTATCCTGTTCTCCTCGAGCTCGCCGATGCTGAGGATGACGTCGTAGCCGCTCCTCCGGAACTCGTCGACGAGCCCTCGCGACGGATCGTGGATGCGCGGGTCGATGACCGATTTGAGCGACTCCTCCTTCGAACGCACCGTGGGGTTCAGCGGCGTCAGCTTGATAACGAACATCGACGGGTCGAAGTGCTCCTTGACCACCCCGACGTCTATGGGGTACCCGACGGTGGGCGCGAAGTTCAGCGTGACCTTCTTGTCGCCGTCCGATGTGTCCACGAACCGCTCCGAGAAGGCCGCGATCTCCTCGAACGACAGCTTCTTCGTGGGTATCAGCTCGTTCCTCTTCGCCTCGTCCGTCGTGTGTATCGAGAACTGCAGCTGGAACCTGCCGTTCGGATAGTGCGTGTTCTTCACATCTACGAGTCTGTCCATGAACCCACGGGCGACGGTGTTCCCAGGGCCTACGGTCGAGACGGACACATAGAGCCCAGGCGCGTCGAACGCTCCCGGAAGCCGCTCCATCGCGTCGAGGACCGCCGGGTTCAGGGCGGGCTCCCCCATCCTGGCGAACTGTACCTTGAACTTCGATGACGGCACGACGCCGTCGGGATATCTCCCCCGGACCATGTAGTCGATTTGTTGGAGTATCTCGTCCGCCGTCATCCTCCCCGAGTAGTTGCCGCCTGCATCGCACATCCTGCACTTCACGGGGCATCCGTACATCGAGGAGATGATCATGACCCACTTCTTCTCCCTGGGGTTCGGTGGCTGAAGCGACTCCACGAACTCGATCAAGTGCCTTCCGTTGCCGTCGCTATCGTGCTCGTTCTCCCTCATGTCCGCGACGTACACCTTCGCGAGGTCGTCCCTGCCGTATTCGGCTATGACCTTCAACTCTCAACACCTCCTCTCTTCAGCAGCTTCTCGACATGCATGGCCGCGAGGACGCCGTCTCCTGCAGCGATCGCGGCCTGTCTGTGTATGCCCCGCACGACGTCTCCGGCGACGAACAGCCCCTCGATGCCCGTCATCGGCGGGCGTTCCCCCGAATCGTCGATGCGTTCCCTCAGCTCAAGGGAGAGCATGTCGAGACGGGGCTCTCTGCCGTGCGCGACTATCACGATGTCCGCCTCGAAGACCTTCCTCCCACCGCCACAGATGCACTCGACCGCGACTCCGTCTGACGACTCCACCATCCTCTCGGAGGCGCACCCCTCGGATATCTCGACGCCTCGCGCCTCCGCCCTCTCCAGCAGCAGCGGGAGGCAGCTGGCGGCGGACCTTGATATTACAGTCACCGAGTTTTCGCGCGCACTCATGTTGATGGCGTAGTCGAAAGCGGCGTCTCCTCCTCCAAGGACGAGCACTCGTTTGCCGCGAACGTCGTCGATGCCGATTGACGAGAGCCCGTAGAACAGCCTTCGCCCCTCGAGTTCTCTCGCGCCATCTATCTCGATCCTCTTGGGTTCGGTCCCCGTCGCGATTATGACCGCGTCTGACTCGTAGGTGTTCGTGTCCGTTTCGACGACGAACGAGTGGTCCTTGGGAGATACCTCCGTTACAGCGCTCTTCTCGAACCGCACTCCGAGCATCTCCATCTGGTTGACCATGAGCGACGCGAGCTCCCTGCCCGAGATGCCGCCCGGGAAGCCCGGGTAGTTCTCCACCAGGTTCGCCTCCCGCAGCAATCCCCCAGGCTCGCGCTCATCGAGTAGAATCAGCTCGACCCCGGCACGCTTGAGGAACATCCCGGCCGCGATGCCGGCAGGCCCCGCGCCGACGATGATGACGCTCATCTTCTCATGCATCCGAGCACCTCCTCCGTGGTCACGGGTGTGACGAACCCGTCCGTCAGGCATCTGAGGCTGGATTCGTGCAGGTCGTCGTCCGAGGACGCGGTCCCGTCTATCACGAAGAACACCTCGAAATCGCGCATGAAGGCGTCCCTCGCCGTTGACTCGCAGCACAGATGGGTCATGACGCCGGTCACCAACAGCCGCTCGATACCTTTCGAGCGTAGCAGAGGCTCGAGGTCCGTTCCGAGGAACGCGTTGTATCTCGTCTTCCTGACAACCTTCTCGTCAGGGAGCGGTAGAAGGTCGTCCACGATCTCCGATTGAGGGTCGCTGATCCTCAGGTTGTCGCTCCACCAGGTGCCCATGATGCCCGGTGGCTCGTCGTCTAGGAGGGCGTGACGGGTGAATATCACCGGGAGATCTCTGGATCTGTAGGATTCGACGAGCTTCCTGATGTTCTCGGCAACGAGCGGAGAGTCGGGGATGTACGCATGGGACGATTCGTCCATGAAGAAGCGCTGCATGTCGATGACGAGCAGCGCGGACCGGTCGGGCGTGAAGGGGTGTCGCTCGCCCCTGTAATCCCTCCTGTAGGGACCGACAGACCTCAGCAAACGGTCCGTCTTCGCCCGGAACTCCTCTCCAGCCATTCCTGAAACCTCTCATCGGTCGTTTCCTGGTTTCAGAGGCTGGAAACGGCGTAAACAATGCCTCGGGCTGAGGGGGAATACGAGGTGCTATTATTCAGTTTTGTCGAAACTCGCCATCGGAAGCACGCGTCATCCCGATACATCGGACGATGTGAGACGGGCCCGACGGGCGTTACACCCGAGCCAATCGGGACAATGATTATATTCGGTTTTCCCGGTGGGAGTGACAGGTTCAAGGAGGGTATGATGTGAACGAAGAGGCTAAGACGTGCGAGGCGGACCCGTTCTGCGGTGTCAAGTCCGCGAAGGACCCAGCGAATGCGACGGACTTCGAGAAGAAGCATACGCCTGTCATCAAGGCACCCGAGTCTGTGAAGATGGGTGAGTTGTTCGACGTCACGGTGGAGATCGGCAAGGTCGTCCCGCATCCGAACGAGCCCGGTCATTTCATCCAGTGGATCGAACTGTACTCCGGCCACACGTTCCTCGCCAGGGTCGACCTCACACCGACTATGACCGACCCGGTGACGACATTCTCGGTCCGTCTTGATCATCTACACCCGCTCAGGGCCGTCGCGAGATGCAACCTGCACGGCGCCTGGGTCGGCACGAAGGACTTGAAGGAGTAGCCGAGAGAATCCTTTAGGTCCTTCTAAACCCATCCCACTCCTCATGGTCGGTGGTTCTCGGAGGGCGTGCGCCGCATGATAGACCGGTCACTTCCCGAGGAGGTCGAGCGGGACGCTCATGCATGCCTCCAGTGTGGCTACTGCAACTTCGTATGTCCTATACAGCTGAACCCGGGGTTGGGCTGGGAGTCGTATCGCGTCCGTGGGAAGATGTACCATGTGAGGAAGTACGCTCACCCCGGTCTCCTCGGGCGGCTGACGGGCGACCGTGCGAGGATGTCCGAGGAGTTCGTCGAGAGGGTGTACAACTGCACGGCCTGTGGCTACTGCCAGGTGGCGTGCCATGTGGAGATCAAGTTCAACGACCGCTGGGAGCAGCTCAAGGAATGGTTCGTCAAGAACGGCATCGGCCCCCTCGACAGGCACAAGGCGCTTCGTACGAGGGTGATCGCCAAACACAACCCGTACGACGAACCTCACGAGCGGAGGGGCGATTGGATACCTCAGAGCGCGAGACGGTCGAGGAACCCCGAAGTGTTGTTCTTCACGGGATGCACCGCGAGTTACAGGCAGCAGAAGATAGCCGAGGACACGACCCGCGTGCTGGACGCTGCGGGTGTGGAGTACGACATCCTAGGCACGGACGAGTGGTGCTGCGGCTCTCCCCTGATACGGACAGGACAGACGGATGTCGTGACGGACGACAAGGATGGGCTTGTCAAGCACAATCTAGCGGAGGTCGAGAAGCGCGGCGCGAGGACAGTGGTGACCGCATGTGCGGGGTGTTTCATGACTCTCAGTCACAACTACCCCATGTACGCTGGCAAGCTCGATTTCGAGCTGTTCCACATGACTCAGTTCATCGACAGACTCATCTCAGAGAGGAGACTCGTGCTCAAGAGCCCCCTCGGTGCGAAGATAGCGTATCACGACCCGTGCCATATCGGCCGGCACTTCGGCATATTCGAGGAGCCGAGGCGAATACTGAGGGCGTTCCCCGACTCGGCCTACATCGAGCTGCCCCGGAACCGTCTGGATTCTCAGTGCTGCGGCGCCGGAGGCGGCTTCAAGATACAGTTCAACGACCGGGCGGAGCACATCGCCTCAACCCGGGTGGAGGAGGCGAAGGACGCCGGTGCCGAGATGCTCGTGTCCGCGTGTCCCTTCTGCGTGACGAACCTGGACCACGGGGCAAAGCGCGCGGGGATAGACATGCCCGTCGCGGAGCTGGTATCGCTCGTCGCGGACTCGGTCCGGTGACCGCTCCCCCTAGAAGGTATATTATCGGGACATCGTCATTTTCCGGCGAGGCCCATGCGCCCCCTCCCGCTGTTCAAGTACACATCCAGGGCCAGGTCGACCAGCTGGATGATCGCCCTGTGCACCATGTTCATAGTGGCCAGCTTCTCGGTGGCGGCAGGGCTGCAGTCGTCCATGGACACGCTCATGGACAACTTCTCATCGGAGCAATACCTCGTCACCAGGCAGTCCGACTCCGGGCCCGGCCTGTTCGACGGGGGGGAGATATCGTCTCTGGTGGAGCACGCCGCGTTCGGCCTGTTCAGCAAGGCGTCGGCGGAGCCCGGAAACGTTAGCACCATCGCCTTCTGCGTGACGGACGACCATCAGGTGCTGGACGAGACGCTCTCGACCGAAGGCAGCGACGCCCTCGCAGGGACCGGTCTGTCGCTCAGCGGCGTCGTGACGTTGGAGGCTGAGAGCCATGTCGAGGCGACGATCGCAGGGAAGTACTCGTCATCGGTCTTCCCATCCGATTGGCTACTGTGCAGCGAGGAGCTGATGAGGTCTCTGCTCGAGGCCAGTGACAGCACGTTCAACTTCGCCGTCATAGCCAGCCCATCCTCGGAGGAGATGTCTCTTCTGACGGACGCAGGCTTCGTCGTCCAGCCGATGATCGCGGTACTCGAGTTCCTCGAATCGGGGGTGCAGGAGCTGCGCAACGACGCCCTTCTGGTGCTCCTGCCGTCGTCGTTCGTGGTGGGCGTGCTCGTCTACAGTTTCCTCGGGTCGGAGGTCGCGGATAGGAGGCGCGAGATAGGCATACTGAAGACCATCGGCGCCGGGCGGACGAGACTGTTCTCGTACCTGCTGACGAACGGGCTGCTCATCACCGTCTGGGGCGCGGCCCTCGGGCTGGCGCTGGGCATCATACTGTCGTACGGCATCGCGACGACCGCCTCCCACATCTACCCGTCGGTATTCGTGATAGAGATCGAAGAGGGCCTGCTCGTCATCGCCTTCTGTGTCACGCTCGTCGCAGGAGTCATGGGGACGATGATCCCCGCCATCAGGAGCACCCGCACCTCCCCGATGGAGGACCTGAAGGAGGTGAGACGATTCTGATGGTTCGGGCGCGAGTGGTCGTTGTCGTCATGCTGGCGATAACCATATTCACAGCCACATCATCCGTCCTTTCCGGCCTCTACTCAGCACCCGCTTCGTTCTCCTCCTCGGGAGACTTCGTGATAATGTCCGAGGATGCCCCGACCATATTCTCCAGCCAAGTGGAGGTCGGGCTGGCGTCCGCTCTGATGTCCGTCGAGAATGTCTCCAGTGCGTGGCCCGAGATCATCGCCCTCTCAACCTGGAACGAAGTCTCGTTCGTTCTGAGAGGGACGGACCTCGAAGCGTTCATGCTTGAACTCGCGGAGTCCTCGCCCTCGACTCCGGAGCTATCCGGAATCCCGACCGGAAGAACGAGTGCCGTGGCCGGAGTGAGGTTGCTTGACAGGCTGGATATCGAGGTCCCGACCGTCCTACCCGTGACCGGCAGCTATTCGTCGAGGATCGAGTTCGTCGATATAGTCGGATCGTTCGAGACGGGGTCATATCTCGATGACGAGATGCTCGTGTCGCTGGAGGTCGCGAGGCACCTGACGAACACCCCGGAGGACATGGCCTCGGTGATATCCGTCTCGACCGACGACCCCGAATGGCTCGCGGAAGTGCTCTCGCCAGAGGCCGCGCGCTTCGCCCTGCTGAACGTCCGTCCGCCCGCCACGACCGTCGTGGCCGATGAGGAGCTGACGATATCGATGGACGTACGCAACTGGGGTTCGGAGAGAGGCGATGTCACTCTGTCCATCTCCGAGGACGGCGCCCTCATCGACAGGCACCAGATATCCGTCGATGCCGGGACGACAGTGTCCGTGTCCCGCAATGTCACGTTCCCGTCGACAGGCCTTCACTCGCTCGACGTCTCGATATCCGGGGACTTCCCCGTCACCGCGACCGTGAACGTCTCAGTGGTCGACCCGTACCTCACGATGTCGTCCCCATCGAAGGTACTCCTGGGCGAGACATTCCCGGTGACGGTCCGCACGTACGACGGCGCCCCCGTCGAGGGCGCGCTCGTCGAGTACTCCATCGGTGACGACTCCGGGACCGAGACGACCGACGAGACCGGCATCGTCGACATCATCGCGGGGAGTGCGGGCGATTGCATCATCACAGCCGGATCCGAAGGCTACACGGACGCTTCGCGGATCGTGAAAGTCATCGACCTGTCGTCGTATCCCGATGAGTTCCTTCCCGTGGTTAGGTCGTTCGTCCTGTCCTCGGGTTCCGTGACGGAGTCGGAGGCGCTCGACGCTACGATATCGGTAGAGAACATGGGCGCGGTGGACGGCTATCTTCTGCTGCCGGTGATGCTGGACTCCCGGACTCACATCGTCCTCAACATATCGCTCGGTCCTGCCGAGACGAAATCGTCGACGACGACCATAGAGAACCTCGCCGTGGGAACGCACACGCTGCAGGTCGGCACATTCTCCCACGAGGTCCAGGTCGAGCCATGGTACGCCGACGAGCCCGACCTCGTGCAGCTCGTGGTCAGGTACGGCGGCTCTGGAGTGCTCTCATCCAGCACCTCGGTGCCTATATACCAGGCAGCGAAGATATCCGAGGGGAACGTGGCCGTCGCGTTGGTCTCCATCGGCGCGATATCCGCGCTGCTCGCGACGCTCGCCATATCGGCAGTCTTCGCCAAGGAGGTGCACGAGAGCAGGGGCAGGCTGGGCATACTGCGGACGATCGGCGCCTCCAAATCGCAGATACGCCGTATGGTGCTCCCCCAGGCGCTCGGATACGGAGTCATCGGCGCGGTCGCAGGCGTGCTGACCGGTCTTCTCGTCACGATATGGCTGACGCGGTCAGGCGCGTTCATGGTGTTCGGGCACCAGCTCTCGTTCGAGCCCGACACCCTGCTGCTGACGTTGGTCGCAGTGGGTGCAGCCGTCATCAGCGTGTGCAGCGCGTTCGTGTCGGCAGAGATCGCCGTGCGGGAGACACCCATCGCGTCGATAAGGATGCTCGAACCCGAGCCACCGCCGGAGCGGAGCATCGAGGAGCTGCTCGGTGAGAGCTGATTACTCGTCGATGACCTCTATCCAGAGCTGGACGGGGTTCTCGCTGTACACGTAGGGCTCGTGTCCATCCTCCTGGATGTGGAGGTAGAACACGATTCGGAATATGCCCGTCGTGTCGAGGTTGAAAGTCATGGTCACGTTCGTCTTCTCTCCCTCGTCGAGGGTCACGTTGAACCACTGCTCACCGAAGGTGGTGACGTTGTTGGCTCCGTACGCCTCCAGCGAGAACAGCCTCACCCCATCCTCACCGTTCTTCATCTCAATAACGAGCGTGATGTTGCCGCCGACCACATACGTGGTCTCGATGTTCGCACTTCCGGACTCGTCCGTCATGGCGTAGTACGTCGTGGATGGGTACTTCGCCGTGATTATCAGCCCGAGGGATATAGCCGACACGACGAGCGCCGTCCCCAACATCGCGGCGACGACCTTGTCTATCTTGAACGGCTCCTCCTCGACCCTCCGCTCCTTCAGGCCCTCCTCCTTCTCATCCCACCTGCTCGCAGGCCAGACGAGAACTTCGAGCGCCACCACCCCGAGCGAGAACAGTATCATGGAGGCACGTGTGGTGTCAGGATTGAGCCCGATGGGCGTGAGGACGAGCATGAGCCCCAATAATATCACGGTCAGTATGCTGAGGCCCAGGCTGAGCACGAACTTCGCCTCGAGGCTGGTGTTCCTCCAGAAGACGAGCCTCACGAGCGCAAAACCGGGGATGAAGAACAGGTAGGGGATGCCGAACACCAAGGCCGCCGCGGTGCCAGGGTACAGCAGGAGGATGACGGTCGCGAGTACCGAGAAGGCGCAGATCGCAA
This sequence comes from Thermoplasmata archaeon, assembly GCA_041548485.1. Taxonomy (GTDB): domain Archaea; phylum Thermoplasmatota; class Thermoplasmata; order UBA10834; family UBA10834; genus UBA10834. The sequence continues at coordinate 27,766 of JBFESP010000012.1, read as the reverse complement.
CCCTCTGGCCGTTGTGCGTCTCCATGAAGGCCAGCAGACGGTCCAGACCTTCCGTGAAATCAGCCACTGTCCGTCCCTCAAATCGTGCTGTAAGGTTTAACGCATATATTTGTTTGCCCGGGCACGCGTAACCGCATGAGTCAGTACGTCATCCATCCACGTCCTGGCACGCGTGCGTGCGTGGGCAAGGTTTTTATGTAGCGAATCCAATAGCTGACGCAGTCGCCATTCATACCCCCGTTTGAGGTGGTTCCGTTGTGTCCAGAATATGAAGAGGAAGAAGCCGCATGCCCTGTATGCGGCGAACTCGTGAGCCTTGCTGTATCATCGTGTCCCCACTGCGGCGCCGAATTCGAAGAGGATGAGGAGTTCGTCGAGGCCGAGGTCGAAGAGGATGAGGGCGCCGCATGTCCCGTGTGCGCCAAGATAGTCAGCCTCGAGGTCGCATCCTGTCCGCACTGCGGCGCCGAATTCGAGGATGAAGAGGTCGAGGAGATAATCGAGGTCGAGGAGAGACGCGCCCCGGCAAAGGCGAAAGCCAAGGCGTCACCGAAAGGCGCTGGCATGTCGGACTTCTTCTCTCCGACGAGCATCATAGATTTCAGGGTCATCGGTGTGGCGCTCATAATCCTGGGCATAGTGGGCTCGCAGATCGCCATAATGATCGATTGGTACTGGTCGTGGGTCCCGCCGATCGACGACAACATGGCGCTGTTCGCCCTGTTGCCCGTGGTCATACTCATCGTCGGGCTGCTCTTGTTCACGCTTGTGAAGAAGGCGTTGTCATCCGGGAAGAGCATACCCGACGGCATGCCGCGGACCTCCCTCTCGCTGTTCCTGTTCGGCATCTTCGCCCTCGTCGTGATGCTTCTGTGGAGCCCGATCAATTCGGCCCTGCAGAGCAGCCAGATGGGCGTGGCCGGAGGGTTCATAGTGGTCGTCGTCATCGGCATCGCGGTCATGCTCATGGGCTCGAAGATGGCCGCAGAGAAAGGCTCGCCCGCGTGAGTTGGCGACGGGCCACCAAACCATTTCCTCGTGTCGTTTATCGTAGCGGACAACGCCTGCGGTTCCGTCTTGCCATTCGACGTTTCGGAGGACCGGTCAAGGAATCAAGCCCGATGAACGTCGGTTAAAACCGAGACCGTCCGCATCGAACCGGTGTCAACGGCTCGCGGGCGGGAGCGCGCGTATGCGTCCAGAATGGACATAATAATTATATACCAATAGCCCGATTAATTGCCTTGCGCAGAAGGGATGAACCAGCAGATGCTGGGTGCGGCGTGTGGGCACTAGATTCGTCTCTTCAGCGTGAGCAGCACGAGAAGAAATGAGGAGAGGTGAGGCGCGCATGGAGAAGAAGATCATAGGGATCATGCTATCGCTGATTGTCGTCGCCATCGTTGTGGTGGCCGTCGTAATGGTAGCTGCGGGAGGCTTCAAGAAGGGCGGAGGGTTCACGAAGCTCTTCGACAGTCTGGAGTACTCCGGGAACCAGACCTATCAGCAGGAGCTAGAGATACCGGACGACTGGGGGATCGACGACGTGAAGAAGGTCAGCGATACCATAGTCGATATGTACCACTACAGTACCACTGTCCAGCAGACCAACGTGTACATAACCACGCTGTACTTCGTCTACATCGGCGATAAGTGGACCGACCCTGAAGACGGTACACGGTTCTCTGTTCCGCTTGCGAACACGCACGGCGTCGCGACATGGATCACTGTCAGCCATGGACTGTTCTCTCTCCAGGTATCGTCCGCCACCAATCTTTCCAACGCATACGACATAGGTGACGTGATAGAGCTGGAGACGACCATCGTGATCGCTGACGACGAAACGCCAGACGGCATCAAGGCATTCGGCCTATGGACCGTCGCGGACACCGTCTAAGGCCACCAAGATAAGACCCTCATCAAGCGATTACTCGCGACCAGGAGGAAGGGATGGGATGTCGAGTGGCGACACTTCTAGTACTAAACAGCTCCGGTGGACGAGTAACGCCAACAGTCTTAATGATGGCAAAAATGTTTAATAATGCCGTTTCACTACGAAGATACTGGCAGCACGTAGCGTCACCCCTAGGAGAGGCATCGCTCGACCGGGACACTCCAGCCCCCTCGGGATCGCGGAAGATGTCCGGTCGCCTGAAGCCGCCCCTCCCAACCCCCCGTCAGAGAGAGATCAGCCTTGCGGAAAAACAGAGACAACGCTAGTCAGGTCTCCAAACCTCCTAAGGATTCTAGAGGCTTCACCAACGGTCTTCAAGGCCCTCGGAGGGCCGGGAACGGCCGGGTGAACGGACGCGGCCTAGGCCGCATCAACGGGCTGACCAACGGGGTACTGAGGGGCATCACTAACGGCCTGACTAACGGCCTCACGAATGGTCTCACCAACGGCCTGACCAACGGCCTGACCAACGGCCTGGTGAACGGCCGCGGTGCCGTGAACGGCATCCGGCTGGCGTACCAGCAGAGAAGACTCGGGGTCGCGGCCGCGACGTTCAGGAACAAACTGATCATCATCGCCTCACTATGCGTGGTGGTCCTCCTCGTGCCCTATGCTCTCGTCTTCACGTTCCCACCGGAACAGGTCGAGATCGACGGCTACTTCCTCGACTGGATCGATGCTCAGGTCTATGTCGACCACCCGGACTCGGAGAACCCGGACACATCGATCGTCGAGTACGCGATGAAGCAGGACGCCAGCGCGTCGTACTTCTACATCAAGACGGATGGGCAGATGTTCAGAGGAGCGGACGACGGGGCGGACGGCTTCTACATATTCCTCGATGTCGACGGCGACCCGTCGACCGGTTACTCCGTGAGGGGACTTGGCGCTGAATCGCTGGCACTGGTGGTCGGCTGGAATCACACGCTCGTGCTGCACGACACATACTTCTTCGACCACCGTGCCAGCCCTAATGACTACGCCGGGTTCAAGCTCGCGGGCCACCCGGCGGTCGCGTTCGACGATGACAGGATCGAGATTGGTGCGAACGTTGTTCTCACACCGAAATCACGCGCTGTCATCTGCGCCCGCAACACGGACGTCGCCGACGACTGGTCGGAGGTGAACTTCCATGCAAGCGGCCCTGCGGTCCGCGTCGTGGAGGACTACAGCGCCACGCCGGTCACCGTCGGCCAGACACACGAGCTGATGCTGAAACTCCGCCTGAGCGGCAAGGGGACAGAAGCGAGTCTTCTCGGCCTCACCTTCGAAACGATGGGGAACGTCAGCGCGACGTCCATTATGGCCGTCGAATCGCTGCGCGAGCTCGGAGAGACCGACTCGACGGTGCTCGAGTTCGACAAGCCTCTCACGCTCAGGAGTGGGTTGGCGACGACCATCGAGCTGCTGGTCAGCTTCGCCGACGAGGCTGAAGGCGGCTCGTTCGGGCTTAGGCTGGACCGTGACGCTGGGCTACTGTTTAGCGAGAACGTGACCGTCACATATGAGTCCGTTCAGACGGGGTCGATGGTCGCCTACATAATGTCCTCTTCGGTGGAGATCGTCATCGACGGCGCCTTTGCCGACTGGAAGATGAAGGCCCCGAGGGAGGACGCCCTCGGCGATTCGGTCTCGTCGGCCGACGAGAACCTGACAAGCACGAACGCGGATATATCGGTGGTCAGGACCGCCTCCCAGGCCGAGACGGCATATTTCTACATGGCGGTCAACGGCTCGATGTTGGCTGGCTCCAACATACCCGGCGACATGGTCAGGTGGACCGCACCCGACGACGCCGTGGTGAGCAACATCACCTCCGATGTCGCCGTTCCCAGGATGGGCACGGATTTGGCGTTCATGTTCATCGACACCGATTTCAACCAGAGCACAGGGTACTATGTCGGGGGTTCGGAGACCTGCATGGTTATCATCGGAAAGGTCAACAGGCTGATCTCGTCGACGGTCTATCGATACGACGGCGTCGTATGGGTGAACAACGGTCCGGTTGATGCCGCCATAGACAGTTACCAGTTGGAAGTCGGAAGTCCGTTCGAATCGTTGGGTATCTCGCCCGAAGGGGCGTATGCCGTCACATTCCTGGCTCAGGATTGGCGTGGGTGCTCGGATGACATGCTCGCGTTCCTGTCGACCCGCACCCACTTGAGCACAAGGGAATTCGGTGGCATCGTCATCAACGAGCTGTATAGCACACAGCCGAAGACCAGCCGTGACTGGATCGAGCTTCTGAACACTGGCACCGATACCATCGACCTCAGTGGATGGGAATTGTATGTGGATGGTATCCTCGTCTATACCTTCTCGGAGGTGGTCGGCCCCTGGGAGTTCGTCGTCGTCACCGATCTCGACTTCGCAAAGGGCGAGTTATACGAGCTGCTTGACGCCTCGGGGACCGTGATCGACAGTGTCCTCCTTGAGTTATGGCAGGTCAAATCGTACGGTCGCGTCGGCAACGTCAGTGACGAATACGATAATTGGGTTTGGATGAACCCCACCCCGGGGGATTGGAACGAGGGTCAGGTGCCCATCCCGGAGTTCGAGAGTGTCGTGATGCCGGTAGCGATAGTGACAATTATGTTCTTCGCCATTAGGCGTAGGAGAAGAGAGCGGACGACTGAGGAGAATCGAGAGGGAGAATCAGATGACGGTCACGAGTGAGGAGAAGGTAGAGGGTTCGTCCGAGCCCGAGGGCATGTCGCTCACGAAACTGCTCAGACCACTGAGCGACCACAAGGAGTCAGTGCGACCGTTCGTGCCTTGGATAGGGGGTCCGAGACTGTACATGTTGCTGCTTTACGCTGCAGTCGTTATCGGCTCGGCTATTGCATTCTTCATGAGCCAGGAGATATGGTACGGCAACTGGGAGGTCTACAACACATACGCGTTCGTTGTATCCGGCCTGTTCCTCGCTTTCGGCATACTGCTGCTATTCAACGTCAAGCCAGTCATACCGGAAAAGGGGAAGTCCACACTGCTGCCGTTCCCGAAATCGGTCATCGGGCAGGTAGGCATGATAATGACCGTCGCGAGCTTCGCCACGCTCGTCATCGTCGGCCCGTCTGCTGGCGCGGTGGCCGTCGTCTTCAGCATGCTGATCGTCGCGGGTTTCGTCATGCTTGTGATGGCGTCGAAGGCAATCGATGAGAGGGACAGCCTCGTGCTGGCGCTGTTCGGAACTGGCCTGATACTGATGCTGCTCGTGCCAGTCCACGAGGCGTTCGACGTCGGCAGGAGTGCCCCTGGAGAATACCCGTTCTCCGCGGTGAACCTGCCGTTGTTCGCAGGCGGCATGACGCTGGCGGTCCTCGCGCTGCAGTTCATCCGCACCAGAGACGGCCTCTTCGCCGCGTGGCTACTGGGCGCGATGGGCCTGTTCCTCGTGGCGTTCCACGAGCAGATAGGCATCATACCGACCGACTCGGCGGACCAGTACGACCGCATGGTCGCCACGATAGGCTTCGCGTTCTCCTTCGTCCCGCTGGTCTTGTACGTCTGGAGGGAGAAGGAGTACCTCGGGCTGTGGGACCGCCTGAGGACGACGAACTCCCTGATACGGAAGGGGGACTTCACCGGTGCTCTCAAGTCCTCGGACGCCGCGCTCGAGAGGTGCTTCGAGATTGGCGTGTCGAAGCGGTTCGCCCTCCCGTGGAGCCTGAAGGCCGACGCGCTGTACGCCCTGAAGGAGCACTCCAAGGCGAAGACGTGCTACGAGATGGCGCTCGAGATAGACCCCGAGGACGGCATCTCGTGGTGCCAGCTGGGTAACATACACGCCCTGGATGCCAAGCGCGCCCTGGCGCTCAGCGCCTACGACCGGGCGATCAAGATAGACTCCAACAACGCCTACGCCTGGAACAACAAAGGCGTCATATTCGTCTCGCTCGCGTGGCCGGAGGAGGCCATGGTATGCTTCAACAAGGCCATGTTGTTCATGCCGGAGAACTTCGACGCCCACGTCAACCTCGCGAAGATGTGCGCTAGGCTCGGAAGGCACGACGAGGCGGTGATGCACTTCCAGCGCGCCCTCGAGATCAAGCCCAACAGCGCGGTCGCACAGAACGGCCTCGACAAGCAGTTCCTCATGGGACAGAGGATAGACCAGATACGCGGTTGGGAGCAGCTCGGACTCGACACGCGCCCCCTCTGGGCCATCCTGAGGGAGGACCCCGCCAACTTCGGCAGACGCTCCAAGGAGTTCCTGTCGAGCATAGTCGACCAGAGGACGCAGATGACCGTCGGGACCGGCAGGGAGAGGATGAATGTCAACGACGCCATCAGATCGATACTCGATGTGACGGAGAAGTCGGGCGCCACCCTGGAGAAGATAGAGAAGGATACCGGACTCTCCAAGGACCAGCTCGTGCTGCCAATGGCTCTCTTGATGAAGACGGACCGCCTGCACTTCAAGCGGGCGGGAGACAGGGACATCTATGTCTCCAAGGGAAAGGCGCCCGACAAGCCCGACACCCCACAGCAACGGAGAAAGAAGACTCAGAAGCCCAGAGTGGAAGAGGAGGAGCCGGAGAAGAAGCCAGAAAAGAAGAAGAAACGCTTTTCGAGGAAGAAGGACAAGGACGACGATATCGAGCCGACGGCCTCGGTCCTCGTCTTCGGCAGAAAGAAGAGCTGATGCGTGACGGCTGGCGCGGAATGCGTCAGCGCATCTCCACCTTCTTCTTGTTCAGGAGCAGCTGGAGCGCCTCCTCGGCTGCCGCGTCCTTCCTCTTCTCGTCGTCGAAAAGCTCCCGCGCGGCCTTGTTGACCTCGTTGACCGAGTCCCGCTCCTCCTGCCACTCGGCACGCCGCTCCTTGCGTATCTCGATGATCTTGTCCCGCATGTCCGAGGCCTTCTGATGGGCCGCGTCCGCGCCCTCCCTGAGCTTGACGAAATCAGCGTGTTTCTTGTCGGCGACCCCTTTGAGCGAGGAGATCTCCTTCATCACGGAGGTGACATGGTCGTGGTGTTCCTGGCTTTCGTTCGACAGACGCACGACCTCCTCGTGTTCCTTGTCCGCCTGTCGGAAGAGCTCGTCTATGCTCTGGTCGATGTCGCGGATCTCTCTGACGATCTTCTCCTGGTCGACGAGTATAGTCCTCACGCGCTCCAGCTCCTTCCTCTTCGCCTTGAGGTCGTCAAGCAGCTCCCTCTCCTTCGGGATGGTCATCGGGACCGTCTGCTGCTTCAGGTCGAGACTCTCGATCTCGTCCGATAGCTTGCGTATCTCCGAGTTGAGGTCTCCCATGGGCCTGCCCTTGAGCTTGCGCTTGAACTCGATGAGTTCCTTCGCCTTCCTCTGGAGGTCGTTCCTCCTGTCCTTGTAGACCCGCATCTCCGAGACGAGGGCGTCCCGCTTGTCGCGTACTTCCCTCACCTGGTCCTGGAGCTCCCTCCGCTGGTCGTTCAGCGTGTCCCGCTCCGATCTTATGACCGCTGCTTGGGCATTTATCTCATCGCGCTTGTTCAGAAGCGCCCGGAACTTCTCCTCGGCGTTGCGGAGGTCGTCGATCTTCTTCGCCATCTGATGGTCCGCCAGTACGTTTTCGGTGGCACGGGATTGGACATTCAGGCTATAAGCGTTACTGGTAGGTGGCCACGGTGATGCCCAGGCCAGGCCGAGGCGTGACCCCGAGGGAGCCGTCTTTGAAGACCAGCCCCGTTGAGGGATCGTCTATCATCGAGAAGTGCGAGTCGAGATCCGCGTATCTCACGTTGCCCGAGCCCAGGGCGAAGTGCAGCCCCGCCGCTATCGACAACTGTATCTCCCCCATACAGCCGACCATGGTGGTCATGCCGGCATCCTTGGCTATCTCGTCTATCGCTATGGCGGGGTGGATGCCGCCGCTCTTCATGAGCTTGATGTTGATGATGTCCGCCGCCCCCATCTCCGCGACCTTCCTGGCGTCGTCCACTGTCCTCAGACACTCGTCCGCCATGATAGGCACGGGGCTGCGCTCCCTCACCCTCCTGAGCCCTTCGTAATCATCGGCGTCAACGGGCTGCTCCACGAGGACGACTCCTAGCGAGTGCATCTCCTCGCAGAACCTCGACGCCTCGTCGACGGAGTACCCCTGGTTCGCGTCGACCCGCATCTCCACGCCGGGGCCTACCGCGTCCCGGACGGCCGTCATGCGCTCAATGTCCTCGCTCAGGTTGAGGCCCACCTTCAGCTTGAGCGCCCGGAAACCCTCCCCGCAGTGGGCGAGCGCCCTCCTCACGGTCTCCTCCCGGTCCTCGATCCCGATGGTGATGTCCGTCAGCATGCTCCCGTCGCCAGCCCCTCCGAGAAGCTCGAAGACCCGTCTGTCGGCGCGCTTAGCGAGTAGGTCGTATGCCGCCATGTCCACCGCGGCCTTGGCCGCCGTGTTCCCACGGGCGACGGAGTCGAGTGCCTCGTGTAATGCCGGTAGGTTGCTTTCGTCAACCCCCGTCACACTCCGTCGAGCAGCCCGGAGGAAGTCTGTGATCGTATCCTTCGTCTCGTGCGTCACATCGCTTGGAGACGCGCTCCCAACGCCGAACTCGCCGTCCGATTCCAGACGGACGACCACGTTGTCCTCGACGTCTGATGCCCCCGTCGCTATCCTGAACACATTCTTCCTTTTGATGAGGAAAGCCTCGAACTTCAGGTCGTCTATCATTGTCAGCGCACCCCGCCCTCCAAAAGAAGCTTCGCCGCGTTGATATCCTTCTTCAGCCCGAGGCTATCCGCGATGGGGTCGCACTTGGTGCGAAGCAGATACGCCACGGGGCCGATGTCCGTCTCGGACAACGATTCGTAGTTCGCCATCCCCTTGGCCACTATCAGGCCATAGCCACGGAGTCTTTCTCCGAATACGCCGTTCAACTCGGCAACGTCGATCCCGACGGCGAACCCCGGGGTCTCTATGACCTCATCGACTATCTCGTCGATTCCCAGTCCGTCGATGTCGGCGAGCGTCGCATCGGTCAGGATGGGCCTCCCCTTGACCACGAACGTGACCTTCACCCCGAGCCTCTTGATCTCCTTCAACGCGAGCCTGTCGAACACGACCTCGCCACAGTTGTCCGCGAGGTAGACGACCTCGTCGCCGTGCTCCATGAGCCCGCGTATCTGAGGCAGGTCGTCGTGGCCGAATCCCTCTCCAAGGAGATGCTTGAACTCCTCTCTCAGCTTCTCGGGGGAGTCGAACGCAGTGCCTATGCCAAAGTCGAGCACGTTGCCGACGACGGCGCATAGGGACGCCGCCTTCAACCTGTCATCAGCCGCCTCGACGAACGCCTCCGCCTCGGGGTACAGCTCGAGCGCGATCTCGTTGCTCCTCCTCTTGAGCTCCTTGTATGGATCGTCCGCCCCGAGTATCCTGTAGGTCTCCTCATGTACTCCAGTCGCGACGGTGGCGGAGCACGCCCCTGGGCCGAACCTCTCCCCGAGTATCCTCGTGGCTGCCTTCGTCGTCTCGACGGATTTAGAGGGGTCGACCTCCTCTGTCTCGAACACTACCCTACCTATGAGGCAAGGTACGCACTGGGGTCTCATCTCCATGGCGCGCCCGGAATCCTAATACTCGCATATAACAGGTCGGGAGGCACAGTCGTCCTTCACATTGATATCCCTCGAACCCTTTCACGATACATCCTTCTGAGGACGCCGCTAGAAGGTTGGACCTGACATGAAAGTCGTGATACGCAAGATGCGGGTCGAGGACATCGAGGATGTCAAACGGGTCGACGCCGTAGCCTGGGACGAACTAATCAAGCGCGCCTATCCAGAGCTGCCACGGATGACATCGAGGACGGACGAAGGCATCCTGTCGTACCTTCACTCGGACCCGGACGGAGCGATGGTCGCGGTCGAAGAGAGGGCCGGCGTGGTCGGCTCATGCTTCTCCCACATATGGGGGAAAACAGGCTGGGTCGGGCCGCTGTCCGTCCTGACGTCGTACCAGGGCATGGGCGTGGGAAAGGAGTTGCTCAAGTCATCGCTCAACCATCTGGAGGAGAAGGGCTGCTCGGACATCGGTCTCGAGACCAACCCTGAAGTGCCCGCGAGCGTCGGGATGTATCTCAGAGCTGGCCTGCGACCTGAAGGTATCATCATTGTCCTCGGCAAGGCGCTGTCGGACCACAAACCCTCATCGCCGTCGACGACCGTGCCGATCGAGAGGTTCTCGAAGAGTAGTTCCGAGCAGCGGGTATTGGCTACGGTGAAGGAGATATCCGACGCGCTCAACCCTGGTCTCGACTACTCGGGCGAGGTCGCCCTGACGAAGAAGTTCTCGTTCGGGGACACGCTCGTCGCGAAACACGAAGGAAAGGTGTGCGGGTTCTCCACAGTTCACACGGTGATGAGGAGGGTGGATATGGCCGGCTCCGCCGTCAGGTGCCTGGGTGTGATGCCTAGGCGCGGCGAGGCGGTGCTCGAGGAGCTGGTATCCGCCTCGGAGGACCTGGCCGCCGAATCGGGTGCGCCCGAGATGCTCATCCCCGTCCCTGGGACGAGACGGAGGGCCCTCAACCTGTTGCTGTCCAGGGGCTATGTCGTGACGCAGACGCTGGAGAGGATGATGTGGATGGGCGGCTCAGGCCTCACGACATCCACAGGGGAGAACCTGTGCTCGTGGAGCGGGTGACCTACTTCATTATCCCGAGCTCTGTCAACTTCTCGGGCAGATAGGTCTTCGTCACGAAGTCGAGGCCGTACTTCGCGAGTGCCTGCTGCTCGGCCTTCTTGCCTATCTGTAGCATGAGGTCTATCTCGTGCTTCCAGAACTGGTCGCCGAACCTCGGGTCCGTCTTCTCGGCGTTGAGCGCCTGCACGTCCCTGTCGTTCAGCTTGTCCGTGGGAAGATCGTAGTTCAGTATGTCCGATGCGGTTATGCCAACATACTCCGCAGTGGGTGTCGCGAGGTACTCCGACAGATGCGCGGTCTTGATGGCGCCGTATGCGAGCGACGCGTGTATCCTGAAACTCCACGGGTCGCCGTCGACGAACGTGCATACGGGGAGCTTCATCTCCTCGTTGATCCTCTTGATGAACCTGCGCGTGCTCCTCGCCGGCTGTCCCTTGAGGTGCACGATCACCGCATGCGAATCCTCGTCGAACCTGTTCTCGACGAGCCTGTCGAACATACCGCCCGTCTCGATCGCGATGAGGAAATCGGCGTCGCAGTCGACGAACCCGATCTTCTCCTCCTCCACGTTGTAGGGTATGCCATACCCTGAATCGCCCACGTCGTCCCTGCAGTTGATCTTCTTCTTCTTGCCCTTCCTGTCCGTCTCCCGGACCGTTACATTGCCGATGACCCGGGCGCCGTCCTCCTCGGGTCTCAGCTTGAAGTCCTCCCGCATGCAGCTGGTGATGATCTCAAGGTCCTCCGCGAGCATGTTGGACTCGTCCTGGGCGGAGAACTTCGCCTTATCCCAGCCCTCGGATATGTAGTACATCTCCCTCAGGGTCGAGCTCTTGTTGGTCCTGATCATCTCCTCCATGAACTCGAGCATGTACATCGTGCGCAGGAGCATCTGCGCACCCGTCAGCTTCTTCGCCGACCGGACTCCCGTCGCCCTGCCGTATTTCCACACACCGGACCTGCGGTCGAACCTGATGTTGCTCTTAGTCCTGAGGGGGATCGACATCTTCGGTATCTTGCGGTCGTCGAGCTGGTCGTACACGTCCCCGGCCAGCTCGGTGAGCCGGTCGACCGCCTTGAGGTGGCGCTCCTCATTCTTCATCCTCTATCACCTCCGCCCCTTCGTCGTAGTCTATCTCGCCGTTGTCCGCCGCCTCCTCCTCGGGCGCGGCCTTCTCCTCGGTGATCGTGATGTGCTCGAGGTCCCAGTCCCCGGGCAGTACATCCGCGCCTATCACGGATGCGGGGTCGATGCCGCTGACGAATATCTCGTTCTCCTCGTACTCCCCGCCGTCCAGACCCTTCATGTCGAACGCTAGCTCGAACACCTCCGTCGGCGCGACCCTCTTCGTGTCCCACGTGACCTTGGTGCCGTCCCTCACCTCCGACGGCTTCAGTGTGAGGGACCCCTCGTCCACCTTCTCGTAAGGGAGCACCATGTGCAGCTGCAGCTTCTGGTTCTTGGGAGTGTAGTTGTACAGCTTCACGGAGACATGGTGCGTCTTCTTCTTGCCGTGCGCGACCTCGTCCTCCACCCACACGACGTTCATTATCTTCGTGATGGTCCCTGCGATGTCCGGCACCGGCTTGCCCACGATCTTCGCGCTCTTCTGGGCGATCATCGGTACGATCTCCTGGACGATCTCGAACTTGACCCTCGCCTTGCTCTTCCTCTCCGCCTTGTTGAGATGTGTTTTCAGCCTACGAGCGCACGCCTTCAACGCGAGCTCTATCTCCTCGCGTATCTCGGGCACGTTGGCGACCGCCTCCTTCGACTCGGAGGTGAACGGTATCTTCGTGGACGCCACATGGACGAGGAGTATCGCTGGACCGAACGGTATGCCCTTGCCACCACGTTGCTCGAGCCCGTACCTGCGCCAATCGACGTTCTCTATCCCCTGGGTCGTCGCGCACGCCCCCTGCTGGTACATCAACGGCACGCGGTTGGCGAACCTGTAGATCTGCACGGGATCTTCCTTGCTGAGCTGCCCGCCGTACACGATCCCGACCTCCACGATGAACGGGTTGCCTCCGAACACCTTCGGCTCCCTCGTCACCGGGGGGGCGTAGAACGACGCCTTGGTCTCTCCGAGCACGTTCTTCAGGCTCTTCCTGATGAGTCCTTCCCCGATCGGAGACAGACAGTCGGTCTCAGGCGCCATGATCTTGACCTTCTTCACGGCGTCGATGATGTCTCCCGCCTGGTTGAGGTTGAGCCTAGAAGGCCTCTGGTTGTGCGGGATCTCCGCCACGTCGAGTATCTCCCTGGCGACTCTGAGTGATATCCTGGAGAACTCGGTGTTTAGGAAGCTCGTCATCTTCTTCGCTTCGGTGTACTTCGCCATGTTGAGCAGCTCGCCGAGCTCCACACCCTCGGGGTGCGGCCTGACCTCAGTCGTAGGCGGAGGCATCACCTCCGTCGACCGCTCGAACACGATGTTCCCCCCGTCCGGCTGTATGAACGTGATCCTCGCGTGAGGGTTGACGATGGCCACGCCCTTGAGGTACTCGTATATCGACTGCTTGCCCCCGACGTACTTGCCCTTGAGGTTCACCTCGAAGCGCGTGCCGTGCTCCTTCTCCCAGATGACGAAATCCTCCTTCATCGTCTGGGGCCTGTTCTTCTTGGTGTCGAGTATGAGCTCGCACTCGTAGGCGACATCCTCATCGGATATCCTGGAGCGTATCTTCGCGGGCCTGCCGGTGGTTATCTGCGCGTACATGACGACGGCCGATACTCCTATGCCCTGCTGCCCCCTCCTCTGCGCCCTCACGTGGAACCTCGACCCGTACAGGAGCCTTCCGAACACGTTCGGCACCTGCTTCTTCACGATGCCCGGGCCGTTGTCCTCGACCACTATGCGGTACTCGTTGTTGGCGACCTTCTCCACCTGGACGAGGATATCCGGAAGGATGCCCGCGTCCTCGCATGCGTCGAGGCTGTTGTCGACGGATTCCTTGACGGCCGTGATCAGTGCCCTTGTGAGCGAGTCGAAACCCAGTATGTGCTTGTTCTTCTCGAAGAACTCGGAGATCGATATCTCCTTCTGCTTCTTCGCCAGTTCGTGAGCTATCGATGCCAAGTGTTCCTGCCTCCACAAGGAAGCCAAAAGCGGTCAGTTACTCCCGCGTGCATCCCAGACGCTCCCAATGGCGTCCCGGAATAAAAAAGTGTTGCGCCCACTGGCTACGGCTCGCCACCTTCGTAAGTCTTCTCCTCGGCGCCACTGAACACCGAGACATGACGCACGTGGAGCATCCCGAGAACGAACAAGGACAGCGTCGCGGCGAGGACGATCTGAAGCATCAGGCATACTGAGAACCAGCTCCCCAGAAACCAGGAGGTGAACCACCAGCTAATCGGGCTCAAAGAAGCTATCGCGGCCGCCAGGACCAAGGATACGGTCACACGGATATTCACGATCGCGAATAGGAGCAATGCGATTGCGGCGAATATCAACGCGGCGGCCGGTAGGAAGAGCGCCGCCGAGTAGTCCTGCAACAGGTAGCGATCCTCCACCCTATCGTACAGGAACATGAAGTCGATCACGCCTCCTGCTACCGACACGAGGATCGACGCAATCACGATTGACGCGAGCAAGTCATGTGGGTCGTCAGCTATGTCTCCGAGCCTTCTCCCCATCCAGTAGAATGCGATGTAGATGCTCAGGCTGATCAGAAACAGATTCGTCGGGAAGTTGACGCTTATCAGGATCAGGATCCCGGTGAGAGGGTCTTCCAGGACCGGCTCGACACGTAAGTTTGCAGCAACGAGGTCGGGCACGAACAGGGCGACGGCAAACAGAACGGATGCAGCGACAAGAGCGGTACGAGCTACGCCACTCAACAGTTCCATCCTCCAGATGCACCTGATGATGCGATGACCCTGTAGGATATTCATCGCTATATCAAATCATCCGACGTCACCGGGGCACGAGGTTCAGTCGAACTTCTCGCCGCACGAGGGGCATTCCTTCGCCTCAGACGGCACGTCCGCGCCGCAGTCGGAGCAGACGAAAGTATCTGATTCCGCCTCGAGTCCCATCGCGCGCTGCAGGCTCGGCACCTTCGTGTCGTCCTCAGGCACCTTGGCCTCGACTTCCTTCCGCTTCTTCTCCCAATTCCTGACGGCGTCCTCCCTCATGCGCCTCGCACGGCGCATCCACCAGACCATGCCGCACAGTATCGCGAATATCGGGAAGAACTGCAGGAACGCCTGGTACAGCGAGACGTACTGGATCACCGGTACCGCGACCGCCCATGGGTCGGAGTAGACCGGCCCGACGATGGAGATGTGCTCGCCGTCAAGGTAGTCGCTTGCCATCACCCAGGTGCCGTTCACGACGGCTGCGAAGTGGAACTGGTTTATCGGTGCGGACAGGACCGTGATGTGATTGTAGTATGTCTCGTTCAGGGTGGCGTTCCAACCGATCTCGGTCATGTTTGCGCTTATCGTCGTCATGAGCGATGTGATGTTCACGCACACATTCGTCACGTTCACTCCGGGCTCGGGAGATCGGACCGTGAGGTTGTAGGTGAACAGGGTCGTACCGTCGCCTGCGCTCGGGCTCACCGTGCCGTTGAACAGCACCGGCTCGCTCCCCGGGCTGACCGCGACGGCCATATCCATGTTCTGGAACGAATTCACCAGGAATCCCGTGGATATGGTCATGATCACGACTGCGGCCACCAGGCCGTAGATCAGCAGCTTCCGGACCCTTCTGATGTCGAACTGCCACATGAGGCCGAACAGGAGGAGCGACGGGACCAACCCGATCCAGCACGAGCCCGGTATGTACGCCATCATGAGGTAGTAGACGAATCCGGTGACGCCGATCGCCACCGGGCCGGCGTAGGGTGTCTTCTTGAATTTCTCGAACAGGTCTTCGAGGATCTTCTTGATCCTGTCGACCGGCGCCCGGTGCTCGCTCAGCTCTTCCATACGGCTCAGGCAAAGATGGTGGTATGATAAAAAGCTTGGCCGCAGGAGAGCGTCCTGTGCACAGGAACAACACTTATATAGCCATCTCTCAATGGAATTCATTCCTGTAGGAGGCTCCGACGCTGAAAACCGCGGTCATAGCAGTGGGAGGCAACGCTATCTTGCGCCCGGGTGACACCCTCACCCAGGAGAACCAGATGAAGCACGTCACCTCCACGTGCAGGGGTCTCGCGGACCTCATCCAAATCGGTTACGACATCGTGATAATACACGGGAACGGTCCTCAGGTCGGGAACATACTCCTCAGGGCGGAGATAGCCGAAGACGACGTTCCCGTCAATGCGCTGGACGTCTGCGTCGCCGAGAGCCAGGGACAGATAGGTTACATGCTCCAGCAGGCGCTCTCATCCGAATTCGCGGAGAGGGACATGGACAGGATCGCGGTCTCGCTGATCACGCAGGTCGTCGTGTCCGAAGACGACCCCGCCTTCAAGAACCCGTCGAAGCCGATCGGCAGGTACTACTCGGACGAGGAGGCGAGACGGCTCGAGCGCGAAAAGGGCTGGAAGCTGGTTCACGACAAGAAGCGGGGCGGATGGAGGAGGGTGGTTCCGTCACCGGAACCCATAGGCATCGTCGAGAGCACACCCGTCCGTCGGCTCGTGTTCGGAGGAGAGAACCAGGCGGAGGTGGTCATCGCGTGCGGCGGCGGCGGGATACCGGTGATCAGGAAGAACGGCAGGTTGATCGGAGTGGAAGCCGTCGTTGACAAGGACCTCGCCGCCGCGATGCTCGCGAGGAACATCAGGGAGCGCCTGTTGATCATAGCGACCGACGTCGAGCACGTCTGCGTCGACTACGGTGAACCCACCCAGAAGCCTCTGACCAGAGTCACACTCACAGATATCAGGAAGTTGTACGACGAGGGCCAGTTCCCCCCCGGGAGCATGGGCCCTAAGGTGCTGGCTGCGATGAGGTTCCTCGAAGGAGGTGGAGAGGAGGTGGTCATAACCGCCACCGAGAAGCTGGTCGACGCCCTCGAGCACGGCGCTGGAACACATATCTACCGGGACGATATTAGCCATTGAAGCAATGGCGACGATCGATGAGCAGATAAGGGACATCGAGGAAGAGCTGGCGAGGACCTCCTACAACAAGAACACCCAGCACCACATAGGCAAGCTGAAGGCCAAGCTCTCCCGGCTGAAGGACAACCTCGAGCTCAGGCGATCGAAGGGCCCGAAGGGTCAAGGCTATTCCGTGAAGAAATCCGGACACGCGACCGTCGCGCTGGTCGGCTTCCCCAGCGTGGGCAAGTCGACCCTTCTCAACAAGATCACGAACGCCGACAGCGAGGTAGGCGCGTACAAGTTCACGACCCTTTCTGTCGTCCCCGGGGAGATGGAGCATCGGGGGGCGAAGATACAGGTGCTCGACCTCCCGGGCCTCATCAAGGACGCCTCGAAGGGGAAGGGCCGCGGCCGAGAGGTCCTGTCGGTCGTCCGCTCGGCAGACCTCATAGTCCTCATGATCGATGTGTTCGAGACGAACATACAGGTTTTGGTCGACGAGCTGGGGACCGCCAACCTGAGGCTGAACCAGGAACCGCCGGACATCGTCGTGTCCCGGAAGAGCAGAGGGGGCATCGGTGTCAACTTCACCACGGCGAAGCCGTCCCTGGACGAGGAGCTCGTCCGTGAGATGATGAACGAGTACGGGTTCATCAACGCGGACATCGTGATCCGCCAGAAGATCGACGAGGACCAGCTGATAGACCACATAGCTGGCAACCGCCTCTACATGCCTGCGATAACCGTTGTGAACAAGATCGACCTCGTCAGCGACGAGTATCTCAGGCAGCTGAAGAACAGGAAGCTCAAAGGCTGGAAGGTCGTGCCCGTATCCGCGGAGAATGGGCAGGGCCTCGCCGTGCTCAAGGACACGATTTTCGACTCGCTCGACCTCATACGCATCTACATGAAGCCTCAGGGCAAGGAGGCCGACCTCGTCGAGCCGCTCGTGATACGTGCGGGCTCGGACATAGGGGCCGTGTGCGCCTCCATCCACCGCGACTTCAGGAAGAACTTCAGGTACGCGCTCATCTGGGGGAAGAGCGCGAGATTCCCCGGCCAGATAGTGGGCCTAGACCACGTCGTGATGGACGAGGACATCGTATCGATCATAATCAAGCGTTGAGGCCTGCGGGCAGAAACAGAGCGATTCGATAATAACCAGATGAAGGGGTTTCGAGTGGCCGGTGACGGTTCTCGAACTCACTCTTTCTTCTTCATGAGCTTCATGAAGCCGCCGCCCTCGTGGATCTCGAGGTTCTTGTGGTTGAGGATCGCCTCGAACTCGGGCCAGTCGATCACGTCGACGCGTGGGCTCGTTCCTCGTGTGAACTCGATCTCCGTCGTCCCTCTCACCTTTCCGGGCTTGAGGTTCTTCTCGGTGGCAATCTCCTTGGCTCTCTCCAATGGTATCGGACTCATCGGCACGTGCATCCCTCCTTGTGTCAGTCGGGGATTTCCCGACCGGAGTCTAATGTCCGTCCGACATATAAAGGCCTTTCGCTGGCCTATCATATCGTTATATACTGGCCCATTGTCCGACGAATGTCTTGCACGTGCGCACGGTCACTGAGACGCATGCGGATCGACCACGGTCGCGCGGCCCGAGACAGGGACAAAGGCCGCGACCGAGGTCTCCACATCATCCCCTGGACTCCAATCCTCGCACCTAGTCACCCCCCAAAGGATTAAGAAATCGTATCCGCTTATTGCGGCCGATGATTCAGCGCCCCAGGGGTACCAGGGACTTCGGCCCGGCCGAGATGTTCAGGCGGAGGAAGGCCGAGCAGGCCATGAGGGACATCTGTCACCGGTTCGGGTTCGGCGAGGTCGTGACCCCCACGTTCGAGCTGTCCGAGCTGTTCACGCTGCGGTCGGGGCAGTCCATCGTCGACGAGATGTACGTCTTCAAGGACAAGGGCGACAGGGAGATCGCCCTCAGACCGGAGATAACCGCCTCGGTGATTCGGCTCTTCGTCAACGAGATGTCCAACCTGCCGAAGCCGCTGAAGCTGTACTATGTCGGCAACTGCTTCAGGTACGAGAACCCGCAGAGCGGCAGGTATCGGGAGTTCTTCCAGCTCGGTGCGGAGCTCATAGGAAGCGAGAACCCCGAGACGGACGCCGAGGTAATCTCGCTCGCGGTTCACTGCATCAGAGCCGCTGGCCTTCAGGACTTCCACGTCCGCGTGGGGCACATCGGCGTGATGAAGTCGCTAGTGCTCAACGAAGTGCAGGACTCCGCTCTGGCAGGCAACGTCCTCCGGATGATAGACAAGGAGGACTTCGACGCGATGGGCGACATGTTCGACGCCAACTCGCTCTCGCGGAACCTTTTCGACAGAATCACCACGCTTGCTGAAACGAAAGGCGGGACCGAGATACTCGACAGCGTCGACGATGCTGAAGCGCAGCAGTACCTGAAGGAGCTGTTCGAGATTCTCAAGCTGCAGGGCGTGGAGGATGTCGAGCTCGACCTTGGCATAGTCCGTGGTCTGGACTACTACACCGGCATGGTGTTCGAGATAGATGCCCCTCGACTTGGAGCGGAGAAGCAGATACTCGGGGGCGGGTCGTACACCCTCTCCGAGCTGTTCGGGGGAGAGGCGGTATTCAGCACCGGCTTCGCGATAGGCATCGACCGCGTGATGCTCGCCCTAGAGGCCGAACAGGAACCGGCCGAGTACACGCCTCTGGACGCGTATGTCGTCCCGACCGAGGACCCGATGAGGAAGTACGCCTTCGCCATCGTCTCCAAGATACGCTCCAAGGGCCTGCGAGCGGATGTCGACTTGATGCGCAGGAACATGAGTAAGAACCTGAAGTACGCCGCCTCTGCAGGCGCGAAGTTCGCGGTAATCGTTGGCAAGGATGAGATGGCCAAGCGGTCCGTCACTCTAAGGGATATGAAAACGGGCGAGCAGACGCTGGTCCCAGCTGATTTCGTCGCAGAGGAACTGGAGAAGGCGTTGAGCAAAGGCTCTCCGTGACTATCTCGATGTGGATGCGTCCGTGGGCTTCCGAAGGAAAGTTATTATCGGTCGTTTGCGATTCAGCAGGCCAGGGAGTGGCGATGAGGTGTACTCAGTGCGGGGCGGATAATCCAGACCACGTGTTGTATTGTGGCTCGTGCTCTGAGGTGTTGAGAGTGTCCGTCCCAACTGCGGCCGATGCCGATGAAACCACAGAACCTCCGTCGTCTCAGCCGCCTGGTTACGCTCCCTTGGCCGAAGGAGGCGGTCGGCACGGCCAGACATCCACGTTTGCCATGGCCACGTACGCGGCTGTAATCGGCCTCGCACTCATCGTGACGGGGTTTCTACTGTACGCTTACTACTACGAACGCATTTTAAGCCAGACCTGGGATTACGATGATATGAGGAATCTCTCCAACCTCATCAAGATATCGAACTACGCGAGCACGTTCGGCTGGATAATCGTGACATCGGGCGTGGCCTTGGCTATCAAGGGGCTGCTGGACCGCGGATTCGAATCCGCCTCGGCAGTTCTGAGGAAAGTCGACCTGAAGAGCGTGCTGAGATTGGTGATACTAATGCTCGTGGTTATGATTGTTTCGGCCGTAGCCATGGTCGTGATGTACGAGTCCGGGTCCGATATCGGCTATGATGTATCGAGGATTCTTTCGCGCATGTACATGCACCTCATGTCCGTGTCATCCGTCGTCGAGGGTGTCGTCGTGCTCGTCGTTGTGAACAGCCTGAGGAAGGCGGAAGCCCTGGAAAAGACATAATCAAAAGAAAAGGATTTGATGGGATCCGTCGAGGGCAACGCCCCAGACGGATCCGTTAGTTTGTGGCAATCTACGGGAAGAATCCCCTGATCTGCGTGGCCCTTGCGACCTTGTCCACCGCGACCATGTACGCGGCCTCTCGCATGTTGACCTTCTGCTTCTCGGACATGTCCCAGACCTCGTGGAACGCCTTCGTGATCTTCTGGTCGAGGCGCTCGTTGACCTCTTCCTCCGTCCAGGCGTAGTTGTAGAGGTTCTGGACCCACTCGAAGTAGCTCACGGTCACACCGCCCGCGTTCGCGAGGATGTCTGGCAGGATGAGCACGCCGTTCTTGTGCATTATCTCGTCCGCCTCGAGCGTGTTCGGACCGTTCGCCCCCTCCCCGGACATCTTCGCCTTCACCCTTCCGGCGTTCTCCTTTGTGAGCACGTTCTCGAGCGCGCACGGCAGGAGCACGTCGACCTCCAGCTCGAGGATCTCCTCGTTGGTGACGGGCTTCGTGCCAGGGAACCCGACGACGCTCTTCGTCTTCTTCTTGTGAGCGATGACCTCGTCGTACTTCAGGCCGTCCTCGTTGATGATGCCTCCCTTGGAGTCCGTGACGGCGATGACCTTGGCACCGAAGTCCCTCTCGATGAGCTTGTGGGCGAAGGCTCCGACATTGCCGTATCCCTGTATGGCGACGGTGGCGCCCTTGAGGTCGAGCCCAATCTTCTTCGCCGCCTCTCTGACAGTAAACACAAGTCCTCTGGATGTCGCCTCGGGCCTCCCGAGGGAACCGCCGATCTCCGGTGGCTTGCCTGTGACGACCCCGGGCACTGCGAAGCCCTCCGCCATGCTGATCGTGTCCATGATCCAGGCCATCTCCCGTCCACCCGTGTTGACGTCGGGGGCGGGTATGTCCTTCTCGGGGCCGATGATGATCGATATCTCCGAGGCGTACCTCCTCGTCATCCTCTCGATCTCGCCGACGGACATCGTCTTCGGGTTGACGATTATGCCTCCCTTCGCGCCTCCGTACGGAACGTCCACGACCGCGGTCTTCCAGGTCATCCAGGCAGCTAGGGCCCTGACCTCGTCGATGTCCACCTGCTGGTGGTACCGTATTCCTCCCTTGTAAGGTCCGCGTGACTCGTTGTGCTGAACCCTGTATCCTGTGAACACCCGTATCGATCCGTCATCCATCCGCACTGGGAAGTTGACCGAGAGTTCCCTCTTCGGGCTCTTCAACACTTCGATTATCCCGGAATCAAGCCCCAGCTTCTTGCCGACAACGTCGACCTGCTTCTTCATGTTCTCAAACGGATTTGCCTTCTCACATGCCATCTTAACACCACTGGCCTCTTCTGTCTGCGGCCATCAACAACGGCCTTCCGACAGGAGCATCCGAGAGCATGTTGGCCATCGATTTAAAGGTTGCTCAATTACTATGCGACCCTGCCGGAAACAGTTGGACGGCCGAGGCGGTTTCTTGCATAATGTTCTAAAAGCCAGCGTTCAGAAGGGGGCCGTCCTTCGTGCGCTCTCGCGGGTTCTTCGAAAGAACTTCCGTTGACGCATGTTCGTCGACAGCCCGCTCCGATAATCGCACAGAGACGGCGGTCGTACCTAGGTGTCGAATCCGACCAGTATCGTCGCCAGTTTCGGGTCGTCTGGCAGGTCTGCCGCCTCCCTGACGAAGAAGTCGCCGTCCGTCGAGGGGCTGGACGAGCAGACGTTTGCAGTCCCCTCGATCCGTTCGACCTCCTCGAACGCTATCGGAGGAAGTATGAACCTCGTCTTCGTGCTCCTGCCACCGTCATAGAATATGATGAAGTCCTTGCCGAGGTAGATGAGCTTCTGGCCGGGGACGGCCTCGACCTTCTCCCCACCGATGAGCTCTCTCCCGATCACCTTCCCGCTCTCGTCGATGAGAACCACCGTAGGAGCGGGAGGAGGTCTGAACGTGGCGTCCTTGACTATGCATGCCACGTGTTTCCTGCGGAGACATTCCATCACACCATCGTTGTGGACCGTCAGAGGGCCGAGGGACGAGGACTTGTCCTTCTCCATCTTCTCCAACTGGGCCCGCAGGTCATCATCAAGAAAGAACGCCTTCCGAACCCCTTTGAGGCTAGAGAGCACTTCGAGCACCCTGTCCAGAAGCTCGTCCTCATCTCCGCATATCACCTTCGCCAAGAGCATCCCTCCGACTCATGCGGGCCCGGATATTTCGAGGTCGACATCGACCTTGACGCCCTGTCGTATGCTCGCCGTCACGATGCAGAAATCCTCGAAGAGTTCCCTGCAGCGTTCGAACTTTTTCTGGTTCTCATCGTCCATCTTCAGATTGATGCTTACCTTAATTCCTTCAATCCGCCATCTTCCGCTTTCGTTCTTCGCGAGCTTGGTCTCTACATCGGCCGACAGCCCCTCTGCCTCCCCTTTTGACTTGCCCACGCAGAACAGCAGGCTAGCGCAGAGGCAGTGCCCCACGGCGGACGACAGCATCATCGCGGCGTTGGGAGCGGTGCCCTCCCCGAGCGGCTCGGGCTCGTCCATCGATATCTTCCCGTCCCACTCGCCGAAGTCTATCTCGAACCTGTACCCGTCGACTCTCCTGAGGCGTGTGTGGACCTTCTCGTGCAAGCCCGTTCACTTCCGACCCGTGGTAAGCGTGCCCATGTCTATAAGGTTTCCATGGCTGATGGCCAGCCTTCCATCCGACAAGCTATAAATACGCTACCTCCTTTCTCAACAGGCCGAACTGTCAAGATGCGACAATTTCGGAGGTGTTGTCACATGGATTGGGGTTTGAAGAACAGGATTTCCAAGATAATCAAGCCGGATACCAACCGCTCGGTCATGCTCGCCGTCGACCACGGCTACTTCCTTGGGCCGACATCCTGCCTCGAGGATCCGAAGAAGACCATCTCGCCTCTGGCGCCCTATGCGGATTCGATCATGCTCACCAGGGGCGTTCTGCGCACGTCCGTCGACCCGAGCCTGTTCAACTCGGTCGTCCTGAGGGTGTCTGGCGGTACGAGCATCGTCGGAGAGGACCTCGCCAACGAGGGGATCGTCACCTGCATGGAAGAGGCCCTGCGCCTGAACGCGTCCGGCATAGCGCTGTCGATCTTCGTTGGAAGCAAGTACGAGCGGCAGACGCTGCTCAGCCTGGCGGAGCTGGTGGACAAAGGCGAGAGACACGGAATGCCCGTGCTCGCGGTCACGGCGGTCGGGAAGGAGCTGGGCAAGAGGGACGCGCGGTTCCTCGCGCTGAGCTGCAGGATAGCAGCAGAGCTAGGCGCGCACATCGTCAAGACGTATTACTGCGACAATTTCGAGAAGGTCGTCGAAGGCTGCCCGGCACCTATAGTGGTCGCCGGCGGGCCGAAGATGACGGAGAAGCAGGCGCTCCAGCTGACATTCAACTCGATATCGAAGGGCGCCATCGGCGTGGACATGGGCAGGAACATATGGCAGTCCGACCACCCGGTCCCGATGATCAAGGCTGTCAGGAAGATAGTGCACGAGGACGCCACCGTCAAGGAGGCGTACGACCTCTTCAAGAAGCTCGCGAAGAAGAAGTAGGAACCGTGTCTGGAGCGCTCAACCAATGCGCGTGGCGATGTACTACAACAACCGCGATGTGCGGCTCGAGGAGACGCCGAAGCCCGAGGCTGGCCCCGGCGAGCTCCTGGTCAAGGTGATGGCGAGCGGCATATGCGGCAGCGACGTCATGGAGTGGTACAGGATCAAACGCGCGCCGCTCGTGCTCGGCCACGAGATCGCTGGTGACATCGAGGCGGTCGGAGAGGGCATCGAGGGGTACAATGTCGGAGACCGTGTATTCGTGTCCCATCACGTGCCGTGCATGAAGTGCAGATACTGCATGAGCGGACATCATTCCACGTGCGACACACTCCGGAGCACCAATTACTTCCCAGGCGGATTTTCGGAGTACGTGCGCGTTCCAGAGGTCAACCTGAAGCATGGTCTGTTCGTCCTTCCAGAGGAGCTCACGTATGAAGACGGCGTGTTCATCGAGCCGCTGGCGTGCGTCGTCCGCGGGTTCAAGCTGATGAGGTTCTTCCCCGGAAGGACCGTGCTGGTGCTCGGGAGCGGGATAGCTGGCCTGATGAACATCAAACTCGCGAAGGCGATGGATGCAGGACGGGTCATCGCGACCGACGTATCCCCGTACAGGCTCGATGCAGCGAAGCGGTTCGGAGCCGACACCGTCATCGAGGCGTCCGAGGACGTCCCCGCACTCGTGATCGAGGCGAACGAGGGCCGCAAGGCGGACTTCGTGATCGTCTCGACAGGCGCGGAGAAGGCGATGCTCCAGGCGTTCGATTGTGTCGACCGCGGGGGTACCATCCTGATGTTCGCACCGCCGGAGCCTGGAACGGAGGTGTGCATCCCTCTGGGCGATCTGTGGAAGGACGAGGTGACGATAACGACCACCTACGCCGGCAGCCCCGAGGACATCGCAGACACAATCGAGCTACTGCGGTCTGGCAGGATCAAGGTCCGCGACATGATAACCCACAGGTTCGGCCTCGCGGACACCGGGAAGGGGTTCGAGCTCGTCGCCAAGGCGCAGGATTCCATCAAGGTGGTAATCGAGCCGCAGCGATGAGACGGGTACATAACCCGTTCGACCAAGCTATTTCTACATTGGCGACAATCACCCGCCCAATCAGAGGACCGCCCGGAGCTGTGGCATTGTCTGTGTGGATCAATGCTTGTTGATTCTGCCATGTGGTGTTGGGCTTTCCAGCGTGGTCCCCCTGAGAGCTGAGAGGTAGTTGCGTCATGGCAGCGGCGGCGAGTTGTGAGAAGGAGTATGTGTCCAGGACAAAGAGATCGAAAGCGCACTTCATGAAGGCCAAGAAGGTACTTCCTGCAGGAGTCGAGAGCAACGTGCGGTACTTCGAGCCGTACCCGTTCATCGCGAAGAGGGCGGAGGGTCCGTACGTCTACGACCTAGACGGGAACAAGATCACCGATTTCGCGCTGGGCTACGGTCCAATGATACTCGGACACAACCATCCACGGGTAGTCAAAGCCGTACACAGGCAGGTCGACAAAGGGACGTTGTTCGGCGTCTCCACGGACATCACCCTGGAGTACATCGATGTGCTGCAGAAAGCCATGCCATCTATGGAGATGGTGCGGCTCGCCAACTCCGGGACCGAGGCGACCATGCATCCGCTGCGTGTCGCGAGGTCGTACACTGGAAGAGACAAGATCGCCAAGGCGGAGGGGTCATACCACGGAGGGCATGACTACGCCCTCCAGGGTGTGGACATACCGGAGGACATGCTGAAGGACAAGGCGAACCAGCCATCGGTGCCCTTCGGCAAGGGGATCCCGAAGGCCGTCTCGGACCTGGTGGTGATGTATCCGTTCAACGACTGGGGCGTCACGGAGGAGGTCATCACGAGGAACGCCGACGATCTCGCGGCGCTCATAATCGAACCGGTCCAGGCCGGAGGTGGATGCTTCATCCCGAGGGACAACTACCTGAAGAAGCTGAGGAAGCTCACAAAGGAACTGGGCATAGTGCTCATCTTCGACGAGGTGCTCACAGGCTTCAGGGTTGCGCTCGGTGGTGCGCAGGAGAAGTTCGGCGTCAAGCCGGACCTCACAGCGGTCGCCAAGGTCGCCGGTGGGGGATACCAGCTCGCGGCGTTCGGAGGCAAGAAGAGCATCATGAGCGAGATCATCCCGGACGATGAAGGGAACGTCTACCACGGCGGCACATATAACGCCCACCCCGTATCCGTCGCTGCTGGGCTCGAGACGTTGAAGATACTCTCCCGCCCGGGGACGTACGCGAAGATTGACAGGATCGGCGACTCGTTGTTCGACGGCTTGAGGGACATATCGGAGGACCGCGGGGTGGATACCTGGATAGAGTCCATCGGCTCGATGGGACAGATGTACTTCACCGACAAGGAGGTCGTCATGTGGCGCGATGCGTTCGACGTCGACAGAGATGCCTGGCATGAGTGGTTCATGTACTCGCTCGGCAAGGGTGTCTTGTTCGGCGTGCCGCATGCGGACGAGCACTTCTTCACATCGCTCGTGCACTCGAAGGACGATATAAGGAGATCGCTTGAGATATCCGACGAGGCGTTCAAGAAGATTGCCAAGGGTTAGAGGACGTGGAGTCGCTCCGGTTGCATACCACTCATCCGATCGGTTCCAACCTGGTGCCAGTTTGAGACGGTTCGTTGAGCCGAATCAATGAAATAGTTGCCTCGTCCATGCCCAGCGCAGCCGTGGTTCGAGCTTAGCGATGAGGTGGTTGAGTATGGGTGGCTCCGTCCCTCGAAACACGACCCTTGCGTTGACTGCGTCTGCGGTCGTTGCCGTGCTAGTGTTCTCGATCGTTGCAGTGCTGGTCTTCAACGCGTCTCAGGAAGACGAGTTCCAGCCGTCTGGAACTCTCAGGATGGGATTCATGCAGAAAGTGGACAGCATGAATCCGAACGTGGGCCTGGTCGATACTGCCGACGTGTTCTACGGTCTCGTATACGACACCCTTCAGTGTGTGAACGAAGACCTCAACATCGAGGGCAACCTAGCGACGAATGCAGAGGTGGACGAGTCATATGAACCGTATGGTTCCGTTTGGGAGATGGACGTCACGCCCAACGCCGTTTGGCATGATGGCGTACCCTTCGGAGTGGACGATGTCGTGTTCACCATAAACCTGCAGGCGGAGAACTTCTCCCAGATGTGGACATATCAACCGTACGCGTACTTCATGAACTATGCTGAGAAGGTAGACAACACCACTGTCAGGATCCACTTCTACGACAGGAGTTCGGGGGAACCCGTTCCGGCAGCATACGCCGAGATGTTGTGCATATCGATGCTCCCGGAGCACCTGTTGGGAGATTGGTCGGCCGCGGAAATCGGGTTCAACTGGGAGGGAGTGTTCGAGGACTCCGACCCACCGCTCGTGGGGACCGGCCCGTTCATGGCCACGGAGGACATATACGAGGAGTATCTGCAGGGCGATGTGCTGACACTCGTCAGGAACCCCGATTACCACTGGACGATCGACAAGGGGATGGAGATACAGTTCGAGCGGCTGGAGATGCACTTCTTCGATGACGCGACCGCGATGGCGCTCGCCCTCGAGAACGGCGTGCTCGACGTCGCGCAGTTACCGCCCCAGGAGTACCTGACGATCAAGGGCAAGGTGCAGAGTGGAGTGCTCGCGGATGTCGTCACCTACGACGGACCGAAGTGCACCCAGTACTGGACCGAGATAGCGATAAACATGAACAACGCGGGCCCGAACCCGTCGAGGCTCGACCCGATCATCAGGCAGGCGATGGCGATGGCGACGGACAAGACCTACATCGTCAACAACTACTATCTCGGCCTCGCCGAGGAGGGCTCGACGCTCATACCGCCG